>NZ_CAAKNY010000025.1 GCF_901212495.1 Collinsella aerofaciens | reverse complement strand
GTTGTCCTTGGCCTCTTCGGCGTCGTCGGTGTCCACGAGCTGGTTGAGCAGCTCGTCGAGGGAAGCCATGTCCTCGTTGATGGCACCGTTGACGAATCCCTTGGTGATCTGGTCGCCGGCGCGAACCTCGCAGCCGTCCTCGATCTCGGGCATGAAGCGCACCGAAGCGGGGACGCGACGCTCGTCGAGGACACGGGTGTGATCCTCGGAGTCGGTGAGCGTCAGCACGTACTCGGACTTCTCGGGCTTAATCGAGAGGTGGCCGGAGTACGGAGCCAGCTCGGCCTCGCGACCCAGGATCTTCTCGTTGACGTTGCCGACGATATCGAACATACGGCTGACCGTAGGCAGACCCTGCGTAATATCGTCGACGCCAGCGACGCCGCCGGAGTGAATGGTACGCATCGTAAGCTGCGTACCGGGTTCGCCGATGGACTGGGCGGCAATAATGCCGACCGCGGTACCGATGGCGACCGGACGACGGGTTGAAAGATCCCAGCCGTAGCACTTCTGACACACGCCGTACTTGGAGCGGCAGGTGAGCAGCGCGCGAAGCTTGACCTTCTTGAGGCCGGCATCGACCATCTTCTGGATGTCGGCGACCTTCTCGATGTAGCCGTCCTGCTCAAAGAGCACGGTGCCATCGGGAGCCACGACGTCCTCAATGAAGCAACGGCCGACGAGGTCGGTGTTGAGGTCGGTGGTGCCGGGGATGATGAGGTTGTAGGTGACGCCCTCGTGCGTACCGCAGTCCTCCTCGCGGACGATGACGTCCTGGGCCACGTCGACCAGACGACGGGTCAGGTAACCAGAGTCCGAGGTGTGGGATGCGGTATCGACCAGGCCCTTACGGGCGCCGTAGGTCGAAATGAAGTACTCGAGCGGCAGCAGGCCCTCGCGGAAGTTCGCCTTAATGGGAAGGTCGATCGTCTCGCCGGACATGTCTGCCATCAGACCACGCATGCCGCCGAGCTGACGCAGCTGGGTCTTAGAACCACGGGCGCCGGAGTCGGCCATCATGTAGAGCGGGTTCTCCTCGTCGAACAAGTCGAGCATGAGCGCTGCGACCTTGTCGGTACAAGCGGTCCACTCGTTAACGACTTCGATGTGGCGCTCCGTCTCGTTGATGAAGCCCTCCTCGAAGTACTCGTTGATCTGGTCGACGTTAGCCTGGGCGCGGTCGAGCAGCTCCTGCTTCTCATCAGGGATGAGAGCGTCCCACACCGAGATGGTGAGGCCGGCGCGGGTAGCGTAATGGAAGCCGGAGTACTTGATGGCGTCGAGGATCGGGCCGACCTTGGCCTCGGGGTAACGATCGCAGCAGTCGGCAACCAGCTTGGCCACATCGCCCTTGACCATCTTGTAGTTCATGAACTCGTAGTCTTCGGGCAGGCACTGGCGGTTGAAGATGATGCGGCCGATAGAGGTCTCGAAGCGCGCGGTCTTGTTGCCGGTGACGTCGTAGTCGACGAACTCGTTCTTGCCGTTCTTGACGCGGAAGATACGGGTGCCGTCCTCGTTGATGACGTTGGCGTTCTCGGCGGACACACGGACCTGGATCTTGGCCTGCATGTCGACCTCGGAGCGGCAGTCATAGGCGTGCAGGGCGTCGTCGAAGCTGGCGAACACGTGGTTCTCGCCCGGCAGACCGTCGCGGACCTGGGTCAGGTAGTACACACCGATGATCATGTCCTGCGAGGGGATGTTGACCGGCTTGCCGGATGCCGGCGAGCGCAGGTTGTTCGCAGAGAGCATGAGCACGCGAGCCTCGGCCTGAGCCTGGCTGGACAGCGGCACGTGGACAGACATCTGGTCGCCGTCGAAGTCGGCGTTGAAGGGCGAGCAGACCAGCGGATGCAGGTGGATAGCCTTGCCCTCGACCAGCACCGGCTCAAAGGCCTGGATGGACAGACGGTGCAGGGTCGGTGCACGGTTGAGCAGCACGACGCGGCCGTCGATGACCTCTTCGAGGATGTCCCACACAAAGGTGGCACCGCGGTCGATAGCGCGCTTGGCGCCCTTGATGTTCTCGACCTTGCCAAGCTCGACCAGGCGCTTCATGACGAAGGGCTTGAAGAGCTCCAGCGCCATGGTCTTGGGCAGACCGCACTGATGCAGCAGCAGCTTGGGGTCGGTAACGATTACCGAACGGCCGGAGTAGTCGACGCGCTTGCCCAGCAGGTTCTGACGGAAACGACCCTGCTTGCCCTTGAGGGCCTCGGCGAGCGACTTGAGCGGGCGACCGCCACGGCCAGAGACCGGGCGACCACGACGGCCGTTGTCGAACAGGGCGTCCACGGACTCCTGGAGCATGCGCTTCTCGTTGTTCACGATGATCGCAGGGGCGTCCAGGTCGAGCAGGCGCTTGAGTCGGTTGTTACGGTTGATCACGCGACGGTACAGGTCGTTGAGGTCGGACGCGGCAAAGCGGCCGCCGTCGAGCTGGACCATCGGGCGCAGATCGGGCGGAATGACCGGGATGACGTCCAAGATCATATTCGCGGGGCTGTTGCCACCCTTCAGGAAGGCGTCAACGACCTCGAGGCGCTTAACGGCCTTCTCGCGCTTCTGCTTCTGGGAGTCCTCGTCGGCAATGATGGCCTTGAGCTTCTCGGCCTCGGAAGGAAGGTCGATGGCAGCGAGCAGGTCGCGGACGGCCTCGGCACCCATACCACCCTTGAAGTACATGGAGTAGTAGCGGGTCATCTCGCGGAACAGCGGCTCATCGGAGATGAGGTCGCGCTCGGTGAGCTTCATGAAGGCGTTGAAGGCGTCCGTACGGAGCTGCTTCTCGTCCTTGCACTCTTCCTCGATATCGACGATGCCGGAGGCGATCTCCTCGGGGGTCAGCGGCTCCTCATCGGAGAACTCGTCAAAGTTCTCGGGGTTGCCCTGCTCCTTGAGGGAATCGATCTGGCGGGCGCACTCGGCATCGATCTCTTCCAGATCGGCGGCGAGCTCCTCGCGCAGGTCGTCGGCGTCGGCCTCGCGAGCCTCATAGTCGACCTCGGTGATGATGTAGCTGGCAAAGTACAGAACCTTCTCGAGGTCCTTGGACTTGATGTCGAGCATACGGCTCATCGGGAAGCTCGTGGGGCTCTTGAAGTACCAGATGTGGGACACGGGAGCGGCGAGCTCGATGTGACCCATGCGGTCGCGACGCACCTTGGCCGAGGTGACCTCGACGCCGCAGCGCTCGCAGACGATGCCCTTGAAGCGGATGCCCTTGTACTTGCCGCAGGAGCACTCCCAGTCCTTGGCGGGACCGAAGATCTTCTCGCAGAACAGGCCGTCCTTCTCGGGCTTGAGGGTACGGTAATTGATGGTCTCCGGCTTCTTGACCTCGCCGTGCGACCAGGAACGGATCTGGTCGGCGGAGGCAAGGGAGATCTTTACCGAGTCAAAATCAGTAGCTTCGAAATCTGCCACAGTCAACTACTCCTTATCAGTGGTCGTGGCGGCGACAGCCTCGGGCGCCTCGGCGGTCTCGGCGTCCTCGGCCTCGACGTCGGCGTCAACGCCGGCGAGCGCAGCCAGGTCGTCGAGAGCGGAGGTCTCCTCGGCGGTCACAGGGGCGGAGGCGTCCTCGTCGGCATCGTGCATGGGCTCGATGTCCAGTGCGAGGGAGCGGATCTCCTTGACGAGAACCTTGAAGGACTCGGGGATACCCGGGACAGGAACGTTCTCGCCCTTGACGATGGACTCGTAGGTCTTGACGCGGCCCACGGTATCGTCGGACTTGACGGTCAGGATCTCCTGCAGGACGTTGGAAGCACCGTAAGCGTACAGTGCCCAAACTTCCATCTCGCCGAAGCGCTGGCCGCCGAACTGGGCCTTGCCGCCCAGAGGCTGCTGGGTAACCAAGCTGTAAGGGCCGGTCGAACGGGCGTGGATCTTGTCGTCGACCATGTGGCCGAGCTTGAGGATGTAGGACGTACCCACGGTAATGGGCTCGCGGAACTCCTCGCCGGTGCGGCCGTCGAACAGACGGGTCTTGCCGCGCTCGTCAAGCTGGGTGACGAACTCGGGGCGCATGTGATCGCCAAAGGCAGCGGTGGCCTTGTTGAGCATGTTCTTGTTGGCACGGCGAATGACCTCGGCGATCTCGTCCTCCTTGGCGCCATCGAAGACGGGCGTGGCGGTGAAGAACGGACCGGGGACGTACTTGTCGGAGTCGGCCTGCTCGGTATCCCAACCGCAGGCAGCAGCCCAGCCAAGGTGGCACTCGAGCAGCTGGCCGACGTTCATACGCGAAGGAACGCCCAGCGGGTTGAGGATAACGTCGATCGGGGTACCGTCAGCCATGTAGGGCATGTCCTCGACCGGCAGAACGTTACAGATAACACCCTTGTTGCCGTGGCGGCCGGCGATCTTATCGCCCTGCTGGATCTTACGACGCTGGGCGACGTAGACGCGCACCTGCTCGTTGACGCCGGGGGCCAGGTCGTCGCCGTTCTCGCGGCTAAAGCGGACGACGTCGATGACGCGGCCGTACGCGCCGTGAGGCATCTTAAGGGAAGTGTCGCGAACGTCGTGAGCCTTGGCACCGAAGATGGCGCGCAGCAGGCGCTCCTCGGCGGTCAGAGCGCTCTCGCCCTTAGGCGTGACCTTGCCGACCAGGATGTCGCCAGGGCCGACCTCGGCGCCGATGCGGATGATGCCGTCCTCGTCGAGGTTGGCAAGCATGTCCTCGGAGAGGTTCGGGATCTCGCGGGTGATCTCCTCGGGGCCGAGCTTGGTGTCGCGGGCGTCGATCTCGTGACGGGTGATGTTGATGGTCGTCAGCAGGTCCTCGGCCACCAGGCGCTCGGACACGACGATACCGTCCTCGTAGTTAAAGCCTTCCCACGGCATGTAGGCCACGGTGAGGTTCTGGCCCAGTGCGAGCTCGCCGTGATCGGTCGAAGGACCGTCGGCCAGGGGCTCGCCCTGCTCAACGGTGTCACCGACGCGCACGAGCGGACGGTGGTTGATGCAGGTGGACTGGTTGGAGCGCTGGTACTTGGCCAGGTGATACTCGTCCATGCCGCCGGCATGCTTGACGATGATCTTGGCGGCGTCGGCAAAGATGACCTCGCCGGCATTCTTGGCCAGGGTGACCTCGCCGGAGTCCAGGGCGGCGCGACGCTCCATGCCGGTACCGACATAGGGAGCGGCAGGGTGAACCAGCGGCACGGCCTGACGCTGCATGTTGGCGCCCATGAGCGTACGCTTGGCGTCGTCGTGCTCAAGGAACGGAATCAGCGTGGCTGCGACGGAGAGCATCTGGCGCGGCGAGACGTCCATGTAGTCGACGTCCTCGACGGGCACGTCGGCGGGGGCGCCGAAGGAGCCGTCGAAGTCGCGGGTACGGGCAATCACGCTATGCGGACGAACGATCTTGCCCTCGGCATCGGTCGTGATGAACTCGTTGGTCTTGGGATCGAGCGGCGTGTTGGCCGGCGCGATGACGTGCTTCTCTTCCTCGTCAGCGGTCATCCAGTCGATCTGGTCGGTGGCAACGCCGTTCTCGACGCGGCGGAACGGAGCCTCGATGAAGCCGTACTCGTTGACGCGGGCGTAGAGGGCGAGCGAACCGATCAGGCCGATGTTGGGGCCTTCGGGGGTCTCGATCGGGCACATGCGGCTGTAGTGCGAATTGTGAACGTCGCGGACGGCCGTCGGCACGTTGGTGCGGCGGCTGGAGCCGGACTTGTGGCCGGCAAGACCACCAGGGCCGAGTGCGGACAGACGGCGCTTGTGGGTCAAACCGGTCAGAGGGTTCGCCTGGTCCATGAACTGCGAGAGCTGCGAGGAACCGAAGAACTCCTTGATGGAGGCCACGATCGGGCGGATGTTGATGAGCGACTGCGGGGTGATCTCGTCGATGTCCTGGGAGCTCATGCGCTCACGGACGACGCGCTCCATACGGCTCATGCCGATACGGAACTGGTTGGCGACGAGCTCGCCGACGGTGCGGATGCGGCGGTTGCCGAAGTGGTCGATGTCGTCGACCTTGAAGCCCTGCTCGCCGGCAGCGAGGGACAGCAGGTAGCGCAGCGTCGCGACGATATCCTCGTCGGTGAGCACCGTGACCTCTTCCTCGGTGGTGAGGTTGAGCTTCTTGTTGACCTTGTAACGACCGACACGGGCCAGGTCGTAGCGCTGCGGGTTAAAGAGCAGACCCTCGAGCAGGCTGCGGGAAGCGTCCACGGTGGGAGGCTCGCCCGGGCGCAGACGACGGTAGATCTCGATGAGGGCGTCCTCGCGGGTGAGGGCGGTATCGCGCTCCAGGGTGCGCTTGATCACATCGGAGTTGCCGAGCAGCTCGATGATGTCGTCGTTGGTGACGGCGATGCCAAGGGCGCGCAGGAACATCGTGGCGCTCTGCTTGCGCTTACGGTCGATGGAGACCATGAGCTGGTCGCGCTTGTCGACCTCGAACTCAAGCCAGGCACCGCGGGACGGGATGATCTGGGCCTTGTAGATCTGCTTGCCCGAATCCATCTCGGAGCTGTAGTACACGCCCGGGGAGCGGACGAGCTGCGAGACGACGATGCGCTCGGTACCGTTGATGATGAAGGTGCCCTGATCAGTCATCATGGGGAAGTCGCCCATGAAGACGAGCTGCTCCTTGATCTCGCCGGTCTCCTTGTTGGTGAGACGGACGTCGGTCAGAAGCGGAGCCTGATAGGTCATATCCTTCTCGCGGCACTCCTCGACGGTGTGCGCGGGGTCGCCGAACTGATGCTCGCCGAAGGTAACCTCGAGAACATGGTTCTGGCTCTGGATGGGGCTGGATTCCTTGAACGCCTCACGAAGACCCTCGTCCTTAAAACGCTCAAAGGATTCCCTTTGAACAGAGATAAGGTTGGGGAGCTCCATGGCCTCCGGGATTTTCCCGAAGCTGACGCGCTTGCGCTCAGTGGCAGTGTATGCGTAGGTCACCAGGTTTTTCCTCCTTCACGGAAATGCTCGGTGGGTTGGCGAGGCATAGCTTCGCCAGTTATCGCAACCTAATAGTTTATCAGGTACCGACCGTTGGGCAAGAAAAGCCTTGACGCGATTGAGTTTTTGGAGTAGCAAAGTTTTTCGACAGAAAAGATGCAGGTAGATAGGTATATATCGAACACCTGTTCATATATTTTATGTGAACAGTGCTGCTGATGCGCGGCACTGAATGGCGAACTCGAAGCAAGGGTTGGTCGGACGGAAAGCGCATCCCGTTTTGAGGCCCTCAACTGGGATGTGCTTTCCGTTAGGGCATCGGCCGGGAAACTGCATCCCGTTCTGAGCCGATATTCTGGGTCGTAGTTTCCGCAACCAACCTGTTTGGGAAAGTACGAGCCGGAATTCAGCCAAAAAATGGGCCGCAGTTTCCAGAGCCCCGACACAGCCCGAATAAAGAACGGGTGCAGACCGAAGTCCGCACCCGTACCGTTTCGGCCAAGACAGATCAGCAGGTAGAGGGCTGATAGCGAACGGGCATCAGAGCGAACAAGTTGACATGAAAAGAGGGCGGCATTGACCTTCTGGTCATGCCGCCCTCTTTGAATGGCAAATTGTCGCTCTGATGCCCGTGCAGCGTCGAGCCGTTACGCGGTTTGGTAAAACCGCGTTAACGCTTTAGACCGCCGCGCTCGTCGATGGCATCCCAGAAGGCGCTGGCAAAGCGAGGATCACTTGCGGCCATGAGGGCGTTGGTGGCCATCCAGCCAGACGGGGTGCCGGTGTCGTAGCCCGACAGCGGGTCGATGACGACAGCGTACATAGCCTCGCGGTCGAGCGAGCGGGCCATGGCGTCGGTAAGCTGGATCTCGCCGCCCTTGCCGGCCTGCTGGTCGGCAAGAAGGTCCATGACCAGCGGGCTCAGCAGATAGCGACCGACGATGTACAGGTTGGATGGAGCCGCCTCGGGAGCGGGCTTCTCAACCAGACCGCCGATGCGCCAGACAGCGCCCGGCTCGGCATCGGCAACGCCCTCGGCGCCCTCGAGCGAACCGACGCGCTCGCCGGCGATAACGCCATAGCGGCTGACCTCCTCGGGCGAGCAAGCGGCGACGGCGATAACCGAAGCGCCACCGTGCTCCTTGGAAACGGCAAGCATCTTGTCGCAGATGTCACGGTTAGGCACAACGTAGTCGCCCAGAAGAACCAGGAAGTTCTCCCCTGCCACGGCGTCGGCAGCAGAGCGAATGGCATGACCGAGGCCCTTGGGCTCGTACTGATAACGGAAGTCGACCGGCATGCCGCCCGCGTGGGCGACGGCATCGGCGTAAGCATCCTTACCGCGCTCGCGCAGCAGATTCTCGAGCGAGCGATCGGGCTGGAAGTAGCTCAGCAGCTCGGGCTTACCGGGAGAGGTAACGATGATGGCGTCGTCGACCTCCTCGGGGTCGAGTGCCTCCTCGACGACATACTGAATGACCGGCTTGTCGAGCACCGGCAGCATCTCTTTGGGCGTGCACTTGGTGCCAGGCAGAAAACGCGTGCCAAGACCGGCGGCGGGGATGATTGCCTTCATGTTATTCAAGGATCCTTTCGCAGGCGCAGAATACGCCCTGTGCGTGCGGCACAACGGCCGCAGACCAAATTGCGATACCGGAGTATCTTACCGCCGGAGACATACGTCGCCGTAAGGCAAACGCAATTCTTCAGCAGGTCAACGCAAATTATTGGTCGAATGCTGCAATTTTTGGCCCCAGCGGTAACGGGATTGGCACGGCGAAGACAGCGGCGTTCTGCGTGTCGAGCAATGGGAATGAGGGGCTAAAAACAAAAAAGACGGGACTCGCATAGCGAGCCCCGTCTGCAAAGAAATCTGGCAAGAAAGCCTGATTACTTGAGGGTGACAGCAGCGCCAGCAGCCTCGAGCTTCTCCTTGGCAGCCTCGGCGTCCTCCTTCTTGGCACCCTCGAGAACAGCCTTGGGAGCGCCCTCGACGACCTCCTTGGCCTCCTTCAGGCCAAGGCTGGTGAGCTCACGGACGGCCTTGATGACCTGGATCTTGTTGTCGCCGAAGCCCTCGAGCACGACGTCAAACTCGGTCTTCTCCTCGGCCTCGGCAGCGCCAGCAGCAGGAGCGGCGACAACGGCGGCAGGAGCAGCGGCGGAAACGCCGAAGGTGTCCTCGATAGCCTTGACGAGCTCGGAAGCCTCGAGAAGGGTCATTTCCTTAAGAGCATCGATGATCTCATCGGTGGTAAGCTTAGCCATTTCTAAGTCCTTTCGGTTTCCGTGTCTGTGCACGGAGATCAGTTAAAACACGGCGCGAATGCGCCAGGGGTGCGGCGTTGCCGCCGCGGGTGAAAACAGCGACTAGGCTGCCTTCTGCTCGGAGACCTGCTGGATCGAACGAGCGAGACCAGAGGAAACGCCGTTGACGCAGACAGCGATGTCGCGAGCGAAACCGGAGATGAGACCGGCGATCTGACCGAGAAGCTGATCCTTGGTGGGCAGCTCGGCGATAGCCTTAACATCATCAGCGGAAACGGCCTTGCCGTCGGAGATACCACCCTTGATCTCAAGGACACCCTTGGAATTGGCGGAGAAGTCCTTAAGGGCCTTAGCGGCCTCGACCGGCTCGGTCTCGTAGAACACATAAGCGACGGGGCCGGCGAGGATCTCGTCGATCTCGGGCTGCTCCTGGTTCTTGAGGGCGATCTTGACCAGGTTGTTCTTGTAGACCTTCATCTCGGCGCCGCACTCGCGAAGCTGATGACGCAGCTCCTGAGCCTGCTTAACCGTCAGACCGTTGTAGTTGACGACGAACAGACCGGCGTTCTCGGCGATACGGGACTCGATCTCTGCAACCTTGTCGATTTTGTACTGCTGGGGCATGAATTACACCTCCTCGAATTCTTTCCGGGCACGGTCCGCCACAAGGACGTGACGGGGGCATGTCCAAAAAGAAAGCCCCCGCGCTGCATGAGCGACGGGGGCGAGAAGACATATCTACTCGACCACCTCGGCTGGCGGGATATCCCATTAAGCTCGCGGGCGATGCCCGTTTGCGCCGGCTGTCTCTGGCAGCGGATTCGTGCGTGAACCGAAAGTATTATGGCGGGGACCCCGGCGTCGGTCAACGGAAAACCGGGCTGTACACAATTCCACCATCCGGCCGCGCCGCCGAAGGCCAGGCGCAAGGTTTT
>NZ_CAAKNY010000024.1 GCF_901212495.1 Collinsella aerofaciens | reverse complement strand
ATAAACCTGTCCCTTTTTAGCAGGTTTTAGGCCAGATGATCTTGGATCAGATCGCAGATGGCTCGGGCGTCGTTGATGTTGATGGCTCGGGTCGCAAAGCCGGCATCGAATGCCTGGCGTGCCAGGGCTTCGTTGCAGGCAAGGGCTAGCGTGCGGCCGTCGACCAGGTCGAGCGAGCTCTTGCCGCGCAGACGGTCGACACCGGAGCGCGCGACCACGATGTTGTCGAAGCCCTCGGTCTTGTAGCCCTCGATGATCACCACATCGACATCGTTGTAACGCGACAGCAGCTCGCGCGCGGGCATCTCGTCCTCCTCGCGCGTGTCGGCGTACTCCGCCCAGCGCGTGGCGCAGATGAGGCCCACGTGTTTGGATCCAGCCTGGTGATGGCGCCAGGTATCCTTAGCGGGCACGTCGATATCAAAGCCGTGGTGCCCGTGATGCTTGAGCGAACCCACGCGCAGGCCACGGCGGGTGAGCTCGGCGATAACCTTCTCGACGAGCGTGGTCTTGCCCGAGTTTTGGTAGCCGATAAACGCGATCGCGGGGACGGCCGGGGCGGGAGCTATGGGTGCGACCGAAGCAGGCGCGCTTGAGGGCGCGCTGCCGTCGACGCCCGCAGCCTCAACAGCAGCGGCCTGACGCTCTGCACGATCCCACACGCCCGAGCGGCCGCCCTCCTTGTGCAGCAGGCGCACGTCGACGATCTCCATGCCGCGGTCGACGGCCTTGCACATGTCAAAGATCGTTAGGCACGCGGCGCTCGCGCCGGTCAACGCCTCCATCTCGATACCCGTCTTGCCCGTCACGCCGGCCGTGACCAGCACGTGAAAGCCAACCTGTCCGTCCGCGCGCACCGGCGCCCAGCCCTCAGGCACGTCCTCGGCCGGCGTCCCCGCCGGAGCGATGGGCGCAATGTCGCACTTACTCTTGGTAATGAGCAGCGGATGGCACATGGGAATGATGTCACTCGTGCGCTTGATGGCCATGATGCCTGCCACGCGCGCGCAGGCAAGCACGTCGCCCTTTTTGGCGCGGTCCTGCAGCACCATGGCCTGCGTCTCGGGGTGCATAAGGATGGTGCCCTCGGCGATGGCAATGCGATGGGTCTCGGCCTTGTCGGACACGTCGACCATGCGCACCTCGCCCTTGGCGTCCACGTGCGTCAGCTCGTCGCGACGGGCGTCACGGGCGGGCTCGGAGACAGCGCTGACAGTCGGCTGCGCGACCATGGCGGCATCGCCGGCCGCAGCCGTGACTTTGTGGGCAGACATCGCGGCCCTGCGAGCGGCCTTGGTGGCATCGGCGTACCTGCTCTTGGCCATATGATCATCCTCCGATTTGGGACATAAATCGTTGCGTGCCCTCAATTATCGCGTGTTCCTGCGGTTTGTGGGCGACGGCATCGCGCCAAATCGAAAGTACCTGCATATCATCACCACGGCGCAGGGCGTCGCGCACCGAATACTCGGCATCGCTAAACAGGCACGGACGCACGTTGCCATCGGCCGTCAGGCGCAGACGGTTGCAATTCGCACAAAAATGGTTGGACATGGCGCTAATAAAGCCAACCGTTCCCGCCGCGCCCGGAAAGTGCCAATAGCGCGCAGGACCCGCGCCGGCAGGAGCGTCGTTCATGTCGAGCGGCTCGAGCTCGCCCAGTCCCGCCGCGGCGGCCCCGGCATTGATGCGCGCCCGTAGCTCGTTGCTCGGCACGGTGTCGCTCGCGTCCCACAGCGCCGGATTGAGCGCGGGCGCATGCGGGTCCACAGCGCAATGCGAGCTCGTGCGCTCGTCGCCAATGGGCATGTATTCGATAAAGCGCAGGTGGATGGGGCGGTCGAGCGTAAGCCGCGCGAGGGCCGCCACATCCTGGTTGAGCCGGCGCACAACAACGCAGTTGACCTTAACGGGCTCAAAGCCCCAAGCCAGTGCCGCGTCGATGCCAGCCATGGTCTGTTCGAGCCGACCCAAGCGCGTGATCTTTCCAAAGAGCGTAGAATCGAGCGTGTCGAGCGAAATGTTAACGCGGTTAAGCCCCGCGTCTTTGAGCTGCGGCGCCAGCTTGGGCAGCAGGGCACCGTTGGTGGTGAGCGAGATGTCCTCGATCTGCGGAATCGCGCGGATGTCGCGAATGAGCGGAATGATGCGGCGGCTAACCAGCGGCTCGCCACCCGTCAGACGCACGCGGCGAATGCCCTCCCCCGCTACCAAGCGCACAAAGCGGGCGATTTCCTCGGCGCTGAGCAGCTCGTCGTGCGCGCGGGGTGCCACGCCATCGGCCGGCATGCAGTAAATGCAGCGGAAATTGCACTTGTCGGTAACGGCAATGCGCAGGTAGTTGATATCGCGGCCAAAGCCGTCATGTTGCACGTGCCCGTCCACGCAGCCCTCCCCTCACGCGGCGTTTTATTCTTCGGAAAACATAATACCCCACGGGAGAATCATGCCGACACCCGTACGACAGGACAGGTCGCTTCGAGCAAAACGGACTTTCCAAGCCCATCCTCAACACAGACCATCACAGCATTCGATGCTTTTCCCGTTTTTGGCAAAA
>NZ_CAAKNY010000023.1 GCF_901212495.1 Collinsella aerofaciens | reverse complement strand
ACGACTAGTCATTAAAGAACGTCCCCAATGACTATGTCACGGATACGTTAGCGTTTGGTATGCCTGCAGTGTGCAGCGCATAAATTCGGTGCAGCAGCGCGATGCTGATGCTATAGTTACTGCGGTTAATGAGGGTCAAGAGAAAGGTTGCAGGTGAAATCCAAACCTCGACCATACAGTCGATGACCCCATGCAGGTGCTTTCTGCGCGTGCACGGGGTGTGAGCGCCGAGCGGTGTGCCGCCTGCGCATGCGTATACATATCTAAAAGTCCACGGATGGCGTGTCGGCATGGTCGCGCGGTCCGTAGGAATAATGATGGGGAGCACCATTGAATTATCTGAGTGAGATGCTCAAACTGCCGGTCTTGGACGTCGACGGCGAAAAGCTCGGCGTGGTTAACGATTTTGGCATTGCAACCGGCGAAGTTTTTCCGCACGTGACGTCGCTCGCGTTCCGTGGTCCCGGCAAGACGCCGTTTATGATCAGCTGGCGCAAATGGGTCGACCGTATCGACGAGACGGGTGTGTACCTCAATACGTCTGCCACCAACATTCGCTTTTCATATCTGCAGCCGACCGAGCTGTTGCTGGCGCGCGATGTTCTCAATAAGCAGATCGTCGATACGCAGGGCATGAAGGTCGTGCGCGTCAACGACATCAAGTTCTCCATGTCGGGCGAAAATCAGCTGCGCCTGCTGGGTGCCGAGGTCGGCGCCCGCGGTCTGCTGCGTGCAATCAGCCCCGCGCTCGAGCACGTCGTCGAGAGCTTTATGAAGCACCTGGGCAAGCCGCTTAGCGAGGACATTATCGCCTGGTCTTACATGGACCTGCTCGATCGCTCGACTAAGAACATCCAGCTCTCGGTGTCGCACAAGACGCTTGGCGAGCTGCATCCTGCCGACATCGCTGACATCATCGAGCAGCTCGATCCGCGCCTGCGCGCGCAGGTGTTCGCGCAGCTCGATACCGCCCAAGCCGCCGAGGCCATTTCGGAGTTCGATGACGATGAGCTCATGACCGAGATGCTCGAGGGCCTGTCCGATACCGACGCATCGTCGATGCTGGCCATGATGGACCCGGACGACGCTGCCGACCTGATCGACGAGCTCGATTATGAGAAGGCCGAGAAGCTCCTGCGCCTGATGGGCGTCAAGGAGGAGAAGGCGATTCGTAATCTGCTGGGCTACGAGGACAACACCGCCGGCCGCATCATGACCTCGGAGTTTGTCTCGCTGCCCGCCTCGGCGACGGTCGGCGATGCCATCGAGGCGATTCGCAAACTCGACGAGGACTTTGAGAGTGTCTATTACGTCTATACCGAGGATCCGAGCGGCATGCTGACGGGCGTGCTTTCGCTGCGCACGCTGATCGTGGCCGACCGCGACGCCACGCTGGGCCAGCTCGCCTATCGCGATCTGGTTTACGTGTCGCCCGACGAGGACCAGGAAGACGTGACGGACGAGATGACCAAGTACGACCTGGTTGCCATCCCTGTCTGCGACGAGAACCGTCATATCCTGGGTATCGTAACTTTCGACGACGCCATGGACGTTATCGCCGAGGAGCATCAGGAGGACCTGCAGATCGCCGGTGTCGGATCGGGCGATAGCGCATCGGATGACTCGACGAACGTGCTCAGCTGGTTCGTGCATCGTCAGTATTGGGTCGTCGTGTGGGGCATCGCCTCATGCATTATGGCGACGGTGCTGGGGACGACGCTGGGCTCCGCGCATCTGGCGGTGTTCCCCATGTGCGCCATGCCGCTCGTGCTGCTGGCTGCCTCGCGCATGGTGTCGTTCGTCAAGAACTACTTCCTCGAGTACGACGGTCACGACGACGAGCCCAAACCGTACCTGGGATTCTTCTTCCAGAGCACGGGTATGGGCCTGATCCTTTCACTCGTGACCTACCTGTGCGCGCAGCTGGTGCGCACCACCGCGTTCCCCGATGCCCCTATGTTTGAGGAGCAGCTCTTTACCGGCTGCTTTAACATCGCGGCCATCATTTGTCTGATTGGCAACATGAGCGCCGTGATGTATCTGATGGTGCTGTTCTGGCGCGATGAGCACGACCTTAACACGTCGGGTACCGCCATGAACGTCATCGCCGTCATGATCTCGTGTGTGGCGTACTGCATCTCTGCGGTGCTGCTCACCATATCGGTCATGGGATAGGTGGTCGCGTGCAAAACACGAACCAAAAGCCGAGCACCAAACAAAAGCTGACCATCGCCGCCATCTTTGGCGCTATGGGCCCCGGTCTGCTGGCGGCGCTTTCGGGTAACGATGCCGGCGGTATCGCCACGTATTCCAGCGCGGGCGCCAGCTATGGTTATAAGATGCTCTGGATGCTTCCCGTCATGACCGTGCTGCTTATCGTGACGCAGGAGACCGCGGCGCGCTGCGGATGCGTCACGGGTAAGGGCCTGGCGTCGCTCATTCGCGAGCGCTTTGGCGTGCGCAAGAGCGTGCTGGCCATGGCGGCGCTGTTGATCGCCAACACGGCGGTGACCATCTCGGAGTTTGCGGGTATCGCGAGCGGCCTTGCTCTGTTTGGCGTTCCGGCGAGCATCTCGGTGCCGCTCGTGGCGCTGCTGGTGTGGATGCTTACCATGTCGGGCAGTTTCCAGCGCATCGAGAAGATTTTGCTGCTGGTAAGCTGCGTGTTCGTGACCTATATCGTCGCCGCGTTTATGGCCGGCCCCAACTGGGGCGAGGTCGCGGTCGACTTGGTCGTCCCCAATATTCAGAATGATCCCAGCTACGTGTCGCTCGTGGTCGCAACGATCGGTACCACCATCGCGCCGTGGATGATCTTCTTGGCTCAGAACAACGTAGTCGATAAGAATGCGGGCGAGGACGACATCGTGCTGCAGCGTATTGATACCGTGAGCGGCTCGATCGCTGCTGATATCATTGCGGGTTTCATTATCATCACGACCGGTACGGTGCTGTTCCCGGCGGGTATTCAGATTAGCGATGCCGCCGATGCCGCCCGCGCGCTGGAGCCCATCGCGGGCCAGTGGTCCACGGTATTGTTTGCCTCGGGCCTGGTCGCAGCAAGCTTTTTGGCTGCCTGCGTGCTGCCGGGCGTTACGTCGAGTGCCATCTGCGAGGCTTTTGGTTGGGAGCGCGGCGCCGATCGCAGCTGGGACGAGGCCCCGGTTTACCGCGGCATCATTACGGCCATCATCGGTATCTCTGCCGTGCTGGTGCTTATGCCCGGCGTCGATCTGTTCCAGATTATGATGACCTCGCAGGTCATCAACGGCGTGCTACTGCCCGTGGTCTTGGTATTCCAGGTGGTTATCGCGGCGGATCGCCACATTATGGGCGCCAACCGCAACGGCCGCGTATGGAACGTGCTCACTTGGGCGACTATCGGCGTGATTACGGTGCTGACGGTCGTCATGTTTATGCTGCAAGCGATGGGCTACGGCGCTTAACGTCCTCTTTTGCTTCCGAGCAGGCCGCAGCGATGGGCTGCGGCCTGTTTTTGCCTGCTATAGGGTGTTAGTTATATGGCAGTGGGCAAAAAATGCTAAAAATGAGTACTGTTGCTAAGTGAATAGCATTTTCATCCAAGAAGATAATGAACATGACATATAATATGTTCATTAAAATTAACTCCAATACGCCTTAAACCAGTCAGGTCGGCTGCTTTAGAGGGTTATAGGGTTCGCTCGGACGTTATTTTGGGTTGTTTTTGCTGCTACTAAAATGGTAACAGTACTCATATTTGCCCTTTTTTGCCCACAGACCTTTGAGGTTGCGGCGAAAAGGGCTTGTTTTGATTGGTTGGGGCAGGCGCGAGGCGCGGAAACGATGTCTGGGGCGGCGGAGCGGCTTGGAATTCATCCGTAGAGGTCTTCATTGACTGCGCCAGGAGGGCTTTCAGGTGCCGGTACAAAAGGAGCGTCCCTAACTGCCGCAGGGGGCGTCGGCCACAGCCGACGCCCCCTGCGGGTGTAAGCAGATTTGGCTGCGCGTTACTTGTCGGTGCCCAGCTTGTGTGGCTTGTAGGCGAGGGCATTGACGAGTGCGTCGGCGGCGGACTTGACAGCTGCCGGCTGCGGATCGTTGGCGTGGTCCTCGGGGTGCACGGGCAGGTCTTTTTTGACCGCATCGTGGATGAGGTTGAGGTACTCGGTTACACCGGTGGCCGACAGGTGCGTGCCGTCGCCGTCGAACAGGTCGTTGCGGTTGGCGCTGTATCCGTACCAGTCGATAACGCGCACGTTCTTGTAGCGCGTAGCGGCGTTGGCGATGACCTGATTGGTAGAGCCAACCCACGGCTGCGGGCTGCGCGTGTTCACAAACACCACAATACGCTTATCTCCCGCATCGGCCATGATGGCGTCGATCTGGTCGTCGGTTACCAAGCCGTTAGTGCCCAGCGCAAAGACCACGATCTTGCCGGCAAGGTTCTGTTGGAGATAGCCCTCAAATGTCTCACGCCCCGCATCGAATTGGCGGCCCTTTTCGGCATCGATGTGGCTGTGCGGGAACACGCCGTCAAAGGAATCGACGGCGCGCAGCGACACGGAGTCGCCGATCATCAACAGGTCGTAGGAGCCATCGGGGAAGCCGTCGTTGTCCTTGTCGGCGCCGTCGGCCGCCTGCTGGTCGGTGGGCGCGGTGTTCTTGGCTTCCTTGTTGAGGACTTCGGCGCCCTCACCGCTCAGTGCAGAGGTCTCCGGCACAAAGATCAGACCGCCCAGTGCGATAACAAGCACGATGCCGCAAGTGGCGCACACGGGAATATGCGCGCGTGCCCAGTTGGCGGGCGTGGTTGTGCCATCGCGGAATTCGGCGACGGTGCGCCCAAAGGCGCCCTTCCTAAACGGAGTCTCGATAAAGCGATAGCAGCACTCTGCTACGGCGACCACCGCAAGTACCTGCAAGATGTACTGCCACCAGGGCGTATCGTTGATGTTGGCGACCGGGTTCATGAGCAACAGCAGCGGATAGTGCCACAGGTAGATGCTGTACGAGCGCTTGCCAGCCCACACGAGCGGCTCGGCGGACAGCGCGCGGGCAACCATTCCCTGGGGCTGCACACAGGCCGCGATGACCATGAGCGTGAGGATGGAGCATAATAGCGTGCCGCCGCGATACTGGAACGCGGTGTAGCCGTTGGTGAGCGCGACCATGGCGGCAAGGCCAACCAGGCCTACGACGCCCAACACATCGATGGATGCGGGCGAGGACCAAAAGCGCACGAGGGCGTTTGGCTGTGCCGGGGCGGCCTCGGCTGCGGAATCGGTCTTCTCGTCATGCCCGCTCTTGGCATTCTTGTCGAGCTTACCGCGCTTGGCAGCACAAACTAGGCGGTCGAGTCCTAGGCGATGGGCGAGACGCACCGGCGCCAGGTCGCGATCGGGGATAAAGGCCATCCAGGCACCCAGCAGCAGCGAGAACACGCGGGTGTCGGTGCCGTAGTACACGCGGCTGGGGTCGGCGGCAGGGTTGTAAAGCGCCATCATGGCGAGGGCGGACACCGCGGAAAGGCCCAGAACCACGCGGCGCGTGTTGGGCTTGCTCACATGCATGGATACCATGGCAAACAGCAGTGGCGGCCAAATCAGGTAGAACTGTTCCTCGATGGCGAGCGACCAAAAGTGCGTGAGCGGCGAGGGGTCGCCCAGAGCATTGAAGTACGAAACGTTTTGGGCAATCTGCCACCAGTTGTTGAAGAACAGCAGCGACGGCAGGATGTCGGGGCGCATCTTGGTGAGCATCACGTGGTTAAAGACGGTGCACAACGCGCAAGTCACCACCACAACGGTTACCACGGCGGGGAATAGGCGGCGAATGCGGCGAATCCAGAAGCTCTTAAGGTCGATGCGGCCGGTCTTAGCGACTTCGTTGAGCAGCAAGCGCGTGATCAGATAGCCCGAAAGCACAAAGAAGATCGTGACGCCGAGCAGGCCGCCCTGAGCCCACGTGAGGTTGAGGTGATAGAGCACCACAGCGACGACGGCGAGCGTACGCAGGCCGTCGAGCGCAGGAATGTAGCGGGACTTGGGACGAGCGGGCACCTGCTGGTAGGTAGCGGACGAGCGTGTGGTGCCGGTGTTGGTCTTGGCTGTATGGGCGCCCTTGTTGGTGGGCGTTCGATGCGGGCTCGGGCCGCGTCGCGACTCGCCGGTGCGGCGGTCGGCGCGCGGGCGTTCGTGCGGCGCCCGGTTATCGGGCGCGCGGCGCGGGCCGCGTGGGCTCGATTGTGGGAGTTGCTCCATAAAACATCATCCAATGACGAGAATAATCAGCACATATTCATTGTAGCTGCCTGCTCCTGTGAATGCTTGCTGCTGGCGCAACCTCAAGCGCGCGTTCACATCAAAGTGAACTAAAGTTATAGAGGTGCGAGAGCGCACGATCGACGGCCGACGGTGGGCGTAAGGCCCGCAGACGAGGAGGTTTCCATGGCGGATCGCGGCATCATTGCGGTGTTCGGCAGCATGAACATGGACCTTTCGGTGGCGTGCGAGCGCATGCCGCGCGCGGGCGAGACCGTCGGCGGCAGCGGTTTTATCACCAACGCCGGTGGCAAGGGCGCTAACCAGGCCGTCGCCGCCGCGCGCATGGGTGCGCGCACGTGCATGATTGGCGCGGTCGGGCGCGATGCGTTTGGCGATGCGCTCGTAGCAGGGCTCCAAGATGCTGGCGTGGACTGTGACTTTGTGGCACGTCGCGATGACGTGGAGACGGGAACAGCGACCATCATTCGCTGCGAGGGCGACAACCGCATCGTGCTGTCACCGGGCGCCAACCATGCGCTTGCGGGCGAGGACGTTGCCTGCGCGCTGAGACGTCTGGTGGCCGATGGACTCGATGGCGATGTTTGTGAGTTTGCCCCGGCTGCCGGAAGCGTCTTTATCGCCCAGGGCGAATGTGACCTGATGGCAACGGCCACGGCGCTCTCTTGCGCTCACGAGCTTGGGTTCTATACGGCCTTTAATCCAGCTCCTGCCTGCGAGTTGCCTGCGGAGGTCTGGCCTGCGGTCGACCTGGTCTGTCCCAACGAGACTGAGTGTCAGGCACTGACGGGCATCCTGCCCGCAGATGACGCGAGTTGTGTCGAAGCGCTCAACGCCCTGCTCGGCAAAGGTGCTGGCGCCGCGGTCATTACGCTGGGCGGTGCCGGCTCGGTTACGCTCAGCGATGACGGCGAGCCGCTGCGCATGCCGGCGCTTTCGAGCGCGGTCGTCGATACCACGGCCGCGGGCGATACGTTTATCGGCGCGTTGGCGGCGGCTCGCCTAGAGGGCCTGCCGCTCTTTGAGTGCATGGCGGCGGGTGCACGCGCCTCGGCAGTGACGGTGTCGCGCCTGGGCGCTCAGCAATCGATTCCCACGCGCGCCGAAGTTGAACATTGGTTTTGTTAAACGATAAAGACGGAGAAGCGGAGTAGAACAATGGCAACCAAGAAGCTGATCCTTGATCTGGATATGGGTGTGGACGATGCGATGGCGCTGGCCTATGCCATCGCGAGCCCCGAGGTGGAGCTCGTGGGCATCACCACGTGCTTTGGCAACGTGCGCGTCGAGCAATCGGCGCACAACTGCCTGGCGGTGCTCGATCTGCTGGGTCGCCCCGAGGTTCCGGTGTACCTGGGCGCCGATCGTCCCATTAAGGCGACTGAGCCCTATACACCGCCGGCGTCTACCACGCTCATCCACGGTAAGAACGGCATTGGCGGGGCAAGCGTGCCCGCGTCGCCGTACGAGCCGGTGGGGGCGACGTCGGCCGACGGTAACGCGGCGGTCGATTACCTGATTGATGCCGCGCGCACCTATGGCCCCGATCTGATCTACGTGGCGACCGGTCCGCTCTCTAACTTGGCGCTCGCCCTTGAGCGTGATGTGGCGGCGATGATGTCTATTGGCCGAGTGGTCGTCATGGGCGGCGCCCTTACCGTGCCCGGCAACGTGAGCGCAGGTGCCGAGGCCAACATGGCGAGCGACCCCGAGGCCGCCGACGCGGTGCTGCGCTCGGGCCGTAAGCTCACTATGGTGGGTCTGGATGTGACGCATCGCGTGGTGCTTACGCGTCGCGATATCGCCGGTTGGACGGGTTCGGGCACCATGGCCGGTTGCGCGTTTGCGAGCATGGTCGAGCACTACATTGGCTCGTACGAGATGAACGCCCCCTACCTGGGCGGTTGTGCGCTGCACGACCCGTTGGCCGTTGCCGTGGCGATCGACCCCACGCTCGTGGGCGCGCTCGGCTGTAACCTACGCGTGGACCTGCTGGGCGAGTATCGCGGCCGCACCATCTGCGACGAGCACCGTCTGTCCGATCCAGATAAGAGCGCGCTCGTGGCGCTCACCGTGGACGCCCCACGTTTCCTGTCCGAGTTCAGGGCGCGTATGGCCCGCGTCCTGGGCTAAATGATTTTCACGCCCCGTCCCATGTAGTCAATTTGGGACGGGGCTTTTTTAGCTACCGAGTAAATGTGCCCGTTGGGGGAATAGTTGCACCGCTTTGCTTGACAACAGGCTAAACTAGCTATTAAACATTTACTATTCTGTTTAGATTGAATTTGCGGTCGTTTAGTTGCAGAGCCGTCGAGCCGGCGGCCTCAGCCGCGACCGTTGCTAGGGAGAAACGATGGCCAAAGCAAGTGTCCGCGAGATCAGCCGCATCACCGGTTTTTCGCCCGCGACCGTATCTAACGCGCTCAATCGTAAACGCAGCGTGAGCGAGGAGACCGCCAAGGTCATCCTGGAGTGCGCGCAGTCGCTCGGCTACCAGCAGTCGACGCAGCTCGAGAGCATCCAGTTTGTGCTCGCGCGCAAGACGGGCGCCATTCTGGACGAGAGCACCTTCCATCCTGCGGTGATTGAGGGCGTGGAGCGCCAGGCTCGCCGCCACGGCATGAGCACGAGCTTTGTCTCGCTCGACTTTAGCGACCTGAACGCCGTGCGCCCGCAGGTCGAAGGTCTCATCGCCGATCCGTCGGCCGCCATCGTGCTGATGGGCACCGAGCTGGGCGAGGATGACTACGCCCTGTTCGCCAACGCCGCCGCCCACCTGATCGTGCTCGATGGCTGGAGCGACCGCCAGTACTTCGACGCCGTGGTCATCGCCAACACCGATTCGGTGCTGCGCGCCGTGGACCATCTGATTGAGAAAGGCCACCAGCATATCGGCTATCTGGCAGGCGACCTGCGCATTCGTAACTTTAAGGATCGCGAGCGCGGCTATCGTCAAGCGCTGGAGGACGCGGACCTCACGCCCAACCCGGCATGGCGTGTCACTCTGGGCACTACGCTCGAGGGCGCGTATCGCGACATGGGCGCATGGCTCGACACCGTCTCGCGCGACGATCTACCGACAGCCTTCTTTGCCGAGAACGACGTGCTTGCCGTGGGCGCCATGCGTGCGCTGAGCGAGCATGGCATTCGCGTGCCCGACGACGTTTCGATGATCGGCTTCGACGACCTGTCCGTGGGCGCGTTCTCCAACCCGCCCCTCACCACGGTGCACGTCCCCAAGCACGAAGTGGGCGAGATCGCGGTGCGCCGCCTGGTGGGCAACATTCGCAATCCCAAGAGCTATACCTGCAAGACGGCGGTTTCGACCTATTTTGTCGAGCGCCAGAGCGTGCGCGCGCTTTAGGCGGAGCGGCGTTTAATAAGTGATGCGCCCAGCTCGATCTTGAGCGGGTGGTGTTCGGTCTCATCGATAATCTCGACGATGCGCCGCGCGGCGATAGTACCCATATACTGCGACGGAACATTGAGTGTGGTCAGCTGCGGCTGCACGTAGGTGCCGCCGACGTTGTTGTCAAAGCCGATGATGCTCACATCGTCGGGCACGCGATAGCCACGCTCGATAAAGGCTTTCATGGCACCGATGGCTATGTCGTCAAATACCGCTACATAGCATTGAGCCAGGGGTTCGCCCGAATCGATAATGTCGAGCATGCCGATATACGCTTCGTCCGCAGTGACAGCGAGTTCGTGGACGATTCCCCGCTTTTCCGAGCCGGCTAGCTGGCCAACGGTGTGCTCGTAGGCAAGGCGGCGCTCGGCAAAGTTGCCGATGGTGACCGGCGTTGTCAAGATCCCGGGGACCGAACCGTGCTTCGAATACAGGTATTGCACGGCAAGTGCCACGCCGGCGGCATTGTCAATCTTGATCGTATCGACCCCAACGCGCATGCATGAGTCCAACAACAGCAGCGGGCAATCGAGCGATGCAAACGGCATAAAGTCCGTCTCGTACATCTCGGTCGCCAGGATAATGACGCCGTCGTATTGGGCCTCGGCAATGTCTGCAATCTGCTGTCGCACATTTTCGAATGGCGAGTAGTTTACCAGCGAAAACGAGAATCCCGAATGTCTGAGCGTCGCCTCGACTCCAGCGAGCATGTCGGCGAAGAACGGGGTCGAGAAGATACGGCGTCGGTTGAAGGTGACCAGGGCAACAGTCCCACTCTTTTGGCGTTCAAACTTAATCTTACTAAAGTCATAACCCAGCGCTTTAGCAGTGCTCAGTACCAGTTGACGGGTCTTCTCGCTTACGCCACGCCGGTTATTAAGGGCAAGGGAAACGGCAGCCGCCGAGATTCCCAGCTGGTCAGCGATTTGTTTTGCGGTAACGGCCATCGTGGCTCCTATCATTCATTTACTAATAATTAGCTTAACATCCGCCTGTTCATTAAGCTAAACATTTAGTAATTCAACTTAAGAATCGATAGAAGTTAAGTTGCGCCCCCAGTAGAGTTGGTCTCACCAAACGCAACAACCAAGGGGGAAGCGATGATCGGCAGTATTTCCGAAATGCCTATTACGGATGAGAGCTATCCGTTTTCGAGTGCGGAGCGCTACTGTCATCTAAGCGCGAAGGGCTACGTCGAGCGCGAGTATCGCATCGACGGTACCGCCAACGTGTACCGCACGGTCGATGAAGATGGCGGCGTCGAAGTCATGACGGCCGATGCCCCGTACTCCAACCGCATCGTCGTGCGCGCTCCCAAGGACCCGTCCCAAGCGAGCGGCAATGTGGTCGTCGAGATCATCAACCCCACGTCGTTCATGGAAATCGAGCGCATGTGGATTCTGGGTCACGGTGAGTTTGTGCGCTCCGGCGATATCTATGTGGGCATTACCAGCAAGCCCAACACCATCGCCAAGCTCAAGGAGTTCAACCCCGACCGCTATGCCTTTATGAGCTGGGCAAATCCGACCCCCGAGCGTCCGTTTGATTTTGATCCGGTCGATCTTGAACGTGGCGGCGCGCTTCCCGATATGGACCTTACCTACGAGACGGGCTTGTTTTGGGACATGCTGACCGACCTTGCCTGGCTGCTGCGCGGCGATTCCGACCTCAACCCGATTCGCGACTATCCGCGTCAGGCAATCTGCCTTACGGGTTGGTCGCAGTCTGGCGCCTATCTGTTCCGCTACCTCAACAGCTTTGCCTACCGCAAGGACGCGCGCCGCGACGGTCGCGTATTTGACGGATACCTGTCTGGTGGCGGCATCCATTCGCTGTGCATCCCCGTGAACCAATACGAGAGCAACCGAGGGTATGCGCATCACCTGTTGCGCGTCGAGCACGTCGAAGAGCCGTTTATCGCCGTTCAGACCGAAAGCGAAAACGGGCGCTTTGAGAGCTGGCGCACCTTTGCGCCTGATAGCGACGATCCCGATTTTAAGTATCGACTGTACGAGGTGACGGGCGCCTCCCACGATACGCAGTGGAGCTATGTCGACTACTACCAGGACGATGAGGACCTTAAGCGTATCGATCACCTACCGGTGTATGTTGGCAAGCACGCCGAGGCCAACGCCTATCCGTCGCAGTATCTCTTCCACGCCGCGTTTCGCAATCTGTTCCGGTGGGTGCGCACCGGGGTCGCTCCGGCAACGTGTCCGCGCGTCGAGCTGGACGCGAGCGGCGAGAACGTTAAGGACGCCCTGGGCAACACCAAGGGAGGCCTTCGCACCTGCCTGCTCGAGCATCCGTTTGCCCGCTACTCCAACACGAGCCTGGTGGAGCCGGGTCAGGGCACGGTCGATAAGACGAGCGACAAGGACGGCCTGTTTGGCCACATGGAGTCGTTTTCGGCGTCGATGCTCAAAGAGCTGTACGGATCGCTCGAAAACTACCGCGCCCTGTGTGAGCGCGACACGGCGATCGAGGTGTCGCAGGGCTTTATCTGCGCCGAGGACGCCCAGGCGATCGTCGACTTTGCCGTGGCATCTGCCAGCAAACGAGGACTGAACTAGCTGCACTAAGACCGGAAAGGGGTCTGCAATGGATACGACGTTGAATCAAAATGCTGTTGCCGAGATTTGGCGTCCGGTCGTTTTGACGCTTGAGAGCGCCTGTTCGTTCGATAACCCGTTTTTGGATGTTGAGATTTGGGCGGAGTTCACCGGCCCGAGCGGTGGGGTAATCTGCCGCGAGGCCTACTGGGATGGCGAGCGCACCTATCGCGTGTCGTTTGCCCCGACCGAGCTGGGCGCCTGGAACTATGTTATCGAGGCTCCCGAGCAGACCGGTCTGGATGGCCGCACGGGCTGCATCGAGGTCGTGCCCTACACGGGCGACCTCGATCTGTACCGCCATGGTTTCATCCGTGTTGCGGACAATCCGCACCTGTTTGCCTATGCGGACGGCACGCCGTTCTTTTGGCTGGGCGACACCCATTGGGAGTTTGCCTATCGCGAGAGCTGGGACAAGTCGAACCACCCCGGTATGACGAGCCAGTTCCGCGGCATGGTCGACCTGCGCACCAAGCAGGGCTTTACCGTCTATCAGACCAACCTGCGCTCGGACATGGGCGCGGCTGACCGTTATTGGATTGACGGCGGCATGCCCAAGGGCGCGACCGACCTGCCCAACGTTGCCTTCTACCAGCAGGAGCTCGACCGCCGTATGGCCTATATCGCCGATGCGGGCTTGGTCAATGCACTTGGCCAGGCATGGGCGTTTTCCATTCGCGGCGAGCACGGCGTGGAGCATCAAAAGCATCTCGCCCGCTACCTGGTGGCGCTCTATGGCGCATACCCGATGGTGTGGACGCTTGCCGGCGAGGTTGCCGGATACGGCAAAGAGGACCGTGCGGCCTTTTTGGAGGGCTGGCGCGAGGTCGCCTTGGAGATCGAGGCCCGCGACGGGTACGGTCACCTGGCGACGGCGCACTATACCAACGAGCGCCCGTTTGCCGATTACTACCAGGATGAGCCCTGGATGGACTTTACGCTCAACCAGGCCGGTCACGGTGATTACCTCATTAAGGCGAGCGACTACTTTGACTATCTAGCCACCTACGGCGACAAGCCCTTTGTGGAAGGCGAGGCGCTCTACGAGTTTTGCTCGACGCTCGAGGAGATGGGCACGCGTCTGTGCACTGCGGACATGCTGCGCCGTGTGGCGTATATCTGCATGCAGGCGGGCGGTGCCGGCTATACCTACGGCGCCCAGGGCATCTGGGACAACGTGTGGGAAAGCCCCAAAGAGCTCGACCCCTTTATGGCGATCTTCAACCGCTTTGGCATTACGTGGGCTCAGGCGGTAGACGGAGAGGGCGCGGTCCAGATGGGCTACATGCGCTCCTTCTACGAAGACAATCACTTCTGGGAGCTCGCTCCCTACGAAACGACCGATGTGGGCAACCTGTTTGCCAACAAGGCTCCGCTGGCAACCGCCAATCAGGACCTTTCGCGCATCGTCGCGTACTTTGGCGATACCGTGCGCCGAAAGCTTGCTATCGAGGGCGTGCCGACGGGCGCTGCCTATGCAAGCCGATGGTTTAACCCCTGCACGGGCGCATACCGTGACGGCGAGGACATCCTTGCCGTCGCGGACGGCATCACGCTGCCAGAAAAGCCTGAGGTCGGGGATTGGCTCCTCGTCCTCGAGCTCAAGGCATAACCATTTTTTTTCTTTGGTCATAGGCGGGAAAGAGTCGGCCGCAATTTCCCGCTTGACAACTACGTGAACCGTTAAGAGAGGATCAGTGGACACGAAATGAGCGTTCTCGATTCGATGCAGGGCTTCCTCGAGAAGCATGTGGGCCCCATTGCCCACAAGGTGAGCAGCTTTAAGGTCGTAAAGGGTCTTATGTCCGGCATGATGTCGACCATGCCCGTTACGTTGGGCGTGGCGCTGCTGTCAATTATCAACGGACTGCCGATTCCGCCGCTGCAGGCGTTCCTTACCAGCACCGGCATGTCGGCGACGATTAGCGATGTGCTGGTCGTTACCATGAACCTCGGCGCCATCTACATGTGTGCCTCGGTCTCGTACGCCTACGGCAAGGTGCTCGAGAACAAGGGCCTTACGTCGACGGTTGCGGCCATCGGTGTCTTGCTCCTCCTGATCCCGCTGGGTCATGCCGAGGACGGCTCCACGTTTATCGCCACCAGCTATCTGGGAAGCTCGGGTCTGTTCGTGGCGCTGCTCGTGGCACTGATCGTGCCCAAGGCGCTCAACTTCCTTATGAAGCATATGGCTATTCCCATGCCCGATTCCGTCCCGCAGTTTGTTACCGATTCGCTGTCTCCGATGTTCTGCGCCATCGTCATCTTCACCACGGCTGCTCTGGTTAAGTGGGGCATGGGCATGACGAGCTTCGGCGATGTCTTTAACCTCATCAACAGCACCATTGCCACTCCCGTTATGTTCCTGGGCTCCAGCCCCTGGGCCGTTGTCATTTACTTTACGCTGTGCAACCTGCTGTTCTTCTTTGGTATCCACCCCAGCGTCCTGATGGGCGTGTACATGCCGGTTATCCAGGCCTGCGCTCTTGCCAACACCGAGGCATTCGTTGCCGGCCAGCCACTGCCGTACCTGTCGTTCATCATCATGTTCTCTGTCGGTTCTGTTGACGCCCTTGGCATGGAGCTTGCGCTGCTCACGGCCAAGTCCGAGCGCTACAAGGCCCTCTCCAAGATTGCCCTGGTGCCCGCACTCTTCAACATCTCCGAGCCCATCATCTTCGGTACGCCCATTGCCATGAACCCTTATATGTTCATCCCCTACATCCTGCTCAAGCCCGTGGCCTGCATTGCTGCCGCCGTCGGCCTGATGCTCGGTCTGGGCAATGCATTTAACCCGACCATTTCCATGCCGTTTGTCGTGCCGCTGCCCATCAGCAACTTCTTTACGGGCGGCATTGGCCTGGTCGCAATCGTCCTCGCCGCAATCCTGCTGGTCGGACTGCTGTTTATCCCGTTCGTCAAGATGGCCGATAAGGAGGCACTGGCCGAGGAAGCTGCTGCAAAGGCTTCTGCCGAGTAGGTCATTGTCCACAAGTTCGAAGGTTCGGCCGATCGCGTTGATCGCCGAAACATATAAGTCCCTGTGAGGGGTTACAGGAAAGGAACTGCAATGAAAAACATCGTTCTAATGTGCGCTGGCGGCATGTCCACGAGCATCATCATGAAGAACATCAAGAAGGCTGCTGACGCCGAGGGTCTGGAGTGCGAGGTCTCCGCCCACGCCGTCAACGAGGCCGCGACCATTGGCCGCAATGCCGACTGCATCCTGCTTGGGCCGCAGGTTGGCTATGCCAAGGACGAGGTCTGCGCCGCATGTCCCGAGGTGCCGGTGGGCGTGATCCCCATGACCACCTACGGCATGATGGACGGCGTTAAGGCGCTAGCCCAAGCCAAGGAACTGATGAGGCTCTAAGCATGACGACGGAAGAGATTCAGCTTCAGAGCTTTCAGATCATTGCAGGCGTCGGCTGCGCGCGTAGCTGCTATATCGATGCGATTCACCTGGCCCGCGACGGTAAGTTCGAAGAGGCCGAGGCAAAGATCGCCGAGGGCCAGCAGCATTATGCCGAGGGTCACGCGGCTCACGGCGGCCTTGTCCAGCAGACGGCTGCCGGCGAGGACCTGAGCATCGACCTTTTGGTCGTTCATGCCGAGGACCAGCTTATGAGCGCCGAGGGCTTTGGCATCCTGGCCAAGGAGTTCGTGGACGTCTATCGCAAGATGGGTGCTTAGCCACCGGCTTTGCCGACAGGCCATTGTTGCGACGCATGCTTGCGCCGAAGAGACGACAATGCGCCCGTTCACATACAGCTACGGATAGAGAGGGTCCTTCGGGGCCCTCTTTTTTGTTCCCCTTGTATGTTCAGATTGTTTACATACCGTTTAGGCTGATTTCTCTACCGCTTACGGGACTTTCGCGTTAAACTACTAAACAAAAGAGTAAAACATTTAGTAAACAGAACAAAACGAAACACGCGTCTGTTTACTGAACATGTGATTAGGGGAGGACGTACATGGATAAGATCAAGCTCGGCTTTGTGCCCACGCGCCGCAGCATCTTTAGCGCGCCGGACGCAATCAAGTATCGCGGCCTGACGGCTGATCGCCTGCGCGAGATTGGCGTCGACATTGTGGATATCGACGACATCAACGACGAGGGCTTGCTGTTCGACGACAGCCATATCGCGCCTATCGTCAAGAAGTTCCGCGCCGAGGGCGTCGACGGCATCATGCTCTGCCACGCCAACTTTGGTACCGAGTACGTCTGCGCCCGCCTTGCCCGCGAGCTCGGTCTGCCCGTGCTGCTGTGGGGCCCGCGCGACGAGCGCCCCGAGCCCGATGGTACCCGCCTGCGCGACAGCCAGTGCGGCCTGTTCGCCACCGGCAAGGTCCTGCGCCGCTTCCAGGTTCCCTTCACCTACATGACCAACTGCCGCCTGACCGATCCCGAGTTCGAGCGCGGCGTCTGGGACTTTTTGGCCGTGTGCAACGTGGTCAAGACCTTCAAGCACACCCGCATCCTGCAGATGTCCACCCGTCCGTTCGACTTCTGGTCGACCATGTGCAACGAGGGCGAGCTGCTCGAGAAGTTCAACATCCAGCTTTCGCCCATCCCCATGACCGAGCTTGTCCAGGCCGTGCGCGACGCCCAGGCCGACGAGCAGGCCATGGCAGCCATGCTCGCCCACATTAGCGACAGCTTTGAGATCTGCATCCCCGAGGACAAGGTCCCCGCGGTCGCCGGCCTCGCTATTGCCATGAAGCGCCTGGTTCAGAAGTACGGCTGCAACGCCGGCGCCATCCAGTGCTGGAACGCCCTGCAGGACGAGCTGGGCATTATGCCCTGCGCCGCCAACGCTATCCTCAACGAGATGGGCATCCCCGTCGTCTGCGAGACCGACATCCACGGCGCCATCACCGCGCTCATGGTCGAGGCAGCCGATCTTGGCCGTCACCGCGGCATGTTCGCCGACTGGACCGTCCGTCACCCCGACAACGAGAACGGCGAGCTGCTGCAGCACTGCGGCCCCTGGCCCTGCAGCTGCGCGGCGGTCAAGCCCAAGCTCACCTACCCGCTGGCCTTCGATCACCCCGGCGCGCTGACGGCCGAGGCCAAGCACGGCGACCTCACCCTTGCCCGCTTTGACGGCGACAACGGCGAGTACTCGCTGTTGCTGGGCAATGCCCGCGGCATCGACGGCCCGGTCGGCATGGGCACCTACCTGTGGGTCGAGGTCGACAACCTCAAGCGCCTCGAGGCCAAGATCGTCGAGGGTCCCTACATCCACCACTGTGTCGCCATCCACGCCAACGTGGTGCCGGTGCTATACGAGGCGTGCAAGTACATCGGCATTGTCCCCGACCTGTACGATCCCATCGAAGAAGACGTCAAAGCTTACCTGCGAGGAGAGTAGAAATGGCAACTATCGAAGAGCTTGAATCCCTGCGTTGGGACCTTCGCCGCGATTGCGTCGATATCATCATGGCTGGCGCCGGCGGGCACATCGGCGGCGACATGTCGGTCATCGATGCCCTCATGACCCTCTACGCCAACCACCTCAACATTTCTCCCGAGACCGTCGACGATCCCAACCGCGATCGCTTCGTGCTCTCCAAGGGCCACGCCATGGAGGCCTACTACGCGGTGCTCTGCCACGAGGGCTATCTTGACCTCGATGACGTCAAGGCCCGCTTCTCCAAGTTCGGCAGCCCCTACATCGGCCACCCCAACAACAAGCTCAAGGGCATCGAGATGAACTCGGGCTCGCTGGGTCACGGCCTGCCCGTGGCCGTCGGGATGGCGCTTGCCGGCAAGATGGATGGCCGCGACTACCGCGTCTACACCATCATGGGCGACGGCGAGCTTGCCGAGGGCTCGGTCTGGGAGGGCGCCATGAGCGGCGGCAACTACCAGCTCGATAACCTGTGCGCGCTCGTGGACCGCAACCGCCTGCAGATCAGCGGCAGCACCGAGGACGTCATGAAGCAGGATTCGCAGGAGGAGCGCTGGGCCGCCTTCGGTTGGAACGTGCTGTCCATTCCGGGCAACGACGTCCAGGCCATCGACGCCGCGCTGACGCTGGCCGCCGAGACCAAGGGTAAGCCCACGGTCATCATCCTCAACACGGTGAAGGGCTACGGCTCGCCGGTTATGGAGGACAAGGCCGCCTGGCATCATCACCTGCCCAACGATGAGGAATATGCCCAGATCATCGCCGATTTCGCTGCCCATAAGGAGGCTATCAATGGCTAACAAGATCGCCAACCGCAAGGTTATCTGCGACACGCTGCTCGAGGCCGCCGCAACCGATAAAGACATCGTCGTCCTGTGCTCCGACTCCCGCGGCTCTGCATCGCTCACGCCGTTCTTTGACCAGTATCCCCAGCAGTCCATTGAGGTCGGCATTGCCGAGCAGGACCTGGTGAGCATCGCCGCCGGCATGGCCTCGTGCGGCAAGAAGACCTGGGCCGCCTCGCCGGCGTCCTTTGTGACCACGCGTTCGTATGAACAGTGCAAGGTCGACGTTTCGTACTCCAACACCAACGTCAAGCTCATCGGCATCTCGGGCGGCGTGTCCTATGGCGCCCTGGGTATGAGCCACCATTCTGCGCAGGATATCGCCGCTATGAGCGCGATTCCCAACATGCGCGTGTATCTGCCGAGCGACCGCTTCCAGACCGCCGAGCTTGTGCGCGCCCTGGTAGCCGACAACAAGCCGGCCTACATCCGCGTGGGGCGCAACCCGGTCGAGGACGTGTACACCGAGGACGAGTGTCCGTTCCAGATGGATCGCGCCACCTGGGTGCGTCGCGGCACCGATGTGACGCTCGTCGCCACCGGCGAGATGGTCCGCCACGCCGTGGACGCCGCCGATCTGCTGGCCGAGCAGGGAATCTCGGCAACGGTGCTCGACATGTACTGCGTCAAGCCGCTCGACGCCGAGGCCGTGATCGAGGCCGCCGGCGCCACGCGCGCCGTCGTGACCGTCGAGGAGCACAGCCCCTTCGGCGGCCTGGGTTCCATGGTCGCGCAGGTCGTGGGCGAGCATTGCCCGCGTCCGGTCAAGTGCCTCTCCCTGCCCGACGCGCCGGTCATCACCGGTACGAGCCCCGAGGTCTTTGCGCACTACGGACTTACGGGCACCGGAATTGCCGAGGCCGTCAAGGACTTTCTGCCCGCAGAGTAATTGGAATGTGACAAAGGGACCGTCCCTTTGTCACATTCATTTTGAAAGGGGTGGCCATGGGCCGCTACATCATCGGAATCGATCAGTCCACGCAGGGCACCAAGGCGCTGCTGGTGGACGAGGGCGGCCATCTGATCCATCGTGCCGACCGCTCGCATCGCCAGATCGTCAACGAGGCCGGCTGGGTGAGCCATGATCCGGCCGAGATCGCGGCCAACGTTTTGGCCGTGGCGCGTGCCGTGGTGGAGGAGACCGGGGTTAACCCGGCCGACGTCGCCGGCATCGGCATTTCCAACCAGCGCGAGACCACCGTTGCCTGGAACCGCGCGACGGGCGAGCCGCTGTGCGATGCCGTGGTGTGGCAGTGCGCCCGCGCCCGCGAGCTGTGCGACGAGCTGGCCGCGCGCGAGGGCGTGGCCGAGCTGGTGCGCGATACGACGGGCTTGGTGCTCTCGCCCTACTATCCGGCGGGCAAGATGGCTTGGATTCTCGCAAACGTGCCGGCGGCAGCCGAGGCTGCTGCGGCGGGCGAGCTGTGCCTGGGCACGATTGACGCCTGGGTGGTCTGGACGCTCACGGGCGGTGCCGAGTTCCGCTGCGACTGGTCCAACGCCAGCCGCACGCAGCTGTTCGACCTGCGTCAGGGCTGCTGGAGCGAGCCGGTGTGCCAAGCCTTTGGCATCGATCCGGCCTGCCTGCCGCAGGTGACCGATTCCGACGGCCTGTTCGGCACAACGGACCTGGGCGGCTTTTTGCCGGCGCCCGTGCCCGTTCACGGCGTGCTGGGCGATAGCCACGCCGCCCTGTTTGCGCAGGGCTGCCACAGCCGTGGCATGGCCAAGGCCACGTACGGCACCGGCAGCTCGGTCATGATGAACGTCGGTGACGAGTTTATCGCCAGCTCTCACGGCCTTTCGAGCTCGCTCGCGTGGCGTCTGAACGGCGTGACCGAGTATGTGCTCGAGGGCAACGTGAGCTACGCCGGCGCTGTCAAGACCTGGCTGCGCGACGACCTGGAGCTCATCAACAACCCCGAGGAAGTCACCGACCTGTGCTACGCCGCCAACCCGGCGAGCCACGTGTACTTTGTGCCGGCATTCACTGGCTTGGGCGCGCCGCACTGGGCGAGCGACGCCGAGGGCTGCGTCTTTGGCATGACGCGCACCACGGGCCGCGCGGAGTTTGTGAAGGCTGCCGACGAGTCGATTGCGTATCAGATCTTCGATGTGATCGATGCGATGGTTGAGGATTCGGGCGCTGCACTGGCCGAGCTGCGCGTTGACGGCGGCCCTACGCGCGATGCCTACCTGATGCAGTTTGAGAGCGATTTGGTAGGTTCGCCCATTCGCATCGCGAGCAACGACGAGATGAGCGGCCTGGGCGCGGCCTGGGCCTGCGGCATTGCGCTCGGCATGTACGCGCGCGATGTTGTCGACGTCTACGGCGCCCGCGGCATCGTGGAGCCTTCGATGCCTGCCGACGAGCGAGCAGACAAGATCGCCGGCTGGCGCCACGCAGTAGCCGCGACTATCTCGTACACCGCCTAGCATGATTTTTCTGGGACGGGGATCAAAAAATCATTGGTCCCCGTCCCGGGTAGCTAATTTGGGACGGGGCTTTTTTG
>NZ_CAAKNY010000022.1 GCF_901212495.1 Collinsella aerofaciens | reverse complement strand
CTGCTGCGCCATGTGGCCGAATTCCTGGCGGACAACATCGGCAACGAGTGCTCGTCGAATCGAATTGCCGGCGCGTTAACTTCTGCGGGGTCGAAGACCACGAACAAGACCGTTTCCTCGTACGTGGGCGCGCTCGAGGAGGCCTTCCTGTTCTATCGTGCCACGCGTTACGATCTGCACGGCAAGGCGCTCCTCAAGACGAACCCAAAGGAGTACATCGTCGACACCGGATTCAGGACCTGGATGGCCGGCTATAGGGTCACGGATACTGGGCGCCTGTTCGAGAACGCCGTGTATCTCCAGCTGCTCTACGAAGGGTGGAGCGTGCATGTAGGCAAGCTCTATGGCAAGGAAGTTGACTTCGTCGCGACGAAGGACGGGCGCGTGCTCTACGTGCAGGTGACTGACGAGATGTTCGCAAGCGAGACCAGGGAACGCGAGATCGCCCCTCTGAAGTCGATACGAGACAACCACGAGAAGATCGTGGTCGTGAGGCAGGGTTCCTACGACACGGATATCGACGGCATCCGCATCGTGAGCGCGAGGGACTTTTTCCTCTA
>NZ_CAAKNY010000021.1 GCF_901212495.1 Collinsella aerofaciens | reverse complement strand
AAAACCCCCCATCGACGAGCCACTCACGGCGCGAGAGGCGCGTGAGATACTTGTTGTCGGGGTCGAACTCGTCCTCGATCTCTCCGACGATCTCCTCGACAATGTCCTCGATGGTGATAATGCCGGCCGTGCCACCGTACTCGTCCACGACGACCACGATCTGGTCGTGCGAAGTCTGCATCTCGGACAGCAACGGCAGGATATCCTTGGTGTCGGGCACAAAGGTGGCGTCGCGCAGATAATCGGCGATGGGCTGGTCGCCCTTGCCGTCGAGCGCGGGCTGGATCAGGTCCTTGATGTGCGCGATGCCCGCGACGTTGTCGGGGTCCTCGTGATACACCGGGATGCGGCTGAAGCCGGTCTGGCGCATGGTGGACAGCACGTCGGCGACCGTCTCGTCGTCCTCGCACATGGTGGTGTCCACGCGCGGCACCATGACCTCGCGGGCAACGGTGTCGCCCAGGTCGAAGATCTCGTGGATCATGCGCTTTTCCTCGTCGAGCAGGTCGTCCTGCTCCGAGACCATGTACTTGATCTCTTCCTCCGAGACGTTCTGACGGTCATCGGCGCTCTTGATGCGCAGGATGCGGGCCAGGCCATCGGAGCAAGCGCCGGTCAGCCACACGAGCGGATGGGCGATCTTTTGGAACACGGAGAGCGGTCCCACGACCTGCTTGGATACGCCCTCGGCGTTAGCGAGACCGATGCGCTTGGGCACGAGCTCGCCGATCACGATGGACACAAAAGCGACGGCGACGGTGATGATGACCGGCGCCAGGCCGCGCGCGATGGCGGAAAGCGGTGCGATGCCAAAGCTCATGATCCACGCGGCAAGAGGGTCGGACAGGCTCGTCGACGCGACGGCGGACGAGGCAAAGCCCACGAGCGTGATGGCGACCTGGATGGTGGCCAACAGCTGATCGGAATCGGCGGCGAGCTGGACGGCACGCTCGGCGCGCTTATCGCCCTCCTCGGCATCGTGCTCCAACACGGCGCGCTTGGCCGTGGTGAGCGCCATCTCGGACATGGAGAAGTAGCCGTTGATAAGCGTCAGGACGAGCGTGGTAATGAGGGAGATGGTTATGTCCATCGGGAGTTTCTCGAACCTCCAAGATTCGGGACGTTGGCAGGAGACGTAGGTAGCGAACAGCGCAATTGCGCCGGTCGACCGCGCGAACGGGGTCGTGGGCGCGATCGCTAGATTACGAAGAGGATCACTGCCATGAACTGGAAGATGCTGCCGGCAAGCACCCACAAGTGGAAAACACTGTGCAGATAGCGCACATTTTTGGCGATATAGAACGGCACGCCCACGGTATAGCACACGCCGCCGACGGCGAGCAGGGCAAGCGCGACGGGGTTCAACAGCGCCACAAGCGCGGGCAGCTTAAAGACGACAAGCCAGCCCATCAGCAGGTAGACCAAGCCGCTTACCCAGTGTGGCTGACGCTCGCGCAAAAAGCACTCGAGTGCGATGCCGATGATGGCGATGGCCCACACGGCAAAGAACAGTATGGCCCCGCCGTCGTTTGCCAGCGTGATAAGGCAAAACGGCGTATAGCTGCCGGCTATGAGCAGGTAGATGCAGCTGTGGTCGATGATGCGAAACACGCGCTTGGCACCCGCGGGCTGAATCGCGTGGTAAAGCGTGGAGGCCAAGTATTCGAGGATGATACTGACGCCGTAGACGATCGCCGCGGCCATATGTGCCGGTCCTCCGCCGCGCAGGGCAGCGAATACGATCAGAAGCACGAGGCCTGCAATGCCCAGCAGGCATCCGACACCATGGGTGACGGAGTTCATAATCTCCTCGCCCACCGTGTACTGCGGAACGGCCGCAGCCTTAGGTCGCGGCTTGGAACTATCGCTCGAATCGGACATGCCGGTTACATCCTCCAACGTAAATGGTTCTCAACACTATATCAAAGCGTCTGGATACGTGCGAAATTTGCACCTTACGTGACCCTTTGTTTACCCATTCTTTGCTTGTTGACGCATCAACGGCGAACGTCCATAATGCGCTTGTTTTAAATGTTGAGGTATTAACATCTTATAGGAGAGCGACTAATGGCTCAAAATACACGCCCCCACCGAGGGCTCAAGATCGGTCTGGCCGTTGCTACGGTACTCATTGCCGCGGCGCTCGGGTTTGCCGGCAACTTTTTGTTTGACTTTGCCCTGAACCCGCGTGCTCCGTACACCATGAAGATGATGCAGGACGGCAAAGACGCCAAAGAAAGTGAGCAGATGGACGTCGAGGAGACCGAGGCGCGGGCGTGGTTTAAGGAAAACCGCGAGAGCAGCAGCCTCACCGCGGACGACGGGACCGAGCTTGCCGCCTGGTATTTTGCTGCGTCGGAGAGCACGCACGACTACGCCGTCTGCCTGCATGGATATACCAACGAGCCCATCGGTATGGCCCGATACGTCAAACGATTCCATGACCGCGGCATGAACGTACTCGCACCCGCCGCCCGCGCCCACGAGCGTTCCGGCGGCGACTATATCGGCATGGGCTGGCCCGAGCGCCTCGACATCGTCGCATGGATCGGGCAAATCGTTCAGGCCGACCCCGAGGCGCGCATCCTGGTCTTTGGCGAGTCGATGGGTGCGGCAACCGCCATGAACGTCGCGGGGGAACCTCTGCCCGCAAACGTGAAATGCATTATCGAGGACTGCGGTTATACGAGTGTTTGGGACGAGTTTTCTCTGCAGCTCAAGGACGTGTTCGGCCTGCCCAGCTTTCCCTTGCTCGATGTAGCAAACTTGGTGTGCAACGTGCGCGCAGGCTACGACTTTCATAAGGCAAGCAGTGTGGAGCAACTCAAACACGCCACGGTTCCCATGCTGTTTATCCACGGCGACCAGGACACCTTTGTGCCGTACGGCATGCTCGACCAAAACTACGACGCGTGCGCCAGCAAGGTCAAGCAAAAGCTCACCATCCATGGCGCCACCCACGCCAAGAGTGCGCAAGTTGACCCCGAGCTCTACTGGAGCACGGTCGACAACTTCCTCGACAAGAATTTTTAGGACATTTTTTGAGCCTTACGATTAGGCTGCGCCGCGCGGGAGCGGCGCAGCCTGCGAGGAGGTTGCCATGGTCAGGGTTCGTCTCGAAGGTCTGCCCGATGAGGTTCACCGCACCGCCAATGCGATGCGGGCGGCGGGGTGCGTGCTTGAGCGCTCTCGCGAGCACCCGAACCGCGGCGAAAGCCGCCATGTGCGGGTATATCTCGAATGTTACATTCCTGAAGGTTTGGAGGTGAGCCGCCATGATTGAAATTGATGGCATCGAGTACCGCACCTCAGTGCAATGGGAAAAGAAGCATCGCCATGTGAAAAAAGCCAGCTCGGGAAGGGTGTGGAGCACACTTAGCGCTCGCTTTGGAGGCGCAAAGCCGGGCTGGTCGTTCAGCGGGTCGTGGACCACGTACCAGCTGTCTTTGTAATGGCAAATCTCGCGGGCGGTGTCGTTCTCGAGAGCGACTCGCCAGGATTCGCAAACGCGATTTTTGCCGAGAACCCAAGAGCGTGGCCTGTACGATTCGATCTCTTTGAATTGATAGACGGTGCCGTCGTACCACTTGATTCCCCAAGGGACGTACTCACCGTCGGGGCGGCACTCGACTAGGGCCGTGACTAGGCGGATGGATTTAGAGTCTGCGGACAAAGACGCCTCCCGTGCAATGCGAACTTATGTTCTATTATTGAGCGGGAGGCTTGTCGTGGCTGCGGGCTCTTCGGCGTACCGCGGTAATCTGGAGGTCCTGAATCAGATCGGGCAGGGAATGGTTACGCGAAGCCAGGCCGAAGAAATTCACAAGGTATCGGTGATAAGGTCATCACCGGCTCTAGTCAATAGTGCTTGCGATCTCCTTCGACCATAGGGCACTCTTCTTGATGACACGACGCTGTGTCTCGAAATCGATATAGAAAAGGCCGTAGCGTTTGTTGTATCCATTCGACCAAGAGAATTGATCCTGGAGAGACCAAACGAAATAACCTCTCACGTCCACGCCGTCTTCACGAGCTTTCAGGAGAGCATCCAAATGCTGATCGATGAAGTCGATCCTATCATCGTCATCGACAAAGTCACCGGCTGCGTTCAGCACGTCTTTGCTTCCAAGGCCGTTTTCCGTGATGTAAATCGCGGGATGGGCGGGATAGTTCGCATCGACCTGTCGAAGAATGTCGTACAGACCTTGCGGGTAGATATTCCAATCCCAGTCGGTTGTCGGAACATCAGGGTTCTTGACGAGTTCCGCTATGCCCTTCATGCGGAGGGTCGTCGTTCCCTTTTCGCCGGTCGCGTTGTACTTGGAACGATTTTCACCTGCATAGGCCTGTACGAACTGCGGCTGATAGTAATTAATGCCGAGGTAGTCGTTGAGACCAACAGCCGCCTGCATCTCATCGTAATCTCCGTCTTCTTCTGAGAACGAAGCCTCCTGCACCCCACATATCTCCTCAATGAGTGCGCTGGTGCGATCCGTGAGTTTGCCGAAGAACGTTAAATCAAGCAGGAACCTATTCAGATAGGCATCCCAAAGCTCGGCGGCATGTCGGTTGTCGGGTGTATCAACGATTGGATACACGGGTTTAAGCGCGTGTATGACTCCAATGCGTCCTTGATGTCCGCCTTCCTTGAAAACCTTGACAACGCGAGCATGGGCAAGCGCCATGTTATGCATAGCCTGGAAAGACGACGAGAAATTGAACAGATCGGCTGGGGGGAATTCAGCTACAACATATTGGATAAACGCCAGGCTAATCGGTTCATTGATCGTGAACCACTGGGAGACCTCTGTGAACTCCTCGAAGCAGAACTGTGCGTAGTTTACGAAGGAATCGATATTGGCGCGATTCAGCCAATCTCCCCGACTGAACATTCCGATTGGGGAATCGAGGTGATGTAGCGTTACGTACGGCTCGATTCCATGTTTGCGGCATTCAGCGAACAACTCGTGATAATACTTGACGCCCACGGGATTCGGGTCACCATCAGTATTCGGAAACACGCGAGCCCAGGAAATCGAGATGCGCAGCGCTTTGATGCCATGCTCGGCAGCGAGGCGGATATCTTCTGGGTATCGGTGATAGAAGTCGCTTGCGGGATCAGGCAGGAAACGACCCTTCGAAACGAGAAAATCGTCCCACATGGTCTTCCCCATGCCATCTTTGCCCGTCGACCCCTCTACCTGGTAGGCGGCAGTGGCGGCCCCCCATACAAACCCCTCGGGCAACCGCTTGACGCGCTTGAGCAGTGTCATCGTTCATCTCCTCCATCCTCAGAGAACAAGCTGGCACCGTTTGTCTCGATCACTTTCCGATACCAGTAAAAGCTCTTCTTCCTGGTGCGATCGTAGGTACCTTTTCCGTCATCATCTAGATCGACATAGATGAAGCCGTAGCGCTTTGACATCTGATTCGTCGACGTCGACACGACGTCTATGCAACCCCATGAGGTATATCCCATGACCTCGACCCCATCGTCAATCGCCTCCGCGATAGCCCGGATATGACGGCGGAAATAATCGATGCGGTAGTCGTCATCGATAGAGCCGTCGTGGTTGACGACGTCACGGGCACCCAGGCCGTTCTCGACTATGAACAGCGGCTTTTGGTACCGATCGTACATATCGACAAGGGCGTAGCGCAGGCCATCGGGATCGATCTGCCAACCCCATTCGGAAACATCGAGATAGGGGTTCTTAACGCCCGTAGCCAGATTGCCGCACACCTTTTCTCGGTCATCCGCATCAACAGAATCGACGAGCGACATATAGTAGCTGAAGGAGACGAAGTCCGCCGGGTAGCACCGTAGAATCTCTTCATCACCCTGTTCGAATCTGACATCGATGCCATGCTTGTCCCAGTAGTCGAGTATGAATGCTGGATACGCTCCACGGGCCTGAACATCGGAGTAAAAGTAGTTCTCGCGATTCGATCTCTGGGAAAGCAACATGTTCTTTGGATTGCAATTCTCAGGATAGGTTAGGGTCCGCGTGATCATACATCCCATCAAGGCATCAGGATCGATCTCGTGTAGCTCTTTCGTCGCGAGTGCGGCTGCGACAAATTGATGGTGGACGGCTTGGTATATCACCTCTTCGAGGTTGGCATCGGCGAAACGGTCTGGAACGATCCCCGCGGTCACGTAAGGATGCCTGAAAATCGAGTCGATCTCGTTGAACGTAATCCAATACTTCACAAGGCCCTTATATCGCTCGAAGCACACGCGCGCGAAACGGGCGAAAAGGTCGACAAGACAGCGGTCGTACCACCCTTGATAGTGGTTTGAAAGATACAGTGGCATCTCATAATGATGGAGCGTTACAAGCGGCTCGATTCCATGTTCGCGCATTGTTCTGAACACGTTCTCGTAGAACGAAAGCCCGGCCTCGTTCGGCTCTTCCTCATCGCCCATGGGAAAGATTCGAGCCCATTGAATGGACACGCGCAGGCACTTGAAGCCCATCTCGGCGAATAGAGCGATGTCCTCGCGATAGCGATGGTAAAAATCAATGCCGTGTCGTTTCGGATACATAAGCTCGTCATCCGTTTGCATCGCCTGGGCGATCTCCTCGGATGTAATTCCATGCTGGGCGCTGTAATCCCTTGGGTCGATGCCGGGTTTATAGCGGGAAACATCCGCAACGGTAGGGCCCTTGCCCCCTTCTCGCCAAGCGCCCTCGCATTGGTTCCCGGCGATGGCCCCGCCCCAAAGGAAACCTTCGGGAAAGGGAGACTCGAGATGATGGAAAGCGATACTGGTGTCCATGGCTAATTGACTCCGTAGGTAGCGTCGACTTCTGCTTCCTCGAGGGTAGCAGCCTCCTGTTCTTTCTCCTTCTCCTGCTGCAGTTTGGCCTGGCGGTTGGAGATGAGCACAAATGGGGTCCAAATCGCAGTCGTGACGGCGATGCAGATGATTTGTACCACAACGCCCTGCCAACCGTGGCTGATGAAGGGAGAGATCAGAACTGGGAGACCCAAGGGCACGTCAACGGTGTTGCACGGCAGGAATCCGATGTTCGTGGCGAACATGGCAATCGCGGTCGAGATGGGCGATGTGATGGCAAGGGGAATCGCGAACGTCGGATTAAGCACGACGGGCAGGCCGAAGTAGACGGGCTCGGGGATACCGCAAACGGTCGAGGGAAGTCCGAACTTCGCGACCTCACGATAATCGTCGCGTTTTGAGAACAGCATGATCGCGATGATGAGGGAAAGGATGCAGCCCGCTCCTCCGGGGACCACGAAGTTCATCCAGAAGCCGTAGGTGACCGGCTGATCGGGCACTGTGCCAGAGCTGGCGGCAGCGATATTCGCCGCGATGGCGGCGGCCATCAGGGGATTGCGGATGGGCGAAATGACCAAGCCGCCGTGAATTCCCAACACCCAGAAGAGCTGCGAGATGAGAACCACGAGAACGATACCGACGGGGCTCTGGAACATGATCTCCAGAGGGGTCTGCAGGAACGTATAGATAAAATCGTTTACATACGTACCCGTCAGGCTCTTGAATGCGATTCCGAAAATCGAAGAGCAGAGCAGCGTAATCAAAATCGGAAGCAGGACGTTGAAGGAAGTCGCGATCGCGGGAGGCACCGAGTCAGGCATCTTGATCTTGATGCGATCGATCTTCGTCAGCTTGCCGAACAGCTGAGAGTAGACGACGGCGCTGATCATGCCGATGAACAGACCCTGAGCGCCCAAGATGCCCGTTACCAGTCCAGACACCGTCGTTCCATCGGGACCCGGTATGACGTTGGGCACCATGCTGATGTATGCTGCGATGCACACGATACCCGTGATATGCTCGGGGACTTTGTCTCGGCGGGCGAGATTGGTCGCTACCAAAAAAATGATAGGAACCGTCATAAACGACATCGTGCAGTAATTCAGAAGCGTGAACGCCGGACCGAGAGCCGTCAGTGACGGAATCCACTGAGCGAGCCCGCTTGTCGGTGATGAGATCAGGTTATTCAGCAGTGATCCGAGAGGTCCGACGATTACAAAAGGCAGAAAAGTTGTAAACGCGTTCTTAATGCTTGCAAGATACTTGTTGTCATCAACCTTTTCCGCAACAATAAGAATTGCATCCTCAAATTTGTGCGACTTTGCCACAGAAAGCACCCTCTTTCACAAAATGGCTTGTTGCGTCCGCCGGCAGTGCCAGCTGCCGGCGGATTATTTTTAAACTACTTGGACGACGCCACCAGATCCTCAGCTTGCTTGAGAACCGCAGCTCCGTCACAGCGTCCATAGGAGACGGGATCGATAACGCCAATCGGAGCACGCCCTTCAACAATCTTCGTCACCTTGCGTAAAATATGACGTACCTGCGGACCAAGCAGCAAGACATCGAAATTACCCAGCTCATCGGAAATCTGGCCCTGCTCAACAGCCCAGATTTTATAGTCCTTACCCTGGGCCTTAGCAGCCTCCTGCATCTTGGTCACAACAAGTGATGTGCTCATTCCCGCACAGCAGGCAAGCATGATATTCATAGTCTCTCTCCCTTGTTCTCACGCACTTGCGCACTTATGGACAAAATGCTTAGTTAGTACCGTTCTTGTACAGATCGATGAATCGCTCGGCAAGATCGCTTGCGAGTATCGCCATCGTTAGATGGTCCTCTGCGTGCACCAAGATGATGTTCACCTCAACAGAGTTGCCGTTTGCTTCATCGTGTATCAGGTTGAACTGCACTTCATGAGCTGCATGCATCTCGTCTCGAGCCTCTTTAAGCTGAGCGTCGGCAGCTTCAAAATCGCCGTCGGCGGCAGAGTCGATCGCCATAAGGGCGGAAGACTTTGCGTTGCCGGCATGCAAGATAATCTGCATCGCATCCAAATATTTATCCTCGTCCATTCTCCCTCCTCCTATAGATCGTAGTGCCCGTGCAATAGCCCCATCAGTGTCGAAAGACTCTGATGGCTGATCAGCATGTCGATGTCGTGTTCACTGGTAAGCAGCTTGGCCGTGCGCTGATAAAAACCTTGGAGGTTTTTATCGCGCTTCTTGGATATGCTCAACAGGAAAACAACCTGAACATCATGAGTGTTCCAGGAAACAGGTTTATCAAGGATTCCGATGCATACGAACGTCTCATCCGTCACCGCCTCAAAGGGATGAGGGATGGCCACACGATTTCCGAAAGATGTCTCAGCCAGTGATTCGCGCCTCAGTACCGAGGACTCAAATGCATCGGGGATTGGTTTAACGTCGGCGATTCGTTGACAGAGTTCAGAAATGACCTCTTCCTTGCTCTCGCAGTGCATGTGGGTGAAAAACAGATCCTCAGAAAAGAACGAGTCGATGACGTCATCCTGAATGCCGCTGTTCAGGATGTGCTGAACGTTACCGATTTCACTCTCGTCTAGAAAAGAGCTCACGTGGAAGACAGGCATATCGAGCTTCTGTCGAATCGGCACAGTGGTAAAGACATAGTCGATATCGTGCAGGCTTGCCGCGTTGAGACTTCCGGCGTCACAGGTCCTAATCGTTCCGAGCATGCCTCCGAAAGCACTTCGGTATTGATACTCCAGCAGATGCGCGCTACCGGCACCCGATGCGCAAACAATCAGGATGTTCTTCTTGCTCTGTCCGTTTTTCTGTCGCTCAAGTGCGAGAGCGAACGCAAGGGCGATATACCCTATCTCCTCCTCAGAAGGTTTTTGCCGATACCTATCGGCCAGCACGGAAGAGCTGTCAGACGCCATGGAATACGCCAATGGAAACCGTCTTTTTATATCGCTCAGCAGAGGATTGTCGAGATTCATGTGGCACTTCAGTCGCACGGAAAGAGGAACGATATGACGAGCCAGATTGAGACACAGTTCGAAGTCTTCGCGAAAATCGAAACGGAATGACTCCCATACACGCTCAATCATCTGCGCAGCAACACCCCAGGCTTCGCCTAAGATTTCGAAACCTTCATCATCCTTCCCGTCTATATCGACAGTCTGTTTGCCAGCGAGATGAATTGCGATGTAGGCCACCTCTTCAACCGGCATCCCAATATCAAATTGAGCTGCCACTTTTCTCGCGATGGTCTCGGCTATGGCGTATTCGCGCCGCGTCTTAATATCCTTGATCTGAAGTTGCTCCATTGGCACATAGCAGTTGTTTCTTATGCGTTCGATTGCTACAGCGATATGAACAAGAAGATTCTGGTATGCGACCGCATTGATATGGAATTCGCTTTGCACAAGAGCTTGATCGACACACTCTGCAATTTCAACGAGGTCATCCCCAAAAGGGACATCCATTGCAAGGCTTGCCAAGCAAAGACGGTGCATAAACTCGGGACCGATGACCCGAACCCCATGTCTTGGTTTTCTTTCGATCTGCAGCCCGAAACGACCTATATAGTCCTCGGCGGCCTTGAGATCATTCGAAATCGTCACCCTTGAAACATATAAGGTGTCGGCAAGGCGGTCTAGTGTGACCCACCCGTTTCGATAGAGCAGTTCATTTAAAATGAAACGAATTCGACCCTTAGACGTGTCTGGCAGGACATGGGTACTATCGGCATCAGCTTTGAAGATCACGTTGAACGCGTCGTTATCGAGAATCGATAACTCGTATCCCTCTCCGCGTTTCATGTCTATGCGCGCCGTATTATGGAAAAGCTGATTCAGCTGAGAGATGTACGTACGGATGGTACGAGTGCTCACCCCAAGCATCCGGGATAAATCACTTGCAGGAACCGACGGGCTACGCCTGAGCTCCTGAATGATGCGCAACAACTTATCGTCCACGGTTCCTCCTCTCGCTATTGATAATAGGAAGGAACGTTACGCGATACCACAAAGGATATTTCCTTCCAAATGGAAGATGTCCTTATGATTGAGTAGGTGCGTATGCAGGACAAAATGCCCAAGCAGCTCTCCAGCACGGTACATCCAGTTATACGCCGTACCCAAGCCTTGCACGAAAGCGCGCCACCAAATCCGCCAACATAGGTGCCGCCTTGTCGATATCCCCGGAAGGAGGGATCGTCCCCGGCTGTTAAACCTGATGTTTTGTACGGTATGCGTCAGTATGTCTAGCGCGCAACAGCTTTCCGTGCATAGGCCGGAGGTACCTTGATGCCGTCCGGGAGATCGGACTGATGGGCAGATATCGGGAATTGATATTCGGGGATCACTTTTCGCGAGCCTTGTTATCGGCGAGGGCCACGCGCTAGGATTCGCAAGCGCGATCGTTTCCCAACGCCCAGGAGCGGGGTTTGTATGACTCGACCTCTTTGAAGGGATAGACAGTACCGTCGTACCACTTGATGCCCCAGGGAACGTATTCGCCGTCGGGGCGGCGCTCCACGATGGCAGTGACCAAGCGGATTGATTTGGAATCTGTAGACAACAGCGCCTCCTGTGCTATGCGAACTTATGTTCTATTATTGTACGGGAGGCTTGTCTTAGTCCTCGGGAAGCTCGATGGGGTAGCGGACGGTCAGACTGCGGTACTTCCGGCAGAACCCCGACAGCAGGTCGGTCACGCGGTGGCGCTGCCTGTCCCTCGTTTCGGCCTTGATGATGCCCGACATCTCCTCCTCCATGGAGTCGGCCACGAACTTGCGCCAGTTGCGCGCGGACTCGGGCGCGGCCGGGTCGATGTCGAACTGGGCGTCCGCCTCCCCGAAGCCGGCGATCTCGAGGAACCGCTCGATGAGTTCGGACTTGTCGCGCTGATCCGGCGATGCTGCCACCGCGAACATGATCCGCGCGGCGATCTCCACCGTTCCTTCAACTGGGAAACCGGCGCCCCCGGGCCCAGGAAGGGGCCGCGGGGGCGTTCGGCTAGGTGCGGGAACGGCCTATTTGCTCAATGTGTTCGGCTGAGATCGGAAATCGACCCTAGCTATCAAAGTTCATTCATTCATCGTTCACGTAATGTGAAGCACGGCGACAGAAGCCGCTCGGGACGGTTTTCTGAGAATCGAATAAATCGCCGTTGTCGAGCGAACGCCAGTTGGTTATCCGCCGATCGCGGTTCCAAACTGACCACTCACAGTGGACGGCGGCAGCGCCGAAAAAATCTTTTTGAACCCTCGCACGATAGCTCGTTTTAGCTGGGAAAACTGGACGTTTTAGGCGAATATCGACATTTGCAGCTCTAACTGACCCTCTTTTTTCGGAAGTATGCGGCAAAATCTGAACTTGCCGACCAGGCACCTGTTTCGCACCTAATTTACCTGCGGTTTTATGAGTAAAAAATGCCGTGTGCTCGGTAGTCTCAGAATTTGCCGCATACTTCCGAAAAGCCGCCCGTGGACACTGTGCTCGCGGACGGCTTTTGCTCAGCCTACGCTACAAAGGCGCTTGTTTTGTCCAATAGCTAGTCGCTACTTGACCTCGATGAGCTCGTACTCGCTCGTGCCCAGGCCGATCTTCTCGGCATGCGCGATGCACGCGCGCCAGTCGGTGTCGGGATGCGTGATGCAGAAGGGATCCTTGGCCTGCTCGCCCTCCAGATGCTCGTGATTGTGCTCCATCTTGGCCGCGCTATCGGTGAGCTCGGTGTTGGGCAGCGGCTCAGATGCCATGACGGCATCGGCACAGGCCTGGTCGATGGCGACCGGGTCGAAGCTCGCGAACATGCCGATATCGTTGACGATAGGCGTGTCGTTTTCGGGATGGCAATCGCAGTTGGGGCTGATATCCATGGCAAGCGAGATGTGGAAGCTGGGGCGGCCGTCGACGACGGCCTTCGTATACTCGGCGATCTTGTAGTTGAGCACGTCGGCCGCGGCGTCATAGCCGGGCTTGATGGCGTCCTGGTTGCACACGCCGATGCAGCGGCCGCAGCCCACGCAGCGATCGTGGTCGATGGTAGCCACGTGCACCGTGCGAGTCGTGCCGCTGGCAAGCTCGCGCTCGCGGGTGTCGTCGAACGAGATAGCGTTGTGCGCGCAGATCTTTTCGCAGGCACGGCAGCCAACACAGTGCTCGGTCGCGACGTTCGGCTTGCCGGCGGCATGCTGCTCCATCTTGCCGGCGCGGCTGCCGCCTCCCATACCCAAGTTCTTCATGGCGCCGCCAAAGCCGGCCTGCTCATGGCCCTTAAAGTGCGTGAGGCTGATTACGATGTCGGCGTCCATGAGTGCCTGGCCGATCTTGGCCTCGTGCACGTACTCGCCGCCCTCGACCGAAACGAGCGCTTCATCGGTACCCTTGAGGCCGTCAGCGATGATAATCTGGCAACCCGTGGCATACGGGGTAAAACCGTTCTGGTAGGCGGTGTCGATGTGCTCGAGCGCGTTTTTGCGGCTACCGACATAAAGCGTGTTGCAGTCGGTGAGAAAGGGCTTGCCGCCCAGCTCCTTCACGACATCCGCGACGGCGCGGGCGTAGTTGGGGCGCAAAAAGCTCAGATTGCCCAGCTCGCCAAAGTGAATCTTGATGGCGACGAACTTGTTCTCAAAGTCGATCTGCTCGATACCGGCGCGTCGGATGAGGCGCTTGAGCTTGTCGAGCTGGCTCTCGCGAGCATGCGTGCGCAGGTTGGTGAAGTACACCTTAGCGGGCGCCGCGGGTGCAGTTGCGGTCATAGATCTATCCCCTCGGTCTATATGGCGTTACAGACATGAGAGGATGGTACCCGTTGAAGTAGGGTCAAAGTCAAGCGCAACACCGAGTCGTTAGCCGCTCATAGGCGCTCATTGGGGACGTACTTAAATGGCTGAAACTACTCATTGGGGACAGACTTAAATGAGTACCGCTAGGGACGCTCTTTCGCCACCCGCCACCCGGCAGTTGGGGACGTTCCCTTTCTGTCGGCAGTTGGGGACAGTCCTTGCCAACCCGACCGGCGAGCCGACGATCCGACAAAGACTGTCCCCAATGGTTAGTCGTTTAAGAACGTCCCCAATGACTAC
>NZ_CAAKNY010000020.1:127733-150439 GCF_901212495.1 Collinsella aerofaciens | reverse complement strand
GGTGCCCTTCCTCGGGGAAGTTCGCGAAGCCCACTTCCCCGAGGAAGGGCACCCGCCCGGAGCAGGCCCCAGCGCGAGGCCGTCCCGGATGCCTACTTACTCGTTGTCGCCCGCGGTCATTTGGGTTGCGGAGAGTGCGCCGTCGGCTGCGGTTGCGGCAGCGGCGTCCGGCCAGACCCAATCGGTGAAGGCCGGGTGATCGTAGCCCTCGTCGCAAGCGAACTCGAAGGCCTCGGTGCGGAAGGCCTCCCACTCGTTGATCTGCTCGGCAAACTTATCGGCATCGACCATGCACAGCACGTCGGCAGCCAGGGCCCAGCGGTCCATGTTGTTCAGGCGCAGCATGTCGAACGGCGTGGTCGTGGAACCCTTCTCCTCGTAGCCGTGGACGCGGAAGGCGTCGTGGCCGGGGCGGTTCCAGATCAGGCGGCGAATCGTGCCGGCATAGGCGTGGAAGGCAAAGAGGACAGGCTTCTCGCCGCAGCCGAAGAGCTCAGCCCAGCGCTTATCGCTGATGGCCCGGTCGTTCTCGCAGACATTCTGGATCTTGAGCAGGTCGACCACGTTAACGAACCACACCTTAATGCCTAGCTCGCGCAGCATATCGGTTGCAGCCAGGGCCTCGAGCGTCGGCACGTCACCGCAGGTGGCGACCACGACGTCGGCCTCGGCGAGCGAGTCGGCAGTCGATGCCCACTCCCAAATCGCGACACCCTCGGCGAGCTCGGACTTGGCCTCGTCGACCGTCTGGAAGGTGGGGGCGGGCTGCTTGCCACAGAAGATGGCGTTGACGCAGTCGGTGGACTGGTAGACGCGCTCGGCCACAGCGAGGGACATATTGGCGTCGGCCGGATAGTAAGCATTCACGATATGCGTGTCGTTGGCCTTGTTGAGCAGCAGGTCGATAAAACCGGGGTCCTGGTGCGAGAAGCCGTTGTGGTCTTGGCGCCACACGTGGCTCGACAGCAAAATGTTGAGGCCGCTGATGGGAGCACGCCACGGAATCTCGCGCTTGGTGGCCTCGAGCCATTTGCAGTGCTGGTTGACCATGGAATCGACGACGTGGACAAAGCTCTCGTAGGAGCTCCACACGCCGGAGCGGCCGGTGAGCACGTAGGCCTCGAGGAAGCCCTCGCACTGGTGCTCGGACAGCTGCTCGACAACCTTGCCGGAACCGGCCAGCAGCTCGTCGTTGGCCTCGTCCTCGTAGAAGCCGGCATCCCACTGCTTCTTGGTCACCTTGTAGGCAGCCTGCAGGCGGTTGGACGCGGTCTCGTCGGGACCGAAGATGCGGAAGTCGTCCATGTTCTTGGCCAGGACGTCGGCAGTGTACTCGCCAAAGACGCGGGCGGCCTCGGTGGAGCCCCAGCCGTGACCCTTACTTGCGACGGGAATCTCGTGGGCATGAATATCGGGCAGTTCGAGGTCGCGGCGCACCTTTCCGCCGTTCGCGTTGGGGTTGGCGCCGATGCGCAGCTCGCCGGTCGGCATAAAGGCCGTCACCTCGGGGCGCACCTGCCCCTCGGGCGTAAAGAGCTCCTCGGGCTCGTAGGAGCGCAGCCACTCACGCAACACGCGGAAGTGCTCGTGGGTGTCCTTGGCACTCGCCAGCGGAACCTGATGGGCGCGCCAGGAGTCCTCGGTCTTCTTGCCGTCGATGTGCTTGGGGCAAGTCCAGCCCTTGGGCGTGCGGAACACGATCATGGGATAGGCCGGGCGGACCACGGTCTCGCCCGCGGCTGCCTGGGCCTGAGCGGTGGCCTTGATGTCGCAGATCTCGTCAAAGACCTGCTCAAACAGGGCAGCAAAACGCGCATGAATGCTCACGTGGCTCTCGTCGTCAAAACCGGCGACAAAGAAGTGCGGCTTGTAGCCCATGCCCTCAAAGAACTTGGTGAGCTCCTCGTCGGACACGCGGGCGAGGATGGTGGGATTGGCGATCTTGTAACCGTTGAGGTGCAGGATTGGCAGAACGATACCGTCGGTTGCCGGGTTCACGAGCTTATTGGACTGCCAAGAGGTCGCGAGCGGACCGGTCTCGGACTCACCGTCGCCCACCACGGCCACGGCCAGCAGGCTCGGGTTGTCCATGACGGCGCCGTAGGCGTGGCTGAGCGTGTAGCCGAGCTCGCCGCCCTCGTGGATGGAGCCGGGCGTCTCGGGCGCAAAGTGGCTCGGGATGCCACCGGGATAAGAGAACTGGCGGAAGAACTTCTGCAGGCCGGCCTCGTCATTGGTGATGTCGGGACGAATCTCACGGTAGGTACCATCGAGCAGCGACTGGGCGGTGCCGGCGGGGCCACCGTGGCCCGGGCCCATCAAGAAAATAGCATTCTGGTTGTGGTCGGCAATAAGGCGGTTGACGTGGCCGAACAGGAAGTTAATGCCGGGCGTGGTGCCCCAGTGACCGACCAGGCGGTGCTTAACGTCCGGACGACCAAAGTCGCGCACCTCACCGGTTTTCTCGTCAACAAAGTCGGGGCGCATCAGCGGGTTGGAGCGAAGGTAAATCTGGCCGACGGACAGGTAGTTCGATGCGCGCCAATACAGGTCGACGCCCTCGAGCTCGGAAGCCGGCACCTCGTGGCCCAGCTTTTGCCACGGCGTTCCCAGAGTTTTAGCCATTGTTTATGTCCCTTCGCTGTATGGTCACCCTCCGATACGGCAACCTTTCGTTGGGACTAGTATATTTGCTAAAACGTTTTATCTATATGAAAAAACGTTTTACCATCCTGATTTGCCATGTTGACAGGCAGAAGCAGACATTCACCTGCGACATTGCCTGTCACAGGTGCTCCACATTCAGTCCCTGCAAATTGATAAACGTGTTTAGTTATGTTTAGTAAGCTCGAGCACGCTGCCCTTAACGATAAGCGCCGGCTCCAGAACGACCTCTTCGGCACGTCTACCGCCCCTGCCGGCAAGACGCTTGGACATGCAGCCAAAAGCATGCTCCGCAAGGACACCAGGATCCTGCTCGATCGCGGTCAGCGCCGGCTCAAAGAGAACGTCGGCCGCCGAGTTGTCATAGCTCACCACCGAGATATCGTCCGGGATGCTCTCACCCATCTCGTGCAGGCGCTTGAGCAAACCGAGGGCAATGTTATCCGAGCTTGCGAACACGGCGGTGGCGTCGGTTGCGAGCACCGCCTCCGAGGCCTCGTAGGCACTCGGAATGTAGTACTCGCTCTCAAACTCCAAACGCGCGTCGATCGGCAGGCCAACCTCGCGCAGCGCGCGCTCATAGCCGGCAAGTCGCTTGCGGCCCGTATTGGAACGGCGCGCGTTAACCAAGCAGGCAATGCGACGGTGGCCTTGCTCGATCAAGTAGCGGGTAGCCATGTAGCCACCCATCTCGTGGTCGAACATCACCTTGTCGCACTCGAGTCCCTCAATGGCACGGTCGACCATAACAGCCGGGATAGGCAGATGGCTGACCTCTTCGCGCAGGGCGCGGTCGTCCGAGAACTCGTCGCCCACGACCAAGAACACACCGTCGACGCCACGCGTCACCAGCTGGCGCAGGAGCTCCAGATCGTCCTCGGCACTTCCACCCGAGCTGGTAATAAAGAGCGCGTAGCCGTCCTCGCGGCAGCGCTTTTCCAGGCTGCCGGCGAGCGAGGCAAAAAAGCGGCTCTCGATGTTGGGAACGATAAGGCCCAGCGTGCGCGACTCGCGCATGACCAGGCTGCGCGCAATCTGGTTAGGAACATAGTGGTTGCGCGCCGCGACCTCTTTGATGCGCTTGCGGTTTTCTTCCGAGATGCGACAAGGCCGATTGTTAAGGACAAGCGAGACCGATGAGGGGGAAAGCCCCACCTCCTGGGCAATCTGCTTAAGAGTAACTTTGTTACCCATCTCGCTCCTTCCGAGTATTCGCGCAATCTCTTGAAAGTATAGCGACCGTCCCTCTACCTTGATGATAAACACTTTACCAATCCGGTAGACGGCTGTTTTATCGCCGCGATTGGTGCAAAGCAACCTGACCCCTTTGCACCATGTGATGCATTGGGGCCAGGTTACTTTGCACCAAATCCATCCGGGTGGGGTATATTGCATTCGATTGATGAAAACGACCACCATAAGGCGGATATTCGTATGCACGAGAATGACTTTTTTAACGAGGACCTGCTCTGCGCGCTCGCCGGTGTTGCTGGCGAGGACAATGTGCTCATGAGCGAGCCCATGCGCGAGCACACCACGTTTAAGATCGGCGGTCCGGCCGATGTCTTCGTTACGCCCGATACCGAGCAGGGCCTCGTCGCCACGCTCGACACCTGCTACCGTTGCGATCTGCCGCTCACCATCGTGGGCAACGGTTCCGACCTGCTCGTCGGCGACAAGGGCATCCGCGGCGTCGTCGTGGTGCTGGGCGAAGGCCTCTCCAACATCACCGTCGACGGCACGCATGTCACGGCAGCAGCCGGCGCGCTGCTCTCGGATGTCGCGGCCGCGGCAGCCGAGGCCGGCCTTACCGGCATGGAGCCCATCTCGGGCATCCCCGGCTCGGTCGGCGGCGCCTGCTATATGAACGCCGGTGCCTACGGCGCCTGCATGGCCGATGTCCTGGAGTCCGTGCGTGTCTATAAGCCCGCCCGCGTGCTCGACGACGGCACGCGCGGCAGCGGCAACATCATTGAGTTCGATGTCGATGAGCTCAACCTGGGCTATCGCAAAAGCCGCATCGCCGACGACGGCTTTATCGTACTCTCGGCAACCTTCAACCTCGCCCCGGGCAACGCCGCGATGATCAAGGCCGACATGGACGATTACCGCCAGCGCCGCGAGGACAAGCAGCCGCTCGACATGCCGAGCGCCGGCTCCACCTTCAAGCGCCCCGAGGGCTACTTTGCCGGCAAGCTCATCATGGACGCCGGCCTGCGCGGTCACGCCATCGGCGGTGCACAGGTGAGCGAGAAGCACTGCGGCTTCATCGTCAACGCCGACCACGCCACCGCCGCCGACGTCGACGAACTCATCCGCCACATTCAAGCAACCGTCAAGGACCAATTCGGAGTAGACCTACAACCCGAAGTCCACCGAATCGGCGAATTTCTATAAAAAGAAGGCCCCGAAAGGGGCCTTCACTTTCTTTTATTCAGACAACCAGTCCGGTGAGTCGTGCTCAGGACCCGAGAGGACCGCGTGCCCCGTCGGCTTTACGACAGCGCAATACCGCCGAGCCAGCCCCAACGCACGCCAGAGCCAGTACCGTAAAAGCCAATGAACGAATCGAGCGACTTCGATGTAATGGCGCCCTCGTTGCTCATAACGATGCCACCGCCGACATAGATGCCCACATGGCCATACAGCAGGCCCGGCGTACCGGTGCCGCTATGCGAGGAGTCGGCCACAATCATGCCCACCTGCAGCGCCGAGCGGTCGGAGCTATAGCACCAGGCGTTAAACATATCGCACGCGTTACCGCCAAAGTAGCCAACGCCGGCGTTACGGAAGACATTGGTAACCCACGCCGCGCACCAGTTCTGACCCGGCGAAGGCGTGGAGTAGCACGCGTTGACGACGGCCTGCTGCTTGCCCGAGCCGGCATTCTGCTGCGGCGTTCCGGGCGCATACGATCCGCCACCCGAGCTCGAACCACCCGAGTAGGAATTGTTCTTGTTCGCGGCGGCCGCGGCAGCGGCGGCCTTCTTGGCAGCCTCCTCAGCCTGGGCGGCAGCGAGAATCTCGGAATCGCGCTGAGCCATGAGCTCCTTGACATCTTCGGAAAGACCGCTCAGCACGGTCTGGACCTCTTGCTGCTTGGCCTGCATGTCCTGCATCTGGGCAGTCTGCTGGTCCTTGAGCTTCTCCAAGTCGGCCTTCTGCGACTCGAGCGCGGTCTTTTGCGCATCGAGCTCTTCCTGGATGGTCTGGATGTCCTCGATGGCGTCGCGGTCGCTCTTGTTGACCTTCTCAACATAGTGCGCATTGGCGACGAGTTCCTCAAATGAGCCAGAAGCCAGTAGCAGCGACAGAATGTTGGTGCCGCCCGACTTGTAGCTGGCGGCAACGCGATCGGAAAGATCGTTGCGCTTCTTTTTGAGCTCGGCCTTCTTTTCATCAATCTGCGCCTGCGTGCTGTCGATCTGGCCCTGTACGCCCTCGATATCGTTGAGGGTCTGGGCGTTTTTGTTGGCCAGCGCCGCATATTCATTTGCGATGCTGTCGAGCTGCGCCTGGACCTCGTCGAGCTGGGCCTGGGCGGCATTCAGTTTGTCAGTGGTTTCTTGGCTGGCCTCAGCCGCATGGGCGCGAGCGGGCAGACCAAAAAGAACGGCTGCAGAAGCTGCGCCGAACAGAGCCTTGAGGGCAGTGCGACGCGAGAGCTCCTGGGAAAGGATGGAATCGCTGTTTGGTGACATATCTACTCCGTTACATGTTTATTTATATGTCGCTCAACTCATACATATTAGCGTACATCCGGCGCATCCCAACGATTTCCACGAACGGCAGCAAACCGTATGGTCGGCGGCTCGTATGCAAGTGCCAAAGTCGAGGTTATGCCCACGCAAGCATTTCTATGAGTACGTTAACATCAATCCTCTGGTTTTCCTGCCCCGCACGTTTTGGGCACTCCCGGCTGCGCTATACTCCCCTCAAGAAGTGTTCCTGATTCGATAGGAGACTACATGTCCAAAGCACTCGACCCCAAAGACACCTGCGTCCTCGTTACCGGCGGTGCCGGCTTTATCGGCTCGCACACCGTCGTTCAGCTGCTCGAGGGTGGCTACCAGGTTGTCGTCGTCGATGACCTCTCCAACTCCAGCGCTGTCGCCGTCGACCGCGTCAAGACCATCGTGGGCGACGAGGCCGCCAAGAACCTCACCTTCTACGAGGCCAACGTGCTCGACCGCGATGCGATGGACAAGATCTTCGATACCCACCAGATCGACCGTGTCATCCACTTCGCCGGCTTTAAGGCCGTTGGCGAGTCGGTGAGCAAGCCCGTCGAGTACTACCACAACAATATCGAGAACACCCTGGTGCTCATTGACGTCATGCGCAACCATGGCTGCAAGTCCATCATCTTCTCGAGCTCCTCGACCGTCTACGGCGATCCGGACCATCCGCCCGTCACCGAGGAAGACCCCAAGAAGCCCGCGACCAACCCCTACGGTTGGACCAAGTGGATGATTGAGCAGATCCTCATGGACGTCCACACCGCCGACCCCGAGTGGGACGTCGTGCTGCTCCGTTATTTCAATCCCATCGGCGCCCATCCGTCGGGCCTGATCGGCGAGGATCCCAAGGGTATCCCCAACAACCTGGTGCCTTACGTCGCCCAGGTCGCCGTCGGTAAGCTCGAGGCCGTTCAGGTCTTTGGCAACGATTACCCCACCCCCGACGGCACCGGTGTTCGCGACTACATCCACGTGTGCGACCTGGCATCTGGTCACGTGGCCGCCCTCAACTGGATGAACGGCAAGACCGGCGTCGAGATCTTTAACCTGGGCACCGGCACCGGCACCTCGGTACTCGAGGTCGTCGCCGCCTTCTCCAAGGCCTGCGGCAAGGAGCTGCCCTACGTGATCCGCGAGCGCCGTGCCGGCGACATCGCCGCCAACTGGTGCGATGCCTCCAAGGCCGAGCGCATGATGGGTTGGAAGGCCCAGTACGACATCGCGGATATGTGCCGCGACAGCTGGAATTGGCAGAGCCACAACCCCAACGGCTTCGCCGACGCCGAGTAGCAAAAACCTGCATGCTGTTCTTGCCCCGATCTCACGATGTGAGACCGGGGCTTTTTCATGGCGCGTAACCATTCACTGAAATCCGAGCAACTTTTCCATCTTACCTATACATGTTTAAACAACATGTTCTACAATAGGCGTATTGAATCAGAGCACCGGGGGCGGACTGTTCACCCATCTGCAGGCCGGTCCCACAACAAGAAGGTTGGTGAGCGCATCCATGGAGCGTGCAAGCGGTGTTCTCATGCCCATCTCGTCCCTGCCCGGACCGTACGGCATCGGCGGCTTTGGCTGGAACGCCTACGACTTTGTCGATTTCCTCGCCTCGTGCAAACAACATTATTGGCAGATTCTGCCCCTTACGACGACGAGCTATGGCGACTCGCCCTATCAGTCATTCTCGGCCCGTGCGGGCAACCCCAATTTCATCGACTTTGTCGAGCTTATCGAGACAGGTTACCTGGAGCAGCGCGATATCGACGGCGTGGACCTAGGCTCCGACCCCAACAACGTTGACTATGGCGCTATCTTTGTTGGCCGTCGTCAGATTCTCGACCGCGCCGCCGAGCGCTTTGCCGCCGACAAGCCGGCCGATTTTGACGACTATGTCCAGGCAAACGAAGACTGGCTCATTCCTTACTGCGAGTTCATGACCGTCAAGGAGGAATGCGGTCTCAAGGCATTTTGGGAGTGGCCTGCAGAGCTCCGTACCCGCGGTGAGGCTTCTGCCAAGGTCTGCTCCGCCCATCCCGCGCGCATGCTCTACCACCAGATGACGCAGCACTTCTTCAATCGTCAGTGGAGCCGCCTCAAGGCCTATGCCAACGAGCGCGACATCCTTATCATCGGCGACTTGCCTATCTACGTCTCGCGCGACTCGGTCGAGATGTGGGCCACGCCCGAGCTCTTTAAGATCGACGCCGCCGGCAATCCCATCAGCGTCGCGGGAACGCCGCCCGATCAGTTCTCGGCCACCGGCCAGTACTGGGGCAATCCCATCTACGACTGGGACGCCATGGAGGCCGACGGTTTCTCCTGGTGGGAAGGCCGTATCCGCGCCGCCCTCGACATGTACGATGTCATCCGCCTGGATCACTTCCGCGGCTTCGAGGCCTATTGGGAGGTGCCTTTCTCCTCACCCGATTCGTCCTACGGTTCGTGGACGCAGGGCCCCGGCCTCAAGCTCTTCAAGACGCTCGAGGAAAAGCTCGGCACGCTGCCTATTATCGCCGAGGACCTGGGCTTTCTTACCCCCGGCGTCATCGATATGCGCGACACCTCGGGCTTCCCCGGCATGAAGATCCTGCAGTTTGCCTTTGAGGGCACCAACTCGTATTACCTGCCGCATAACTACATCGCCAATACCGTCGCCTATGTAGGCACGCACGACAACGAGACGGCGCGCGGTTGGTTCGAGGGTACGGCCACTCCGCGTCAGCGCGAGCAAGCTGCCTTGTACACCCACCAGCAGGCCGGCGAGCCCATGGCCGATGCACTCAACCGCACCATCGCCGCCAGCGTAAGCGATACCTGCATCTACACCATGCAGGACCTGCTCAACCTGGGCAACGAGGCACGCATCAACACTCCCGCCACCCTGGGTGGCAACTGGACCTGGCGCATGCTCGATGGCGCCATCACCCGCGAGCTCGAGCACAAGCTTACCGACTGGACCGAGACCTACTTCCGTATCCCGTCGGAAGCCGAAATTGAGCTTCCCCAATAGGAGCCACCGCGCCCGAACCCACTACACCGTGCGGACGCGTCCGTTTTTCCCGCGCGAGGCCGCCCCAACCCCTCGCGCGGGATTCTTATGAATTGCAGACATGTAATCAACCCATCACAGGAGGAAACATGCCCCGTATCAATCTCACAGAACTCGCCGAGCAGTCCTTTGGAACCTCGCTCGAGCAGCTCGATGACCGTCATATTTATAAGCTGCTGGTCAAGCTCGTGCAGGAGCGCTCAGCCGCCTGCCCGCTCAACAATGGCAAGAAAAAGCTCTATTACATCTCTGCTGAGTTCTTGATTGGCAAACTGTTGATCAACAACATGATCGACCTCGGTATCTATAACGAGGTTAAGGACCAGCTCACCGCCGCCGGCCACGACCTCAACAAGATCGAGGAGTTCGAGGTCGAGCCTTCGCTCGGTAACGGCGGCCTGGGCCGTCTGGCCGCATGCTTCTTGGATTCCATCGCAACGCTGGGCCTTACCGGCGACGGCGTGGGCCTCAACTACCATTACGGCCTGTTCCGCCAGCGCTTTGTCGACAACCAGCAGCAGGCCGTCCCCGACGAGTGGCTCGGCGAGCAGGATATCCTGATCGATGACGACCGCTCCTACACTGTTGAGTTCGGCGCCTTTGCCGTTACCTCCAAGCTCGTCAACATCGACGTGCCTGGCTACGGCCAGCCCACCAAAAACCGCCTGCGCCTGTTCGACTTGGCGAGCGTCGACGACGGTCTGGTCCCCGGCAGCTCCATCGACTTCGACAAGACCGAGATCGCCAAGAACCTCACCTTGTTCCTCTACCCCGACGATTCCGACGAGCAGGGCCGCCTGCTTCGCATCTACCAGGAGTACTTCATGGTGAGCAACGCCGCCCAGCTCCTGATCGACGAGGCCATCGAGCGCGGCAGCAACCTGCACGATCTGGCCGACTACGCCGTGGTCCAAATTAACGACACGCACCCCACCATGGTCATCCCTGAGCTCATTCGCCTGCTCACCACCGAGCACGACATCGAGTTTGACGAGGCCGTTGCCATTGTGCGCTCCATGGTCGCCTACACTAACCACACGATTCTTGCCGAGGCGCTCGAAAAGTGGCCGCTCACCAGCCTGCAGAGGGTCTCGCCCGCCATCGCCGACATCATCGTCAAGCTCGATGAGATCGCAAAGACCGAGCACGACGACCCGCGCGTCGCCATCATCGACGAATACGACACCGTCCACATGGCCCACATGGACATTCACTTTGGCTTCTCCATCAACGGCGTCGCCGCACTCCACACCAAGATCCTGGAGGATACCGAGCTTCATCCGTTCTACGAGATCTACCCCGAGAAGTTCTCAAATAAGACCAACGGTATCACCTTCCGCCGCTGGATCCAGGGAGCCAACCCCGCGCTCGCCAGCCTGCTCGACGACGTGATCGGCACCGATTGGCGCAGCACCGGCAACCTGAGCAAGCTTGCCAAGTTCGTTGACGACAAAGATGTTCTTGAGCGCCTGGCTGCCACCAAGACCGATACCAAGGCCATCATGCGCCAGTTCATGGCGCTCGAGCAGGGTGTGACCATTCCCTCCAACGCCATCATCGACGTCCAGGTCAAGCGTATCCACGAGTACAAGCGCCAGCAGATGCTCGCGCTCTACATCATCTGGAAGTATCTCGACATCAAGAACGGCAATAAGCCTAAGCACCCCGTCACCATCATCTTTGGCGGCAAGGCGGCCCCTGCCTACACCATCGCCCAAGACATCATTCACCTGATCCTGACGCTGTCCCAGTGGATAGCCAACGACCCCAACGTGGCCCCCTACCTGCAGGTTGTCATGATCGAGCACTACAACGTCACCGCTGCCGAGCGCGTGATCCCCGCTGCTGACATCTCCGAGCAGATCAGCCTGGCCTCCAAGGAGGCGAGCGGCACCTCCAACATGAAGTTCATGCTCAACGGCGCCTTGACCCTGTGCACGCTCGACGGCGCGAATGTGGAGATCGCCGAGCTCGTCGGCGACGAGAACATCTATACCTTTGGCGCCTCATCCAAACAGGTCGAGCAACTCTACGCCGACGGCGCCTATGACGCCGGCGCGCTCTACCGCAAGCCCGGCATCAAGCTGCTGGTGGACTTCATCACCAACCCGGCCTTTATGGCGACCGGCAACGCGGAGCGCCTGCAGCGTCTGCACGACGACATTAAGGGCAAGGACTGGTTTATGGCCCTACTCGACATTGAGGAGTACATCCAGACCAAGGAGCGCGTACTGGTCGACTACGAGGACCAGGACGCCTGGATGCGCAAGGCGCTCATCAATATCGCCAACGCCGGCACCTTCTCGTCCGACCGCACCATCTCCCAGTACAACGACGAGATCTGGCACCTGAACTAATTTCACTTCCCTTACCCATCCTCTTGAAAACGGAGTCGCGGCAACACGGCTCCGTTTTTTGTGCCCTTGTATTGCCCGTGGCTTGCCTCGACCAAACAATCTCAATCTGTAACATCTGGCCGGCAAAATTGAGTCTACCTGTTACAGAATGAGACAGACGGGCAAGGCGGCTAAAACAATCTCAATCTGTAACAGGTAGCTGCCGAAATCAGCCTCTCGTGTTACAGATCGAGACGAAAGGACAGGCGGCTCAACTCAATCTCGTTCTGTAACAACTTGACCGACTTTGGCCCTCTACCTGTTACAGTTCGAGACAAACTGACAGATGGGCAGCCCCAACACAAAGAAAGGCTCCCCTCTCGCCTCGTGGATGAGAGGGAAGCCTTATATGTGACCGCGGCAGAAGGATGGCAATACCGCAGTCGACCAAAGGGAGAGCCTGGATGCACCGGGCCTAGATAAGGTTCTTGCCAGACACCTTATCGAACAGATGGGTCGCGTTCTTCTCGAACTTGAACCAGATGGGGTCGCCCGCCTCGAGCGCACCCTTGGCCTCAAGATCGACGACGGGGATGATCAGGACAAACTGGCCGTCGGGAGCGGTCACGTGGACGTGCTCGGTCGAACCCATGAGCTCGGTCACCTCGACGGTGCCCTGAAGCGCACCCTCCTCGTCCTTGTCGGCAAGCAGAATCTGCTCGGGGCGCACGCCGGCCGTGATCTCCTTCACGTCGCCGCCGTCCCAGTTAAGAGCGAGCTGAGCGCAGGTCTCGGGGGCGAGCGCCACGTTCATATCCTCGGTCTTGACGGTGAAGCCGTTGCCCGAGCGCACCAGCTGGGCATCGAAGAAGTTCATCTGCGGCACGCCGATAAAGCCGGCGACGAAGATGTTCGCGGGATGGTTGAAGACCTCCTGTGGGGTGGCGATCTGCTGGACGACGCCGTCCTTCATGACCACGATGCGATCGCCGAGGGTCATAGCCTCGGTCTGGTCGTGGGTAACATAGATGAACGTGCCCTTGATCTCGTGGCGCAGCTTAATGAGCTCGGCACGCATCTGGTTACGAAGCTTGGCGTCCAGGTTGGACAGCGGCTCGTCCATCAGGAAGACCTTGGGATCACGCACGATGGCGCGGCCGATAGCGACACGCTGACGCTGGCCGCCCGAAAGCGCCCTGGGCTTACGGTCGAGATACTCGGTAATGCCCAGAATCTCGGCAGCAGAGCGAACCTTACGGTCGATCTCGTCCTTGGGGACCTTCTTGAGCTCAAGCGTAAACGCCATGTTCTCGTACACCGTCATATTGGGGTACAGAGCATAGCTCTGGAACACCATGGCGATGTCGCGGTCCTTGGGTGCCACGTCGTTGACGCGCTTGCCGTCGATGAGCACGTCGCCCGAGGTGATGTCCTCTAGGCCAGCGACCATGCGCATCGTCGTGGACTTACCGCAGCCAGACGGGCCGACGAGAACGATAAACTCCTGGTCATGCACGATGAGGTTAAAGTCCTCCACCGCGAGCACGCCGTCCTCGGTAGCCTTGAGGTTGTGCTTCTTCTCCTCGGTCTTCTTCTTTTTGCCAAAGAAGCCCTTCTTTTTGGACTCGTTGTTGGGATACACCTTCTGAACATGTTTGAGAACGATCTCGGCCATGTCTCTACCTTTCGATACGCGGCGCCGCGCTGAGGGGCGCCGCTAAAACTTGCAAAACAGTAACGGCATCAGCCCTTGACGGCACCTGCCACCACACCGTCGATGATGTACTTCTGGCAGAAGATGTACATGATGACGATGGGGACAACGACCATCATGATGCAGGCCATCATGGGGCCGAGCTCGACGTGGCCGTAGCCGCCGCGGAAGTACTGGATCAAGATAGGAATGGTCTTGTATTTGGTGGAGTCGAGCGTAAGGTAGGGCAGCAGATAGTCGTTCCAGACCCACATGGTCTCGAGGATGCCGACCGAAAGATAGGTGGGCTTCATGATGGGGAGGACGATCTTGAAGAACACCTGGACTGGGTTGCAGCCATCAATCATGGCCGCCTCCTCGATCTCAAGCGGGATGTTCTTTACAAAGCCGGCGAACATAAAGACCGCCAGGCCCGCGCCAAAGCCAAGGTAGATAAAGCAGATGTTGAACGGCGTGTTGAAGCCGATACGGTCCGCCAAATTGGACAGCGTGAACATGAGCATCTGGAAGGGCACGACCATCGAGAAGACGAACAGGTAATAGAAGAAGTTCGAGATCTTGCTGTTGACGCGCACTACGTACCAAGCGCACATGGAGCAGCACACCAAGATCAGAACGACCGACGTGACCGTGATGATGAGCGAGTACATAAACGCCGAGGCAAAGCCCTGCTCGTTCAGGGCGTGCACGTAGTTTGCAAGGCCGTTGAACGTCTCGGGCGTGAGCAGATCGAATGCCGTGGTGGTGCTGATTGCAGTCGCCTTTTTAAAGGAATTGAGCGCAATCATGAACACGGGGTAGATCCATGCGAGCGACAGGATCGTAAAGAAGATCGAGAGCGCACGGTTGATAACCTTATCGCGTTTCATTACTGCTGCACCTCCTTGGACCTCGTGGCCTTAAGCTGGATCATGGAGATTGCTACGACCAGGATGCAGAAGATGACTGCCTTGGCCTGACCAATGCCCTGCCATGCTATGCCGGCACGCGAGTAGAACGTGTTGTAGATATTCAGGGCAAGCATCTCGGTGGAGTGCGCGGGGGCACCACCGGTAAGGGCGAGGTTCTGGTCGAACAGCTTAAAGCCGTTGGTGATGGACAGGAACAGGCAGATGGTGATCGTCGGCATCAGGTTAGGGATCTTAACCTTCCAAAACGTCTGCCATGCCGTGGCACCGTCGACCTTGGCGGCCTCGATGTAGTCGGACGGAATGGACTGCAGACCAGCAATGTAGATGATCATCATGTAGCCGACCTGCTGCCACAGGGTCAGGATGATAAGGCCCCAGAAGCCGGCAGCGGAGTTAAGGGCGATAAGGTCGGCGCCGATGTTGGAGAGCAGGCAATTGATCAGAATCTGCCAAATGTAGCCCAGCACGATGCCGCCGATCAGGTTAGGCATAAAGAATATCGTGCGGAAGATGTTGGTGCCCTTGAGCGCCTTGCGGGTGAGCGCCTGCGCGATGGCGAGGGCGATCACGTTGATGAGCACTGTCGACAGGAAGGCAAACGCCACCGTAAAGAAGAACGACGTAGCAAACTGCGGATCGGACAGCGCGCGCACGTAGTTCTCGATACCGACGAAGTGGGTGTTGTTGATGGTAATAAACTGGCAGAACGAGAGGTAGAAACCCTGGATAAAGGGGATCACGAACCCGATCATAAACGCCAGGCACGTGGGCAGCATAAAGAGCGGCCACCAGCGCTTGAGTGCTTTGCCCATAGAAGGGTCCTTTCAATATGCAGGGGGCGGGCAAACCAACGTCTGCCCGCCCCCTGTTGCTAATCAGATAGCTCGGGCAGCAACTGCTTACTCAGAAGCAGCCTTCTCGGTCTTCCAGCCATCGACGAAGGCGTTCTTGACACCGTCCCACTTGCTGTTGTCGGCAGCGTAGGCAATCAGAGCCTGCTTAAGGTTCTTCTTCCACTCCTCGGAGGGAATGTAGACGAAGTCCCAAGCGACGGTCTTCTTGCCGTCCTTGGCCATGGCGACGGCCTGCTGCGAGAAGATGTTGGTGGTATCTTTGGCGCTCTTGAACGGGGCGGTCAGGCCCATCTTGTCAGCGATGATGCTCGTCGGGGTGTCAGCAGTGACGCACCAATACATAAAGTCCTCGGTAGCCTTCTGGGCGTCCTCGGAAGCCTGGGAGCTGACGCACCAGTAGTTCTCACCGCCGGAGCACAGACCCTGGTTCTCCTCGCCGTCAACGCCGATATAGATCGGCATCATGCCAATCTGGTCGTCCGTCATACCGGCCTTGGTGAGGTCAGCGTAGGCCCAAGAGCCATTCTGATAGAAGACGGCCTTGCCGGTTGCGAACTCGTTGGTGGCGTCGTCACCGGTCTTGGAAGCGAGCTGCGAAGGATCGCAGGTGGAGTCGGTGATGTACAGGTCGAAGATCTGCTTGTAGTTGTCGAGGAACTCACCCTTGATCTCGTCGTCCTCCTGGTTGTGCTCCTTCTCGAACTCGTAGTAGAGCGGCAGGTTGGCGAGGTGGGTGGTGTAGCGCCAGCTGGAGGAGTCGTCCATGCCGGCGGAGGTGAAGGCGCCGTCAACGCCGAGCTCGTCCTTGCGGGCCTGGATGTCGTCGGCACAAGCCTTCAGCTTGTCGAAGGAGTCGATGTCCTCGGCCTTGTAGCCAGCCTTCTCGAGCAGCTGCTTGTTGTAGATGATGCCGTAGCTCTCCTGGACCCAGTCAATGCCCAGATCCTTGCCGTCGGACTGCAGGGCAAGGGAATCGTCGATGAGCTCGCCGCGGACCTTGGTGTCGGACAGATCGGCGCAGTAGTCCTTCCAGTTCTTAAGACCGGTGGGGCCATTGACCTGGAACAGGGTAGGCGCGGAACTCTTAGACATCTCGGACTTGAGCTTCTCCTCGTAGGTGTTGGAGGCGGCGGTCACGATCTTGACCTCGATGCCCTTCTCCTCCTTGTACGCCTTGGCGATCTCCTTCCACTCCTTGTCGACCTCGGGCTTAAAGTTGAGGAAGTAGACCTCGGCAGCGTCACCGGAAGCAGAGGAGCCGGAGCCGGCGGAGCCGCCGCAGCCCACGAGACCGAGGCCCAGAACCGCAGCCGCGGAACCAGCGAAGCCCAGGAACTGCCTTCTGCTCATTTCGTTCTTCATTACCATCCACCCTTTCACACCGTGGCGATCCCTTTCGCCGCCGCCTTCGGAGATTGGTTTGGGGACCGAGCCCCTTTTGCTAACTTGTACAATACGCTCATTGGCTAGTTGTTTGAACAAGTAGTTACTAGAGTGGTAGAAATTCATCGGTGAACGGTTCCTGATCCTTACATGCTTGACAAATATTGTCTAAACAACTAGAGGCGCCTATAAAAAAGGCGACCCGTGTGGCCGATGGGAAATCGGCCGCACGGGTCGCCTCATGTCAAAGACGTGGGCTCATGTGCCAGTCCTTATCGCTTGGAATTGACGCGGTAATGGAAGATCTCGGGGTGCGTACGGGCGTGCGTCACCTCGAACAAGATACCATCCGAGGTGTACGACTGGCTCTCCATGACAGCAACGCAGTTGTATTTGCCAAGGTCAAGATAGCTGCAGTCCTCATCGTTGGCGAGTTCGACACTCACCGTACGACGGCTCGCCATCACTTTGACGCCGCACTTGTGCTCCAGATAGCTGTAGATAGAATCCGCCGCGATCTCGGGGGTCAGACCCTTGGCGATCGACGCCAAAAAATAGCCATGGTCCACTTGGCGCGCGCTGCCGTTAAGGCTTCGGACACGCACTACGCGAATCAGATCCTCGCCCACCTTAAAGCCCAGTCGACGAGAGAGCTGCTCGGTGCAAATCAAATGTTCAAAGGACTTAACGTCCGTCGATGCAACGGCATTGTTGCGCTTTGCAAATTCGCCAAACGACTCGACTTCCTCGAGCGCGCCCAGCATGTCGGTTTCGCCCTTGAGCCAAATAACGCGCACGCCCTTGCCGTGTATGGGCTGCACGAACATCTCGTCGGCCAGCATGCTCAAGGCGCGGCGGACGGTATTGCGCGTGCAGTCAAACTCCGCGGTCAGCTCGGCTTCGGTTGGCAGCATCTCCTGAAACGCATAGGTCCCGTTCATGATGCGCGAGCGGATTTCTCGGTAGATTCCTTCGTATATCGCTTTTGGCATTATTTCACCTCTACATCTTCTTTCTGGCTTGGCACAATAGCATTTCTCAAAGTTGTTCAAACCGATTATCGGTAAAGCGACAGTATTTAACCGTTGGCGGCTTCCGTCGTGCCTAAATCGGTTTCGTTCAAAACTGCCGGCACGACAATCGTCTGGTCCTCTACAATGAATCTATTGTTTAAACGTTTCCCCACGCGCAATGTGTCTCGATATTCGGGAGGCAAACCATGCTGCAGAAAATCCAACGCTTTGGCGGGGCAATGTTCGCGCCCGCTATGCTGTTTTCCATATCGGGCCTTATGGTCGGCATCTCCGCTCTCGCAACAACCGCGGACATCGTCGGCGACCTCGCCGTATACGGAACCCCTTGGTACGTTTTCTGGGCTATCATCCAGCGCGGCTCGTGGACGGTCTTTAAACGACTTCCGCTCCTTTTCGCCGTAGCGCTGCCCATCGGCCTTGCCCAAAAGCAACCGGCACGTTGCTGCCTCGAGGCGCTCGTGGCCTATTTTGCCTACTGCTTCTTTTTGAGCGAGATCATTAAGCTGAGCGGCGACAATCTTGGACTTAAGTACCCGTCGTCTTTGATCCCCGCTAGCGGCATCACCGTCATCGACGGCATCAAGACGCTCGACACCGGCATTATCGGACCGCTGGCAGTCTCGACCATCGTCGTTGCGATCCACGATCGCTTCTACGACGCCAAGGTGCCCGATTGGCTCGGCACATTCTCCGGTTCCTCGCTGGTCTATCTCATCAGCTTTTTCGCTGTGCTCGCCCTTGCCATCGTCTCGGCCGCCATCGTGCCTTCCGTATACGCAGTGACTGAAACGCTGCGCCATGCACTTGTGGGCGTCGGCCCCTTTGGCGTGGGCATCTTTGTCTTTTTAGAACGAGCACTCGAACCCTTTGGCCTGCACCACCTGCTCTACATGCCGATCTACTACGACAACCTGGTCATTAACGACGGCATCTACGCCACGTGGACCAGCTTGCTCCCCATTCTCTCCCATAGCACGCGCCCCCTTAATGAGCTTGCGCCGTGGGCCGGTTTTACCGCCACCGGCTGGGTCAAGCTCTTTGGCCTTCCTGCCATCGCGGCTGCGTTCTACTCCACCGCAAAACCCGAGCGCCGCTCCGGCCTCAGGGTCATCCTTGTTCCTGCCATCATCGCCTCGGTGGTTTGCGGCGTCACCGAGCCGCTCGAGTTTCTCTTTATGTTCACCCACCCCGGGCTCTTTTTGCTCTACGCCGTCTTATCGTCTTGCCTTGCCACAACCATGAATCTCTTTGGCATCGTCGGCATCTTCTCGGGCGGCATCATGGAGATGGCAGCCTTCAACTTTATTCCGCTCATGCGCACGCATGCCGGTGCCTATCTTTTGGCGCTCGGTATCGGCCTTGTCTTTAGCCTCATCTTTTTTGTTAGCTTTCGAGCACTCATCTTGGTCTTTGACCTTAAAACCCCGGGCCGCGAGGATCATGTCGCCAATCACACAGCTGCCACCCGTCTGACGGGACACGATTCCGTCAAAGAACGCGCCGGCAAAGACGGCACAGCCAACAGCCAGTCAAACCAAGATCACCTGCTCGCCGAGCAGGTCGTCGCGCTCTTGGGCGGCGTTTCCAACATTGTGGGCGCAACCAACTGCGCCACGCGGCTGCGCGTCGAAGTCGTGGACCCTTCCATCGTTGCGGACAACGCGTCGTTTGTCGCGGTGGGCGCCAAGGGTCTCATCATTACCGGCAAAACCGCTCAGGTGATTATCGGCATCTCCGTTCCCCGCGTTAAAGAGCATTTTGACCAGATCATGGGTCTCGAGCCGGGGTTCGCATGCGCCGCCTCGCCTTCCCATGCCGCCGACGCCACCAAAAAACATGGCGATATCTGCTTCTTCGACATCGACGGCACGCTCGCCTGGCAAGATCCCAGACTTGCCCAGGAGCTTCCCGAAAATGAGCGCGATCTGTCCCCCTATCCCAATGAAGCGGTCTCGCAGGCCATCCGCGAGTTTGTCGCCAACGGCAACAAAGCCTTTATCTGCACGGGGCGCACCCTCAGCTGTATTCATCCCAAACTACTCGAGCTGCCGTGGGCAGGAATTGTCTGCCTGGCGGGAGGCTACGTCGAACTCGACGGACGCATTGTGCGAAATGCAGCCATGAGCCCTGGCTTGCTGCAACGCCTCGCCCCGTATCTTGAGCAATCGGACGAGGTCATTCGCTTTGAAGGTCTCGATCGCGTCGTGCGCATGAGCGCGGACGCCCCCGAGACGTACGGATACGCCCGTACCGTAGGCGATGCCGTCACAAAGCTCAAGCATTACAGCGCCTACAAGATCCTCATGTCTACGAAGCTCGCCAACCGCATCGCCCAGGATAAAGAGATCGAGCCGCTGCTCTGCTTTAACGAACTCGAGCTCGAGGTGACCGAAATCTCGCCCCGCGAGTGCACCAAGCGAACCGGCATCCAGGCCGTGCTTGGCGCCCTGGGGCCAAACCACGGCACCGTGTACGGCATCGGCGACGCGAGCAATGACATCGCCCTCATGGAGGCGGTCGATGTTGGCATCGCCATGGGCAACGCACCGGACTTCCTCAAGGAAAAGGCGGACTATGTGACCGATTCCATCGATCACGACGGCGTCGTCACCGCACTCGAACACTTTGGGCTTATCTAGCCGAGCCCCTTGCCGCGTTTGCGGCCGCAAGACTCAATCGTCTTCGACCGCCGCGCTCGACGTCCTAATGTGGCAATATGTTGTCTGCATAATGCAACGATGCGACCTAAGAAAGAATGCGAGAGCCTGTGTCCAGTCCGTTTACCAGCTTTTTAGCCCAGCATTTTGACCAGATTAACGACTATCTGGCCACGTTCTTTGACGGACAGGCGACCTCTGCCGATATCGAGCGCTACCTGTATACCCCGCTCTCGGCATTTACGGCCAATGCCGGCAAGCGTCACCGCCCGCTCATCTGCATGCTCGCCGCCACCGCGGTAGGCGGCAGCTTTGAGAGCGCCCGCAGCGCCGCGGCGGCCATCGAGCATTTCCAGTCGGGTGCGCTCATCCACGACGACATCGCCGATAACGGGCAGCTGCGCCGCGGCAAGCCCTGCATGCACCTCACCGAGGGCACGGGGCTTGCCATCAACTGCGGCGACCTCGCGCTCACCATGGTCACCAAGACGGTTCTCGACGATCCCACGCTTGAGCCCAGCGTAAAGCTGCGCGTACTCCACGAGCTTACCGAGATGATCGTCCGCACCATCGAGGGTCAGGCACTCGACTTAGGCTGGGTCCGTGACGCACGCTTCGACATCTCGGTCGACGATTACCTGGACATGGCAACGCACAAGACCGCGTATTACAGCGGAGCCACGCCGCTTGCAACCGGAGCCATCATTGGCGGAGGCAACGAACAGCAGGTCGAGGCGCTGCGCGCCTTTGGCCTGCACACCGGCCTTGCCTTCCAAATTCAAGACGACCTGCTCAACCTTGTTGGCACCAAGGAGGCCGCCAACAAGGACTTCCGCACCGACATCACCGAGGGTAAGCGCACGCTCGTTGCCGTGCACGCCCTGTCTGATGAGCGCTATCACGACGAGATTGAAGCGATTCTCTCCTCGGGCACCGAGGACCCCGCGCAGCTCGCGCGCGCCGTGGAAATCTTCCAGGAGACCGGCTCTATCGATTACGCCCACGCCTACGCGCTGGACCTGACCGCCAAAGCCAAGGCCGCCATCGAGGATGTTTCGCTCGACCCGCATGCACGCGAACTGTTCCTCTCCATGGCAGATTTCTTTGTGGAGCGACTCAACTAGCGAGGGGGTGCAAAATCTGTCGGCAGCGCATTTGGGTACAAGTTGCTACACTGTTGAATGTATGTTTATGCATCCCTTTGCGTCGTCTATCCGACAGGCGCTCAAATAATACGAATGATACGCCGAAAGGGGTTCGTTCATGGAACCTATTACCACGGGCATGCAGGGAGCAGCCGTCGAGGATGTTCAGTCCCGCCTTCTGCAGCTCGGTTACACCATCGATGCCGACGAGGTTGCCGACAAGCGCTTTGGCACCACCACCGAGCAGGCCGTTGGCACGTTTAGACTCGATAGCGGCCTTGCGGCCGGTTACGCCGTCGATATCCCCTGTTGGAGCGCCCTTGTAGACGCTTCGTACAAGTTGGGCGACCGCACGCTCTACCTTCGCATGCCTAATTTTCACGGCGCCGACGTAAAAGCCTTGCAGCGCGCTCTCAACGTTTTGGGCTTTGCCTGTGGCGAAGACGACGGCTACTTTGGTCCGCATACCGAGGCCGCCCTGCAGCAGTTCCAGGAAAATGTCGGCCTGTTTGCCGACGGCATGGCCTTCCAGGACACCTACGCCTACATCAACCGTCTACACCATGTGTGGGAGGGCAAGCCCTCGGTCACCGAAGCCGAGTCTCGCATCGGTTTTGCGCGCGCCGCCAACGTGCTCGAGCGTTTCCAGATTGCCGTCATCGGCGAGGACCCTATCGCGCGCAGCGTAGCATCGCGCATGTGGAACATCGCCACGGCGACGACCGACAGCAGCGGCATGATGCTTTGCGATTCCGAGGTTCCGACCGATGTCGACCTGGTGCTCGAGATCGCAAGTGACGAATTGCCTTCAGACGCCGCCCCGCGCGCCACGATCGCCCTCGCCGAGTGCCACAACCTGGCCCAGCGCATCCGTACCGCCAATGTCGCCGCACAGCAAAAGCCGGCACGAATTCGCATCGAGCTCACCGGCATGACGCGTTACAACGGCACCTTCACTGCCAGCGACGCCCAGACGCTCGCGGTACGCCTGCTCGATGGCGTTTGCGATGCCCTCGCAGATTAGGTAAACTAGACGAGTTGCTTTTGGGCAACACCAAACATTGGGACGTAGTTCAACGGTAGAACTCCGGTTTTTGGTGCCGGCTGTTGGGGGTTCGAATCCCTCCGTCCCAGCCCTTAAGAACATAGCGCTCCAGGCCCTTTTGGACCCGGAGCGCTTTTTCGTGGGCAAGCGGAGGGATTCGAACCCGCC
>NZ_CAAKNY010000020.1:33403-127723 GCF_901212495.1 Collinsella aerofaciens | reverse complement strand
GCAGCACGCAAGGAGCGAAGCGACGCAGCGGGGCGCGGCCGCCGGCCAGGCGGACGCGGAAACCCTCCGTCCCAGCCAAAGAAACCAGCCTCTCGAGCGCATAGCCGATCGGGAGGCTTTTCTTGTGGGCAAGCGGAGGGATTCGAACCCGGCACTTAGGGACGTTCCTAAACTGCCGGCACTAAAGGAACGTCCCTAAGTGCCGGCCATCAACATCGTGCCGTGCGTCTCCGTCGGGCCGGGCATCACATTACAGACCAAGCGACCATTTCCATGCGGGAATGACCTCGATGACGCCATGCTCCGTTTCAATCTGGGTCGCCTCGCGCAGCGTGATAATATTGGCATCCTTGATACCGGTTTTTGCCATAGCAACCTCAAGGGAACCGACTTCACGCCTGCGCGTCTTCTCTGCCGTCATATCGACTGTCACCTGGTAGAGCGCGTATGGTTCCGATGCCAAAGCGTCGCCGACCAAGAAATCGACTTTTTCTCGCGCTTGCGTTGGAGCCGTAAACGAAGTCACCGTTTCCAACCGGCCGTTTGCCGTGCGGCGCATGAGCTCAGCATAAATCGCTGTCTCCAAACGCTTTCCTAAATCCTGTTGATTGGCGCGCGATGTTGCATATGCCATTCCCTGATCGACGGCATAGACTTTATCCGTCGTCGTTGTCTTAGGAGCCAAAGAAGTTGAATACTCCGGAAGCAATCCAATGAGATGAGCCTGCTGAAACAAGCGAACGAGCTCGTTGATTTTTTCCCATGACGCTCGATATCCGACAGACTTTAAGGCATCCAATAAGCTGTTGACCGAAAGGTCGCAACCCGTGTTTCGAAGGCAGAAGAGTCCTACTTGGTTGGCAAGAGCGATATCCGTGCGCCCGCTTCGCTCGAGGACATCTCTAGCAACAACATCTCGTAGATAAGCCTGAAGCATCTGAATGCGAGAGCCGGCATCAAGCTCCTGAACCCCAGGAAAGCCGCCCTCTACGAGGTAGCGGTCGTATGCCGATTCCAAATCAGTCCGCTGCTGCGGAGAAACAGCTGGAGCTCCAGCATCAGTAGGCATATCCGGCGTTTCAATGTGATGAAACGCACAATACTCGCGAAACGAGAGCGGATGCATGGCATGCTCCTGCGAACGACCGCGGAACTGTGTCGCGATTTCATCAGCCGAGAGCTTCGAAGAAGATCCAGTAATAACAAGCGTCACATTCTCATGCTCAGCCAAGCGCTGGCAAACGCCCTGCCATCCATCAGTCTCCTGCACTTCATCCAAAAAGAGATAACAGCCCTTTGACCGCGCAGAGGGAACTTGCCGCCAGTATTCTTCCAATATGTCGCTCATAAGCGTGTCCGGCGCCGGTCGAAGACGATCGTCGGCAAAATTGAAGTAGAAGATACGCTCGGGATCGATACCGCGATCGATAAGGCGACGGATCCACTGAAACGCATAGAACGTTTTGCCGCAGCGCCTGATACCCGTGATGATATGAACAAGATTGAACGGCTTTGGCTCAGGAAGATTGCCGATGACATCGTCTCGATGTACGACATGAGGAATATCAAAGGAACGGGCCTCGGCAACAATCTCTGCAATACTCAACGCTGTAGGTGCCATAATGCTCTCCTTTCAACATCTTGAGTATATAACTTCTCGTCCTACACGAGAAGTTTCAGCCATAACTTCTAGTGCAGAACGAGAAGTTATAGGTAAATTTTTAGGCATGTCCTAAAAATCTACCTCCAAAAGACAGGCGCCCCAGGCCCATAACGACCAAGAGCGCCTTACATCTAGAAATTATCAGCCCAGTTCCGAAAAGCAAGCCGCCATCAACAAAGTGCCGTGTGGCCCCGACGGGCCGGGCATTAAGTTTATCGCGAGTTCCGCACGCAAAGAAGGCCACTTAATGTGGCCTTCGTCTTGCGCAGGACTGTAGAGCAGCAAACTTAATGCCCGGCCCGCCGGGGCCACACGTCCCTAATTATTGAGCATGCGGTCGAAGCTTCCCGAGTCGCCATCCCGATAGTCAGCGGTCATCAGAATCTCCTGCGGAATTCGTCCGCCCTCACGAAGCACGTTGCGGAACTGCACGCGCGTAACCATGGGCAGATCCTTAATCGTCGCCGCTAGGTTCTGCGGCACGCCCTGGTTGGCAGCCGCGGGCTCGCACGCGCCGCCGGCCTTCACGCGGCGCTTATGCTCGGCAAGCATGGCGCGATACATGCCGGCATGCAGGCGAATCTCAACGACGTTGGCGTTGCGGGCCTGCTCGACGATGCGCGCGCCCTCTCGGTCGATGTCACCCACGTAGTAGACGTAGTTAAAGCGGTAGCCGATCTCGGCCAGATAATCATCCAGCGCATGAGAGACGCTCGCCTTGCACCCGCCGCCAAAGATCACGCCGCCCACCTTAGTGCCAAATAACTTGGCATGTTTGCGGCCACGCAGAAGCTTGACGATTTCGTCGTAGGTATCCAGGTTCTCGACCATAATGAACGGCTTGTCGGCGCCCAGCGTAAAGAAGCCCGTAAAGTGCACCGGACGGTTAGGGGCGACCTTGATCGCCTGCATGCTGATGCCCTTTTCGGCCATACGTCTGATCAGGCGCTCGCCATGCTTGCCGTCAAAAGCTTTTTCGTCATTGAAGATCTGGTAGGCGCGCTGGCGGCGCGAGGCAACCGGAGTATCGGCACCGCGGTTTTGCTCGATCCAAGTCTGAATGATCGCGATTTCCTCGGCAATCTTGCGATTGGACATCTCGTTGTGCTGGGCGCGCTGTGGAGCTTTCTTACCGTCCTTGCCCTCGACCTTAACGATCTGGGTCTGCTGTTCCTTAATTATGGAGAGCGCCGTGGGCGTGGGGACGACCTTGAGCAGCCGCCTGCCCAGAACGCGAGCCAGGGCAAACGCCGAAACCTCGCCATGGGTAGTCGGCTCAGCCTGCTGGGCAGTCGCATCTGCTGCGGCAGACTCGGGCTTCTTTTGAGGCTTGCTCTTAGAATCGCCTTGGACATTGCGCTCACGTTTCGAAGTCGACGCCTGCTTCTGCGGACGCTTGAGCTTGTCCTCCTTCGCCGGCTGACGCTTGGGCTGCTCCATCGGGGCATCCACCTTCGCATCTTCGTCGCGCGGCGCTACATTCTCGGCGGCATCCTGAGCGTTAGAGCCGCGACCGCCACGATGACGACGGCGGCGAGGCTTACTCGAAGTACCCTCTCCCGTCTGTTCAACCGCAGGTTGCTGGCCCCGAGTCTCCGTATCGGACGCAGCCTGCTCATCAACAGGATTCTGTTCACGGACTTCCGACTCGGCAGGCTTCACGGCCTTCTCGGCCCGCACCTCCGGAACCTGATTAACCTTCTCCTGATGCTTTACGGGGTACGCGCGACCCGCAAAGCCGCGACCGGGACGACACGAGTCTGAGGCCTTCTTGGCCGGCTTCTCGGAATCGTCCGCAACCTCGGCAGTATCTTCGGCCTCGCGCACGACTTCCTGCTGTTCGGCCTTAAAATGCGCACCGCGACGACGCTTGGGCTCCTGAGGCTCAGCGGACTTTTGCTCTTCCACAGGCTCCTGCGGCTCGACGACAGGCTCGTTCTCGACAACCTCGGTAACGGCCCCATCCTTTTGAGCCACAGCACGACGGAAGCGTTCCTGTTGGGCGCGGCGCTGCGCATCACGCTTTCCGCCTCCGCCAAAGACGCCTCGGCCCGCCTTGGCGGTAAAGGCACGCACGACATGCTCATCGAGCAGCTCGTCGGTATCGATATGCTCACGCGGGGCAGCTTCTTCCGCAGCGGGCATCTCAACGGAATCCTCAACAGGCTGCTCCTGGGCATCACGCATCTCGGCATTGATGGTATAGAACGCCGGGCGGCCGTTAATGCCGCTGCCCTCGATCTTGGTCACAATCTTTGCCGCGATAAGCTCATCGCGCATCGCCTTGGTATCGCACTCCTTATCCACGGAGCGGAAGATTTGCGCCAGCGCGCTCGACTTGATCTTGAGCGCCTTGCGGCAGAGCAGGTCGTAGGCAACCAGCTTGGCCCGCTCGGCAGAAAGCGACGTTTGTCCGCTCAGACGCTCAGCCAGAGCATCGACATTTTGTTGGTTATCGGAATATACCGTCTTGGCCACGGGGCCCCTTTCATATGCACACATATACGTCTATATGGTACAACGCGCGCCGCCCTTCACGCAAAACATCTGAGAGAACACCCCGGCGTCACCCTTCTTTACAAAAAAAGACCGGGCCCGCGTTCTGCGGACCCGGTCTTTCCGAGTCATAGAGATGGAGGATTCAATCCGTCCGATCGGCTAAGCCTTGGCGGCCTCAGCGTCGGCAGGAGCCTCAGCAGCAGCGCGACCGTACTCGGCCTTGCCCATCTCGGACCACTCGGGCTCCTCGTCGGGCATGGAGCCGGCCTCCTTGCCGAAGAACTCCTTGAGGCAGTTGACGGCAACGATGAGGCCCAGGACCATCAGCAGGATGGCAAAGACAAGCTGCAGGCCCTTGGTGGCGGCGACGGAGACGGCAGCCGTGGTGGCGGTAGCCGGGATGGTACCGAAGAAGCCAAACTGTTGGACAGCGGTCATGCAGCCCATGGCGCTCTGGACCAGCGAGGTGAAGGTGCAGCAGAGCAGGAAGGCGACGGGCACGTAGAGCATCCAACCCTTGCGGCCGGTGCACCTGCAGAACACGGCGAGGGTGATCATGGTCATACCGCCGAGCAGCTGGTTGGAAGCACCAAAGAGCGGCCAGATGTTGGCATAACCGCCAAAGGCGAGGGCGAGACCGGGAAGCAAGGTGACGACCGTGGCGAACCAGGGGTTGCCGAGGACCTTCATGTAGCCGGCCTTGGAGTCGACGGCCAGAGCGTCGTTGGTCTGGGCAAAGAACTCAGAGAACGAAGTGCGGGCGATGCGAGCGACGGCGTCGAGCGAGGTCAGGGCCAGAGCGGAGACGTTCATAGTCATGAAGACCGTGGCAACAGTGCCGTCAATGCCAAAGGCCTGCATACCGCGAGCAACACCAGCGGCAAAGATCTGGAACGGGGTACCCACGGCAGCGCCATTAGCACCAGTGGTGTTCATGGTGGAGAACATGATGCCGGCGACGATGATGGCAAGGATGCCGACGAAGGACTCGACGATCATAGCGCCGAAACCGACCTTGACGGCGTCCTCCTCCTTCTCGACCTGCTTAGAGGAGGTACCGGAAGAAACGAGGCTGTGGAAACCGGAGAGAGCGCCGCAAGCAACGGAGACAAACAGGACCGGGAACATCATGCCGGAGGCACCAGAGAAGTTGGTGAAGACCGGAGCGGTCATCGTTGCCTGGCCGTTAACACCCAGGACAACGATGCCGAGGACAGCGCAGGCGATCATGACGATCATCATGATCGAAGTGAGGTAGTCACGCGGGGTCTTGAGCATCTGGATGGGCATAGCGCCAGCGAAGACCAGGTAAACCATGACGACGGCGAACCACTGGAACTTGGTCAGATAAACCGGGAACTGCATACCAACGGCGAACATGAGAACCATGAGCACCACGCCGGTGACGAACTCGGCAGCGCCGGTGAGGTTGAACTTCCTCTGGGCCCAACCAAAGACGATGGCAACGAACGTGAACAGGATGGAGATGGTACCAGCGCAGCCAGCGGCGTAGGACTTAGCCTCGTTGACAGCGCCGGTGGCTGCATCGAGGACGGGAGCGGCAAACGTACCGCAGACCATATCGGTGAAAGCGGCGATGACGATGATGCAGAACAGCCAGCAGAACAGCAGGAACAGGCGACGGCCGGTCTTGCCGATGTACTTCTCGATGAGCTGAGCGAGCGACTTGCCGTTGTTCTTCATCGAAGCGTACAGGGCACCAAAGTCGTGGACGGCGCCAAAGAAGATGCCGCCGACGAGGACCCAGAGCACGACGGGCAGCCAGCCAAAGGCCATGGCGACGATCGTACCCGTGACAGGGCCGGCACCGCAGATCGAGCTGAACTGGTGCGAGAACGCGGTGAAGGCGGAGACGGGCGAGAAGCTATTGCCGTCCTTCATGCGCTTGGCCGGCGTGAGAGCCTCTTTGTCAACGCCCCACTTGTTGGCCAGCCATCGGCCATAGCCCAGATAGCCGCAGGCGAGCACCGCCGCAGCCACAACCATGAGCAAAACTCCGTTCATTACATTTCCTCCTCTAAAAAGAACAACTCAGACATAAAAAATGAGGGCCGTCGGTTGCGCTCGACGGCCCTCATCTTCATCAGCCGCCCGTTATCGTACGGGCTAGCTGTATGTGCTAACCCGCATCAGATAATTACTACGCTGATAATGTCTAGCTGATGCGTGAACATGTCTGAGAAATCCTCTTCAATCATGATGTGAACGATTCGTGCGAGTTCACATCCCCCAGTGGATGAAAAGCAGTATGAAACTTTAGTTACCTAAAGTCAACGCAAATACGTAATGAATTTTCAACTTTTTTGAAATTCTCGGTATAAAACGCCACTGACCTCGAACTTTACCCAACGACAGTTTTTGCATGAGAGATGCTCCTCGGGCGCGGGGCGGGCGCCTGCCGCCATATATGAACTTTATCGCGAGTTCCGCACGAACAGGAGGCCACTTAATGTGGCCTCCGTCGTGAGCAGGACTGTAGAGCAGGAAACTTTACCCGCTGACCCCGCCGGGAATAGCAAAAGGGCGACCCCTGCCCGGAGTCGCCCTTATTAACCAGTGTATGTGCGGCCGTTACTCGGCGTCGTGGTGACGGCGGGGCTTGCGGCCTCCGTTGTCGCCAGGACGGCGCGGACGGTCGCTGCGCTCGGGGCGCTCGCGACGCGGACGCTCACGATGCTGGAAGTGCTCGCCGTCACCCTCGGAGGCACCCTCGGCGCGAGCCGGGGCCTCGGGCTTGTCGAGACGATCGAGCGAGATCTTGCCGCGATCGTCGACCTCGATGACGACAACCTTGACCTCGTCGCCCACGTTGAGGACGTCCTCGACCTTCTCCACACGACCCTTAGCGACACGGGAGATGTGCAGTAGGCCGTCCTTACCGGGCAGCAGGTTCACGAAGGCGCCGAACGGCTGGATAGAGACCACGCGACCGGTGTACTCCTCGCCCGGCTCGGGAACCTTGATGATGAGCTTGATGCGCTCGACGGCCTGATCGACGGACTCGCCGGTGCCGCCGACAAAGACGGTGCCGTCCTCCTGGATGTCGACCGAAGCGCCAGTCTCGTCCTGGATGCCGCGGATGACCTTGCCGCCGGAACCGATGACGTCACGGATCTTATCAGTCGGAACCTGGATGGAGACGATGCGCGGAGCGGTGCTGCGCGTGGAATGACGCGGCTCGGGGATCACATCGAGCATCTTCTGCAGGATGAAGGCGCGACCCTCCTTGGCCTGCTGCAAGGCGCGGGCCAAGATGTCGAAGGTGAGGCCGGTGGCCTTGTTGTCCATCTGCAGGGCGGTGATGCCCTCGGTGGTGCCAGTGACCTTAAAGTCCATGTCGCCCAGGAAGTCCTCGAGACCCTGGATGTCGGACAGGACCACGGTCTTGCCCTCCTCCTGAATCAGGCCCATGGCGATACCGGAGACCGGGCGCTTAATGGGCACGCCACCGTCCATAAGGGCGAGCGTGGAGCCGCAGGTCGAAGCCATCGAAGAGGAGCCGTTGGACTCCATGACCTCGGAGACCACACGGATGGCGTAGGGGAACTCGTTCTCGTCGGGAAGCACCGGGAGCAGAGCGCGCTCGGCCAGGTTGCCGTGACCGATCTCGCGGCGCTTGGGGCTGCCCATGCGGCCGGTCTCGCCGGTGCAGAACGGCGGGAAGTTGTAGTGGTGCATATAGCGCTTGCCCTCGGTGGGCTCGATGGTATCCAGACGCTGGCCCTCGTTGAGCATACCGAGCGACAGGACGGAGAGCACCTGGGTCTGACCACGCTGGAACAGGCCGGAGCCGTGAACGAGCGGCAGGTAGTTGTCCTTCACCATGATGGGACGAATCTCGTCGGCGGCACGACCGTCGACGCGCTCGCCGGTCTCGACGACCATGGTGCGCATGGCCTTCTTCTCGAGCTTCTTGAGCGCCACGGGGATCTCGCGCTCCCAGGCGGCCTGCTCCTCGTCGGTGAACTCGGCGCGGATGGACTCCTTCAGAGCCTCGACCTTACCGATGCGGGAAAGCTTGTCGGCGTCGCGCAGGGCAGCGGCCATCTCGTCGTAGTGGGCGAAGATGCGCTCCTGGACCTCCTCGACGGGCTGGTCGAGCGGGTACTCCTTCTTGACGATAGCACCGTTGACCTGCTCCCACTCGGCGACGAACTCGTCTTGGGCCTGGCAGAAGGCAGCGAGGGCCTCCTGGCCAAACTTCATGGCGGCGAGCATGTCGTCCTCGGAGATCTCCTCGGCGCCGGCCTCGACCATCGAGATGAAGTCGGCAGAGCCGCCCAGCTCCAGGTCCAGGTCGGAGTTCTCGCGCTCCTCATAGGTGGGGTTGACGATAAACTCGCCGGTCTCCACGTTACGGCCGATGCGCACGCAGGCAAGCGGGCCCTCGAAGGGCACGCCGCCGAGCGTCATGGCCAGGGAGGCGCCCATGACGTTGATGACGTCGAAGGGGTTGACCTGGTCGGCCACGAGCGAGGTAGCGACGATGTGCACCTCGTTGCGGAAGCCGTCCGGGAAGCTCGGGCGGATCGGGCGGTCGATCATACGAGCCGTGAGCGTGGCCTTCTCGCTGGGACGGCCCTCGCGCTTAAGGTAGCCACCCGGGATGCGGCCGGCGGCGTACATCTTCTCGTTGAAGTCGACGGTCAGCGGGAAGAAGTCGTAATTCTTGCGCTCCTTGGAGACGACCACGGTGTCGAGCATCGTGGTGTCGCCCTGCTTGACCAGACAAGCGCCGGTGGCTTGCTTGGCAAGCTCGCCGGACTCAAAGGTGTAGGTCTTGCCGTACAGCTCAAAGGTCTTGGATACGAGTGTCATTGTTCTCCTTTACCCCACAGGCCCCTTGCCTGCGGGCTTCTCATGTGACGCGGGCCCCCTGCCCCCGCCACGCTTCAGAGCGTGATTGTTCACGCCCTTACACAAAAAGAGCGCCCCGCTGCGCAGGACGCTCTTAGCATGTACAAATCCTTACTGGATGTTGTCGCGGATGCCCAGAGCCTTGATGAGCTCACGGTACTCGACGATGTCGTTCTTCTTGATGTAGGAGAGAAGACGACGACGACGGCCGACGAGCATGAGCAGGCCACGACGGGTGTGGAAGTCCTTCTGGTGGGACTTCATGTGCTCGGTCAGCTCCTTGATGCGCTCGGACAGGATGGCGACCTGAACCTTGGGGTTACCGGTATCGACCGGGGAGTTACCGAACTGGGCGGTCAGCTCCGCCTTGCGCTCTTTGGAAACAGTCATTGTTTCACCTTTCGTTTCGTGTCGCCCGCGGGCGACGCTATTCGCCTCGGACTGGGAAGCCGCCGGTGGAGCGAACATCCAAGGTCGAGGTACCAACAGGCCGGTATATTACCACAAGCGGCGCGCGCCTGCGCATCATCACCGACCCAACATGAATTCCATCGCACGGAGCCGCTGATCGGTGTGCGTGGCGGCCCAAACATGCGAAAGCCCCAGCAAAAACGCAGCCGTATGCGGATCGATCTGCTCGTCAATAAGGGCATCGAAGGTCATGGACATCAGAGCGCGCAGCCATGCAACCTCGCCGACCGATACCAACTCGGCACCTGGAACGCTCGACGCACACGACCCGCACATGAGACCGCCCGCCTGGGGCGAAAAATACGACAGCATGGGATCGCCGCAGGAGACGCAAGCCGAGAAATCGGGTCGGTAGCCAACGTGCGACAGCAGCTTAAAGACAAAGGCCGCCACGAGCAGGTCCATATGTGCCGAGTCGAGCCCGCTGCCGACAAGCGTGAGCGCCCGCTGCGTGATCGCAAAGGTAAATGGATCCTCGGCATCCTCAAACGAGCACACGCGCGCAACCTCGGCAATCGCGCTGGCGGCACAGGTCGTCTCGTAGTCAGGAGCAGCACCGAGCGGCGCCTCCACAAGCTCCGCCTGAGAAACCACGTCGAGCGAGCGACCATGCGCCAACAGCATATCAACGGTGCAGAAGAGCTCGCAGCGGGCCGCAAGGCGACCGCCGGGCTTACGTGCGCCCTTAGCCACGGCACGCACCTGCCGTCCCCGTTCGTCGAGCATCGTCAGAATCAGATCGGTCTCTTTGAGCTTCGTCTTATCGAGGACGAGTACCTTTGTGCGATATGTGCGAGAGCCTGCCATGAACGCCGGGGCTTAATCTTCGGCATTGTAGCCAAAGCGGCGGATCTGCGCCTCGTCATCGCGCCAGCCGGCCTTGACCTTCACGTCGAGCTCCAAAAAGACCTGAGTGCCAAAGATACGCTCAAGGTCACGACGGGCATCGATGCCGATATGCTTGATCATCTCGCCGCCCTTGCCGATGATGATGCCCTTCTGCCCCTCGCGCTCGACGTAAATCGTGGCGTGCACGCGCAGGACCTTCTTAGTCTGCTCAAGCGCGTCGCAGATGACGCCCACGGAGTGCGGGATCTCGTCGCGGGTGCGACGCAGGACCTTCTCGCGGACAAACTCGGCCACGAGGGTCTCGTCGGACGCGTCGGTGCCCATGTCCTCGGGGAACCAGCGCGGGCCCTCGGGCAAAAAGTGAGCGACGGTCTCGATAAACGCATCGACGTTGAAGTTCTTGACCGACGACGTCACGATCTCATCGTCGTATTCCATGAGCTCGTGAGCGGCCTTGAGCTGTTCCATAACCTGGGCGGGATCGGCCTCGTCGGCCTTCGAGAGCACCAGAACCTTCTTGCAGCGAGCGTTTTTGACGCGCTCGGCAACCCAGGCGTCTCCCCTGCCGATCGGTTTGGTGGCGTCGATCAGAAACGCGACGACATCTACATCATTGAGCTCAAACAGGGCACTCTTATTAAGCTCGGAGCCCAGGCCGTCCTTGGGCTTGTGGATACCCGGCGTGTCAACGAAAACCAGCTGATAGCCGGGACGGTTGACCACGGCGCGCATGCGGCGGCGGGTCGTTTGGGCCACCGGAGAGGTGATGGCGACCTTCTTGCCGTAACAGGCGTTGAGCAGCGTGGACTTGCCGGCGTTAGGGCGACCGACCAGGGCCACAAAGCCGCTGCGGAAACCGGGTTCCACGTCGCCAAAGCCTGCGAGGCCCTCATCCTCGTCGCACAGGGCATCGAGTTCCTCGTCGCTCATACCCTCAAACGGGTCGAACTCCTCGACCTCGTCAAACGAATCGACACCTTCGGCCTCATCCAGGACCTCGTCATCCAAATCTTCATCGGTTGGCTGCATACTTTCGGACATGGGAACCCCTTTCTAAATAAAGTCGAGCGCGTGGGCAAAGACAAGCAAGCCCACGATCGCGGCGGTAATGGAAAGAACGTATACAGAGGCAGCGGCGATATCCTTCGCGCGCTTGGCCAGCGGATGCAGCTCCTGGGTCGCCAGGTCGACAATCGCCTCCATGGCGGTATTGCACAGCTCGCCGTGAATCACCAGGCCGCAGCAGATGATGACCGTAGCCCACTCGGCAATATCGAGCCCCACGATGCATCCGGCAATGACGGTGCACGCGCCCGCCACGAGCATGACCTTGATATTGCGCTCGGTTTTGACGGCGGTGACGAAGCCCTCCATGGCGTATGAGAACGACTTTAAAAAGGACGGGTGGTCCTTGTTCGATCCGGGAATCATAGACGGCTCCTAGTCGTGGGCATGATTGGTTATGGGGCCGATGTGGACGAGTTTGGGGTCCTCGCCACGCTCAAGCGCCAGGTCGCGCAGGATGGCATCCTCGCGCGCCTCCATGACCTCGGCCTCATCGTCCTCGATGTGGTCGTAACCCAGCAGGTGCAGCATTCCGTGCACGAGCATCAGTCGGCACTCATCAGCGGGGCTGTTGCCAAAGCCGGGGGCCTGGCGGGCAATAACCTGCGGGGCCAGGATAATATCGCCGAGCTCGAGCGTCTCATCGGCGGGAATGTCCTCGTCAAAGGCCGAGTCGCATTCAAACGAGAGCACGTCGGTCGTGCGATCGATGCCGCGCCACTCAAGGTTGAGCTCGTGCATCTCGTCCTCATCGACATACGAAAGGGAAATCTCGACCTCACGCTCAACACCCTCGGCGGCAAGCACAACTGAGCAGATGTGCTCCACCTCCTGGGCATCGAGCAGCGTATCGAGCTCGGCATCGTTGCTGATCAATACACTCAACGGGACTCCTTTCGATCGTGTGCGCGCTGCTCGCGCGCATCGTCGTATGCATCATAGGCCTCAACGATGCGGCCCACTAGGGCATGGCGCACCACATCGGCGCGCTCCAGGTGAGAAAACGTCACATCGTCGACGCGACCCAGAATCCTTTCGACATCGGCAAGACCGCCGCGACGACCCACCAGGTCACGCTGGCTCAGGTCGCCGGTAATCACGAACTTGGAATTAAAACCCAGACGCGTCAGGAACATCTTCATCTGCTCGGGCGTGGTGTTTTGTGCCTCGTCGAGAACCACGAAGGCATCACTCAGCGTTCGGCCGCGCATGTAGGCGAGCGGGGCGATCTCAATCACGCCACGCTCCATAAGCTCATCAGTGCGCTCGCGATCCATCATGTCAAAGAGGGCGTCATAGAGCGGGCGCATATACGGGTCAATCTTTTCCTCGAGGGTGCCGGGCAAAAAGCCCAGGCTCTCCCCCGCCTCGACAACCGGGCGCGTCAGGATCAGGCGGCCTACCTCATGGCGCTTGAGCGCGGCGACGGCGAGCGCCATGGCCAGATAGGTTTTACCGGTACCGGCGGGACCGAGGCCAAACGTGATGGTAGAAGAGCGGATGGCATCCACATAGCGCTTTTGACCGAGCGTCTTGGGGCGGATGACGCGACCGCGATACGATAACAGCACGTCATCGCGCAGCGACGAGGCATCATGCTCGCCGTCGCGCAGAACGGCCAGACAGCGCGAGACATCATCGGCAGAAAGGGTGCGCCCGGCAGCAGCCTCACGAAAGGCATGTTCGAAAAAACGCGCGACCAGCTCAACCTCGTCAGGATCGCCGCTCACGGCAACGCTGTCACCGCGGGCAACCACATGGGCGCATACCGAGTTATCGAGTGCACGAAGGACGCCGTCGCCGGCGCCCAAAACGCGCGAGGGGTCGATACCCTCGGGAACGGTAAGTCTAATCTTCGAGGCTTCCATGAACCTCCCTGCGTGCATGGACCAAGCCGGAATCATCGACTCCGATGATAGCAACATCGAGCAGGCACGGGGCTGTGAGTCCACAGGTATCATCAAGACGGGCATGATGGAACGAACCGAGCGTCAAATTGTCACCGTACTCAAGCACGGCGCGCTCGACGGTGCCCACGCGACGGCGGGCATCGGCAACCGCGAGCTCCTGAGCCGCCGCGCGCATGCGACGGCTGCGCTCGGCCATGACCTCAGGGGGTACCTGGTCGGGCATATCGGCGGCGAGGGTGCCGGGGCGCTTGCTATAGCGGAACACGTGCATGCGCGAAAAGCCCACGCGACGGCACAGGGCCAGCGACTCCTCGAACTCCTCGTCCGTCTCGCCAGGAAAACCGACGATGACATCGCACGAAAGAGACGCCTGGGGCAAGTTGGTGCGAATCATGCGCACCGTATCCTCAAAGGCCTCGGCACTATAGGGACGACCCATGCGATGCAGCGTCGTCGTGCAGCCAGACTGCAGGGGCAGGTGCAAAAACGGTGCGATACGCTTCGGATAGCGAGCCATCACCTTGAGCAAGCGCTCGGAAATATCCATGGGCTCCACCGAGGAGATGCGCACGTGGGCGATCTCGGTGCGCTCCATGATGGCCTGGAGCAGCTCATCGATCTCGACATGTTCGTCGGTCGCGCTCTTGCCGTCATAGGCGCCCAGATTCACGCCGGTCAGCACGACCTCGGGCACGCCGGCCTCCTGGGCCTCACGCACCTGTTCGAGCACGGACTCGACGGGCACGGAACGCTCGGGGCCGCGGGCCTTCCACACGATGCAATAGGTGCAGCGGTGGTTGCAGCCGTCCTGGATCTTCACACCCAGCCGCGAACGACCGAGCGCATCGACCACGTCGCCATCGCTGCAGGCGGGCACGCTATCGGATTCGACGCCCAGTACCTCGCAGACGCGTTCGGCGACGTCAATCTTGGACGGTTCGGCGATCACGCGATCGGAGAGCTCCAGCAGCTCCTCGGGATGCAGGTTGACGACGCAGCCGGCTACGACCACGTAAGGCTCGCCCGGATAGGCCAGCGCATGGCGGACGGCCTTACGGGTCTTGGCCTCGGCCTCCCCCGTCACGGCGCAGGTATTGATAACGATCAGATCGGCGTCCGGTGGCTCCACCATCGCAAAGCCCAGGCGCATAAGATCGGCAGTGATACGGTCGGACTCAACCCGGTTGACACGGCAACCGAGGTTGACGACGGAAATATGGGGTGCGAGCACACGGGCTCCTTAATCGAGGATGTCGTCGAGAGCACTCTTGATACGGTCGGTCACCGACTTCTTACCGGATGCGACGTCATCGCCCATCTCGTCGGCAAAGGCGCGAAGCAGCTCGCGCTGCTTGTTGGAGAGATTAGTGGGGACGACCACGCGCAGCTGCACGATCAGACGACCGCGCGAACCGCCACCGCCGATACGCGGCATGCCGTAATTGTTGACGCTCACGGTGTCACCGTACTGTGTGCCGGCGGGGACGCAAAGCTTGACGACCTCATCAGGCATAATGCCCTCGACCTCAATCTCGCATCCGAGCGCGGCCTGCGCAATCGAGATATCGCTCACCAGATACAGGTCATCGCCATTACGCTTAAAACGCTCGTGGTCGGCGACACGCACGTTGACGATCAGGTCGCCCGACGGCTCGCCGCGAAGGCCGGCCTCACCAAAACCACTCACGCGCAGCTGGCGACCGGTCGAAACACCGGCGGGAATATCGATGTCAATCTTTTCGTGAGAAGGCGTGCGGCCCTGGCCATCACAGGTCTCGCAGGGATGATCGATGACCGTGCCTTCGCCATGGCAGTCGGGACAGGGAGAAGAGGACTGAACCTGGCCCAGGAAAGAACGCTGGACCGTCGTCACATAGCCTGTGCCGTGACAGCGGCTGCACTGCTTTTCGGTCGCGCCCTCGGCCTTGCCGGTACCATTGCAGTCCTCGCAAGGGGCAAGACGGTCGTAGCTGATCGTCTTTTTGCAGCCGAGCGCCGCCTCCTCGAGCGTCACCGAAAGGGAGATGGCCATATCGCGACCGCGACGGCGCTCGCGACGGCTGCGAGCGCCGTCGCCGGCGCCACCGCCAAAGAACGACGAGAACAGGTCGTCCATGCCCATGCCACCAAAGATATCGTTGATGTCGACATAGCCAGAGCCACCGGGGCCGTCCGCAGTGCCGTAACGGTCGTAGTTAGCACGCTTCTGCTCGTCGGAAAGAACGGAATAGGCCTCGTTAAGCTCTTTGAACTTGGCCTCGGCCTCGGGGTCGTCCGAAACATCCGGGTGTACCGTACGGGCCTTCTTTAGAAACGCGCGCTTAATCGTCCGCGCGTCGGCATCTTTGTCAACGCCAAGTACCTCGTAGTAATCCCTATTTTCCGACACGACCGAATCCTTCCAACTTTCATTATTGTCACAGTGCGTCCTATACCCAAGCTGGGCCGGGCGCAAACAGAGGGTTTGATGTTATTGAGCTCCGTACGGCGAAAGCACGGCCCGCTGTGAGCAGCTCGCGAACCAAACCGACACGAGCGCGAACATAAAACCGTTGGCAAATCCATTGGCAAACTGCATCGCACCGCGCTTCCACCACAGCAGGCTGCGATGAAGCACGCCGTCCGACAGCACCATGAACAAGCCCATGGCAAACGGAATGAAGCACATCATGGCAAAGGCGGAGAACACGCCCGAGATGGCCGACAGTACCAAAAACGGCGCGATGATGCCCATGAGGTAGAAGCCGGTGCGAGCCTTACCCTCCAGACGCTCGGCCTCAACGTGCGCACGACCGACCAAGTCACCGCCCGAAGCGCCGTTCGTGCCGGCGTGGCCCATGTTGGGGATGCGCACCTCGTCGCCATCATGCGTGCCGGCGGGAAACTCAATCGTCTGCTCGGAGGTCACACGGATACGGCCGCTGCCACCGCAATCGGGGCACGGGTCGGCAACGACCTTGCCGGAACCGCCGCACTCAGGACAAACCGTCTGGAACGTGCCCGCACCAAACAGGAAGGACAAGTCGACATCGATATGGCCGCGACCACCGCAGCTCGGACAGGTGTGGGCATGCTCTGACGAAACGGAGCCCGATCCACCACAGTGTCCGCAAGTGTCAAAGCGAGTGTAGCGAACGGTCTTGTGGGCACCGCTCTTGGCCTCCTTGGCGTCGAGCTTGATATCGACAACCACGTTGGCGCCACTCTCGGGGTTGTAGGCCGCCTGGCCGCGACGGGGCTGGCCCCAGGCGCCCCCGAAGGGGAAACCGCCGTCAAAGGGGTTACCGTAACCGGCGCTGCCGGCATAGCCGCCGCCATAGGGCGAAGCCGTCGGTGCACCGGCAAAGGGATTGCCCGACCGCATGGCGTCGTAACGCGCACGCTTCTGCTCGTCAGAGAGCACGGCGTAGGCCTCGGAAACCTCTTTAAACTTCTCCTCGGCATCCGGCTCTTTATTGACATCCGGGTGGAGCTTGCGGGCCTTTTGCTGGAAAGCCTTTTGAATATCACGCGAGGTGGCGTCCTTGGAGACACCCAAAATCTCGTAGTAATCTTTTTCGTTCATCGTCGCCATGCGCGGCAACCTCCTGCTCACAGCAGCGTATATATTTCGGTAATTCTACCCGAGTGGCCTAAGCTAGACCCCAAAACAGCTCGAACAGCACATTTCCATCGAGCCAGCCCAGGTGGGTCGGCGCCAGGCGGGCACAGGTACGGCCAGCGATGACATCGACAGAGGCGATAGGCCCCGCATGGGTATCACCGTGCTCGGGCACCCAAGTGGCAAGCCCAAGCTCAAGAGCGCGGTCACAAGCCGCTGTCAGTTCATCGGCAGGGATGACACAAGACGCGCGAACCAACAGGTCGGAATCAACACCGCGCGTCATGCGAAAAGCGAGCATCAGGTCCTCGGCCGCCGCCTCGCGCCGCGACAGATACTCGGCTTCAAACGCCGTCGCGTCATCGTTGCGCTGGACCAGACGCTCGCGGTGAAAGTTACCACGGGGGGCCACGCCGGGAAACAGTCCAGCCAAGCGATCGAAATCCTCGGCATCGAGCATACCCGAGGCAGAACGACCCAAACCCAGATAGCCCTGACCAGTCCAGTAGGCGATATTATGGGCGCATTCATGCCCATCGAGCGCATAGCTCGCCACCTCATACGGATGGTAGCCCGCCGAACTCAGCCGCTCGCGCGCAACGTCCATGCATGCGGCCTGGAAATCCTCGTCGGGCTCAAGCGACTCGTCACGGCACGCCATGCGGTAAAGCGGCGTGCCCTCCTCGAGCGTGAGCGGATAGACCGACACATGGTGCGGGGCCCCCGTAAGCACGCCATTAAGCGTGTACTGCCAGCTAGCCATAGTCTGTCCGGGAAGCCCACACATGAGGTCGCACGACACATCGAGCCCAACATCCTTCACCGTCGCGATAGCCTCAAGCGCTCGTTCGGCATCATGGATGCGGCCAATGGCAGCCAACTCGGTATTGTCGAGGGTTTGCACACCCAAAGAGATGCGCGTGACACCCGCCTCGGCAAGCGCGGTGGCGAGCCCAGCGGTCAGCGACTCAGGATTGGCTTCGCAAGTAAACTCAACGGGATTGCACCACATGGAGATACAACGGGCAAGTTTCACCAGGCGCCCCCCTGCCAGCGACGGCGTGCCGCCGCCTACGTAGACAGTGCGGATCTGTCTGAGTGCCCCAGCGTTGCCAAAGGCATCGAGCCGCGCATACAGGAGCTCAAAATAGGCATCGAGCGCAGCGTTCAGGTCGCACGGCGCCACACTGCGCGAGTCAAAGTCGCAATAGCGGCATTTTTGAGCGCAAAACGGCACATGCACATACAGCGCGGTAACGGCCACCCTTAAGACTCCAGCGGATGAGCGGGCACCGGCTCACCGGCGGCAAGCGCGGCCTCGCAGACCACCACGTCGCGCTCGATATCATCGACCAGCGCCATAAATTCCTCGTAGGTGGAGCAGCGCACCACCTGAGCGCGCCAGGCGGCGGCATGGGGCATGCCCTTTAGATACCAGCTTGCATACGTACGGGCGCGCGACATAAGCGGCAGAAGCTCGTGCGTCAACGTCAGGTGCTCGCGCAGAGCTTCCAGGCGCTCGACCGAGGAGCGAGAAGGAACCGGCGTGCCATCGAGCGCAAGGGCTCGGGCATCGCCGAACACCCACGGATTGCCGTAGATGCCGCGCGCGATAAACACCGCGCTGGCACCCGAGTCTCGCAGATGCTCGGCAGCGTCCTCGGCCGAGAACACATCGCCCGAGCCAATCACGGGAATCTCGACAGCGTCGGCGACCTCATCGACGACAGACCAATCGGCCTGGCCCGTATAGAGCTGCGTGGCGCAACGACCGTGCACGGCAACTGCAGAGGCGCCCGCCCCTTCGAGCATCTGGGCAAACGTTGCGGCGTTGCGATCCTCGGCATAAAAACCCTTGCGGATCTTCACGGTCACGGGAACATGCGCCGCGCCCACCGCTGCCTCGACGATTCTTTCGGCCAGGTCGGGCGTGCGCATAAGCGCCGAGCCCTCGCCCTTGGTAACGACCTTGCGAGCCGGACAGGCCATGTTGATATCAATCAATGACAGGCGGTCACCCACGCGTTCCTCGACAGCAGCGACGGCGCTCGCAAACTGATCGGGCTTGGAACCAAAGAGCTGCACGCAAATCTGCTGCTCCTCGTCGGCCGGCAACACCAGGCGCCACGTCTTGTTGCTGGCGTAGGCAAGACCTGCAACGCTCACCATCTCGCTGTAGGCAAGGTTGGCACCGCGGCGTCGGCACATGATGCGATAGGCGGGGTCGGTTACGCCCGCCATGGGAGCCATAAGGAACGGCTGCTCGGCATAGGCGCCCAGCAGTCGCTTGCTGTATTCAGAAAGCGCCATAGGCCTACTCGTCCACCTTGAGAATCGCCATAAAGGCCTCCTGCGGAACCTCGACCGAGCCGATGGCCTTCATGCGCTTCTTGCCCTCTTTTTGCTTCTCGAGCAGCTTGCGCTTTCGCGAGATATCGCCGCCGTAGCACTTGGCCAGCACGTCCTTGCGGCGCGCCTTAACGGTGGAGCGGGCGATGATCTTGTTGCCGATAGCGCCTTGGATAGGCACCTCGAACAGCTGTCGCGGGATGATCTCCTTGAGCTTGTCGCACAGGCCGCGGGCAAGACCGTAGGCCTTATCCTTGTGCACGATAAACGACAGCGCGTCCACCTCGTCGCCCGAAAGCAGAATGTCAAGCTTGACGAGCTCGGAGGGGCGATACTCGTTGAACTCGTAGTCGAGCGATGCGTACCCCTTGGTGCGGCTCTTGAGCTGATCGAAGAAGTCCAAGATGAGCTCGGCGAGCGGCATATCAAAGCGCATCTCGACCGATTTGCTCGTCAGGTGGATCATGTCGGTCGTGACGCCGCGGTGCTCGATGGCGAGCTGCATGACGGCACCCGTATACTCGGGAGGGCAGATGATCTTTGCCTTGAGGTAGGGCTCTTCGATACGCTCGATGCGCGTGGCCTCGGGTAGATCCTGCGGGCTGCGGACATCGATCATCTCGCCGTCAGTCTTGTACACGTGGTAGTCGACCGAGGGGCTCGTGGCGATCAGGTCCAGATTGAACTCGCGCTCCAGGCGCTCCTTGACGACCTCCATGTGCAGCAGGCCCAGGAAGCCCACGCGGAAGCCAAAGCCCAGCGCCACCGAGGTCTCGGGCTCCCACACCAACGACGGATCGTTGACGTGCAGCTTATCGAGCGCGTCGCGCAGGTTCTCGTAGTCCTTGTTGTCGATGGGGAACAGGCCCGTGTAGACCATGGGCTTGGCCTCGCGGTAGCCCGGCAGCGGCTCGGGGCAGGGGTTCGAAGCCCACGTAAGGGTATCGCCCACGCGCACAGCCTCGGGGTCCTTCAGACCCGTGACCACATAGCCGACCTCGCCGACCGTCAGAGCATCGACCGGCGTCTCGGCAGGGCGCTTGACGCCCACGCCGTCGACCAAGAAGTCGCCCTTGGCCTGCATCATGCGCAGGGTATCGCCCTTTTTGATGGAACCGTCAAAGACACGCACCGTGGCGACGACGCCGCGGTACTCATCGAAGTACGAATCCAGAATAAGTGCCTTGAGAGAGGCATTTGCATCGCCCTTGGGAGGCGAGATTAAAAAGACGATGGACTCCAGCAGATCGTGAATGCCCTCGCCGGTCTTGCCCGACACGCACACGGCATCGTCGGCGGGAATGGCCAGATCGTCTTCGATCTCGGTCTTAACCTCGTCGGGGTGCGCCGAGGGAAGGTCGATCTTGTTGATGGCCGGAACAATGTCCAAGTTGGCGTTCATGGCGAGTGTCGCGTTGGAAACGGTCTGCGCCTCGACGCCCTGAGTGGCGTCCACGACGAGTACCGCGCCCTCGCAAGCTGCCAGCGAACGCGAGACCTCGTAGGTGAAGTCCACGTGGCCCGGCGTATCAATCAGGTTGAACTGATACGTCTCGCCATCGTCGGCGTCATAGGACACGCGAACGGCATTGGACTTGATCGTGATGCCGCGCTCGCGCTCGATATCCATCGTGTCGAGCAGCTGCGACTCCATGTCGCGCTCATCGACGGTATGGGTGAGCTCGAGGATACGGTCACTGATCGTGGACTTGCCATGGTCGATATGCGCAACGATCGAGAAGTTGCGGATGTGGGAAATGTCAATTGAAGTATTCATGCGGACTATCTTACCCGAGCGATACAAAAAATGGAGCCTGTTCCATAAAACAGGCTCCATTTATGCGCGTAATCTGTGTGGTGTGAAATTTACAACTTAAGCGTTGATGCTATTCACGAGCTTGGCAAGACCGGACTTGCGGTTGGAAGCCTGGTTCTTGTGGATAACATGCTTGGCGGCAGCCATGTCGAGACGCTTGGTGACGGTCTTGAGGGCAGCCTGGGCCTTCTCGGCGTCGCCCTCGGCGACGGCGGACTGGACGTGCTTGGTCAGCGTCTTGAGCTCGGACTTGACAGCCTTGTTACGCATGCGAGCTGCCTCATTGGTGCGGATACGCTTCTTCTGAGACTTGATGTTTGCCACTTCTGGAGTTCCTTTCGAGTTCCTTGCAAAAAATGTATGACACCTCTGAGACACGGTGAGGTCATGCAAGCGCCTACTATAGCACGCTCCCCCTCAAAGGGATAGAACGAATTTGTCAAATAGGCAGGTATCATCACGATTTTCTCAAGATGTTCGTAATCCAGAGCAAAAGCGCGGTCTGAGAATCGGCCGAACCCTTGAGCGCGAGTTCCACATCGACAGCGCCCTCGAGCGCGGCAACGAGCTCGGTCATCGAAAAACGACGTGCCCAGGTAAGGTGATTCTTGACCTGCCAGGCCTGAAGCTTGAGCGTCGCGGCGAGCTCACGCCCCTGCCCACGAGAGTCGAGCGCCTTGGCGACGATAAGCTCACGGATGCGACCGCATAGCAGCGTGTAGGTCCACACGTAGCTCTTGGAGGGCAGAAGCTTAAAGAGCTCGAGCGAACGGCGCATATCGCGAGCCGAGACGGCGTTGAGGAAGTCCCAGGGCTGAACCTCGGCCGTACGCACAATCCAACGCTCCACGTCGGCGAGCTCAATCTGGGGCGCCTCGACCATCTGGGCGAGCTTTGCCAGGTCGTTATCGAGCATGCGCGTGTTTTCTCCCGAACGCGAGACGAGTTCCTCGGCAGCAGCCGTCAAGATGGACTTACCGTGCCGCGTCGCCATCTGCTGAACGCGACGCGGCAGTTCCCATCGCTTGGTACCCGAGCAATCGACAATAGCCTTCTTGTCGATCTTGGCGATTGCCTTATACAGACGCGTATTCTTGGCAAGTGAGTCGGCGATAAAGAGGCAGACCGTTGTGGGGCTGGGACTTGCGAGATACTCGACGAGCGGTTCCGAGACCGCCTTGGCAAGCTTGGAGCAGCCGTCGAGGATCACCAGGCGAAACTCGCTACCCATGGGAAAGGTGTTGAGTGAGCCGATAATCGATTCGATATCGGGATCTTTCGTCATATCGCGCTCGTCGAGGTTGAACTCGACCATGCCCGACTTTTCCAGACGTGCCTTCATGCGCGAGACGGCGTGGTCGCGCTTGACCCCATCGGTACCGACGATCAGATATGCCGGCAGCAGACCGGTTTCTGACATTGCGCTCCCCTCTCGCAGGCTCTCGAATTCATACCGTGCCATTCTATCCCACGGGTTGGTCCCGCGCCAACGACAGCATCATGGTCGCTGGCATCGCATGGCAAAACCGGTTACGGTCGGCGAGACGGTAATGTCTCCTTGTTCAATGGTGCATACGAACGCGCCACCCACATCGCGAACCGCATCGATGCAGGCATCGGATGGATGGCCGTAGCGGTTGCCCTCACCCGCACTCGCGATAGAGAGCTCGGGCTTAAGCGTCTCCAGCAGGTCTGTGTCGACGGAAGCTTTTGAGCCGTGATGCCCCAGCTTGAGCACATCGATATCACCCACCTCCTGTACAAACTCGCGCTCCTGATCGAGCTCGGCATCACCAGTGAGGAGCACGCGCAGGCTCTTGCCTTCCTGAGCATAGGAGAGCAACAAAACAAGAGAGTCCTCATTGCCCTCGCCATCCACCGTGTCAAACGGCCACATCACACGTGTCCGAAATGCGCCGATGTCGAACGTATCCCCACGGCGACCCTGCCGATACTTCACGCCAGGTCGGTTCAATACCTCGTCAGGAGCATCCTCGAGCGCATCCGCCGCCACGGCAATCGTTCCGACTGAAAACTGTTCGAGCACGGCAGGCAGACCACCCCAGTGATCCTCATCCCAATGCGTCACAAAGACGGCATCGATATGGTGCACGTTATTGCGAACCAACGCTGCCACCACGCGCTCGTCGAGCCCGCAGTCGACGAGCGCCACTGCGCCGCCCTGGCGAATAAGAATCGCATCGGCCTGGCCCACATCGAGAACCGTCACCGAAGGCGGCGCGAATCGATCCCAGTAGATGTAGGGAATCGAAGCCAAGAGCACCAGGCATGCAAGCCCCACCGCCATAGGACGTGCACGGGGACGCGGCCACCAGACCAGGAGAACCGCCAGCAAACACGGCACCAGGTAAATCCACACGCTATCGGGCGGCACGCTCACAGATGCACCCGGCACGGCGGCAAACAGCTGCTCAAAGAACAGTGCGCAACGGGCGGCAATCATGGGTACGACGAGTGTCCAAGCCTGCAACGGCGCCACGAGCGAAAAGGGAACCAGCACGATCGACACAGCAAGCAGTAGACTCACCACCGGACCGATGACCGCATTCGCCAACGGAGCAATGAGCGAGAACGTACCAAAGGCAGGAATGGTAATGGGCAGCGTCGCCAGTTGCGAGCACAGCGTGACGGAAAGCATGCCGGCAATACCCGTCGGCACACCCAGCTCACCCAAAGCGTAGGTCGCATAGGGACAAAAGCACAGGATGGCAAAGACGCTGACGCACGAGAGTTGAAAACCCATATCGAACAGCACCATTGGGCGGAGTAGCACAAAGATGGACATGGTTACGAAGAGTGCCGATGCGCCATGCCGGCGACGCCCTGCGCCGTTTACGACAAACGTCGCGAACACCATGCAGCACGCGCGCACGGCCGAGGGAGACGCGCCCGTAAAGACAGCGTAGCCCACAAGCGTTATCGCCAATATCGCCCGCTGAAGACCACGTGAACACCGAGTCTTTTGCAATACAACCTCGATTACAAACGCCACGATAGCCAAATGGCTGCCCGAGACGGCGATAAGATGTGCCGTTCCCGTTACCGAAAACCAGTCGCCCGCCGGCTGGGAGCGCAGCTCAGCCGAACGACCGCAGACAACACCGGCTATGAGCGCACGCGCCGGGTCGGTCGCAGGCGCGATGAACGCAAGCAGCCCATTTCGTAGTCGAAGCAGCGGCCCCGGAGAGCCCTCGTCGACCGATACCAACCGGACGACTTTAACCTTTCGAAGCTCACCTCGAAGCACGCGTGAGCGCCCATACGCATCGTTCTCAAAACGCGAAATTCGACCGATAGTACGTACATGCGAACCGGCGCCAAGCTCGCGATCACACGACAGCCGCACCTGACCCAAACGCTTTTCGCCCGCATACGCATCGCAGGTATAGGAGTACGCATCGTCATTGATGGACGGATCGCCGTGCACAACGAACTCGAGACTGCTCGCAGCCCGATTATCCAATGCCTTCGAAGCACGCAGCGCCCCGATCGCCCAACCCGCGGACACGACCGCCCCCGCCGCGAGGCCGAAAGCCGCGGCATACAGCCAGCGCCGCCACCGCACAAGGCGCATGCAGGACCGAGCCAACACGATGCAAGCTGCAGCCGCAACGGGAATGACCATAAGCAACGTGACGGGCGCTGCCGGCTTTCCCAGCAGCAAATCAGCCGCCATGTTAAGCACCAAGCCACAGCCCACACACAAGCCGGCACAAAGCGCCATCGTCCATGGCATGAGGGGCCGCGGGGGCATCACATGCTCGCGCCCAATCGCACTCATACGCAAATGCAATCTTTGATTTTGGCGAGTTTCTTCTCACCGATCCCCGATACGCGCATCAGGTCATCGACTGAGGCAAAAGCCCCGTTTTGCGTCCGCTCGTCGATAATCGACTGTGCCATCGAAGGCCCAATGCCCGAGAGCGTCTGCAGTTCCGCCGCGCTCGCTGTATTGATATTGATGAGCCCCGACGAAGACCCCGCGCCAGATGTCGTGGCGGCACCGCTTTCAGCCCCGCCGACCGCCGCAGGCGCGTATTGCTCCCCCACCGTCGGAACATAGATCTTTTGGCCATCGGTAACCTTGGACGCCCGATTAAGCCCTGTCACATCCGCCTCGGCCGTAAGCCCTCCGGCGGCATCGATCGCTTGGGAAACCCGTGCTCCATCTTTGAGCCGATACACGCCAGGCCTCACAACGGCGCCATCCACATCGACGTACACCTCGGTCGCAGAGGAGCTCTTGGCCGAAGACTCATCGGCATCATCAGGAGAGGCATCCCCGGCGGGGCGCACATCCGAGGCGCTCGCCTTATCACTACGTTCAAACGATACGCCGCTGGAGCGGCTATTAAAACTTGCCATCGCTAAGCCGCTCGCGGCGGCAATGACAACCAGAATCGCCACGACCACCGCTTTATGCCCGAGCAACTTGCCCGCCCAGCGGTCCATCCGTTTCACCCGTTCGTGTTGCTCGCGCTGCGCCATAGCAAACACCTCCCAACACCATCGTGTCAGGAAACGGACGCCGCAGCTTCCGCACGTCCACACCAGTTTTCGCGGTCAAACCAAATACTGACCAAAACCTTGCGGGAACAAGTCCATTTATTCAAGCACACGTCAGCGAATGAACATCTTGGCATCATTTGCCCAGATAGCAAAAGACCGACGATACAGGCGCATCGTCGGTCTATGCAGGCAATTACTCGTGATCTTGGTAAATCTCACGCGGAGCAAGCTCCGAATGTTTGCGTTTTAAGGTCTTAGGGGCCTGATACGTGTTGCTGGAGAAGTCGATGTACTCGGTCTGCTTAAGCAGGCGCTCGATCATCTCCTCGTGGTCGAACAGCCCCCAGGCCTCGTGCACGGCATCGAGTTTGGCGTGCGTCTCGGGGCGACGCGGCATAAACAGCGTGCAGCAGTCGGGCGCAGCCTCGGTGGAAATATCGAACGTGCCAATCTCCTGAGCGCGCGCAATGATCTCCTGCTTGTCGGACCCGATGAGCGGACGGAATACGGGAATCTTCACGGCCTCGTTGACGGCCATGATGTTCTCGAGCGTCTGGGAGGCAACCTGACCGAGCGACTCGCCGGTCACGATGGCCTTGGCGCCCTCGATATGCGCAATGCGCTCGGCAACCGAATACATGATGCGGCGATACATGATCACGCGCAGGTTGCTGGGGCAGGTGACGGAAATCTCACGCTGGCAATCGCCAAACGGCACCACGTACAGGCGTCCGATCTGGACACCCGGCTCAAGCGCACGGATAATGTCCTGTACCAAATACTCGCTCGTATCGGGCGTCTGCGGACGACCGGAGAAATGTACCGGCACGCACACCGCGCCGCGACGCGCGAGCATCCAGGTCGCCACCGGAGAATCGATGCCCGACGACAGAAGCGTCACGACCTTGCCGGCAGATCCCACCGGCAGACCGCCCACGCCGCGCTCGGAGCGCGCGTACACGTAAACGCTGCCCTGGACCACCAGTACGTGCACCATCGCATCGGGGTCGTGCATTTGAACCTTTTTATCGGGGAAGGCCTCGCACAGCACCTCGCCGACCTGACGATTGATATCAATCGAGGTGAGCTCATAGTCGGTATTGGAGCGCTTGGCATGCACCTTAAACGAGTCGAAGGGACCAAACTCGCGCAGCGCCTTGACGGCGGCGGCGCAGTACTCCTGCGGGTCGCGGTTGGTTTGGTACGCCAGGGACACACGGGCAACGCCGGGGACGGTGCGGATGACACGCGCCGCCTCGTCGGCCTGATGCTCGTTAAAGGTCACGAGGATATAACCGGAAATTCGAGACACGGCGTTCACGGAAAAGGCGGCCAAAGCCGCCTTAATGTTATCCATGAGGATATGCTCAAAATGTGCGCGGTTCTTGCCCTTCAGTCCAACCTCGTGATAGTGGACCAGGCAAACGCGAGCTGCCATTTAGGCTTCAGCAACCTTGTGGCCGAGCGCCTTCTCGTAACGGGCCTCGTCATAGGAGATGTCGCCGTCGACGATCTCGTCCATAGCCATCGAGATGGTATCGGCGCCGGAAAGCGCAATGGTGATGTCGTCGACATCCTGGACGGCAAGCACGCGGTTATGCTGGCCGCGCAGCATGCTGTTAATGTCGCAGGCGCGCTTGGAAGCAAGCGAAGCGAGCAGGAAGCGGTTGTGATCGGTCTTCTCCAGAAGATCGTCAATGCAAGGCTTTACAACGGACACGGACCTCAGATCCTTTCATGCATATCGAGAACGCGAACGAGCTCGTCGGTCGCGCGGTCGAGATCGTCATTCACCACGACGTCGTCGTAGCGGTCGGCAAGGGCAAGCTCATGGGCGGCGTTTGCCATACGCAGCTCGATCGTCTCGGGCGTCTCGGTACCGCGACCGACCAGACGCTCGCGGAGCACCTCGAGCGAGGGTGGCTTGATAAAGATCAGCACGGCCTCGGGGAAACGTTCCTTGACCTGCAGGGCACCCTGGACATCGATCTCCAAGATGAGAGACGAACCAGAGGAGAGCTTGGACTGAACCTCGCTCACCAACGTGCCGTAGCAGTTACCGTGGACCTCGGCCCACTCGACAAACTCACCGTTTGCCACGCGGCGGTCGAACTCCTCACGCGTCAGGAAAAAATAATTGACGCCATCGACCTCGCCTTTGCGTGGGGCTCGCGTGGTAGCCGAAACCGTCAGGCCCAAGTTAGAGCGACGCTCGCGCACACGAGTGACGAGCGTGCCCTTGCCCGCGCCTGACGGTCCAGAAATCACAAAGAGCTTTGAATCCTGAGCGCTCACTTATTTGGTCAGCTGCTCGAGGAGCTGCTCGCGCTGACGGACGCCAAGGCCCTGGACGCGACGGGTAGCGGAGATACCGAGCTCCTCCATGATCTTGGCGGCCTTGGCCTTGCCATAACCGGGGAGAGACTCGATGAGGGTGGAAACCTTCATGCGGGAAGCGATGGGGTCATCGGAGTTGAGCACGGACTCGAGGGACTTCTCGCCCTTCTTGATCTGCTCACGGAGCTCTGCGCGAGCGTGACGCGCGGCGGCAGCCTTCTCAAGAGCCTGCTTGCGCTGCTCATCGGTAAGCTGAGGGAGTGCCATTCGTACCTCCAAGTAGTTGGGTTATATCTGATTCAATATTTGGCATTTTAGCACGTAAAACGTATAAAATGCCCAATCGCGGCTCCATAGGTTAGACGATACCCGCAAAAAGTGCAATATATCGCGCTAAAAGATGAGCCCCCGACCTACGATTCCACACAAAGGATGGGAAAGTTTACGCAGGCACGGGGGCTAATTTGTGCTATTGAAACCAAAAAGTGGTGACTTAAGGGAATCTTTTACGCGACGTTTTCGACCAGCTCGGCAACGATGGCGTCAAACGCGGCAACCGGATCGTCGGCGCCGGTAATGGGGCGGCCAACCACGATATGGCTCGCGCCGCGCTCGATAGCCTGGGAAGGCGTGGCCACGCGCGACTGATCGCCCAGCGCAGCACCAACCGGACGCACGCCCGGGGTCACAATCAGCGCATCGGGGCCCAGCAGCTCACGCATGTCATGAGCCTCCATCGGCGAGCACACGATGCCGTCGATACCGTTGGCCTGGGCGAGTTTTGCAAGACGGGCGGCCTCCTCGGCAACGGGCGACTCGACGCCGATCTCGGCCAGCGCATCCTGGTTCATGCTCGTGAGCACGGTGATGGCGATGAGCTTGGCGCGGTCCTCGCGCGCCTCCTCGGCACCCTCACGGCACGCGGCGAGCATGGCGCCCGAACCCAAGCCATGGACCGAGAGCAGGTCGGCACCGGCAAGCGAGGCCGAGCGAGCGGCACCGCGCACCTGATGCGGAATGTCATGGAACTTGAGGTCGAGGAAGACCTTGAAGCCCAGGTCCTTAAAGGTCTTGACGATCTCGGGACCCTCGGCGTAATAGAGCGTCATACCCACCTTGAGCCAGGCGGCATGGCCCGAAAGCTCATGGGCGAGCTCGAGCGCACGCTCACGGTCGCAGTCGAGGGCGACGATAACGCGGTCGCGGGCATCGGTCTCTAGCATTCGAAAGCACCTACCAGCTCGTTGATGTCCTTTACGCCCTGGGACTCGGCCCAGACCTCGAGCTCACGCGCAATCTTGAGCGAAGCGCACGGATCGACGAAGTTGGCCATGCCGACCGACACGCAGGAAGCGCCAGCCAGGATAAACTCGGCCGCGTCCTCTCCGGTCATGACGCCGCCGACACCGTTGATGGGGATGTCGACGGCCTGGGCAACCTCCCAGACCATGCGTACGGCGATGTGGTGGCACAGCGGGCCCGAAAGGCCGCCCTTGGGCTTGGCCACACGCGACTTGCGGGTGTGCACGTCAATGGCCATACCCTGGATGGAATTGATGACCGAAAGGCCGTCTGCACCCTCGGCCTCGAGAGCCTTGGCAATCTCGGCAACGTTGACCGGAGCCATCTTCACAAACAGCGGCTTGTCGGTCACCTTGCGGCAGGCGGCCATGACGGCAGAGGCGCCCTCGGGCGTGGAGCCCATGGCGGCACCGCCAGCGGCAATGTTGGGGCAGCTCACGTTGATCTCATAGCCGGCGGCCCAGGGGCACAGCTCGACATACATCTCGAGCGCGCGGACAAACTCATCCACGGAATGACCGGCAACCTGGCAGATGACCTGGCAACCGTCCTTAGAGAGCTGCTCGAGCCACGGACCGGACTCGCGGGCGAAAGCGGCTACACCGGGGTTCTGCAGGCCCACGGAATTGATCATGCCACCGGGGATCTCGGCCATGCGGGGTGCGGGATTGCCGGGCCAGGGCTTGGCAGCACAGCCCTTGGTGGTGATGGCACCCAGCTGGGAGACATCGAAGAAGTTCTGGAACTGCCAACCGTAGCCAAAGGTACCGGCTGCGGTGTTGATGGGGTTCTGCATCTTGACGCCGCCGAAATCGACGGCCATGTTCACGGTACCCACTAGAAGACCACCACCTTGGAAGCATCAAACACGGGGCCGCACATGCAGGCGCCCTTCATACCGTCGACCGTCTCGACATTGCAGGTGTTGCAGGCACCAAAGCCGCAGCTCATCATGCGCTCGAGCGACACCTCGCAGTACACGCCGGCCTCCGTGGCAGCGGCGGCGACCTTCTTCATCATGACGGCGGGACCACAGCTGGCGACGTAGTCGTAACCGCCCTCGCCGAGCAGCTCGGCGGCAGGATCGGTGCAGAAGCCATGCGTGCCCAACGAGCCGTCGTCGGTGCACACGTTGACCGTGGCTCCCAACGCGCGGAACTCATCGACGCCCACGGCCTTGGACGCGGTGCCAAAGCCCAGGCAAACGTCAACGTCCACACCCTGCTCGGCAAGCATGTCAGCCAGGCAGAGCACAGGCGGAACGCCGATGCCGCCAGCGACGAGCAGTGCCTTCCTGGTACCCTCGGGCACGACCCAGCCGCGGCCGCCAGGGCCCAGCAAGTTGGAGGTGGAGCCAGGGGCCATCTGCGACAGACGACGGGTATCATCGCCCACGACGGCATACCACAGCTCGACGGTGCCGGCCTCGGCGTCGGCGCGATAGAAGCTCAGGGGCACGCGAAGCAGCGAGGAAGCATCGCCCGGCACGGCGATATTCACGAACTGACCGGGCTTGAGCGCACTTGCAAGCTTGGGGGCCGAGATAACGAGCGAGAAGATGCCGTCGGCGATCTCCCGATTCGATACGACCTCGAAGTCGTGCATGCGTGCAGTGGAAGGTGTGGGCATAGACGCTCCAATCCCCCATGCGATTGCATGGTTCAGGCGAACAGAAAGCGCGGCACCGCAAGGGCGCCGCGCACAAAAGCGATAAGGCTATGCTAGCAGATGCAGCCGTCGGCAAGCGTCTGCTTACCGCCGACAAACACATCGGTGGCACGACCGGTGAGCGTGCGGCCGGCAAAACCAGAGTTCTCGGCGCGCGACTCGTAACCGTCCTCGCCGACCGTCCAGGTGGCGGACGCGTCGAACACGGTCAGGTCGGCAACGGAGCCCGCCTTGACCTGAACCTGGTCCAGACCCAAGATCTCACGCGGCTTGATGGCCATGAGCTCGACCATGCGGGCCATGCTCATCTTACCGGTGTTGACCAGCTCGGTGAGCACGAGCGCCAGCGAGGTCTCGAGGCCGATCATGCCGAAGGGCGCAAGCTCGAACTCACGGGCCTTCTCCCACGGAGTGTGGGGGGCGTGGTCGGTGACGATGACGTCGACGGTACCGTCGATGACGCCCTGACGGATAGCCTCGGCATCCTCCTCGGTACGCAGCGGCGGGTTGACCTTGAGCGAGGTGTTGTAGGTCTCGTCCAGGTCGTTCTCGGTCAGGAACATGTGGTGCGGGGTGGCCTCGCAGGTGACCTGCACGCCAGCCGCCTTACCGGCACGCACGAGCTCCAGGCCATGGGCGGTGGAGATGTGCTGGATGTGCAGCTTGGCGCCGGTCAGCTTGGCGATCTCGATATCGCGGGCGATCTGCAGCTCCTCGCCTGCCGCCGGCCAGCCCTCGAGGGCCAGACGAGTAGAGACCTTGCCCTCGTTGATCTGGCCGTGACCGACCAGGTCCTCGTCCTGGCAATGGCTCATAAAGACCTTGCCGAACATCTTGCCGTAGTCCATGCAGCGACGGAGCATGCCTGCACCCTGCACGCCGCGACCGTCGTCGGTGAAGGCGACGGCGCCGTGGGCAACCATATCGCCCATCTCGGACATAGCCTCGCCCTTAAGGCCGCGGGTCATGGCGCCAGAAGGATAGACGCGGCAGTGGCCGACCTCGGCAGCGCGGGACTTGACGAACTCAACGACGGTGCCGTTATCGGTAACAGGGTCGGTGTTGGGCATGGCGCACACGCCGGTGAAGCCGCCCTTGGCAGCCGCGCGGGTGCCGCTCTCGATGTCCTCTTTGACCTCGTAGCCGGGCTCGCGCAGGTGGACGTGCATGTCCACCAGGCCGGGGACGAGGTACTTACCGGAAAGGTCGCGGACCTCGGCTCCCTCGGCGGCGAGATTCTCGCCGACCTCGGCGATCTTGTCACCGTCGATCAGGACGTCAACGACACCGTCAAGCTCGACGGACGGGTCGACGACGTGGGCATTCTTAAGAAGCAAGGCCATTATCGGCACCTCCAAGCAGCAGATACAGGATAGCCATACGCACGCAGATGCCGGCGTAGACCTGCTCCAGGATGACGGAGCGTTGCGGGTGGTCGGCCATATAGGAGTCGAACTCGACACCGCGGTTGATGGGGCCCGGGTGGCAAATGATCGCGTCGGGCTTCATGAGCTTCTCACGGTCCTTAGTCAGGCCGAAGAGCTTGTGGTACTCGCGAATGGTCGGGAACGGGGCACCCTCGAGGCGCTCCTGCTGAACGCGCAGCATGTAGACGACGTCCAGCTCGGGCAGGACGGAATCGAGGTCGCTCGTCACGTGGTCGCAGCCCAGAACCTCGGGCGCCGGCGGCAGCAGCGTGCCGGGGGCGACGGCGTAGGTCTCGCAGCCCATGATCTTCAACGCGGGGATCAGCGAGCCGCAAACGCGGGAGTGGGAGATGTCGCCGACGACGGCGACCTTCAGACCGTGGAAGTCACCCTTGTGCTCCCAGATGGTGTACAGGTCGAGCAGAGCCTGCGTGGGGTGGTTGTGCTTACCGTCACCGGCGCAGATAACACTCGCGGGCGAATTCTGCGTGACGATGTAGGGAGCACCGGCATGCTTGTCGCGCACAACGATGCAGTCGATCTTGTAGGCGTTGAGGGTCTCGACGGTATCGACGAGGCTCTCGCCCTTGACCGTGGAGGTCGAGGAGCCGCCGAAGTTGAGGCTGTCGGCCGAAAGACGCTTCTCGGCGAGCTCGAAGGAGCTGCGGGTACGCGTCGAGGGCTCATTGAACATGTTGACGATGGTCTTGCCCTTGAGCGTGGGGACCTTCTTGATGGCACGCTCATTAACCTCGGAGAACGCCTTGGCGGTCTCGAGGATGAGCTTGATGTCCTCTTCGGAGTACTCGGTAATGTCGATCAGGTGCTTATGGTTGAACGCCACGGTACTACTCACCTCCCAGCGGCGCGGAGCCCACGTGGGAACCCGGCGCGACGTCGTTGATCTCGACAGCGGTACGGCCGTCGACTTCCTTCATATATAGGTGCACGTTCTCCTCGTGCGACGAGGGAACGTTCTTGCCGACAAAGTCCGGCGAGATAGGGAGCTCGCGGTGACCTCGGTCAACGAGAACTGCCAGCTCGATGCGGCTCGGACGGCCCAGGTCCATAACGGCGTCCAGAGCGGCGCGGATGGTGCGACCCGTGTACAGGATGTCGTCCACCAGCACGACGCGCTTACCGTCGACGCTGAAGGGAATGTTGGTAGCGTGGATCGCGGGAGCGAAATTGGTCGCATAGTCATCGCGATAAAAGCTGATGTCCAGGCTGCCGAGCGGAACGTCGACGCCCTCGATCTCCTTGATCGTCTCGGCAAGCTTCTTTGCCAGAAGGTCGCCGCGCGTGACGATGCCGACCAGAGCGAGGTCATCACAGCCCTCGTTGCGCTCGAGAATCTCGTGCGCGATGCGGGTCATCGCTCGGTTAACGGCGGTCTCGTCCATGATGACCGCCTTGGGGGAAGTCGTGCCCATCGATCTCCTTCCTCACATGTCTTGACTGCTGACACAGTCAAAAAAATAGATGCCCGACCGCTCAAAGCGGAACCAGACACCCACAGGAAGTACTGCTCATTGGCAGCTATGTAATTCCATGCGGGTATCTCGTACCCCTTTAATGGTCAAGGCATAGTGTAGCCAACATCGGACTCAATTGCGAGCATAAATACTAGTCAATCCGTAAACGGAGCCAATCGCCCCATAAACCTATATATAATTGTGGGTCGCGCTTGAAAACCTTGTTGCGAGCTGGCATAATCCCCTCTGCTGCACGCAAATCGGATCTACGTCCAGGGCCGTAGCGTGGGCACTATCGCCAAAAGAGAAATATCTCTGTGTAGATTGCGCACAGAGACATGCTTCTGTGCTATAGTTCAGGCTTGTTTGTTAACGCGACATGTTCGTTTGTCGCCCAAGGAGGGTCAGTTATGTCCAAAGTTTGCGAAGTTTGCGGTAAGCACCCCGTTGCCGGTCGCTCCATCAGCCACTCTCACCGCGTCACCAACCGTAAGTTCCGCCCCAACATCCAGCGTGTCTACGTCGTCGTCGATGGTCACCGTCGCAAGATGAACGTTTGCTCCACCTGCCTCAAGTCCGGCAAGGTTGCGCGCTCCTAAATAAGGTCTTACCAACAAGTACCTCGGACTCTCCGGGTCAAAGACCTCGCGTTCTCATAGAACTTACCAAAGGCGTCCTCTCATCTGAAGGGCGCCTTTTTGCACTCATTGGGGACAGACTTACATGATTGTTTTCACGCATTGGGGACAGACATGATGCATGCAGGCAGCGGTTCGCCCCCTGCCTCACGCCGCCTCGTTCCAGCCTGCGGTGGCCTTGGTCACGCTTGTAGCGCCGATACCGGTGATACGGGCAATTTGCTTGACCGTGAGATGCGCCCGCCTGAGCCTCAGCAGACAGGCATCGCGTTCGGGGCGTGGCAGGGCCTTGAGCAGCGCAGGATCTATACTCGGCAGGACTTCGCGCGCAACGGAAAGAGCATCCTCATCAGGGATCCGCCGACCTGGAAGAACCTCCACCGACCAGATGCGCCCGGCAACTTCCTCAAGATGCTCGCAATAGCAACGGGAGCCTCCGACAATATCGAGCATTGGGGCCGCATCACAGATGTCAAAGGGATCGTAGCCCAGCTGATATGCCTTGTAGCTTGACCAGCGGTACGCCTCGAGCGAGTCAAGCGCACCTTTCACGGGATTGAGATGGATATAATCGAGCAGCTGCACCGCCTGCGTGTCCGACTCAACTGCGACCCGCGAATAGCGATTATCAAACAGATGCCCCGTTCTTCCCGTTTTCCCATTGAAATACTTAGCATATGCCGTCAGTGCACACTGCATTGCCTTTGAAAGATTGTCCAGCGGATCATCAACCATCAAATGAAAGTGGTTGTCCATAAGGCATCAGGCCAACACCGCCACTTCATGGTGCGCAAACCTGTCCGAGATGTCCGATAGGAAACGATAGCGGTCGGAGTCATCTTCAAAAATAATCTGTTTGGAGTTCCCGCGGTCATAGACGTGGTAGTAGCCGGTGATCGAAACGGCGCGGGCGCATCGGGGCATAAGCTCTCCTTTCAAAACTGTACAGGCAACACCTAAAAGGAGAGAAGCAACGCGAAATGCTGAGCCTGTAACCTATTTATAACCAATGAGCGGCAATAGAAGGCCCAGAGCGGCAAAATGACAAATCGATGTCTGTCCCACATGAGTGAATGCACTCATGTAAGCCTGTCCCCAATGAGTGGAGCGATGCATCATTAGTTGAATCGCTTCATTTTGTTGAAGCGTTTTAGTATGCCTTTTACGGGAATCTGACCGTTTACCGAATAATTTATTGCTATCATGCAAGGCGTAGGGTAAATCTCCGATCGCAAGGAGACACAAATGGTGAAAAAGTCACCGGAAAACACTACTCCCGCAATCGTGGACAACGTAGAGGCGCTTGAGGCTAAGCTCGCTCAGATGCGAGAGGCCCAGGCGCTTTTTGCTACGTACACGCAGGAGCAGGTCGACAAGATCTTCTACGAGGCCGCCATGGCCGCCAACAAGGCTCGTATCCCGTTGGCGAAGATGGCCATCGAGGAGACCGGCCGCGGCGTTCTTGAGGACAAGGTCATCAAGAACCACTACGCCGCAGAGTACATCTACAACGCTTACAAGAACACCAAGACCTGTGGTGTCCTGGAGCGCGACGAGGCCTACGGCATCACCAAGATCGCCGAGCCCATCGGCATCGTGGGCGCCGTCATCCCGACGACCAACCCCACCTCCACCGCGATCTTCAAGACGCTGATCTGCCTGAAGACCCGCAACGCCATCATCATCTCCCCGCACCCCGCTGCCGCCAAGTGCACCATCGCCGCCGCCAAGCTCGTGCTTGACGCCGCCGTCAAGGCCGGCGCCCCCGAGGGCATCATCGGCTGGGTCGATGTCCCCTCCATCGAGCTGACCAACATGGTCATGCGCGACGTCGACATCATCCTCGCCACCGGTGGCCCGGGCATGGTCAAGGCCGCCTACTCCTCGGGCAAGCCCGCCCTGGGCGTTGGCGCCGGTAACACCCCGGTCGTCATCGACGACACCGCCGACGTGCTGCTCGCCGTCAACTCCATCATCCACTCCAAGACCTTCGACAACGGCATGATCTGCGCTTCCGAGCAGTCCGTGACCGTCATCGACACCATCTATGACCAGGTTAAGGCCGAGTTCCAGAAGCGCGGCTGCTACTTCGTCAAGCAGGGTGCCGAGATGGAGGCCCTGCGTGGCGCCATGTTCAAGAACGGCGCTCTCGATCACCGCATCCCCGGCATGGCTGCCGCCAAGATCGCCGAGCTCGCCGGCATCGAGGTTCCCGCCAAGACCAAGATCCTGATCGCCGAGGTCACCTCCACCGACCCCGCCAAGGAGGAGTTCTCCCACGAGAAGCTCTCCCCGGTCCTGGCCATGTACCACGCCAAGGACTTCCAGGAGGCCGTCGACAAGGCCGAGCACCTGGTGCTCGCCGGTGGCCCGGGCCACACCGCCTCTCTGTACGTGCATCCCGCCCAGGCCGAGAAGATCAGCCTGTTCGAGCACGTCATGAAGGCCTGCCGTATCGTCATCAACACCCCGTCCTCGCACGGCGGCATCGGTGACCTGTACAACTTTGGCATGAAGCCGTCTCTGACCCTGGGCTGCGGTTCCTGGGGCGGCAACTCCGTCTCCGAGAACGTTGGGGTGAAGCACTTGATCAACGTTAAGACTGTGGCCGAGCGCCGTGAGAACATGCTGTGGTTCCGCGCTCCCGAGAAGGTCTACTTCAAGAAGGGTTCCACGCCCGTCGCCCTCGACGAGCTCGGTACCGTCATGGGCAAGAAGCGCGCCTTCATCGTCACCGACCAGTTCCTCTTCAAGAATGGCAACACCCGCGCCATCGAGGCCAAGCTCGACGAGATGGGCATCGCCCACGACTGCTTCTACGACGTCGAGCCCGATCCGTCGCTGCAGTGCGCACGTCGCGGCGCCAAGCAGATGGCCCTCTTTGAGCCTGACGTGATCATCGCCGTCGGCGGTGGCTCCGCTATGGACGCCGGCAAGATCATGTGGATGATGTACGAGCACCCCGAGTGCAAGTTTGAGGACATGGCCATGGACTTCATGGACATCCGCAAGCGTATCTTCACCTTCCCCGAGATGGGCAAGAAGGCCTACTTCGTCGCCGTCCCGACCTCTTCGGGTACCGGCTCCGAGTGCACGCCGTTCGCCATCATCACCGACAAGGAAACCGGCATCAAGTGGCCGCTCGCCGACTACGCGCTGCTCCCCAACATGGCTATCGTCGACGCCGACAACTGCATGACCGCCCCGCGCGGCCTGACCGCTGCCTCCGGCATCGACGTCATGACCCACGCCATCGAGTCCTACGTCTCCATCATGGCTTCCGACTACACCAAGGGCCTCTCCGAGCGCGCTGCCAAGCTCGTCTTCGAGAACCTGCCCTCCAGCTTCGAGAACGGCGCCAAGGACCCGCACGCCCGCGAGGAGATGCACAACGCCTCCTGCATGGCCGGTATGGCCTTCGCCAACGCCTTCCTGGGCCTCAACCACTCCATGGCTCACAAGCTCGGTGCCTTCCATCACCTGCCGCACGGCCTCGCCAACGCCGTCATCCTGACTCGCGTCATGCGCTACAACGCCGCCGAGGCTCCCGTCAAGATGGGCACGTTCTCCCAGTATCCTTACCCCAACGCGCTGCACAACTACGCCGAGATGGCCAAGTACTGCGGCATCGAGGGCAAGGACGACAAGGAGGTCTTCGAGAACTTCATCACGAAGCTCGAGGAGCTCAAGGACTTCATCGGTGTCAAGAAGACCATCGCCGACTACGGTGTCGACGAGCAGTACTTCCTCGACACCCTCGACGAGATGACCGAGCAGGCATTCAACGACCAGTGCACCGGCGCTAACCCGCGCTACCCGCTCATGAGCGAGATCAAGGAGCTCTACCTGGACGCCTACTACGGCCGCGAGCCCCAGGATTACGCCGTCTGCTAGTTCTAGCACGGTTTTAACGGCGGGGGTGCACGGGTGTTTCACGCACCCCCGCCGTAGCTTCTATCGCATCGTTGAAAGGATGCAACCATGCTGCTACCCGATTCCAAGACCGAGCTCGTCCGCCGTGGCAACAAGGTCGTTTACGACCTGGGCGATAAGATCGTCAAGGTCTTTAACGAGACCAAGCCCGTCTCCGACGTGTTCAACGAGGCTTTGAATCTTGCCCGCATCAATGAGTGCGGCATCCGCAGCCCCAAGGCGCTCGAGGTTTCTCAGCTCGAGAACGCCAACGGCTGGGCGCTCGTGACCGAGAAGGTCCCGGGTACCACCCTTGCCGAGAAGATGACTGCCGAGCCCCAGCGCTTCGGTGAGTACCTCGAGATGTTCGTCGACCTCCAGATCGAGATCCATGGCTACACCTCCCCGCTGCTCAACCGTCAGCGCGACAAGTTCGCCCGTATGATCGACAGTCTGGATCAACTCAATGCCACCACGCGCTACAACCTTCAGGAGCGCTTGGACGGCATGACCAAGGAGTTCAAGGTCTGCCACGGCGACTTCAACCCCTCCAACGTCATCGTTGGCGATGACGGCCAGCTGTACGTCTGCGACTGGGCTCACGCCACCCAGGGCTCCCCTGCTGCCGACGTTGCCACCACCTACCTGCTCTTTGCCCTCAACAGCAAGGACCAGGCCGAGGCCTACCTGGAGCTCTACTGCGACCGCGCCGACATGCCCATGCAGGTCGTGCGTCAGTGGACGAGCATCGTCGCCGCTTCCGAGCTCGCTCGCAAGCGCAACGTGAACGATGAGTTCCTTAAGAACTGGATCGACGTCGTCGATTATCAGTAGTATCTGAGCGATTTATTTCGCATCGGAGGCACAAAGGAAACCCCGCAGCTCACATGGGCTGTGGGGTTTCCTTTTAGCGATTGAGTACGCCGGTAAGATAAAAGGACGGCCCCGCATCTCCCCGATCTGGAGAAATGCGGGGCCGTCCCGTATATCGAACTGCAAGCGAAATCGCCGATTAACGGCGTGCCGCCTTCACAAGCTCGGAAACCTTGGCGACCACCTCGTCGATCGCCACGTCCTCGCGCTCGCCTGTGGCACGGTCCTTGAGCTCGACGGTGCCGTTCTTAAGCCCACGCTTGCCGAGCACCACCTGATACGGGAAGCCCATAAGGTCGTTGTCGGCAAACTTAAAGCCGGGACGCTCGTCACGGTCGTCGACGACGACCTCGATACCCTCGGCACACAGGCCATCAACGATTTGCTCGCAGACGGAAGCGCACTCTTCCTTCTTGGGGTCGAGCGGAATCACCGCAACCTCGTACGGGGCAACGGAGACCGGCCAGACGATACCGTGCTCGTCGTTGTGCTGCTCCACGACGGCAGCAAGCGAGCGGGACACGCCCACGCCGTAGCAACCCATGATAAGCGGCTTCTCCTTGCCGTCTTCGTCCATAAAGGTGGCACCCATGGCCTCGGAGTACTTGGTGCCCAGCTGGAAGACCTGGGAAACCTCGATACCGCGAGCAGCAGAGAGCGGCTTGCCGCAGTGCGGGCAGGGATCGCCGGCGATAACGGTGACCAGGTCGGCCCACTCGTCGACGGTAAAGTCGCGCTCGGGGCAAGCACCGGTAAAGTGATAATCGACCTCGTTGGCACCACAGGCCCACTGCTTGGACTCGCGCAGGCTCTCGTCGCACACCAGACGGATGCCCTCGGACAAATTGACCGGTCCAATAAAGCCCTTATGCAGCCCGTAGGTCTGGAGCTCCTCGTCGGTCATCATGCGATAGCCCTTGCCAAAGACATGCTCGGCCTTGCAGTCGTTGAGCTCATGATCGCCCGGAACGATGGCCACGACCGGCTTGCCCTCCGCGTCGATGAGAGCCAGCGACTTGCGCGTGCCGTTCTCGGGGAAGCCAAAGGACTTGGCGACAGCCTCGATGGTGCCCATGCCCGGAGTCTCGACCTTGGTGAGCGTGCCGTCGCCGGGGCCCTCGGTCACAGCGACCTTGGTGCTTGCAGCCTCGTCATCGGCAGCGAAGCCGCAATCGTCGCAGTAGACGAGCGAGGCCTCGCCGGCGTCGGCCAGAGCCATGTACTCGACGGAGGTGTCGCCGCCGATCTCGCCGGAGTCGGCGACAACGGGCAAAGCCTTGATGTAGCAGCGCTCGCAGATGTTGGCGTAGGCCTGCTTCATCTTGTCGTACTCCTCCTGCAGGCTCTCCTGCGTGGCAGAGAAGCTGTAGGCGTCCTTCATGATGAACTCGCGGCCGCGCATCAGGCCAAAGCGGGGACGGAACTCATCGCGGAACTTGTCCTGAATGTGATACAGGTTGACGGGCAGCTGCTTATAGGAGCGCAGCTCATTGCGCACCAGAGCCGTGACGGTCTCCTCGTGCGTGGGGCCCAGCACAAACTCGCGACCATGACGGTCGTCAAAGCGCACGAGCTCCTTGCCATAGGCATCGATACGGCCGGACTCACGCCACAGCTCGGCATCGACCATAATGGGCATCATGAGCTCCTGGGCGCCGGCGGCGTCCATCTCGTCGCGCACGATGTTCTCGATCTTACGAATCGAGCGCCAAGCGAGCGGCAGATAGGAATACAGACCGGCGGCCTCCTTGCGAATCATACCGGCACGAAGCAGCAGACGATGGCTTGCAAGCTCGGCGTCGGCCGGATCCTCTTTGAGCGTCGGCGCATAGAGCTTAGACATATACATTGCTCGAGTCATTTATTTCTCCTCAATAAGCTTGTCGACCTCGGTCATAAGCGCATCGACAATTTGATCCTCAGCTACTTTACCAATGATCTGGCCATGCGAAAAGAGCAGGGCCTGACCACGTCCGCAAGCAACGCCCAGGTCGGCATCAGAAGCCTCACCGGGGCCATTAACGGCACATCCCATGACGGCAATCGAAAGCGGCGCGGTATAGTTCTTAAGCCGCTCGGTTACTTCCTCAGCGATAGGAATCAGGTTAACCTGACAGCGGGCGCACGTGGGGCACGAGACAATCTCGGGACCGCGGCGACGCAGGCCCAACGACTGCAAAATTCCCCAGGCGACCGGCGGCTCCTCAACCGGATCGGCCGTGAGCGAGACGCGCATGGTGTCACCGATACCCTCAGACAGCAGGATACCCAGGCCCACCGAGCTCTTGATGGTGCCCTGTAGTTTGGTACCCGCCTCGGTTACGCCCAGGTGAAGCGGAACGTGGGGAATCTCACGAGACAGGGCTCGATAGGTATCGAGCGTCGTTTGCACGCTATGGGCCTTGGCCGAAAGCACAATGTTCGTAAAGCCGCGGTCTTCAAAATGTTTGACGAAACGCTCGCTCGACATCACGAGCTTTTCGGGCTGCGCGAGGTCGTCGCGCTCGGCGATATCCTGCTCAAGCGAACCGGCATTGACGCCGATACGAATCGCACAGCCCGCGGCGCCCGCGGCATCGATCACCGCATCGACCTTGGCCCAATCGCCGATATTGCCGGGATTGATGCGCAGCTTGGCAGCACCGGCCTCAACGGCACCAATGGCGAGCTTATGGTTAAAGTGGATATCGGCGACAATCGGCACCGGGGATTCGGCACAGATGGTGCGGAAACCCTCAAGCGCGGCCTCGGTGGGCACGCTCACGCGCACGATATCGCAGCCAGCCTGCGCCAACGCGCACACTTGCGCAAGCGTTGCCTGGGCATCGGCGGTATCGGTGCAGGTCATGGATTGAACCACCACCGGCGCGCCGCCACCGATCTGCACGCTGCCCACATGCACGGGGCGCGTCAGCTCGCGAGGCAAAGGATGGGATAAAGACAATCCAAACACTCCCCTATAGAATAAATCGAAGGATGTCGGAACGAAGCATATAGACAAACAGCAGCGCAAAGAGCGCGATGCCCACATAGCTCACAATCGTCTGGACCTTGAGCGGAAGCTCGCGACCCGCAACCTTTTGAATGATCTCGATGACCAGCTTACCGCCATCGAGTGGCGGGATGGGCAGCAGGTTCATAAAGCCAAGCGAGAACGAAATGAGGGCGGCAAACGAAAGGAACGTGGCAGGGCCGGCAGCAGCAGCCTGTGAGGACATAACGCTAATACCCACGATCGAAGAGGACTGATCGAGAATCTCCATCGTATGCTGCGGCTGGAGCAAGCGCATCACGCCCTCCGCTGTCTGCACGACATAGGAGAACGACAGGCGAGCCGACGTGATAGGGTCTAAGCGGACCACCTGCGTAGAGGCATACACACCTAGGCGCTCGTCCTTTTTGAGCGCAACTGTGGTCGAATGCTGCTTGCCGTCACGCTCGTACTCAATGGCGATATCGTCCTTACCGGCAGCCTTGCCGATGGCATCGTAAACGTCCATCCAAGTAGAGCACGATACTCCGTCGACCGAAAGGATCGCGTCGCCGCCCTCGATTCCCGCCGCGGCGGCAATCGAGCCTTCGTCAACCTGGCCGATCACATTGGTATCCACCGGCATGGTGACGCCCGCGATGGAATAGATGCTCATAAGGAGCAAAAAGCCCGTCAGGATATTGACGATAATGCCCGCAAGCAGCATAAAGGCACGCTTACCAAAGCCCTGGCCCAAAAAGGTGTGCGAGCGCTCGCGTGCAAGGAATTCGGCCTCGCCGCACGGCAGTTCCCATACATCGCCCTCGGCAGTCGCGTGCTCGCGATCGAACCGACGGCCGTCAAAGGTGGTATAACCCGCCGCGTCACGAGGCAGGGTCTGGTATTTGGTGGGATAGTAACTGGGCGAAGGCTTTTCCCCTTCTTCATACCAGGGAGCGATGGAGCCCCAGCCCAACAGCAAAGCACAGGCCTCGAGCACATCATCCTCGGACAGCTCGAGCTCGACGGCAAGATCGGCCACCGTCACCCTGCCGTGGCGATAGATGAACGCGAGCACGCGGCCGGCACACGAGACGTCGGTCGGGTCCATGCCGCAAATGGCAGCATACCCACCCAGCAACAGCGGGGTCACACCAAACTTGGTGCCGATACGGCGAGACGTGTGGTGGATATCAAAGCGGCACGGCAGGCCCAAAAAGAACTCAGTCACCCGGACGCCACAGGCACGCGCCGCCAAAAAGTGGCCGCCCTCGTGCAAAAACACGAGGACGGAAAGCATCAACAGGCCCCAAAAGACCGATGAGAAAACGCTCAGAACAGTATCCATAAAACGAAAAAGCAATCCTTATGGGTTAAGAACGGGTTGCGGCGAGCACCTGCGCGGCCTTTTCACGCGCCCAGCCATCGATGTCGCGAAGCTGTTCAAACGAATCGACCGTCTGCGCATCGTGAGCATCCATGCAGGATTCCACAATGCGGTCGATATCGGTAAAACTGCAGCCATCATGCAGGAAGGCATCGACGGCGACCTCGTTGGCGGCATTGAGCACGCACGGCATGGTGCCGCCCGTCTTGCCGGCACGTTCGGCCAGCGCAAGGCAGCGGAAGGTATCCATATCGGCCGCGTCAAAGGTAAGCTGCCCCAACTCGCGGAAATCGATACGCGGAGCCGGCGTATCCCAACGCTCAGGATACGAGAAGGCAAACTGGATGGGAATGCGCATGTCGGAGGCACCGAGATGAGCCATCACAGAGCCGTCGGCAAACTCGACCATGGAGTGAATCTTAGACTGGCGCTGCACGACCACGTTAATGAAATCGAGATCGCAGCCAAACAGATGCATGGCCTCGATACGCTCCAGGCCTTTGTTCATGAGGGTGGCGGAGTCAATCGTGATCTTGGCACCCATAGCCCACGTAGGATGCGCCAGGGCATCGGCGCGCGTCACGCGATCGAGCTCGTCACGCGTACGGCCAAAGAACGGACCGCCCGAGCAGGTAAGCCAAATGCAGTGAGCCTCGCGCGGATTCTCGCCCAGATAGCACTGGTAGATGGCAGAATGCTCGGAGTCGACCGGGATGAGCTGACCCGGCTGTGCCAACGGCATCAGCAGGTCGCCACCGACGACGAGCGACTCCTTGTTGGCCAGGGCAAGACGCTTGTTCGAGGTCAGGGCAGCATGGCTCGCCTCGAGACCGGCAGCGCCCACGATGGCCACGAGCACGCAGTCGACATCATCGCGGCATGCGAGCTCGCACACGGCCTGCGCGCCAACGCCGAGCTCCGTGCCCTCGGGCAGTTCCTGCAGTACCGCGTCGACGCCATGGGAGGCGTCCGCCACGGCAACCGCCGAAACCGAGAACTCACGGGCAGCGGCAACGAGCTCGGGGGTGCTGGAGTTAACGGACAGCGCCGTCACCTGCAGGCGATCGGCATGCTGGCGGCACACGTCGAGCGCCTGAGTACCGATAGAACCCGTACAGCCCAGAATGGCAACGCGAAGACGCCCATCGGGACCGTAGGTGGTCTGAAACGCCATTACAGCACGCCTCCGATCATCAGCAGCAGCTGCGCGGTAATGCAGCCAAAGATAAGCGAATCGCTTCGGTCGAGCATGCCGCCGTGGCCCGGGATGAGATTGCCGGAATCTTTGACACCCACACCGCGCTTGATACGCGACTCGATAAGGTCGCCGATAACGCCCAGGATGGAGACAACCACGCCACACAGCAGTGCATAGGGCAGGCTCAGCTTATAGAAGTGCGTTGCCCACAGGATGAGCCAGATCAAGACAGAGCCCAAAATGCCGCCGACAAAGCCTTCCCAGCTCTTTTTGGGAGAGATCTTGGGGACCATCTTATGTTTGCCGATGCGGCTGCCCACGATGTAGGCAAACGAGTCGGAGACCCAAAGGGACGCGCAAACGCCCACCGAAAGCAGGGCGCCGGCAAAACCGGGCACGGCATCGCGCAGCAGCACGATAGCCGACAGCATAAAGCCAGTGTAGATAGGGCCCATGAGCGTCACGGCAACGTCAGAGATGCGAGTACGCGGAGACCAGACATACCAGATACCAACCGCAAGCATCAAAGCGAACAGCAGGGCGTTCAACAGCAGCGAATCGCCCAGTGCCGAGAGCGGAAAGAGTACGGCGGCAGCGATTCCAAGGCGCTCGTTGGCAACCTTGCCGTCGAGCCTCGTCATGCGGAAGAACTCATAGCAGCACAGACCGCTCATGACGGACACGAAGATGGCCGTGGGAACAATACCCAAAACCAAGCACAGGATAAAGACAACGGCATAGACGATACCGGCGGCGGCACGGGTGATGAAGCCCGCCAGCCACGAACCGGAGCCGCTCTTCGCTGCAGGCGCTCCCGCAGTGGCAGCCTTACGCGCGGGTGTCGCGGAAGTAGGCGCCTTGGGACGTTCGGACACGATTAAGCCTCCTCGGTCTTACTCAGTCCACCAAACCTACGGTCGCGACCCTGGAAGGCCAAAATGGCGTCGACAAGACCCCAACGATCAAAGTCGGGCCAATAGGTATCGGTGACATAGAACTCGGAATAGGCAACCTGCCACAGCAGATAGTTCGAAAGACGCAACTCGCCAGAAGTGCGAATCACGAGCTCCGGATCGGGAAGACCGGCGGTGTACAGGTGCGAAGCCATCATGTCGTCATCAATTGCGGCAGGATCGATCTTACCGGCGGCGGCATCGAGCGCGATCTGACGGACAGCGCGGGTGATCTCGGCACGGGCACCGTAGTTAACGGCCAGCGCCAGCGTCATACCGGAATGGTCGGCGCACTCGGCAAGGCCGCGCTCAAAGACGTCGCGGGTCTTCTTGGGCAGCGCGGAAATATCGCCCAAAAAGACAACGCGAACATTCTCGCGCTTAAGCAGCGGCAGCTCATCGATAAACGTCTTGGCAAACAGGTGCATCAGAACGTTGACTTCGTGCTGCGGGCGATTCCAGTTTTCGGTCGAAAACGCATAGGCCGAAAGAACGTCGACGCCCAGGCGCACGCAGGCGGTAATGATCTCGCGCAGCGAGACGATGCCGGCCTTGTGGCCTTCGGTACGGGCAAGACCGCGCGCCGTAGCCCAACGGCCGTTGCCGTCCATGATGCACGAAATATGGTGCGGAATGTTATTGAGGTCAAGGTCGGAAAAACCGACGCCCGCAGGGGCGTCGGCAAAGTACTCGACCAGTTTATGCTCGTCGTATTGCACCTTAGATCTCCATGACCTCGGCTTCTTTTTCCTTCAGAAGCTCCTCGACCTTAGCAACATACTCATCGGTATGCTTCTGAACCTTGGCCTGCTCGCGGCGGACATCGTCCTCGGTGAGCTCCTCGTCGCGCTCGAGCTTGTTGTTAAAGTCGCGGCGGATGTTGCGGATGGAGACCTTGGCCTGCTCGGCGTACTCGCGGCACTCCTTAACGAGCTCGCGACGACGCTCCTCGGTGGGAGCCGGGAACGGCAGACGCACGACGGTACCATCGGAATTGGGGGTAATGCCAAGGTCGGAGGCACCGATGGCCTTGACGATGGCATTGATGAGTGCTTTGTCCCACGGCTCGATAAGCAGCATGTGGGCCTCGGGGGTCTTAACGGCGGCAACCTGCGTGACGGGCGTGGGAACACCGTAGTAGTCGACGGTGATGTCGGACAGGATGTTGGCGTTAGCGCGGCCAGTGCGGACCTTGGAGAAGTTGTGCTTGAGGGACTCGAGTGACTTGTCCATGTGGGCGGTGATATTCTCTGCCATGCTTAATCCTCCTGATAGACGAGCGTGCCGACGGGCTCACCCGCGAGCGCGCGCTTGACGGTGTCCTCGCCATCGATGTTGAGGACCAAAATGGGCATACGGTTGTCCTGGCAAAGAGCCGTAGCCGTGGAATCCATAACCTGCAGGCCGCGAACGAGCACCTCGTGATAGGTGATCTTGTCAAATCGGACGGCGTCGGCGCACTTGACGGGATCCTTGTCGTAGATGCCATCAACCTTGGTGGCTTTAATCAGAATCTCGGCACCGATCTCGCAGGCGCGAAGGGACGCAGCGGTGTCAGTCGTAAAGTACGGATTACCCGATCCGGCGGCGAAGATAACGACGTTGCCCTTGGACAGATGGTTGATGGCACGGCGGCGAATATAGGGCTCGCAGATCTCGTTCATCTGGATAGCGCTCATCACGCGGCAGGGAACATCGTTGTGCTCGAAAGCATCCTGCAGGGCAAGCGCATTCATAACGGTAGCGAGCATGCCCATGTAATCGGCCTGGGCGCGCTCCATACCACCGGCAGCACCGGCCATGCCGCGGAAAATGTTGCCGCCGCCGACAACGACGCCGACCTCATGACCAAAGGCGAGCAGCTCCTTGACCTGCTTGGCAAGATGATCGGTAACCTTGGGGTCGATGCCGTAGTTGCCATCGCCCATCAGCGCTTCGCCGGAGAGCTTCAGAAGCACGCGTTTATATCGGATGTCGGACAAAGCGATCCTCCTTTAATTAGACTCACAACATAATATCAAAGGCTCAACGGGGAGCCATGAAAAAGCAGGCTGTGAGTAAAACCCACAGCCTGCTCATTACCAGCTACAAGAGCTTATTTACTCGCCACGGACCAGACGGTCAAAGGCAACGACGGTAATGGTGTCGCCGAGCTCCTTGGAGACCTGCTCAGCGTACTTCTTGATGGTGAGGGAGCTGTCCTTGATGAACTCCTGCTCGGTGAGCACGGACTGCTTGTAGAACTTCTCCAGACGGCCAACAGCCATCTTCTCCTGGATAGCCTCGGGCTTGCCAGACTCGGCAGCCTGAGCCATGTAGATCTGCTTCTCGTGCTCGACGGTCTCGGCCGGAACCTGATCGCGGGTAGCGCAGATCGGGGCGACGGCGGCAACCTGAAGGGCAACGTCATGAGCAAAGGTCTTGAAGGACTCAGCCTGAGCGGTCTCGGCCTTCTCGAAAGCGAACTCGACGAGAACGCCGATCTTACCACCCATGTGGATGTAAGAAGCGAGAGCGCCGTTCTCGGCCTTGCGGGCGGCGAAACGGGAGATCTTCATATTCTCGCCCATGATATGAATCATCTCGGTGAGCTCGGAGGAAACGGTCTCCTCGCCCATCGGCTTCTCGAGCAGAGCGTCGACGTCAGCGGGCTCGGTGGTAGCGACAACCTCAGCGACCTTGGAAGCAAAGCCGGTGAACTTGGCGTTGGAGCCGACGAAGTCGGTCTCGCAGGAGAGCTCGAGCAGAGCGCCGGTCTTGCCGTCCTCGGAGACGAACGCGGCGACAGCGCCCTCGTTGGTCTCACGGCCAGCCTTCTTGGCAGCCTTGGCGAGGCCGTTCTTGCGCAGGACGTCGACAGCGGCGTCCATGTCGCCGTCAGCCTCGACGAGAGCCTTCTTGCACTCCATCATCGGGGAGTCGGTCATCTCGCGGAGCTGCTTGACCATAGCGGCGGTAATCTGGGCCATTGTGGTTCCTTTCAAAGAGATGAAAAAGAATGAACTAAGACTGATTTACTCGGCCTTGGGCTCAGCGGCCATCTCGGCCTCGGAGACCTGCTCCTTGCCGGAGCCAGCGAGGCAGGCGTCAGCCATGAGCTCGCACATAAGGGTGACAGCGGAGATAGCGTCATCGTTGCAGGGGATGCCGTACTCGACCTCGTCGGGATCGGAGTTGGTGTCGATCAGGGCGACGACGGGGATGTTCAGGCGCTGAGCCTCCTTGATGGCGTTCTCCTCGCGCTTGGTGTCGATGACGAAGAGAGCCTGGGGCAGACCCTTCATGTCGCGGGCGCCACCGAGGTTGGTCTGAAGCTTGGTGAGCTCCTTACCGAGCACGGCCTGCTCCTTCTTGGGGAGCACTGCCATGCGGCCGTCCTCGACCATGGCCTCGAGCTCCTCCATGCGGTTGATGCGGGAGCGGATGGTGACGAAGTTAGTCAGCATGCCGCCGAGCCAACGCTGGTTGATGTAAGGCATGTTGGCGCGCTCAGCGGCGTTCTTAACGGCCTCCTGAGCCTGCTTCTTGGTGCCGACGAACAGCACGTTGCCACCCTTGGCGACGTTCTTGACGAAGGTGTAGGCCTGGTCGGCGTCGAGGATGGTCTGCTTGAGGTCGAGGATGTAGATGCCGTTGCGCTCACCGAAGATGAACGGCTTCATCTTGGGGTTCCAGCGACGGGTCTGGTGACCGAAGTGGCAGCCGGCCTCGAGCAGGGTGCGGATATTAATCTTGGTAGCCATGTTAAACCTCCTGTGGTTTGCCTCCGCGCGGGGTCATCCTCCAAAACCAACCCGGACATGTGCTACCAAAGCCCGGGCACCACGGTATGAAGTAGCCGCGCGTGCGTGATAAAAACATGTTGCCGTGAAGCAACCCGATGAATGATAGCAGGATTACCTCTTCCTGCCAACCCGCAATCAAAACCACACACCTAAGCGCAATGCGAGCCGCCCAGCTTACTCGCCCCGGGGATGGGCCTGGGCCACGGCGCGCTTAAGCCGGTCGGGCGTGAGATGCGTGTAGATCTGCGTCGTGGACAGGCTCGCATGTCCCAGCAGCTCTTGAACCGAACGCAGGTCCGCGCCGCCCTCAAGCAGATCGGTCGCAAACGTATGACGCATCGCATGCGGCGCGATGTCGGCCGGAATGCCGGCGAGCGTCGCCAACATATGGAACCGTCGCCTGAGCATGGCGGCACTCATGCGGTTGCCGCGCACAGATATCAACAGCGGATGGGGACCGTTTACGGCATCGCGACGCTTTGCCTGCGCAAGCAGCGCCGGTCTCCCCTCCTCGACATAGGTGCGCGTCGCCTCGAGTGCGCGACGATACAGAGGAACGATACGCTCCTTGCTCCCCTTGCCCCATAGCCGCAGCGTGCGCTCGGACCATGAGATGGATTCAACATTGAGCGCCGCAAGCTCTGAGATGCGCGCGCCGGATGCATAAAGAAGCTCGAGCATCGTCGCATCGCGCAATCCAGCGGGCGTTGCGGTGTCGGGGGCTTGGAGCAGTGCCTCGACCTGCTGGGTCGTCAGCACACCAGGCAGGTCGCGCGGCAGCTTGGGCGAGGAAATCGCCGAGACCGCATCACCCTCCACGATTCCCTCGGCAGCCATCCAACGATAGAGCGACCGAATAGCCGACAAATGTGCCGCAAGGGTGCGAGGCGCCACCTGCTCGCGCGAAAGCTCGGCCAAATACGCGCGGACGGTACGCACGTCGGCTATACGCGCATCGACACCCGTACGCTCGCACCAGGCAGCAAAGCGCTCCAACCGCGATCCATAGGCAGTCACCGTATTGGAAGAGAGCCCCTCGACACGGGCGATGTAGGCGATAAACGAGTCGACGGTATCGTACAGGTCAAAGGCTATGACCGGTCGCCTCCAAACAAGTCGGAACGCGTGGCCAAGTAGGCATCGAGAGCCTCGAGGGCGCGATCCGCATAAGCCTGGTAGCGGTCGCGTTTACTGCGACGCTTGCCGTCCTCGAGCGGCGGCACCAGGCCAAAATTGACATGCATGGGCTGGTAGCCCACGGTTGCCGGATCGGTCGCATAGCCCACGAGCGCACCCAAGGCGCCCACGCGAGGCAGTTCGACGGGAGCGACCTCGATAGCCTCGGCATAGGTATTGAGCGCGGCGAGCAGACCCGTCGCCACGGCCTCCATGTACCCCTCGGTGCCGGTGATCTGACCGGCGAGGCGCACGCCCGTGCCAGGCACGGCAAAGGAGCCGTCAAGAACGTGCGGCGCATCGACAAAGGTATTGCGGTGCATGACGCCATAACGGAAGAACTCGGCATTCTCCAAACCGGGAACCATATGGAAGACACGCTTTTGCTCGCCAAAGGTCAGATTAGTCTGGAAGCCCACCAGGTTATAGGCGGTTTTCTCCTTGTTCTCGGCTCGAAGCTGAATCGCCGCCCAAGGGCGACGTCCGGTTCGCGGGTCGGTGAGGCCGACGGGCTTCATGGCGCCAAAGCGAATAGCGTCCTTGCCGGTGCGGGCGACCTCCTCGGCGGGCTGACAGGCCTGGAAGAGGTCGCCGCCCTCAAAATCCTTGAGCACCACGCGGTCGGCGGTCGTGAGTGCCCCGATAAAGGCCTCGTACTCCTCCTTGTTGAGCGGAGCGTTGAGATAGTCGCCGCTCCCCTGCTCCTCGTAGCGCGACTGCGAGAACAGCACGTCCATATCGAGTGTGGAGGCATCGACGATTGGCGCGGCAGCGTCAAAGAACGCCAAGGCGTCGCCACCGACGAGCTTCATGACCTCTTCGCTCAATGCCGGTGAACACAGCGGGCCCGCGGCAATGACCACGTGGCCCTCGGGAATCTGCGTGACCTCGCCGTGCACGACCTCGATATTGGGTCGGGCGGCAACCTCGGCCTCGACAAGCTCGGAAAACGTAACGCGGTCGACCGCCAGGGCACCGCCAGCGGGAACGGCCGCACGATGGGCGCAATCGAGCAGCACCGAACCCATGCGCTCGAGCTCGGCCTTTAGCAGGCCAGCAGCGGAATCCGGACGGGTTGACTTAAACGAATTTGAGCAGACGAGCTCGGCCAAGTGATCGGTATGGTGGGCCGGAGAGCTCACCTGGGGGCGCATCTCGCACAGCTTTACGGCAAACCCGCGATCTGCCAGCTGGATCGCACATTCCGAACCCGCCAGACCGCCGCCGATAACCGTCACCTGATCGAACTGCATCTGCAAACACCTTTCTAATTGACACGCTTTCCATTGTGACCGAAGGGCGTCTGGGCGTGAAGCGCAAACTTTGAGGGCGCATACCTTCCATCCATCATGCGCTCGATAAGGCCCTCGAGCTCGAGCGAGCCCAAGAGCTTGAGCACGCCGACAGCATCAAGCGAGATGAGCGCGGCAATGTCGTCAACCTTGAGCGGCGAGGCGATAAGCGCGTGCATCACGGTCTGCTGCGTGGGGTCCAGATCGGCAATGCCGGGTGCATCGGGACGCGAGTAGCGCAGCGTGCCGTAGATGCGCGAGATGGCCATCTCGATTGATTCCTCGTCGATGATGCAGCAGGCACCATTCGCAATGAGGTAATTCGTGCCACGCGACTCGGGCGATAGGATGGAGCCCGGCACTGCAAGGAGCTCTCGACCCAAGTCCATAGCGGCTTCCGCCGTGGAGAACGTACCCGAGGGCATGCCCGCCTCGGAAACAAAGAGTGCCTGCGACAAGGCGGCAATAACGCGATTGCGCCGCGGAAAGGCGAACTTACGCGGTCCCATACCCCACGGCGAAATCGAAACGACCGCGCCGCCCGTATAGAGTGTGCGCGTGATGAGGCCGGCGCTCGAGCGCGGATAGACAACATCGGCGCCGGTCCCCAGTACCACGACGTGTTTGCCCCCGGCGTTGACCGCAGCCCAACCCGACGCCTGGTCGCAGCCGACCGCACCGCCCGAGACCACCGTCACTCCCGCCTCAACCGCCACCTTGGCCGCAAGTTCTGCCACGGCGAGACCATACGGCGATGCCTTGCGTGCACCGATGATGGAGAGCGCAGGCGTCGATAACACGGCGGGGTCGCCACGCACATAGAGGGTCCGGGGCACATCCGGGAGCTCCAAGACGGTCTTGGGATACAGCGCATCACCGGGATGCAACTGATAAGTCTCCTCGCCCATTATTGGTCCCTCCTTCCCTGGTACATCGCCGCCTCGAGCACGTGATCCTGCATCACCCGTTCGCTTTCGGCAACATCGGCGATCGTGCGCGCGATGCGTACCAAGCGCACGATGCCGCGACCCGTGAGATGCGTGCGCTTCGACAGGCCGAGCACGCATTTCTCGGCGGCCTCATCAAGCCCAAAGGTCGAGACGACGCCGTCAATGGACCGCGACTCGTCTTCCTCGGCCTCGGTGTCCGCATCGTCCATACGGGATTCACGCCAGGCGCGAAAGGCGCGCCCCCGCACGACGTAATCGCGCAGTTCAGCCGATGACATACCCTCCGCGCCCTCAATGATCACCTGAGGATCGGGGCGGGTCACGTCGATCATCATGTCGATACGATCAGCCAAAGGACCGCGCAACTTGCCCCGGTAGCGCTCGACCATCGACGCGGAACAGCGACACGGCACTTCGCGGTCGCCCAAAAACCCGCAGGGGCAGGGATTGCTCGCGGCTAGCAGCTGAAAGCGCGACGGGAACGTAAAGGCCCCGTCAACGCGAACGATCCTCACGTACCCACGCTCGATGGGCTGACGCAGCGTCTGCAGCACGCCGGTGGGAAACTCGGCGAGCTCGTCCAAAAAGAGCACGCCGCCATGAGCCAGGCTAATTTCGCCCGGATGCACCGGACGTCCGCCGCCGATGAGTCCCGCGGTCGAAATGCTGTGATGCGGACTGCGGAAGGGCCGATGCCCTGCAAGCAGGCCATCGATGTTCTCGCCCAAGACCGAATGGATGCACAGCGCCTCTTGCTGATCCTCGAGAGAAAGCTCGGGCAGAATGCCCGTCATGCGCCGCGCGAGCATGGTCTTGCCCGAACCGGGCGAGCCGATCATGAGCAGGCCGAGCTCGCCGGCGGCCGCAAGCGCCATGCCGCGCTTGGCGACCTCCTGCCCCAGCACGTCGGCATAATCGAGCGCGGGCTCAAAGGTCACCTCGAGCACTTCAGAATCCAGGTAATGTCGCGCGGCATCCCCCATGCCATGGGCAAGCTGAGATAGATGGTCGATAAACCCGCAGTCAACGCCCGCAAGCGGGACATGCTGATCGGACCTGCCGGCGATAAAGGAAAGCCCCATATCGCGCGCCAACAGCTGGAACGCCACCTCGCCCTTGACGGGCAGCACGGTGCCGTCCAGACCAAGCTCACCTGCGATAAGGCAGCGATCGAGGTTGTCACGGGGAATCTGCTCATCGGCCGCCAGAACCGCGATGGCAATCGGCAGGTCAAAACCGCTGCCAGTTTTACGGATATCGCCGGGTGCCAGGTTGACGGTAATGCCAGACCGAGGGATCTCGAAGCCGGCCGAGCGCATGGCGCATCGGATACGCCCGCGCGACTCCATCACCTCCATACTCGGAATGCCGAGCATCTGGATACCCGGAACGCCACCGGCAAGCGAGACCTCGACGGTGACGGGAATTGCCTCGACGCCGCGGATGCAGGCCGCGTGTACGGCAAACGTCTCGAACGCCATCACGACACCTGCCAATCGAACGCATTGTACTGGTGCTCGATCTCGGCGATATGCCCGCCGCGGATGGTGACGCCCACGGCGTCGAAGCGAATCGACCTGAGCGGATAGTGATCCATGAGATAGCAGCTTGCGATACGCCGATACCGACGCTGCTTTTGGGCGTCCACGGCCTCCTCGGGAAAGACCCGCGTGGTGCAATCCAGGGCGACGCGCCTCGTCTTGACCTCGGCCATCACCACGACATCATCGAGCTCATCGAGCAGCACAAGATCGGCTTCGCCCTCAATGCAACGATAGCCCTGCTCCAACAAGGTGTATCCACGCTCGTTAAAGTAATCGATGGTGATCAGCTCGCCCAGCATGCCGAGCTCGCGGGGACTGAGCCCCTTGATAAACTCGGGCGTCATCGCCCCGCAGTCGAGCTCGCCGTCTTCCCAGCGCTCCTTGAGTTGCTGCGTCTTGCTCTTTTTGCTTGCGGCACACATGGGGTCTCCTTTCCCGCACGCTGCATTGGCCCGATGATGAGGGCACCTTTCATGCGGGTAAGTACCGGAAACAAACCAAAAGCTGACCAAATGCCGACAAAAAACGGGCCGCACGCAACAATCACGTTGCACACGGCCCGCTACCAGCAGGTTTAAAAAACGCCAGAGATCCCTGTCTCCACAATTGACCTAGAAAAGGCGCTCAGTCTGCAGAAAGTTTCCGCAAAAGCTCACACGATGCAGCGGACAAAGTCCATGTTTGCGAATCGCCTCGATGTGCTCGGGGCTTGCGTAGCCCTTCGATTCGGCCAAATGATACTCGGGGTACTCGGCGTCGTACTCGACCATCATCTCGTCACGCGTGACCTTGGCCATGATGGACGCCGCGGCGATGCAGGCGATTTTGGCATCGCCCTTCACCACGTCGCGCTCGTTGGGAACGGCGCCCAAGGGGTTACCGTCCATAAGCACGCAATCGGGCTCGAGCCCCGTATCGGCCACGGCACCCGCGACGGCAGCGCGGATGGCACGGGCCATGCCCATATCATCGATATCCGCAGGCGCGATATGGCAAAAACCAATCGCCGTCGCGACCTCGGCAATCTTCACCGAGAGCAGCTCGCGGCGCGCCGGCGTGAGCTTTTTGGAATCGTTGATGCCCCAGACGCGCGGCTCCATGGGAAGGCACACGGCGCACACCGTCAAAGGACCGGCCACCGAACCGCGGCCCACCTCGTCGACACCCACGACCACGCCATCCCCGCCGAGCTCGTGCATCAGCTCGTACATACCGTTGACGCGCTCGCGCTCGGCAAGTTCTTTGGCATGGCGCTTAAGAGCACGCTCGCAAGCCTTGATCACTTGCTGGCGCGGATCCTCACGATAATGCTCCACGAGGGCGGGGATCTCCTCAAACGTGGCGCTCGCCAGCTCGCCGGCAACCTGCGATGCCGAAACCGAGCTCGTCATGTTGGCCATATCGGGGCCTCCTTGCATGCAAATCAGATAAAAAGAAGGGCCACCCGAAGGTGACCCTTTTGTCCAAGCGAGTGGACAGACGCTGCGATCTTCCTAGCGCTTCTCGGGGATGCGAGCAGCCTTGCCCACCTTGTCGCGGAGGTAGTACAGCTTGGCGCGACGGACGCGACCATGACGGACGACCTCGAGCTTGGCGATCTTGGGGCTGTGAAGCGGGAAGGTACGCTCAACACCGACACCGAAGGAAATCTTGCGGACGGTGAAGGTCTCACGGGCACCGGCGCCGGCCATGCGGATGACGTCACCCTGGAAAACCTGGATGCGCTCGCGGTCGCCTTCCTTAATGCGGTAGTGAACCTTGACGTTGTCGGCAACGCGGACCTGCGGGATGTCCTCGCGGATCTGCTGACGCTCGATTGCGCGGATGTAATCCATGTGCAATTCCTTACTCTTCTAGAGGTGCCGTACCACCTTGGCCGGCACGTAGTTGAACAAACGTATTCGAGTATACACGCGCTGGTTTCTGCCGCAAGAACAATTTTGAACGCAGAAAAAAAGACAAAACCCGCGCATGATAACCGCCCGCCTCACGAACGAGACGAGTGGCATGAGGGGGCCTACGCTAGGCGCCTAAACTCAAAACGTTAGGCGTTACGCTTGGCCTCGAGCTTGGCCTGAGCGGCAGCCAGACGCGCCAGGGGCACGCGGTAAGGCGAGCAGGACACATAGTCCACATCGGCCACGTTAAACAGGGCCTTGATGGACTTGGGGTCGCCGCCGTGCTCGCCGCACACGCCAAAGTGCATGCCAGGGTTGGTGGCGCGACCCTTCTCGACGGCCATGCGCACGAGCTCCAGCACCGCCGTGTCAATGGTCTCGAAGGGGTTGTCCTTCAAGATCTTCTTATGCATGTACAGCGGGATGAACTTGGCCTCGGCGTCGTCACGCGAGAAACCGAAAGTCGTCTGGGTGAGGTCGTTGGTGCCAAAGCAGAAGAAGTCGGCGTGCTGCGCGATCTCGTCGGCGACCATGCAGGCGCGCGGCAGCTCGAGCATCGTGCCCACGGGAATGTTGAGCTCGACACCTTCCTCGGAGGAAACCTCGGCAATCACGCGCTCGATGACCTCGCGGGTCTGAACGTGCTCGGCCGTAATGGAAACGAGCGGAACCATAATCTCGGGACGCGGGTCGACGCCTTCCTTGATAAGGCGAGCGGCAGCCGTTGCCACGGCACGAACCTGCATGAGCGGCAGGTCACCGAAGACGACGGACAGGCGCACGCCGCGCAGGCCGAGCATCGGGTTGGACTCGACCATGCCGTCGATACGACGCAGGCGGGCACGCAGGCCGGCGAGCTCTTCCTCGCTGGCGCCGGCGGCTTCCTTCTTGGTGATGGCGACCTCAAGCTCGCGAGGATCATCAAGGAACTCGTGCAGCGGCGGATCGAGCAGGCGAACGACCACATCGCGACCGGACATGGTCTTGAACATCGCCAAGAAGTCCTCGGTCTGAACCTTGAGCAGATCGGCCAGGGCCTGCTGTTTCACGGTCTCATCGTCAGAAAGGATAAAGCTCTGGATGATGTTCTTACGATCGCCCAGGAACATGTGCTCGGTGCGGCACAGGCCGATGGCCTCGGCGCCAAACTCGAGCGCAAGCTCGGCATCCTCGGGGTTGTCGGCGTTGACGCGCACATGGTTGGCGTGACCGGCGGTCTCGTCCAAGCGAATCTCGTCGGCCCAAGACAGGATGGTGTCCAGGTCGCCGGTGAGCTCAGCGGAGACCAAATCGACAGCGCCATCAACGACGATGCCTTGGGTTCCGTCGATGGAGATGATGTCGCCCTCGTGCAGCACGTGATCGCTGCCCTCGATACGCACGACCTTCTCGGCCACGTCGATATGGAAACGCTCGACACCGCAGACGCAGGGGGTGCCCATGCCACGGGCGATAACGGCGGCATGGCTCGTCTTACCACCGTGGCTCGTCAAGATACCCTCGGCGGCGACCATACCCTTCAGGTCGTCGGGGTTGGTCTCCCAGCGGACCAGAATGACCTTATGGCCCTCGGCAGAACGCGCGACGGCGTCGTCACTCGAGAACACGACCTCGCCCACGGCGGCACCGGGGCTGGCATTAAGGCCGCGTGCGAGCGCCTCGTACTTCTTGGAGGAGTCGAACTGCGGGTGCAGGAGCTGGTCGAGCTGCGCGGGGTCAATGCGGCTCACGGCCTCCTCGCGGGTGATCAGACCCTCTTCGACCATTTCGATGGCGATGCGCAGGGCGGCGGTTGCGGTACGCTTGCCCACGCGGGTCTGGAGCATCCAGAGCTTGCCCTGCTCGATAGTGAACTCGATATCGCACATATCGCGGTAATGATCCTCGAGCGTCAGGAACACACGCTCGAGCTCCTCACCTGAGGACTCGAGGCCCGGGGTGGTCTTGAGGTCGGCGATGGGCTCGGTGTTGCGGATGCCGGCGACAACATCCTCGCCCTGGGCGTTGACCAGAAAGTCACCGTAGAACTCCTTAGTCCCGTCGGCCGGATTACGCGTAAAGGCGACGCCGGTCGCCGAGGTCTCGCCCTTATTGCCAAAGGCCATAGCCTGGACGTTGACGGCGGTGCCAAGGTCATCGGAAATGCCGTGCTGTCTGCGGTAGATGCAGGCGCGCTCATTCATCCAACTGCCAAAGACGGCCTGGATAGCGAGGCGCAGCTGGAGCTCCGGATCGTGTGGGAAGACGGGCTTGCCGTCCGCGACCTCGAGCTCGGGGTACAGGGCGGCCTCGACGTTGTCGGAGAAAATGCCCTTGAACGTCTCGACGAGCTCCTGCAGGTCCTCGGCCGATAGCTCGGAGTCGACGCGAACGCCGGCGACCAGGCGGGCCTGGGTCAGGGCATTCTCAAACAGGTCGGCGTCAACACCCATGACGACGTTGGAGAACATCTGGATAAAGCGACGATAGCTGTCCCAGGCAAAGCGCGGGTTCTGCGTCTGGGCGATAAGGCCCTGGACGGAATCGTCGTTGAGGCCCAGGTTGAGGACCGTGTCCATCATGCCGGGCATGGAAAACGGAGCACCCGAGCGCACCGAGACGAGCAGCGGGTCACGGGCGTCGCCAAGCTTCTTGCCGCAGCGGGCCTCGAGGTCGACCTCGGCGGCAACGATTTCGTCGAGCGCGCCCTCCGGCCACACGTTGCCGGCGCCAGAGTACTCAACGCAGGTCTGGCAGGTAATGGTAAAACCACCGGGAACCGGCAGGCCGATACGGCTCATCTCGGCAAGGTTCGCGCCTTTGCCGCCAAGCACGAAGTTCATGGACTTGTCGCCCTCGGTGACACAAGTGCCCTGGTCATCGGTTCCAAAACGGTAAACCCTCTTGCAATCGCTCACGATACTTCCCCTTCCATGCGCTCTCGCGCACGACCGTGGTAACGAATCGACCCGCCGGATGCGGGCCGTGAGGGAACTATACGGCGGGACTAAGGCAAGCTTGAGCAGAGGATGGGCGGTTTGGTAAACGTGCTAAAACTGGCGGTAAACGGTAGGTAAAGGTGGTTACCTTATGAAGATACCACTATATTATAATTGCAGGTCAAACCGATAAAAACTGCTAAATCGCTTTACCATTATCATGTATTATTATCAAGCAGTCTCTTTGGGTAGCTAATTTGGGACGGGGCTATTTTAGCTACCCCAGATGATTTTTCTGGGACGGGGATTAAAAAATCATCATGTACCGGATGATTTTTTAATCCCCGTCCCAGAAAAATCATCCCAGAAAGGACTACTGCTGTTGAGCGCGGCAGGCGGCACGGCGGGCCCTTGCTTCTTGGATCTCTTCGAGGTGGGCGATGATCTCGGCAGCGCTCTCCTCAATTGCCTTACCGTCGGTGCGCACCACAAAGCAGCCCAAGCGCTTCATGAGGGTACGCGCCTCAGCAAGCTCGTTGCGTACGCTCTCGGGCTCGGCATACGAGCCGGCAACGGCACGGGCGTAATCATCGCCTAGGCGGCTATCACGAATCTCGGAGATTACGTCGACCGTCGAAATCAGGCCGAACAGGCGCATCGGGTCGACCTCATAGATCGATTTGGGAGGCTCCATACCGTGGGCCAGCGGAACGTTGGCGACCTTATAGCCCTGATAGGCCAGATACATCGACAGCGGTGTCTTGGAAGTGCGAGAAACACCCAGCAGCACGATATCGGCACCAGACAGGTCATCGCAGCCGCGCCCGTCATCGTGCTCCACAAAGTACTCCATGGCCTCGATGCGGTGGAAATACCTGTCATCAGTCTTATGGATCACACCCGCCACTCCTTTTGGCGGCACGCCAATAAGCGACGACAGCACCGCGAGCGACGGGCCGATCAGGTCGACCGAGCGAATGTGCAGCATGCCCAAGTAGTCGAGCACGCGAGCACGAAGTGCCGGGTCGACGATGGTATGGAACACGGCGATATCGCGATGGTCGGCATCGATTCGCGGGCCCACAAACGACTTGACCTGCTCCATCGAGCTCACCTTAGGCAGACGTAAAACGTGAAAAGCCCCTTCATCAAATTGCCCGGACGCCGCAAGCACCACCTCACAAGCGGTATCACCGAGCGAGTCGGAGATAACGATAACGGTGGGACAAGCGGTGACCGGGCAATCCATGCGGGGCTCCTTTTGCGCTTATGCGCAGGCTAGCTTACTTTTTGCGGGCAAGCTCACCGATGTTGGCGATGCCGGAGAAAACGGCCTCGAAGCGGTTGAGCAGCTTAAGGCGATTATCGCGGAGCTGCTCGTCCTTGTCCATGACCATAACCTCGTCGAAGAAGCGGTCGATGGGCGCGCGAAGGGCGGCCAGAGCGGCAAATGCAGCCGGGTAATCCTCGGCGGCGAGAGCGACATCGACGGCGGTCTGAGCAGCCTCGGAGGCGTCGGCAAGCGCAAGCTCGACCTCGCCCATCAGGGCGCGGTCGTACTCCGCGCCCAGCTCGGGCTTGGAAATATGCGCGGCACGGGCGTAGGCGGTCGCCAGGTTGTCGAAGGTCTCGGCGTCATTCTTGCGGGCCTCGTCGAGGGCGGCGCAGCGGGCGAAGAAGACCGACGGGGCAATAATGTGCACCGCGGAGACGGCAGCGACGGTATCGGCCGGGATCTTCTCGTCGCGGGCCATGCTCACCAGGCGGCCATGGAAGAAGTCACGGACCTGTTGGGCGACCTCGGCGGCGTCGAACTCAATGCCCTGCTCACTGTAGAGCTCGAGCGCAAAGTCGATGAGCGACGTGGGGTCGATCGGCAGACGGTCGCGCAGGATGTTGATGATGCCGATGGCGGCACGACGCAGCGCGTACGGGTCGGAAGAGCCGGTCGGGGGCTCGCCGATGGCAAAGATGCCGGCAATGGTATCGAGCTTGTCGGCGCAGGCCACGATGCAGCCAGCGGTGCCCTCGGGCAGCTCGTCGCCGGCAAAGCGGGGACGATAGTGATCGCGGATAGCGTGGGCGACCTCGTCGTTCTCCCCCATCGCGCAGGCGTAGTAACCGCCCATCACGCCCTGCTGGCTCGTGAACTCGACGACGGCGTTGGACACCAGGTCGGCCTTGCACAGGTGAGCGGCGCGAGCAGCGTCGGCGGCAAGATGGGCACCCAGGTGAGCCTCGCGGGCAATAGCGAGCGCGAGCTGCTCAATACGCTCGGACTTGGCGAGCACGCTACCGAGCTTCTCCTGAAAGGCGACCTTGGCCAGGCGCTCACGGAACTCGTCAAGGGAGATCTTCAGATCCTCCTCGTAGAAGAACTTGGCGTCGTCCAGGCGGGCGCGCACGACGCGCTCGTTGCCGTCGATCACGCGCTCGGCATTCTCGGGCTTGCTGTTGGAAACGACCACGAACTCACGCGTCAGCTTGCCCTCGCCGTCATAAATCGGGAAGTAGCGCTGGTTGGTGAGCATAGACTCGCAGATGATCTCGTGCGGGACCTTGAGGAACTCCTCGTCGAAGGTACCGATGAGCACCGTCGGCCACTCGCAGAGGTTGATGACCTCCTCAAAGACCTTCTTGGGCGTATCGACGTGGCAGCCAGGACGGGCAGCCTCGACCTCGGCGATGCCGGCAAGGATGGCCTCGCGACGGCGCTCGGCGGAGAGCACGCCGGCATCCTCGAGCACCTGCTCGTAGACGTCGGGGCTGGCGACCACATGGTCACCGGGGCCCAGGACGCGATGACCACGCGTGGTGTTGCCGCTCGTCACGTCGGCAAACGACACGGGTACAACGTCCTCGCCCAAAAGGCAGCAGATCCAGCGGACCGGACGCACGAACGTGGCGTGCTCGTGGCCCCAGCGCTGGCTGCGGTAGTTGGGCCACTGCAGGCCGGCGATGGTCTTCTCGCACAGGGCCGTCAGGATCGGGGTGGCCGGAGCGGAAGGAATGTTCTTCTCGGTGAACACATACTCGCGACCGTCGGTGTCCTCGCGACGAACCAGGTCCTCGGCAGCCACACCGCACTTGCGGGCGAAGCCCTGGGCGGCCTTGGTGGCATTACCGTCAGCGTCAAAGGCGATGTTGGCCGCGGGGCCGCGCTTGACCTCGTGAACCTCATCGGTCGCGGTGGCGACGTCGGCAACGAGCGCAGCCAGGCGACGCGGGCTCGAGATCACGCGGACCTCGCCGTGGGCCAGACCGGCCTCGTCGAGACCCTTGGCGATCATGGTGCCAAGCTGCTTGACGGCATTGTTCAGCGGTGCAGAGGGCATTTCCTCCGTACCGATCTCAAACAGGAAATCCTTAGCGTCTGCCATGGCTTACGCCACCTCGCCTTCCTGATCGGCATTCTCGTTGATTCCGGCGACCTCGGCCATATAGGCCTCGCAGCACGCCTTGGCGACGGCGCGGACGCGCAGGATGTAGTTGGCGCGCTCGACTGCGGACAGCGCCCCGCGGGCATCGAGCAGGTTGAAGGCATGGCTGCACTTCATGACGCAGTCATATGCCGGCAGCGGCAGCTTGCGCTCCAGGCAGGAGTGGCACTCGGCCTCGTAGTCGTCAAACTTCTGACGCATCATCTCGACGTTGGCGACCTCAAAGTTGTAAGCGCTGAACTCGCGCTCATTCTCCAGGAACACGTCGCCATAGGTCATGGGCGTGCCGTCAGGCAGGTAGCTCCACACCAGATCGTAGACGGAGTTGACGCCCTGCGCATACATGGCGATGCGCTCCAGGCCATAGGTGATCTCGACGGGCACGGGGTCGACCTCGATACCGCCCACCTGCTGGAAGTACGTAAACTGCGTGACCTCCATGCCGTTGAGCCAGACCTCCCAGCCAAGACCCCAGGCGCCGAGCGTCGGGCTCTCCCAGTCGTCCTCGACAAAGCGGACGTCATGGTCGTTGGGGTCCAGACCGATAGCGGCAAGAGACCCCAGGTAGAGCTCCTGGGCGTTGATCGGCGAGGGCTTGATGAGCACCTGGAACTGATAATAGTGCTGCATGCGGTTGGGGTTCTCGCCGTAACGTCCGTCGGCGGGACGGCGACAGGGCTGTGCATAGCAGGTGCGCCACTCGGCGGGACCGAGCGAGCGCAGCGTGGTCGCGGTATGGAAGGTACCGGCACCGACCTCGGAGTCATAGGGCTGCATAATGACGCAGCCCCGCTCGCCCCAGTACTGCTGGAGGCGCAGGATGATGTCTTGGAAGGAAAGCGATGAAGCGTTCATGCCTCTAATATCCCCTCGTCGAAACGATTACACGGTTAGGTACTGTACTATAGCGGTTTTTAGTCGATCGCGCCGATACGGTTGAGCGGCCAGTAGCGCACAAGCGCCACGGCGATCAAATCAGAGCGATCAACGGGACCAAAGTAGCGCGAGTCAGCAGAGTTTTCGCGGTTGTCGCCCATCACCCACACGCACCCGTCGGGAACGGTGTAGGGATAGCTTACCTGAGCGCCGGGAGCCTGGACCGAAAGCGGCCAGCTCATACCGGTCGTATAGTCCTCATCGAGCGCCCGGCCATCGACGACGACCTTGCCATCCCGCAGGTCGACCGTCTGGCCGGCCGTAGCGATGACGCGCTTTACCAGCACGTCATGCTCGGATGTGGCATCGGGGTTGTGGAACACCACGATATCGCCCTGCTTGACGGGCTGCCCGAGCTCGAGGCTGACCTTTTGCGCCAGGATCTGGTCGCCGATTTCGATCGTGGACTCCATGGAACCGGTAGGCACCACAAAGGGCTCGATCACAAACGAGCGAATCAAGAAGGTGGCAACCAGTGCAATCGCGACGACCACGATCCACTCAAAGGCGCCCCTCAGGGCAGAATGCTGCGATGGAACCATTCTCACTCCTCGCTCTGCGAATAGGAAGCGTCCAGAATCTCCTGCGCGTACGCACGCTCCTGGGGCGTAAGGCGCGCCGTCTCGATCAGATCGGGACGCCAGCGACAGGTGCGCTCGATGGCATTCTTGCGACGCCAGGCATCGACCTTGGCGTGGTCGCCGCTTACGAGCACGGGCGGCACGCCCTCGCCATTGAACTCGGCGGGGCGGGTATACTGCGCGTACTCGAGCAGGCCACCGTCCTCGGCAGTCGAGAAGGACTCGTCCACGTTGCTCATCTCGTCGCCCAAGGCTCCGGGAATCAGACGTACGACGGCGTCGGCCACGACCATGGCGGGAAGCTCGCCGCCCGTAAGCACGTAGTCGCCGATCGACAGACGCTCATCGGCATACGCATATGCGCGCTCGTCGACGCCCTCGTAACGGCTGCACACAAACAGCAGGCGCTCGCTTTTGAGCAGGCGCTCGGCCACATGCTGCGTAAAGGGCTCCCCGCAGGGGGTGAAGAACACCACGGTGGGCTTGGGACCCTCGGAGCTGATGGCCTCGATGGCCTCGGCAATGGGCTCGACCTTCATGAGCATGCCCTGCCCGCCGCCATACGGCTCGTCATCGACGGTGCGATGGCGGTCGTGCGTCCAGTCGCGCAGGTTATACGCCTTAAAATCAAAAAGGCCGGCCTTGCGGGCGCGGCCCAAAATCGACGTGGACATGACGGGCTCAAACATCTCGGGAAAGACCGAAAGGGTCTCAATCAGCATGCTTTCCTCCCTACTTGTCCATATCGATCAAGCCGTCCATCACGTGGACGGAAATTGCTCCTGTGTCGGGAAGATCGAGCACAACCTGCTCGATCACGGGAATCAGCACCTCGCCGTACCGATCACCCTCGACAACCCAAACATCGTTGGCGGGCGTCGACATGATCTCAACGATCGTGCCGAGCGAACCAAAGCGCTCGTCGACCACCTCGCGACCCATGAGGTCGGCATAGACGGCGTCGAGCGAATCGAGCTCGAAGTCGTCACGATTGGCCAGCACATAGCATCCGGTGATGCCCTCAGCGGCCGTCAAGTCATCTATGCCCTCAAACGAGACCAGATCGCCATCGCCCGTATCGGTAACGGACACGACCGTGCAAAAACGGTCGCGCTTGAGCGCCGGCGGCGTCAAGGCGACACGCATACCCGGCTCCAATACAGAAGGAAGCCCCCGCAGCGGCTGCGCGAGGACCTCCCCCTTCCTTCCGTGCGGCTTGACCACACGGGCGATGTTTTTGTACTGGGACCTCAAGGTCCTAGCCTAGAACCTCTACCTCGACAGCGGTGTCGAGGCGAGCGGCCAGCGCACGGGCGAGCGTGCGAATGGCCTTGATGGTACGGCCACGACGGCCGATGACCTTAGCGACGTCATCCTCGGCAACCGAAACCTCAATCGTGGAGGCGTCGTCACCATCGATGACCTCAAGGCTCACGGAATCCGGGTCGTCGACGATCTGAACAACGAGATATTCGACGAGATCGGCGATGCGATCTGAGAGCATTGCCTCACCCTCGAGCTGTGCAGCGTCAACCTCAGGCACGATTTACTCCTCGGCGCCCTCAGCGGCCTCAGCGGCAGCCTTAGCGGCCTCGGCCTCTTTGGCGAGCTGCTTCTTGGACTTCTTGACGACGGTCTCGGTCTTCTCGCCCTCGTTGGCGGCCTTGACCAGAGCGGCGACGGCGTCGGTGAGCTGAGCGCCCTTGGACTGCCAGTCAGTAATCTTCTCCAGGTCGAGGTTGATGGTCTTGGGGGCGGTCATCGGGTTGTAGCGGCCAACCTCCTCGATGATACGACCGTCACGCGGGGCGCGGGAATCGGCGACGACGACACGGTAGTACGGACGCTTCTTAGCGCCGTGACGAGCAAGGCGAATCTTGACTGCCAAAGGAAACTCCTCCAACCAAGCAGCTTTAGGCTGCAACTACAAACAAACAGTTGAACATAATACGCCATCGACGCGGGCAGGTGAAGTCCGTGAGACCAACTTCTTCGGTGGAGTCGAGGGCAAATCCATATCTTAGACAAGAATTCGCCATTTGCAAGCACATCCACGCACCCCACATGAGCTGCGCGGTATACTCATGACATGGAAAGACGCGAACATACATACGGTTATGAGGATGCTGCGGGCGTCACGCCGCCGCCCTGGACGGGTCCGGCGGTGGGCCTGATGGACCTCGATGCATTTTTTGCGAGCGTGGAGATGCTCGATCATCCCGAATGGCGCGGCAAGCCGCTCATCGTGGGTGGCGATGCCGATTCCCGCGGCGTTGTGTCCACGTGTTCGTACGAGGCACGTCGCTTTGGCGTGCATTCTGCCATGGCCTCGGCCGAGGCGCGGCGCCTGTGCCCGCAGGCCATTTGGACGCACGGACACTTTGATCGCTACCGTGAGGTGAGCGCGCAGGTCATGGCGATTCTTGCCGATGAGACACCACGCGTAGAGCGTGTGTCGATTGATGAGGCCTTTATCGATATTACGCCGGGCCGCTTTGCGCCCGAGGATCCGCTGCTGGTAGCGCGGCGTATCAGTGATCGCGTGGCGGCGCTGGGGGTGACGTGCTCCATCGGCATTGGGTGCAACAAGACCGTGGCCAAGATCGCAAGCGAACGCGACAAGCCGTTTGGCCTGACCATTGTGCGCCCCGGTACGGAACAGCGGTTTTTGGCTGCGCTGCCCGTGTCCGCCATGAGCGGAATCGGGCGTTCGGCCGAGGAGCGGCTGCGTCGCATGCGCATCTACACCCTCGGCGAGCTATCACGTGCGCCAGAGTCCACCCTGGCTGCAATCTTTGGCGTGAATGGCGAGTACATGCGTCAACGTGCTTTGGGACTCGAAGTATCCGAGGTCACCAGCCTGGATGAGGAGCGTGAAGTTAAATCGGTGAGCAATGAGCGCACCTTTGCGAAGGATTTAACCGACCGTGGTGACATTGAGGCGGCGATCGCGCTGCTCGGCGAGTCGGTTGGGCGCCGCCTGCGCCGTCAGGGGCTGGCAGGCGGAACCGTAACGCTCAAGCTCAAGTATTCGTATGGCAGCGGACGCACGGCACAGCGCCGCTTGCCCCACCCCACCGACGACGAGAATATCTTTGTGGCCGTAGCGCTCGAGCTGCTCGACCATATCTGGCAAGAAGGCATGCACGTGCGTCTGGCGGGTATCGGCATGAGCGACTTCAACCACCAAGGCGGTATCCAAACCGACCTGTTCTGCGAAATCGACGACCGCGGAGCCCAATCCAGCGACCGCCGCGACCTCTCCGTCGCCATCGACGCCGTCCGAGACAAATTCGGCGACACCGCCCTATCCTTCGGCCGCCAATCCCGCTTCTCCTCCCAATGATTTTTCTGGGACGGGGATGAAAAAATCATTCTGGCGCTATCGGTGCTTTTGATTATTTTGGGACGGGGATGAAATAATCATTTCAAGCCTCATTTCGCCCTCTGAATAATATTTGTCCCGATTCCCGTAATACGCGAAATCTGGGCAATCGTAAAGCCTCGATGTTTCAGCATTGCCAACAGACGATTCCGTTCTTGCTTCGGCAACGTCTTGAGCTGGTAGGGCTCAAGTGGAGCCAATAGAGCCTGTGCGACTTCCAAAGCATCCATATCGGAAACGTGTTTGCCTTCAGGCAAGTAATACGAATTGGGCTTACCGTCTGTACTTGTAAGGTAAAACGCCTCCGAACCACCAAATAGTTCGACAATATCACTGCAATCGCAGATTTCAGGCGTACCGAAATACTCGTGGAAGCTACTCCACCTATACATAGGTGCAGAAGATATGCCTGCCTTCGCAGGATTGTCGTGAATGTAACGAACGCAACGGAGCAGCTGCTCATCATCGGAAATAACAACGCTCTTAAAACGCTCTTGAAAAACTGGCCCACGCCTGCCTGTCTTCACATTGAATCGCATAGCATACACTGTATCTATGGCGTGCATCGCAATACTCATTTGGTTATCGGGGTCATCAAATAGCAGATGCACATGATTGTCCATCAAACACCAAGCAAGCAACCGTATGTGGTCGGATGTAAAACGCTGACTCATCAGATTGAGGAAATAGTAGCGGTCATCATCGTCCTCAAAGATCAGCTGGTCAGCACACCCTTTGACCATAACATGATAATGACCGAGTTCGGATAACACACGGGCAACGCGAGTCATCGAAGCTCTCCCTTCCGAGTTTGCAATAGCTACAGCATACAAAAGGAGGGAAAAGAAAAAACCGAACCGCCCAACAAAGATGAGCGGTTCGGTGAACGGTAGGAATGATTTTTTTATCCCCGTCCCAGAAAAATCATTTAGAGGAGGTTGAGGGGGAGCTGGGGGGCATCGCCCCAGAGCTTCTCGAGACGGTAGAAGTCGCGGGCCTCGGGGGTGAAGACGTGGACGACGACCGAGCCGTAGTCCATGAGCATCCAAGTCTTCTGCTCGCGGCCCTCGATGGAGAACGGGTGCTCACCACAAGCCTCGGCGACCTTCTCCTCGATCTCGTCGACGATAGAATCGACCTGACGGTTATTGGTACCGGTGGCGAGCACAAAGTAGTCGCACACGTCGGAGAGCTCGGTCAGATCGAGCACTTGCACGTCCTCGCCCTTCTTGTCGTAGGCGGCCTGCGCGGCGGCGCGGGCGACATCCTCGGCGGCGACACCGCTCGCGGACAGCGAGGCGGCGGTGCGGTCGGACGTGGCAACGAAGCTCTTGTGCTCCACACCTTCAAGAATCTGCTCGTCGGTCATGGTCTCGTCGGCCATGGAATACCTCTTTCTAGACACACCCGAGCTAGCGCAGCTGGGCGTAATGGTTGTAAATCGTAATAGCCGTGGGATAAAGATAGCGTCCGGACTGGATCACATAGACCAGACCCTGCGCAAAACAGGAGAAGAACAACTCGTCGAGCGTCGACTCCCCCACCATCTTGCGCAGCGCATGGGCATAATCACCATGGCGGTTGGGCTCGATGGCATCGGCCACAAAGACCACCATATCGAGCGGCGTCATGTCGCAGGCGCCCACGGTGTGACGGTCGACAGCCTGGAAAACGGCCGGCGATAGCTCGGGAAATAGCTGCGGAAGCTCATAGGCGGCAACCGGGCCATGCAAAAGTGGCGTCGCGGCGGAAGGAGAGCCGGCAACCTTGATGCCGTAGTGCAACGCGCGAGCCACGAGCTCGTCATCGGAGAGTACCTTATCCCAGTCGTGAATCAGACCGGCGGCAGCGGCATTAAAGCGGTCAACGCCGTAGACCTCGGCCAGATGAAGTGCGGTCTCGGCAACACCCAGCGAATGCACATAACGCTTGCGCTTATCCTTCATACGCACATCGAGCAGCTCTTGAATGCGCTTGAGCAGCGCGCGCTCATCGCCCTCAAACTGATCCTCTACCGACAACGTAGACCCCCATCACTCAAAATCTTCTTGGCACAAATCAGCATATAGCCTGCGTTTGCGAATATAGCCGAGCACGGACTCGCTCGTAAGATAGCGCACGCTCATGCCGCGGGCAACTCGCTTACGAATGTTGGTCGAGCTAATCGCCAGCGCCGGAATCTGGATATACCGCACGTCGAACGGCAGGCCCGACTCTTTGATGCGCGCGCGAGCAGTATCGATATCAAAGCCCGGTCGCGTCGCCGCAATAAACGTGGCAAGCTCGGCGATTCGGTCGGCTTCATGCCAGGTCACAATATCGATAATCGCGTCGGCGCCCGTAATAAAATAGAGCTTTACCTGAGGCGGGTAAAAGTCGCGAAGGGCATGAAGCGTATCGGCCGTATAGGTCACGCCCGGACGGTCGATCTCGAAGCGGCTCGCCAAAAAAGCCGGATTCGCAGCGGTGGCGAGGACCGTCATGGCATAACGGTCCTCGGCAGGTGTCACCGGTTTGTCGAGCTTAAAGGCGGGAGAGCCAGCCGGCATAAAGAGCACGGCGTCCAAGTCGAGCGACTCGCGCGCCTGCTCGGCGGTAACCAAATGCCCGTAATGAATCGGGTCGAAGGTGCCGCCCATAATGCCAAGCCGAAACTCCTGACCATCCTTGATAGGCAGCTCAGGCAGACCAATTCCACCGCGCAGCGACATGACTTACTCGCCCTCCGAGGTCTCGACATCGTCCGCGACTTCTGCCGCGTCGACGACCTCGACACCCTCGTCAGCAGCATCGGTTACGTCAAAAACCTCAACGGCAACGTCCTCGCCTGCGTCCTCAAGCTCCTCCTCGAACTCCGAGAAGTCCTCGGCGCCCTCAAAGTCAAAGGCGCGCTGGCAAATGCGGACCTCGTCGCCCGCACGGCAGCCGGCCTTTTCGAGCGCATCGTCAACACCCATGCGCGCAAACTTATGCTGCAGGTAGATGACGGCTTCCTCGTTTTCCCAGTCGGTCTGGATAACCATGCGCTCGATGGCGCGACCGACCACGCGGAAGGCATGGGGCTCTTCCTGAACAATGCGGAAACGCTTCTCACGCTGCAGGCGACGGCGCTCCCACTCATCGTCGCGCAGATCGACCGGCTCATCACAGACGGCCAACTCGGCGCGGAGCTTGGCCACCTGCTCGCCCACGGCAAGCATCAGCGTGTTGAGGCCGGCGCCCGTCACAGCAGACACGGCAAAGAACATATGCCCATCGTCGAGCGCAGCGCGTTTGAGGTCGGCAATCTTATCAGCCGTGCCCGGCGCGTCGCATTTGTTGGCAACGACGATCTGCGGACGCTCCGAAAGCTCGGCGCCATACTGCTCGAGCTCACGGTTGATAATGCGATAATCCTCGACCGGATCGCGATCCTCAAAACCGCCCGTCATATCGACGACATGCATGATGAGTGCCGTGCGCTCGATGTGTCGCAGGAACTGATGGCCCAGGCCACGGCCCTCGCTCGCACCCTCGATAAGGCCGGGGACGTCGGCAACGACATAGGAGTATTCGCCGGCACGCACCATACCCAGGTTGGGCACGAGCGTGGTAAACGGATAGTCGGCGATCTTGGGTCGGGCGGCACTCATGCGCGCGATAAGCGAGGACTTACCCACCGAGGGGAAACCCACGAGCGCGGCATCGGCCATGAGCTTCATCTCGAGCTCAATCCAGTGCTCCTCGGCCGGCTCGCCCAGCTGGGCGAACGCGGGCGCGCGGCGCACCGACGTCACAAAGTGCGTATTGCCCAGACCGCCGGCGCCGCCGGGTGCTACGACGACGCGCTCGCCGTCGTGAACCAAGTCGGCAATCTCGAACATCGGGGTCTGCGTCTCGGGATCGAGCTCGCGCACCACGGTACCCATGGGAACCTTCAGGATCAGGTCCTCGCCGCTCTTGCCGTTGCGGCGGGCGCCCTGACCGTGCGTTCCGCGCTCGGCACGAAAGTGATGCTTAAAGCGGTAATCGATCAGCGAAGACAGCTGGGCATCGGCCTGGATGACGACATTGCCGCCACGACCGCCATCGCCGCCATCGGGGCCACCCTTGGGGACAAACGCCTCGCGCCTAAACGACATGCATCCGGCACCGCCGTCGCCGCCGCACACGTTAATGCGGCTGATATCGGTGAACTGTGACAACAGAATCGCCTCCTACAAAAAAGAGGGAGACCCTTGAATCCTAAAACTCAAGTGCCTCCCACATATGTGCTCTATGAAGGGTGAATTACGCGTTCGCGAGCGGGCGTACGCTGACCCTGTGCTTGATACCCTTGTGGAACTCAACGGTACCGTCGACCAGCGCGAACAGCGTGTCGTCCTTGCCACGGCCAACGTTCTCACCCGGGTGGATGTGCGTGCCGTGCTGACGGACGAGAATCGTGCCCGTGGTTACCGTCTGGCCGGCGAAGCGCTTCGTGCCAAGGCGCTGACCGCGGGAGTCACGGCCATTACGGGAGGAACCGAGTCCTTTTTTGTGTGCCATTGTGTATACCTACTCTTTCGTTACGAGTGTAATCTACTCGGCGACGGGAGCCTCGGCAACAGCCTCAGCCTCTGCCTTGACAGCCTTCTTGGCGCGGGAGGTAGCCTGAACCTTCACGATCTTCAGCTTGGTGAGCTGCTGACGGTGACCCTTCAGACGACGATAGCGCTTACGCTTGTGGAACTTGAAGACCAGCTGCTTCTCGCCCTTGAACTGCTCAACGATCTGAGCGGTAACCTTGGCCTTGGCCAGCTTGTCGGGATCGGTGACGATCTTCTTACCATCGTTGAGGAAGATGACCGGCAGGGTGACCTTGTCGCCCTCATTGCCCTCGATCTTCTCGACGGTGATGACATCGTCGGTGGCGACCTTGTACTGCTTGCCGCCCGTGTTAACGATTGCGTACATGTTTACTTGCCCTTCATGCATCAGTTAGTGCAACAGCCGAATATAGTAGCAGGCGATAATACCCCCGTCAACGAGTATGTGGAGCAAATCCACAAGTTCGCACAGGTATGGGGCTGACGAGTCGGCCCTCGTCGTCCTCGCATGCTTGATTCTGACGCTCGACATCGTAGGAGCAGATGGTCACGAGGTCTTGCATACCGGTGGAAACAATAGGTGCATCGACGCCCGGGGTCAAGCCATGCAACAAAACATCAGCAGCAGAAAGCAAAATCTCCGGACGCATGGAGCCCTCGTTGTCGGCATGGGTGTCGAGCATGAGCACCAGATGGTCCTCACACTCCCCCGTCGCGAGCTCATAGCCCACCAGTGTGTGGTCAAGGTCTAAGCGCTTACTCTTTTTGCCACGCGCATAGTCAATGCCATGGCCCGCGCGCAGTGTGTCGATCGCAACGCGCACCTCGTCGGCGCTCACGGGGGCTTCGGGGTCAAGGTGCAAGTCGATGCGGTACGACAGACGCGTAAGCTGAGCCGTCAGCGCCGGCGTGCGCACGTCGATGTAGGCAGCCTCGATGGGCGCCAAATCGGCCGGGGACGCCGCGGCCAGGCGCTCAAAGGCCTCATCAAGCGCGACGAACTCGGTCATAAACAGGTCATACCACTCACAGGTCGACGACGTGCCCACGGGCAGCGCCGACGAAAAGCCCACGCGCATATGCGGCGAGAAACCCTGCGTCACGGCATAGGGCAGGCCCGCACGGCGCACGATGCGCTCAATGGTGTGGATCAGTTCCAGATGGCCCAGGTACTTAAGGCGATCACGCTTGCCGTAGCGAACGCGCAACCTAAAGAGCGTGGAATTGTCGGTCAGGCGCTCACTCATGCGCGATCACCCATCAATACGTTCTTGGCGTGGAGCGTGGGACAGATTCCGCAGCCGGTGCACGACGTGCGGGTGCAATCGGGCGTCGTGACGCCCTCGAGCGAACGGCGGTATTCGCGCTCGAGGAAGCCGCGCGAACAGCCGGGGCTCACGTGCTCCCAGGGCAGGCGCCAGTCCAGCTCGTAGGGCAGGTGCACCAGCTCGTTAAGATCGATGCCGTTTTTGACAGCGGCCTCCTTCCAGTTGTCGAGCGAGAAGTGCTCCACCCAGGCGTCGAAGCGCGATCCCGCACGCCAGGCATCGATGATGACCGGCGTCATATCGCGGCCGGCACGGGAGAGCGCTGCCTCGATAAGCGAGGTCTCCGCATCGTGGCAGTGTACGCGAACGGCGCGGTTGCGCACACTCGTGATGAGCAGCTTCTGGCGGCGCTTGACGTCGTCGTAGTCGAGCTGCGGGCACCACTGGAAGGGTGTTGCCGCCTTGGGGATGAACACCGAAACCGAGATAGACACCGAGATAGACCCGCGGCGCGCCTTGGGCACCACGGAACGGCCGAGCTCCAGCACGTGATCGGCAAGATTGGCGATGGCCACGATGTCCTCGTCGCGCTCGCCGGGAAGGCCCATCATAAAGTAGAGCTTCATACGGTTCCAGCCGGCCTCGAAAGCTGCCTTGGCCGCGCGATCCAAGTCCTCCTCGGTCACATTCTTGTTGATGATGTCGCGCATACGCTGGCTGCCCGCCTCGGGCGCGAACGTCAGGCCGCCCTTCTTTTCGCCGGCGACCGACTCGGCCATATCAACGCCAAACGAATCCAAGCGCTGCGACGGAATGGACACGCGAATGCCCGTGTCCTCCAGACGGCGGTTGAGCCTACCGAGCACGTCGCGGATGCAGGAGTGGTCGGTCGTCGAAAGCGAGGTCAGCGACACCTCGTCATAGCCAGTCTTTTCCAAGCCCTGGATCACCGAGGACACGATCTGGTCGGCCGAGCGCTCGCGTACCGGACGATACGTCATGCCGGCCTGGCAAAAACGACAGCCGCGGGCGCAGCCACGCAGGATCTCGATAGACAGGCGATCGTGGACGAGCTGCGCATACGGCACGCACGACTGAGAAAGCGGATTGGTGGCACCAAAGTCCTCGACGACACGCTTGTAGACTACCGGCGGGACGTCCTTGCCCTCGCGCGACACGGTGTAGCCATGCGGCGAGCAGGGCTCGTCATAACGCACCTCATACAGGGACGGCACATAGGTACCGGCAACTGTCGCGAGCCGCTCGACAATCTGAGCGCGGGAGACGCCCTCGTCGCGCAAGCGGCGATGCAGCTGACAGATCTCGAGCAGCGACTCCTCGCCCTCGCCAATCAGGATGGCATCGAAGAATGCCGCGTACGGCTCGGGGTTATACACCGAGGGACCACCGGCGACGATGATGGGATCGTCCTCGGTTCGGTCGGCAGCCAACAGCGGAATGCCGGCGAGATCGAGCGCTTCGAGGAAGTTCGTCACAGCCATCTCGTGCGGCACGTGCATGCCGACGATATCGAACGATGCCACGGGCGCTGCGCCCTCGAGCGACAGCAGCGGAATCCCCGCCTCGCGCATGGCATCGCCCATATCGGGCCACGGCACGTAGCCGCGCTCGCAGGAAATGCCCTCGGCCTGATTAAGGATATTGTAGAGAATGGCGATGCCCTGGTTGGGCAGACCGACCTCATACACGTCCGGATAGATCATACAGCAGCGATAGTCGGCATCGGCCTTTGAGAGCGTGCCCCACTCGTGATCGATATAGCGACTCGGCTTCTCGACCTTGGCGAGCAACGGCTCGATCAGATGAAAACAGTCTTGGTATGGAACGCGCAACAGAAAACCCCTAAGCAGCGAGATCGGATGCATCCTCGAAAGGATTCATGGGACGGGTGGCACCGGCGACCGTGGTCACCAGATCGCGAACGCGGGAGAACGTGGCAGCGACTACCTCGTTGGCGCGGCTGTAGTCGACATCGCGCTCGTAGAGCGAAACGAGCGCACGGCCCATGCCATAGGTGCCCGCGGCAGCAGTGAGCGCCTTGACAGCAAAGCCAATGTGCGGCGTCTGCTTCACCAATGCGCGGGTGACGGCGCGAATCACCAGACCGCCGGCGAGCACGCCCGCGACCTCGTAGCCGCGCTCGGGCTTTATGCGGCGCCCAAAGATGGCCGCCAGCTCAAAGAGCATGCCCACCTGCGCCAGCGCCATCACGGGATAGTCGGCACCCGGCAAAAACACTAAGGCGCCCGTCGCCATGTTGGTGAGCGCGCACGAGGTAATGATGCGATTTGCCGCCGCGATGCGCATAAAGGCAAAGTTGGCGGCAAAAGCCGTCTCCTTGTCCGTACGATCGAGGATCCAGCGGGCAAGCGTCTCGAGCAGATAGGTCTTATCGATCGCCGCCACCACGCCGAGCATGGGCGTAGATTCCTCAACGAACGGCACCTCGACAGCGGACTCGGCAAGCACGCACACGGGCGCGCCGGCAATCACGAGCTCCTGCACAGCGCTCTCCAGGCGGTCGGATCCGCACGAGAGGACCAACACCACGTCGGTATCGGCCTTGGGAACGATACGGTCCTCCCCCAGGCGATCAACACGCACAATGCCCGAGGTCATCTGCGGCACAAAGGCATCGCGCACCGTCTCGACCAGAAAGCGGGACGCAGTCGAATCAAGGTAAACCGAGACACGCACCGGCGTATCGGTATCCTTCTTAACAGACGCGCCCATCTTAAAAGCGCTGGTCAACTTATCTACGGGAATCTTCATGGCAAACCCCTCCAGCGGTTACGCGGCGCCCGAACGATGCCGCCATATGGATTGTACGATACCCACCGTCAGCAACTGAATCATCATCGACGACGAACCAAAACTAATAAACGGTAGCGGAATACCGGTAATCGGCATCATGCCAATGCACATGCCGATGTTCTCGAAGGTCTGGAAAGCCCACATGCCGACGATACCAACGCACGATAAGCGCAAGAACAGCGACTCGCACTTAAAGGCAACGCGAATTGTCGAGAAGATCAACAGCACATAGAGGCACAGGAGCAAAAAGGAGCCGCAAAAGCCAAAGGTCTCGGACAGGAAGGCGAAGACGAAGTCGGTGTGAAACTCGGGTAGAAAGCCACCGACCGACTGCGTCGCGTGGCCCAGGCCCTTACCAAAGAAGCCACCCGACCCGACGGCAATGAGCGACTGCTGCAGGTTGTAGGCATTATCCGAATCGGCTTTGTCGGGATCGATGAAGACTGTCAGACGGTTCATCTGATACTGCTTGATAAGCACGTCGTGGCCAAGGAGCGAATCAAAGACCGAATCAAGCGCCAGGATGAGTGCAATCAAACCAACCAGCAGGGCCAAGGTCGACAGCACCCATTCACGGCGTGCGCCGCTCATGCAGATGACGATGGCACCCGAGACCAGCACAACCAGGCCCGAGCCCAGGTCGCCCATGGCGACGACGGCCAAAAACGGGATGGACAGCATGCCGCAGAGCTTGACGTAGTCGCGAACGGTATCGATGCGGCCGTTGTATTGCGAGCCTAGCGTGGCGATAAAGAAGATGGTGATGAGCTTGGCAAGCTCAACCGGCTGGAAGGTCAGGCCGATACCGGGGATCTTGATCCAGCCCGTCATGCCCAGACCGCCCGTATAGGACAGACCCGGAATCTTGGGCGAAAAGATCACGATCAGGTCGATGACGAGCAACGCCGTCGAGAAATTGGAAATACCGCGCAGGTCAGTGCGCCAGACCAGCACTGCCAGCACCGCCCCGATACCGATTCCCAGCAGATGGCGTGAGAACGAGGCATCGGCCTTAAACTGCGAGGCCGACCAAATGATGATGGCGCCATAGGCAACGAGCGCGACGGTAGCCAGCAGCACACCGATGTGTACCTTCTGGCGAAACGTGCCGCGCGAGGCCGAGAGCTGCTTGTTAACGCGGTCCAGGCTGCTGCGGGAGCCGGTCTTGGTTGAGCGGAACAGGTCCGCCGGCGAAAAATCCATCGCAACCTCCTATCGAACCGAAGAATCGCCCGTAGCCGATGAGGTATCGGGCTCGTCATAAATCACGCCGAGCACGTCGCGCACGACATGCATCGCGGTATCTGAGCCGCCGCCGCCCTGCTCCAGGACAGTAGCGATGACATACTTGGGATCATCGGCCGGTGCGTAGGCGCAAAACCATGCGTATTCGTCCTCGCCGCTTTTCTCGCCCGTGCCCGACTTGCCGTACACCTGCGGCGTCAGGCTGCTAAAGTGGGCGGCCAGCGACGTCGAGGCCGTGTAGATCACGTCGTGCATACCGTTGCGGACGAGCGCCAAGTCGGCATCGCTGTTGATCTTGGCCTCCAGGCGTTTCTTCTTGCCCTTGCCGTTGTACTTATAGGCATCGCCGTCGCCATCGCGCGACACAGCAGACAAAAACACGTGAGGCACGTACTGTTTGCCGCCGTTGGCAAGACCCATATAGGCACACGCCATCTGCAGGGGCGTCACCAAGATGTCACCCTGGCCGATGGCGATGTTCGTCATATCGCCGGCATTCCATTTGCGGTCCTCGGCAGAGGCATCGGTAAAGTACGACTCTTTCCATTCGGCATCGGGAATGCGGCCGGCACCCTCGCTTGGCAGGTCAATGCCGCAGGTCTTGCCCAGCCCCCAACGGCGAAAGACCTCCTGCAGACCCTCGGGGTGCTGGTCGTTGTAGAAAAATGCCTTGCCCATGTCGTAGAAGACGGGGTCGCACGAGTTGGCGATACCCGACTGCAGCGTCATGATGCCGTGGCCGGAGTGCAGCCAGCAATACTTGCCCCAAGCCTTGCCCAGGCCCGTCCAATAGCCCGTGCAGTTGGTCGTCTGCGTTGAAGTGTAGGTTCCAAACTCAAGACCGGCCAGTGCCGAGAGTGGCTTAATGGTCGAGGCCGACATGTACTGGCCGCTAATAGCGCGGTTGAGCAGCGGATGCGAGCCCTTATCGTCGTTGAGCTCGGTCCACACGTCGTTGGAGACGCCACCGATAAACACGGACGGATCAAACTTGGGCTCACTTGCCATGCCCAAAATCTCGCCATTGTTGGGATCGAGGCACACCACGGCGCCGTTGCCGGCATTGCTGTGGCCCGTGTTCTTGGCGAGTTCGATAGCACCCGCAAGCGCCGTCTCGCAGGCTTGCTGAATCTTGAGGTCGAGCGTGAGCTTAATGTCGGAGCCGGCCTTGGCGGGCACGGCGCCGGCCTGCCCGGTCACGTTGCCCGAGGCATCGACCTTCACCGTCTGCTCGCCGCGAATACCCTGCAGCAAGTTCTCGTAGTAGCTCTCGACGCCCGCCTGGCCCACGATATCGCCCGACTGGTACGTAATCTGACCGGCTGCGCTATCGTTATCGCCCGAAGCCTTCTTATTCTGCGCCTCGAGCTGTTCGGAGGTGATGGTACCGGTGTAGCCCAAAATGTGACAGGCCGTCTCGCCGTACGGGTACTGGCGCTCGGTGCGCTCGGCAATCTTCACGCCCGGGAACTCACCGGCATGCTCCTTGATATAGGCAACCGTGGAGCGGCGCACGTCCGTCGCGATGGTATGCAGGCTCTGAGCGCCCTCGGAATTGTCCTGGATATTGCGCAGGACCGCAACATAGGGCATACCGAGCACATTGGCAAGATGGCGCACCAGCACGGTGTCATCGGCCAGGTCGCGATAGGCGACGACGGCAAGCGAGGGACGGTTTTGCACAAGTGCCACGCCATTGCGATCAAGGATTCGCCCGCGCACAGCCGGCGTGGTGACGGTACGGGTCTGGTTGTTCTTGGCCTGCTTGTCGTAGTAGCCCGACGAGACCATCTGCATACCCCACAGCTTGACGGCGAGCGCTGCAAACATCGCGCCCACGCCAGTGGTGAGGATGGAGAAGCGACCCTTGAAGGCGGTAGCGGCGGTATTGCCCTCGCCCTCGGTAGCGCGCGGGGCCGTTCCATGCTGCGTATCGTAGGTAAAACGGGAATCGCCGCGGCGCATGATGACCAGCGCAACCACAATGGCCACGACCAGCACGATACCGGCGATGATGACCGTCATCTGGGAAGACATCTATGGGCCTCCCCTATTTGAGTTTGCGGGTCTTGGGCTTGAAGCGCATGCCCGCCTGACGACCACCGCGTGCGGAGAATCCGTAACCGGACTGCGGCACGACGCCGGACAGCAAAAACGGAATGGCAACCAGGCCCGTCAGGATCGAAGACGGCAGGGCGTGTCCAAAAACAGCCACCACAAAGCTCGTCTCCAGACCCATAAACAGCAAGATGATGCTGTAAACCACGTTGATGGCAAGTGCGAAGGCGCCCACGGTAATACCGCGCGCGCTCGGGGAGCCGCCCGTCTGACCGGCCGCGCTGTGTACCAGGGCAAAACTGCCCACCGTCAGCAGCAGCGACATAACGCCCACCGGAACGGCGGCGGAAAGATCATAGAACAGGCCACTGCAAAAACCGCAGACGACAGCCCGCGTGGGGTCGCCCGAGAACACACTCAGGCACACCAGGATAATCATGAAGTTGACGCGACCGCCCGCAATGGAGATCTGCGGTGCCAGGCCTGCCTGCAGAAGCACGCACACGATGGCGGCGATCACAAACGTGCGGGAGCTCGCCCCCTGCTCGTGTAGATCCATGGACACACCCTCCCTATTCGCTCGAGCCGGAATCGGTCGTCTCGGACGAGTCGGAGCTCTCGTCCGAACCCCCGTCCTTCGTCTTGGTCGCAGCGCCGCGCGAGGTGCCCTGCGGCGTGCTGTTAGCCGTGCTCACGTCCTCATCCGAAGCCGACTGCTCGTCGGTCAGCGAGGTGATGACGAGCACCTCCTCATTATTCTCTGCCGTGGTCTGGGCGCGTACGACGATGGTGTAATACACATCGTTGGCCGACTTCTCCACCGAGGAAACGGTGCCGAGCGGCAGGCCCTTGGGGAACACGCCGCCAATGCCAGAGGTCACGATGATGTCGCCCACTTTGACATCGGAGTCGACGCTCACGTACTCAAGGCGCAGGGTGCCATCGGGCTGGCCCTGCAGCATACCCTGGGCGCGCGTATCCTGCACCATAGCCGACACGCCCGAGTTCTCGTCACCGATCAGGCGCACAGTAGAGGTCTTGGCCGATACCTCGATAATCTGGCCGATAACACCGGCAGAACTCGTCACGGGCATGTTGATGGTAAGGCCGTCTGCAGAGCCCTTGTCGATGGTAACGGTCGAGGTCCAGGCATCGCCCGACGCACCGACAATACGAGCAGCGGTCGACTTAAGGTTGTAGGTCGATTGCAGCCCGACCAGGCCCTCCAGGCGCTCGGCAGTCTTTTGAGCCTCGGAAAGCTCGGCGACCTTAGAGGTCAGCACCTCGTTTTGCTTCTTGAGGTCGTCGAGCGACTCCTGCGAAGCCGTGAGGTTGGAGAACACGTTGCCGATCGCGTTGAAGGGAGCCGCCACGGCCGAGCCCACAAAGCGCACCGGCGAGGTAATCGTCGTCACACCCGAGCGCACGGCATGAATCGGCCCGGCCTCGCCCTCACGGATATAAAACGTGAGCAGCAACACCGAAATCAGGCTGAAAACAATCAACGGGCGCATACCCGTTGATTGTCGCTTGGTATTCAGATTTGGAGAGAAACCCGAAGATCGTGCCAAATGGAATCCACCTTTTGGAAATTAAGCATTGGTCTGGACGAAGCCACCGTCAAAGGCGTTGGCCTCGAGCACGCGGGCACAGCCGTTGACAACGTTATCGAGCGCCGTGGGGCTGACATTGACCGAAACGCCCGTCTCGTCGCGCAGGCGCACGTCGAGGCCGCGCAGCAGCGCGCCACCGCCGGTCAGCAGAATGCCGTAGTACATAAGGTCCGAGGCAAGATCGGGCGGCGTGGCGTCCAGAGCGTCCTTGACGGCCTTGGCCATCTCGTCGAGCGGCTTGTTAAGCGCGCGACGTATCTCCTCGCTCTCGATACGCACGGTCTTGGGCAGGCCCGTGATAACGTCGCGTCCGTTGACCTCGACATCGAGCTCATCCTTGAGCGGCACGGCGGAGCCGACCTTGATCTTGATGTCCTCGGCCGTGCGCTCGCCGATAGCCAGGTTGTAGGCATCGCGAACATGGGTGAGAATAGCCTGGTCGAACTCGTCGCCGGCAATGCGGATGGACTGCGACACGACAATCCCGCCCATAGCGATAACGGCGACCTCGGTGGTGCCGCCGCCGATATCGATGACCATGGAGCCCGTGGGCTCCTCGACGGGTAGGTCGGCGCCGATGGCAGCCGCCATGGGCTCCTCGATCAGGTAGGCCTGACGAGCGCCGGCCTGGATCGTGGCCTCAAAGACGGCTCGCTTCTCGACCGACGTCACTCCGGAGGGAACGCAGACGACGACGCGCGGACGCGGAGTCCACGGATAGCGCTTCTCGGAAGCCTTGTCGATAAAGTACCGAAGCATGGCCTCGGTGACATCGAAGTCGGCGATGACGCCGTCCTTAAGGGGGCGAACGGCCACGATGTTGCCGGGCGTGCGGCCGAGCATACGCTTGGCCTCGATGCCGACTGCCAGGATGCGCTCGTCGTTCTTGTCGATAGCGACAACGGAGGGCTCGCGGATGACGATGCCCTTGCCGCGCACGGAGACGAGCGTATTGGCGGTACCGAGGTCGATAGCGAGATCGCCCGCATAGCTACCGAAGAACATATCCATCAAAGAAAACAACGCAACTCCTGATGTGTTGGATGATTGCTGGAAGACTACTAGCCCATCATACTAGCGCAAGCCCGGCACCTCACTTGCGGTGAAGCGCCGGGCAGAGCCAAATCTCATAAGGTCACTACTGCTTGTCAGCGGCCGGGAAATCGATATCGAAGGAGGAAACGGCCCAACCGATATGGTTGTCGGAGCGCACGAATTTAACGGTGTACTCCTGCTCGCCGCCCTTGGACAGCGAAGCCTTCACCTTGGCGGTGGTCTCGGTCATGGACTGATCCATACCCTCGATCGAGACGGTGGCGCCCTGCGGGATCGAGGAGATAATCATCGACTTGGCGTCCTCGGACAGGCTCGAGGCCAGGCAGGACTCGGCCTTGGCGGTATCGCCGTCACCGGCAGCCTGGAACAGGTCGGTGATGACGGACTCCTGCGAAGGGTAGCCCATACCGCGCGTATAGGCATAGCCAAGACCACCGGCAGCGATCACGATGAGCAGAAGTAGCACCAGGAAGATCTTAAGACCCGTGTGGCGGTGGCGACGACGAACCTTGGCCTGTTTGCGGTCCTGCTGGACCATCTCGGACTCGGACAGCGTAAAGAAGCCGGTGTCAGAGGGGTCGGGCATAAACTGACCGGTCGCACCCGTGGGATCGAGCGGGTCGACAGTGGGAGCATCCATCGCGGGAGCCGGAGCCGTGGCCATGGCCGTCTGGGCCGAAAGCGCGTCAAGCGAGTCGTGCACGCGGGCAAGCTCGTCGGCCTGCTCGGGCGTGAGCTGGTAGATGCCGTCGGCGGTAGCGGCGTTAAAGGCATCGAGCGCATCGGAGGGACGGCCGGCGGCGGAAAGTGCTTGGCCCATGCCGGCGTTGAGGGCGCGCGTATCGTCGCGCGGGCCGGCAAAGTCGATAGCCGTGCGGTAAGTCTCAACGGCGTCCGCGGGGCGGCCGAGCTTGATGAAGCAGCGGCCCAGATCGCCGAGGGCGGCGGCAGGAGCCGGGTTGGCGCCGTCGATGGCAGCCTGACGGAAGGCGGTACCGGCGTTGGCATAGTCGCCCGACTGGAACAGCGCATTGCCCAGACCCAGGTAGGCCTTAAACGGTGTGGCGTAGGAGGCGTCCTGGGTAGCTGCAGAGAAGGCCTGGGCGGCCGTGGTGTAGTCGCCCGCCGCGGCGAGTGCCTTGCCGCGGTTGGTGAGCAGGGCGCCGCGCTTGCCATAGGCGCCGTCGTTGAGGGCGGCGGCGTAGGCCTCGGCGGCCTCGGCGTACATGCCCAGATGCATCAGGGCGTTGCCGCGCAGATGGTCGGCCTCACCCATGATCTCGTCGGGAGTCTTTGCCGCGCCAAGCATCTGGGCGGCAGCGGAAAAATCACCCGCGCGATAAGCGGCGCGGCCCTGTTGGATCAGCTGGCTATTCAAGGAAGTCCCCTTTACTCGTGAACGATCTCGACGTGAACGATCTCGTCGCCGGCGCGCAGCTGCGAGATGACGTCGAGGCCCTCGACCGTGGTGCCAAAGACGGTATAGCCGGAGTCGAGGTTGTGCTGGGCACCCAGGCAGAAGTAGAACTGAGAGCCCGCGGAATCGGGATCCATGGAGCGGGCCATGGCAAGCGCACCGTCAACATGGCTGTTGCGCGGATTGGTGGCAAACTCGCCCTTGATGCAGTAGCCGGGGCCGCCGGTACCGGGCATGCCGTCGGGACCCTCAAGGCCGGCAGCGACGTCGGCGCCGGACATATCGCGGGTATTGGGGTCGCCGCCCTGGATCACAAAGCCGGGCACATAGCGATGGAACTTAAGGCCGTCATAGAAGCCCATCGTGGAAAGCTCGCAGAAGTTCGCCACATGGATGGGGGCGCCCTCACCGTCAAACCTGACCTTGATGGTGCCCTTCGACGTCTCGATCACCGCGCGCTCGTCACCGACGAGCTGGTACTCGGGCGTATAGAGCTCTTTCTTAAAACCAAACATGTGGTTCCTTCCTCGTGCGTTTAAAGCATATTTGTACGAATTGTAGCAATAAGCACGGGCTTCCATCAATTGCGCACGCAGGTTATGCCGCCGGAGGGCAACAAATTACGAGCGCTGCTGCGGCTTCCATGCGCTCACGTTGGCGTCGTACTGGTTCAGCGCGCTGTTGGCGCCTTGCGCGATGGGCGCCAGGATCTCGCTCTGACGGGCGCTCAGCGACTCGCCGTCGGGAATGGACAGCGAGATATCCCAGCTCTGGCAGATCACGTCGACACGCTCGTACATCCACTGGGCAAGCTGCTTTAGATGATCGATGTCCTCCGCATAGGCCGTGTCGTCTTGAACCTTGAGGTTGTTGAGCTCATCCTGGGTCTTTTTAATCTGATCGCGTAGGGCATAGGCGCTCTGCGACAGCTCCTGGCGGGTGGAGAGCGGTGTACGCAGATAGCCGTTATTAAACGAATCGATGACCTCACCGATCTGATCCTCGTCGCTGTACGACACGATGGTCTGGTACAGGCCGTCGAGTCTGGTGTAGAGCTGGTCGTCGGTTAAGACGGTCTCCTTTTGAACGGCCTCGGACGCATCCTCTTGCTTGGACTCTTTCTCGGCGGCCTCGCCCTTTTGGCGCGACGGGAAGGTGGTCTTGGCAGCCTGGCCAAACTGGTCGTAGAAGCCGGGCATGACGCCCATGGGATCGGCAGTCACAAACCAATACGCACCACCGCACACGGCGGCGAGCACCGCGATGACGATGAGCGGTTTGGGGATATGGCGCTTGTGCTTGTGATAGGCATCCTCGTCGGGGTGAGCCTTGCGCTTGGGCTTTTGTTTTTTGGGCTGGGCATCATCGCGCAGGGACACCGGCGCGGGGATATCGACCTTGGGGATGCCAAAGTCCTTATCGAAGGCAGGCAGCACGCAGGTCTCGTTGGGGTCGGCTGCATCGGAGAGCACCGCGGCGGCAGATGCCGGTGCGTGGGGCACCTCGGTATCGATCTGTTCCTGCGTCAGGCGCGGAAAGCCGGCCGTGCGCCCTGCGGCCAGGTCGGATGCGGCCGTGTTCTCGGAAAGGATGCCTGGCGCGGGGCGACCGCACTTGGGACAGGTACGGTCATGCGGGGACAGACGGGCGCCGCAGCCGTCGCAGAACACGAACTCGGTATGCTCGGGGCCATCGCCCGGACCAACGTATGCGTTGCAATAGGGGCAGAACGAGGCGCCGTCCTCGATGGTCTTTAGGCAATGCGGGCAGATCACGGCATCCTCTTTCCGAAGCAATTCAAACAATTGAGGTTAGAGCATAACATCGCCACGGCCCCACAAGCGCAAGGCACCAATTCAACATCGCTAAGGTAGCTAATTTGGGACGGGGCTTTTTTAGCTGCCCTGCCGCCAATTGGCCAAATCGATCGCGTCATCAACTAGGGCAGCCAAAAAAGACCCGTCCCAAATTAGCTACCCTGTGAGGTGTGGTTACTTTTTCTTTTTGCTTGGCATCGAGACTTTGATGCCCTGGGCCGATTTGGTCACGCGGGAACGCTTGGCAACGGCGCTCTTCTTATTCTTGGGCTGGGTCTGGGCCACGCCCTCGAGTGCACGGGCCTCGGCCTCGCGGACAGTGCGCGCCTCACGGCGCTGCGCCATATCGGCGGCAACGCGCTTGGCAAAACGCTCGGCGGTCGATCCCGTCGAGCTCACCTTGCCGCCGCCGCGACCCAGGCGAACGCGCACGCCACGGCCAAAACCGGTAGCCGCATGACGGCGACGGGGCTTGAGCGAGTCCATCATCGTGGCAAGCTTAAAGAACACCGCACAGGTAAAGACGACGATAACCGCCAAGATGACAATCTGACCCATCGACAGGTTGGCGATGGACAGCAGCCCCGGGAACCCGATAACGCCCGTCAAAATACCAGCGATGACAAACACGAAAAGCACCACGCGCAAGGGCGTGAGCGGCTGCGAGATGCGCCAGATCAGGCTGACGCTCGCCGCGCACGACGTGAGCAGGCACATGGTCGAAAGCGTAAGCTGGCTAAAGCCAAATACGCGCGCCACAAAGATATCGAGCGCCGCGGCCAAAATGACCGCAATCGACGCCGGCAGCGCACGCTTAAGCACGTTGGTCAAGAACGACCCCTTCACGCGGGCGTTGTTGGGCTCCAGGCCCAGCACAAAGCCCGGCGCGCCGATGCAGAAGAAGTTGATGAGCGTCATCTGAATGGGCTCGAAGGGATACGGCGGCAGCGCGATGCACAGCGCCGCCAGGCCCATCGAGAAGAGCGTCTTGGTCAGAAAGAGCGCGGCAGAGCGCTGCAGGTTATTGATAGAACGACGGCCCTCTGCCACCACAGCGGGCATCGAGGCAAAGTCGTTATCGACGAGCACGATCTCGGCCACATTGCGCGCGGCATCGGAGCCGGCGGCCATCGCCACGGAGCAGTCGGCCTCCTTGAGCGCCAGCACGTCGTTGACGCCGTCGCCCGTCATGGCCACGGTGTGCCCGCGGCGTTTGAGCGCCTGTACGAGCTCGCGCTTCTGCTGCGGCGTCACACGCCCAAAGACGTGATAGCGGTCCACCGCCGCATCGAGCTTGGCAGGCGTATCGAGGGTCGTGGCGTCCACGTAAGCGTCGGCGCCCGGCACGCCCACCACGCGCGCGATCGACGACACCGTACGCGGGTCGTCGCCGCTGATCACGTTGAGGGTCACGCCCTGCTCGTTAAAGTAGCCGATGGTCTCGGCCGCCGAGGTACGGATCTCGTCACGGATGGTCACAAAGCCCACGGGCTCGGCCTCGCCCACCATATCGCCGTCGGGCGTAAAGCCGTCCACGCGCGCCACCACGAGCACACGGCAGGTATCGGCGAGCTCGGCCACACGATTCTCGACCTGCGCAAATGCGCGATCAGAGAGCACAAACTGCGCGGCGCCCATCACATAGGAGCCCTGCGCAAACGACGCGCCGCTCCACTTTTTGGACGACGAGAACGGAATGACCGACAGCGGCTCGGACACCTCGACCGGACGATCGGCGTAATAGTTAAGCAGCGCCTGGCAGGTCTCGTTGGCATCTGCCGAGGTCGCACGCGCCACGTTGGAGAGCGCGAAGTCGAGCACCGTGGTCTCGACGGGAACAGCTGCCTCGTCCGCGTCCGCGCCAAAGCCAACACCCTCAACAGGCAGCGGGTAGGTGCCCTCGACCTCCATACGGCCCGAGGTAATGGTGCCCGTCTTGTCCAGGCACAGCACGTCGACGCGCGCGAGCGTCTCGATGCAGTAGAGCTGCTGTGCCAGCACCTTGCGACGCGCCAGGCGCACCGTGGCAATCGCGAGCACCGACGAAGTCAGCAGCACCAGGCCCTGCGGAATCATGCCCAGCAGGGCACCCACCGTGGACAGCAGCGCCGAAGAAGGCACACGACCCGCCAGCAGCTCGGAGAAGCTCCAGGAAAGCGCGCTATCGCCCGGGGATCCCGCGGCATCCCACAGCTCGGTCACACTCGAGGAAAAGAGCGCCAGACCAAGCGGAATCATGATAATGCTCGCGAACCGCACGATGGCGTTCAGCGCGTTCATGATCTCGGAATTGACCTTTTTGACGTACTTGGCCTCGTTGTTGATCTTTGCCACGTAGTTATCGGCGCCGACATGGATCACGCGGGCGCGCAGCAGGCCCGAATCGATAAAGCTACCGCTCATGAGCTCGGAGCCCGGTTGTTTCTTAATGAGGTCGCTCTCGCCCGTCAGCAGGCTCTCGTTGACGAGCGCCTCGCCCGACACCACCACGGCGTCGGCGGGAATCTGGTCGCCGCGCCCCAGGCGAATGATGTCGTCGAGCACGATCTGGTCCAGGTCGAGCTCCACCTCGGCGCCGTCGCGCACCGCGATGGCCTTCTTAGAGGTGAGCAGCGTAAGCTTGTCGACCATCCGCTTGGAACGCATGGACTGGATGACACCAATTGCCGTGTTCAAGAACACCACGAACAGGAACGTCAGGTTCTTAAACGAACCGGTCAGCAACACTAAAATCGCCAAGACCACGTTGATCAAGTTAAACAGCGTGCAGAGGTTCTCGATGATGAGCTCGCGGACCGACTTGGTCTTGAGCTCCATGTTGCGGTTGATCTTACCGGCGGCGATGCGCTCCTCGACCTCGGCGGTCGAGAGTCCGCGCTCGATATCCGTTGCTGCCATACCACGTCCCATCACGTCGCGTCGGTATAAGAAAACCGCCCGGACCATGCGAGGTTCGGACGGTCTTACGTTCGATGGTGCCCCATGTTGGATTCGAACCAACGGCCTTCTGCTCCGGAGGCAGACGCTCTAATCCCCTGAGCTAATAGGGCGAACGGTAGGCATTATACCCAAGTGCGCCGCGGGCTAACAAAATAATAGAAAAAGCTTTGCAATTACGCGGGAGACGCGCCGCGAGGGCGCGCTTTAGACGGCAAAAGCGAGTCAGATAGTATAAACTCACATGCACCATATAATACGGCTCGCGATGCGGGCCGTTTTTGCAAGGGCCATCCATCGAGGTGAGAGGCACACCATGATTGCAATTTTAAAGCAGAGCGCCAGCGACGAGGCCGTAAGCCACATTGTTAGCTGGATCGAGAAAAAGGGACTCAAGACTGACGTCTCGCGCGGCGAGAACGAGACCATCATCGGCCTGGTGGGCGATACGACCAAGATCGACCCGTTCCTGCTCGAGTCCATGGACGTCGTCGAGCGCGTGCAGCGCGTCTCCGAGCCGTTCAAGCGCGCCAACCGCAAGTTCCACCCCGAGGACTCCGTCATCGACTGCGGCCACGGCGTCAAGATCGGCGGCGACCAGTTCCAGGTCATCGCCGGCCCGTGCTCCGTCGAGGGCGAGAACCTCATCCGCATCGCCCGCCGCGTGAAAGCCGCCGGCGCCACGATGCTGCGCGGCGGCGCCTACAAGCCCCGCACCTCCCCGTACGCCTACCAGGGCATGGGCCCCGCCGGCCTGGACCTGCTGTGCGAGGCATCCGCCGAGCTCCACATGCCGATCGTCACCGAGATCATGGACCCGCGCGACGTGCAGGTCTTCCTCGACAAGAAGATCGACGTCATGCAGATTGGCGCTCGGAACGCCCAGAACTTCCCGCTGCTCAAGGAGGTCGGCAAGACGCAGACCCCGATCCTGCTCAAGCGCGGCATGTCCGGCACCGTCGACGAACTGCTTATGGCGGCCGAGTACATCATGAGCGAGGGCAACGACAACGTCATCCTGTGCGAGCGCGGCATCCGCACCTTCGAGACCCGCACCCGCAACACCTTCGACCTCAACGCCGTGCCGGTGCTGCACCACCTGTCGCACCTGCCTGTCGTCGCCGACCCCAGCCACGCCACCGGTTACACGCGCTATGTTGAGCCCATGGCGCTCGCCGCGACCGCCTGCGGAGCCAACGGTCTGGAGATCGAGGTCCACGACGACCCGAGCCACGCTTGGTCCGACGGTGCTCAGGCCCTCACCCCCGACCAGTTCGACGACACCATGCGCCGCATCCGCGCCATCCGCGAGGTCGTCTGCCAAGAGACCGTTCAGGAGTAGCCCATGGGTACGGTGAGAAACGCACGCGTTAACCAAGGTGGCCCCAAGTGCGCCGGCATCGTGGGCCTGGGCCTCATCGGCGGCAGCTTTGCCCGCGGCTATGCGCAGGCGGGCGTCCGCGTGCTGGCCTGGGACCCCGATGACGACGTCATGACGGCCGCCAGCATGGGCACCGTTGCCGGCGAGCTCAACGACGAGACGCTCGGCGAATGCGACATCATCGTGCTGGCATGCTACCCAGAGGCCTGCATCGAATGGCTCGAGGCGCACGCCCAGGCACTCGCCGACGCCACCGATACCGAGGCCATCATGGGCCCCGTGGTGATCGACACCGTGGGCGTCAAGGCTATCGTGTGCGAGCGCGCCTTTGAGCTTGCCCGCGAGCACGGTTTTTACTTTGTGGGCGCGCACCCCATGGCGGGCACGCAGTTCTCGGGCTACGCACATTCCCGCGCCGACCTGTTCCAGGGCGCACCGCTCGTGCTTGTACCGCCCGCGGTGGACGACGCACTTAAGCTGGAGCTTTTGGGCCAGGTGCGCGAGATGGTACGTCCCCTGGGCTTTGGCAAGTTCAGCGTAACGAGTGCCGCCGAGCACGACTGCGTCATCGCCTTTACGAGCCAGCTCGCGCACGTCGTCTCCAACGCCTACGTTAAGAGCCCGACCGCTCAGGTCCACCACGGCTTTTCGGCCGGCAGCTACCGAGACCTCACCCGCGTGGCGCACCTCAATCCGCAGATGTGGTCTGAGCTCATGATCGACGACGCCGATGCGCTCGCCTTCGAGATCGACCATCTGATCGACTCGCTCGCCGCCTACAGCCGTGCCCTTAAGGACCGCGACCAGCGCTATCTGGAGAATCTCCTTGCCGAGGGCGACCGCATCAAGCGCGCGCTCGACGACGAGGCCTCCCACTAGACCACCCATCACGCCAGGTCGAAAGGACCGAAGCTTATGGCGATTACCATCGATATCGACACCGCACGCCCCTACCAGGTGCATGTGGGCACGTTTTTGCTGGAGCAGGCAGGTCCACTCGTACGCGCCACCGCCGGCGGCGCCCGCGCCGTCATCGTAACGGACACCAACGTAGGCCCCCTCTATCAGATGCCCGTTAAGCAGAGCCTCGAATCCGCAGGCTACGAGGTGAGCATCTGCACCTTCGAGGCCGGCGAGGCCCATAAGCGTGCCGAGACCTACGTTGCCATCTTGGAGTTTGTGGCCGAGCACGAGCTTTCGCGCTCCGACGTGATCGTGGCGCTCGGCGGCGGCGTCGTGGGCGACGTGGCGGGCTTTGTTGCCGCCACCTACATGCGCGGCTGCAAGTTTGTGCAGATTCCCACAAGCCTGCTCGCCATGGTGGATTCGTCGGTCGGCGGCAAGACGGCCATCGACCTGGCAGCCGGCAAGAACCTGGCCGGCGCCTTTTGGCAACCAAGTGTTGTCATCGCCGACGTGGGATGCCTGGCCACCCTCACGCCCGAGCAGTTCGCCGACGGCTGCGGCGAGGTCGTCAAGCACGCCGTGATCGCCGACCCCGAGCTCTTCGCCGAGCTGGAGAAGACCCCGCTCACGCTTGAGCTGCTCAACCGCGACGTGGCCCGTGTGGCGCTCATCATCGCCCGCAATATCGACATCAAGCGCGCCGTGGTCGTTGCCGACGAGCGCGAAACCAATCAGCGCAAGCTCCTCAACTTTGGCCACAGCGCCGGGCACGCCGTCGAGGCCTGCGAGCACTATGAGCTCGGCCACGGCAACTGCGTGTCGATTGGCATGCGCATCATCACGCGTGCCGCAGCCCTGCATGGCATCTGCGATGCTGCACTGCCCGGTCGTATTGAGGAGCTTTGCGCCCGCCATGGCCTCAAGACCCGCTGTGACCTAGATGCCGATGCCGTCTTTGCCGAGGCACTCCACGACAAAAAGCGCGCGGGCGACACCATCGACCTGGTAATTCCGCACGGCATTGGCCGCTGCAGCATCGACCGCACGCCGCTTTCCACCTTCCACGATTTAATTGCCGAGGGCCTCGGCCAGAAGAGAGACGCATCCGCATGTTAGCCCGCATCACCCCCTCCCCGCTCAAGGGCACTGTTCCCGCCATCGCGTCCAAATCGATGGCGCATCGCCTCATCATCTGCGCCGCGCTTGCCAACGGCGAGACGCACGTCGCCTGCAATACCACCTGCGCCGATATCGAGGCCACGGTGCGCTGCCTCACGGCGCTCGGCGCCCGCATCGAGATCGTCGAGGACGGCTTCCAGGTCCACCCCACCATGAAGAGCGTTGAATTTGGCCTGCTCAAGGCCCTTGCCGGCGGCACGCTCGACTGCGGTGAGAGCGGCTCCACGCTGCGCTTTATGCTGCCTGTCGCCTGCGCGCTGGGCGCGGAGGCCACCTTCGTGGGCCAGGGCCGCCTGGGCGCCCGCCCGCTCTCCCCACTCTCGGACGAGATCATTGCCGCCGGTTGCGACCTGCAGGGGCTGGGCGGTTTTCCGCTCAAGACGAGCGGCCGCATGCGCCCGGGCACCTTTGTGCTCCCGGGCAACGTGAGCTCGCAGTATATCTCCGGCCTGCTGCTGGCAGCCCCGCTGCTGGCCCAGCCCTCCTGCGTGCAGGTAACCGGCCTCATCGAGAGCCGCCCCTACATCAACCTGACGATCCAGGCCATGAAGGCCTTCGGCATCGAGGTCAACGTCGAGCGTATTCCGGCCAAGGACGGCCAGCCCGAGGTCACGAACTTCCGCGTGAACAGCGGCTCGTACCGCACGCCCGGCAGCGCAATCGTCGAGGGCGACTGGTCCAACGCCGCCTTTTGGCTGTGCGCCGGCGCCATCGGCACCGACCCCATCACCGTGGAGGGCGTGTCGCTGAGCTCCGCGCAGGGCGACCGCAACGTGCTCGCCGCGCTTTCGCGCTTTGGCGCCCGCATCGTGCGCTCCACCAACGCCGCCACCGTGCAGTCCGACAAGCTCGCTGGCTTTGAGATGAGCGCCCACGATATCCCCGACCTGGTGCCCGTTATCTCGGCCGTTGCCTCGCTGGCACAAGGCCGCACGTTCATCCGTGACTGCGCGCGCCTGCGCATCAAGGAATCCGACCGCCTGGTCACCACCACCCGCGAGCTTAGCGCCCTGGGCGCGCAGGTGCGCATTGCCGGCGACGACCTCATCATCAAGGGTGTCGATGCCTTTACCGGCGGCGAGGTCGATTCGCACAACGACCACCGCATCGCCATGATGGCCGCCATCGCCGCAAGCCGCGCCACCGGCGAGGTCGTGATCCACGGCGCCGAGGCCGTCAACAAGTCCTATCCCGATTTCTTCGACCACTACCGCCTGTTGGGCGGCAAGGTCACGCTCGAGGAGGAATAGCATGTCCTCGACCTTTGGCAACGTCTTGCACGTAAGCATCTTCGGCCAGTCGCACTCCCCCGCCATCGGCTGCTCGCTCGATGGCATTCCGGCAGGTATCGCCGTTGACCAGGAGCAGCTGCAGGCCTTCCTCGACCGTCGTGCCCCCGGCCGTGACGAGACCGCGACCAAGCGCCGCGAGGCCGACGCCGCCCACATTATCGCCGGCATAGTTGATGGACACACCACGGGTGCGCCTATCGCCGCGATCATCGAGAACACCAACACGCGCTCCAAGGACTACTCCGAGCTGCGCCGCAAACCCCGCCCGGGCCATGCGGATTTCCCGGCACGAGTGAAGTACCACAACATGCACGACGTCGCCGGCGGCGGACACTTCTCCGGCCGCCTGACGGCGCCCCTGTGCATCGCCGGCGGCATCGCGCTGCAGGCGCTTGAGGCCCGTGGCATTCAAGTCATGGCGCACGTGGCGCAGATCGGCGGCATCTCCGACTTGCCCATGGACGACATGGTCTATCGCGAGGCCGACCGCAAGGCGATTCTCGAGAACGACCTGCCGTGTATTGACGCCGCTGCAGCCGGTCGCATGCGCGAGGAGATTCTGGCCGCGCGCGACGAGCTCGACAGCATCGGCGGCATCGTGGAGTGCGGTATCTACGGCCTGCCCGTGGGCATCGGCGACCCCATGTTCGACGGCATCGAGAGCCGCATCGCGCAGATCGCGTTTGGGATTCCCGCCGTGAAGGGCGTGGAGTTTGGCATGGGCTTTGCCGTCGCCGCCATGCGCGGCAGCGAGAACAACGATCCGTATCGCATCGACACCGATACCGGCAAGATCGAGGTCGAGTCCAATAATGCCGGTGGCATCCTGGGCGGCATTTCGACCGGGGCACCCGTCATGTGGCGCATGGCTGTAAAGCCCACGCCCTCCATCGGCCGAGAGCAGCAGACGGTGGACATGGACGCCATGGAAAATGCCGAGCTCTCGGTCCACGGCCGCCACGATCCCTGCATCGTCCCGCGCGCCGTCCCCGTAGCCGAAGCAGCCGCAGCGCTGGCCATCTGGGACGCCCTCCTAGAAGACGCTGCACAGCGTTAGTCCACCAACCCCAA
>NZ_CAAKNY010000020.1:928-33393 GCF_901212495.1 Collinsella aerofaciens | reverse complement strand
TTGGGACGGGGCTATTTTAGCTACCCCCCATATGCCAGTTGATATTTGCGCTGACACCCATCGATTCATCGACAGTCAAAGGGTAGCTAAAATAGCCCCGTCCCAAATTAACTACCCCAGGCAACCATTCACGAAAGGGGTCCCTATGGACCTTGCTGACATCCGCCAGGCCATCGATGGCATCGACACCACGCTCCTCAACAGCTTTATCGAGCGCATGGACATTGCCACCGAGGTCGCCAAGTCAAAGATCGAGATGGGCAAGGCCGTCTTCGACCCCGCCCGCGAGCGCTCCAAGCTCAATAACCTCGCCAGCCGCGCGCCCGAGCGCTACGAGGCCCAGACCATCACGCTGTTCCGACTCCTCATGAGCATGAGCAAGGCCGAGCAGCAGCGCTATATCAACGAGCTCAAGGGCATCACGGTCTCGCAAAAGGCCCATGCCACGGCCGAGGCCTTCGATACGCCCTTCCCCCAGACTGCCAGCGTCGCCTGCCAGGGCGTCGAGGGCGCCTACAGCCAGATCGCAGCGTGCAAGCTCTTTGCCGTGCCCGATATCGCGTTCTTCGAGACCTTCGAAGGTGTCATGCGCGCTTTGCGAGATGGCTTCTGCGAGTTTGGCGTGCTGCCCATCGAAAACTCCACCGCGGGCTCGGTCAACGCGGTCTACGACCTGCTCGCGCAGTTCGACTTCCACATCGTGCGCTCGCTTCGCCTCAAGATCGACCACAACCTGCTCGTCAAGCCCGGCACCAAGCTGCAGGATGTTCGTGAGGTCTATAGCCACGGTCAGGCCATCGCGCAATGCGCCGGCTTTATCGAGGCGCACGGCCTGCACGCCACCAAGTATCTCAACACGGCCATGTCGGCCGAAATGGTCGCCAACTCCGAGCGCACCGACGTCGCCGCCATCGCCTCACGCAGTTGTGCGGCACTCTACGGTCTGAAGGTGCTGGAGCCCAACATTCAGGACTCGGACAACAACTACACGCGCTTCGTCGTCATCAGCCGCGAGCCGCGCGTCTACCCTGGCGCCAACCGCACCTCGCTCATGATCACCACGGCCAACGAGCCGGGCGCCCTCTATCGCGTGCTCGAGCGCTTCTATGCGCTCAACATCAACCTTATCAAGCTCGAGAGCCGTCCCATCCCCGGGCGCGACTTTGAGTTTATGTTCTACTTTGACCTGGACTGTCCCTTTGACAGCAAGGCGCTCGACGACCTACTCGATTCCATCGATGACGTGTGCGAGAGCTTCACCTACTTTGGCAGCTACACGGAGGTGCTCTAGATGACCGACGTCGCCACAACCCGCCCCTACGGCGTGCTGGGCCGCGTGCTGGGCCACAGCTACACCCCGACCATCTACAAGGAGCTCGCGGGGCTTGAGTACGTGCGTTTTGAGCGCGAGCCCGAAGACCTCGCGGCCTTTATGACCGGCGATGAATGGGAGGGCACCAACGTGACCATTCCCTACAAGCGCGCCGTCATGGACTACCTAGACGAGCTGAGCCCGCTCGCCGAACGCATGGGCAACGTCAACACGATCACGCGTCTGCCCGATGGCCGTCTGCGCGGCGACAACACCGACTACTTCGGATTCCAGTGCCTGGTCGAGGAGCTGGGTGTGGAGATTGCCGGCAAGAAGGTCCTCGTGCTCGGAGCCACCGGAGGCGCCGGCACCACGGCCAGCATGGTGCTGGGCGACCTGGGCGCGAACGTCGTACCCGTGGGACGCACGAGTGAAGTCAACTACGACAACATCGCACAGCAGTCCGACGCCGCACTGCTCGTCAACTGCACGCCCGCCGGCATGTTCCCCCTCTGCCCCGACGCGCCTTGCACGCTCGAGGGCCTCAACGCGCTCGAGGGCGTCATCGATATCGTCTACAACCCCGCCCGCACGGGGCTCATGCTCGAGGCCGAGCGTCGCGGCATCCCCTGCATCGGCGGCCTGCTCATGCTTGTGGCCCAGGCGGCACAGGCCGTCGAGCGCTATACCGGCCAAGTCACCCCGCGCGAGCGCATCCGGGGCGTAACGGAGCGCCTGTCCCGCCATGAGCAGAACATCGCGCTGATCGGCATGCCGGGCTCGGGCAAAACCCGCGTGGGCGAGCAGATCGCCCTTCTTACCGGCCGCGAGCATATCGACCTGGACCGCGCCCTCGAGGAGCGCCTTGGCATGCCCTGTGCCGACTTTATCGTCGAGCGCGGCGAGCCGGCCTTCCGCGAGCAGGAGACGGCGGCCCTGGCCGACATCTCCAAGCGCAGCGGCCTTGTGCTTTCCACCGGCGGCGGCGTGGTCACGCGCGACGAGAACTACCCGCTGCTGCACCAGAACAGTCAGATTGTGATGCTCAACCGTAAGCTCGATGAGCTCGCCCACAAGGGTCGCCCCATCACCGCCCGCGACGGTATCGACAAGCTGGCCGAGCAGCGCATGCCACGCTACCGCGCCTGGGCCGACTACATCATCGACTCGCGCGACTGCGCAGCCAACACCGCCCGAGCCCTCCTCGACACCCTCTAAAACCTACTAAAAAGGGACAGGTTTATTTTGGCAGGTTTTATCTGGGCAAACGTCGAAGACCAAAAGACCGGCTACGCTAACCAACCGCAAAGGAAGCAACCATGAAAGCTCTCGTCATCAACGGCCCTAACCTCAATATGCTCGGCATTCGCGAGCCGGGCATCTACGGCAGCGACAACTACGACCGCTTGGTCCAGATCTGCAAGGAGGCCGGCGCCGCACAGGGCTTCGACGAGGTCGAGGTCTTCCAGTCCAACCACGAGGGCAGCATCGTCGACAAGATCCAGGAGGCATACGGCAAGGTCGACGGCATCGTCATCAACCCGGCAGCCTACACGCACACCAGCGTGGCGATCCTGGACGCCCTCAAGGCCGTTGCCATCCCCGCCGTCGAGGTCCACATCAGCGCCGTGGAAACGCGCGAGGACTTCCGCCAGGTAAGCTACGCCCGCCTGGCCTGCTTTGCCACCATCACCGGTGAAGGCCTCCAGGGCTACGCCCATGCGTTGGAGCTGCTGAAAGGGCATCTGCTACACTAATCCTTGGGACAAAATAATCAGGTTTGTTTGTCCCAAAACTTAAGTAACTGTTCGATTGACATACAAAGGAGCATATCCATGTCCCAGTACGATTACCTCGTCGTCGGTGCCGGCCTTTCGGGCGCCGTCTTCGCCAACGCCGCCAAGCGCGCCGGCAAGTCGGTCCTGGTCATCGACCGCCGCGACCACATCGCCGGCAACATCTACACCGAGGACGTCGAGGGCATCCAGGTCCACCGCTACGGCGCGCACATCTTCCACACCTCCATGAAGGACGTCTGGGACTACGTCAACCGCTTCGCCGAGTTCAACAACTACGTCAACTCGCCGGTCGCCAACTTCCACGGCAACATGTACAACATGCCCTTCAACATGAACACCTTCGCCAAGATGTGGCCCGGCGTCGTCACGCCGGCGGACGCCAAGGCAAAAATCGCCGAGCAGGTGGCCGCCGAGAACATCGGCGAGCCGGCCAACCTCGAGGAGCAGGCGCTGTCCCTCGTCGGCCGCGACATCTTCGAGACACTCGTGAAGGGCTACACCGAGAAGCAGTGGGGCCGCGACTGCCGCGACCTGCCCGCGAGCATCATCAAGCGCCTTCCCTGCCGCTTCACCTACGATAACAACTACTTCAACGACCGCTACCAGGGCATCCCCATGGGCGGCTACACCAAGATGGTCGCCAACATGCTCGAGGGCGTCGAGGTGCGTTGCGGCGTGGAGTACAAGGAACTGGCCGCCGCCGAGCCCGATATCGCCGCCAAGACGGTCTACTGCGGCCCCATCGACGCGTTCTACGACTTCAAGCTGGGCACGCTCGAGTACCGCAGCCTGCGCTTCGAGACCGAGACGCTCGACGAGGCCGACCACCAGGGCGTGGCCGTGGTCAACTACACCGAGCGCGAGGTCCCCTACACGCGCGTCATCGAGCACAAGCACTTCGAGTTCGGCACGCAGGACAAGACCGTCATCACGCGCGAGTACCCGGCCGACTGGAAGCCCGGCGACGAGCCCTACTACCCCATCAACGACGCCAAGAACGAGGCCCTCTACAAGCAGTACGAGGAGCTGGCGGCGCAGGAGGGCGACGTGGTCTTCGCCGGTCGCCTGGGCGGCTACAAGTACTACGACATGGACAAGGCCATCGCCGCGGCCTTCGAGCTCGTCCGCAACGAGCTGGGCGTGGAGCCCACTGAGGCGTAAAGGTCCAAAACGGGCCTCTGCGCGAGCCGAAAACAGCACAAGCAGGCACGCTAACGCCGGCAGGAGCAATTTCGCCTTTGCCGGCGTTTTAGTATGGAGACGGAACTAGCTGTTCTGTCCATTATCTAGCGGAGGATATAAGTGGACACGGCCTGCCACAGAGGCAAAAAACCGGAAGTATGCGGCAAATTCTAAACATGTCGAGCACACTGTGTTCTAGCCTTTGCACTCGATCTGGCAATTACTCATCTGCTATTTCAACAAGTCGACCAGCAGAAGCTCTCCATTCTTCCGCTTGCTTGTCTCGGCATGAGCTTTAATTGCTTTTATAAGTCTTGCGCCGTTGCCCCAATATTCCTCAAGAAAGTCCTTCTCTTTAATTTTGCCTAGTCCAAGACGCTGCTTGCAGAATTCATTAGGCTTAAGTTGTCTATCCCTTCTGGTCGCGTTCTCCCAATCCCGATAGGCACCCTCGGCGTGAATCACAAGCATCTCGACCTCAGGCCGCGTAACAAAACTCAGCACTTTAGTGCCGTTCTGCCTGCGCTTTGGAAACTCAAACTTGGGAGCGCTGCTGTCCACAATCCGTGCGACCGCAAGTCCTTCAGCCCCAGCAGTCTCGTAGTTCATCGAGAAATAGTCGTTTGCAATTTCGGAAGCCTTGCGTTTTCGCGTGTAAGGACGATCAACAATGAGGGCATCTTTGACCACTCGTTCTCTTGGGACGATCAACAAATCGTTGTCATACAGCACCTGAATAACGACACCCTCTGCAGTTCCTTCACAGCTAAACAAGACAAAACGACTTGATAGAATATCTTTTGCCTGATCACCCATTGATGTGCTCGCAAACATACTCGCGCATCGCTTGAACGTCGGGGTACTTAGGCATAGATCCCTTGATTACATTGTTGATAATCACATCGCTCTTTTTGTTCTCAATCCGATTGATACGCTCGGAATACTTGATGAGCTCTGTCTTAAACGAATCGTCGCGCACAAGAACAAAGACATTGTCTTTACGTCTCAGCACATCAAGGAGCTCCGAGTAATGAGTCGAAAAGAGCAAAGTTGCCCCATGGGGGTTCGTAACGGGAGAAGCAAAAAGCTCAATCACTGTGCCAACAAGTGATCTATTAAGACCCGTTTCAATCTCGTCCACAATCAGATAGCCCCCATTTCTGAGAGCGGTTATCGCTTGATTGACCAGCTCAGCGCCCAAGATCGTTCCATTTGACAGAACAGAAGTCGCGATCGCGACATTCATCACTCGCTCCGCTCGCTCACCCTTAAACTTAAGATGGAACACTTGGTTTTCCTTGTTCCAGACAAGATATTCAACACTCGGATCAAAAGCCTGAACAACAGGGGTTGGCAAGCTCGTCAAAGGCAGCGTGCGCTCGGGGGACTCCACCGAGACCATCTTTTTACCCGTGATGACAGACACGATTGACATGTTGTCATCCAGGAAAGTTCGTTGGGCATCGTTAAGAACAAGGTCACCATCATCAGGCCCCTCACGAACCAGAATAGGCTCAGAAACATCCTTCAGATGCTCGATATTCAAAACGACCTTTCTAGAGACGCGCGATGTGGGACATCTCCAAAGCCATTCGTTCTCAAATGTAAGCGATCCCGCAAAAGAAGTATCATCTGCGGCTTCGCCATCCGCTTTATGAAGTTGAGATTCAATAAGATATACCGAACCTTTTTCATAAAATACACAGGTCACATTGACCTGGCGCTCCAAGTTTCCGAGAACATCGGAACCAGTTGCAAAGCGTCGCATAACAAAGCTGCCAGACATATAGCCAAGCACAAAGCGCACAAGGTTGAGAGTCGTTGTCTTACCGGATGCGTTTACGCCAACAACGCCCATTACATTCTGAGAATAGAGCGAGGATCCCACCGGCAGCGGGAACACATCGGCGAAATTACCTTCTTCATCGCTCAAAACGCGATCAGCGGCAATAAAATCAAGCTCCAAACGCTTGTCCTTAAACAGCGTGACCCCATCAATTCTTAATTTAAGAAGTTTCAAAGCGACCTCCTCTTAGACAATTCAATTATAAACAGTTTTCTTGTTTATAATCTGAGAAACATGATGGCTACGGATTGTTCAGAGAAAGCAAAACAGCGTGACAGCGGGAGCGTGCAAAAAAATGGCTTCTATAACGGCCGCAACCAGCTCCGCCCCCATTCGTCAGCAACATCTCGACCATCACGCCACCCCTCCCCTGAGTCCCACACAATAAAGAGCAGCGCACGTACGCTGCCACTTGTCGGCCTCAATATATTAGGAAGGATCTTATGAAAAGCCGCTCGTACTCAAACTCGTCGAGTAGCGCGTTGAGCATCTCCTCGACGGTCCGCCTCACCAGATTCCTTATGTCCTTGCGTAGTGACCCCTTGCCGACTGCTACGATGTTCGCAGACACGTCCCGCCCCCCCTCGTCAATGATTTGTTGTTTAGCAGCTGGAAATCATATAGAAGGGCGCGGGACGTGTTCCGCTATGCGGTGTTTATTTGCGAATCAAATTACGCATCACGCTGTCCTTACTGTCTTCCTTATCCATCTAATTAAGTCCGCTCGTGCATTTTGGTGCTCAAATTGAATACGCGAGATTTCGTTTTCGCTAGAGCTACTGGACGAAGAATGCCCTTCCGGGAATAGACCATCGATCAGATCGCCCGCATATTTAGAGACTTCATCATAGGGGGTATCATCCAAATCGAATCCGTTAAATACCTTATCAAATTCATTAACTGCCTGCTCGCAAGCATCGACAAGGAAAGTGAACAATTGATCCGCAGTCCTTACCTGAAGCATGTCCGCATAGTTGTTTACAAAAGCATCAGCAGCGCACACCATGTCACCATCTCGCAACATTGCAGGATACTCTACCTGAGAAACAACCTCGATATTCAACGAAGCCAGCAGTTGAACAAGCCCGCGATATTCCGAAAGGAGTTTTTTATATTCCGCACGCCCTTGATCGCCGATAAGATGAGTCGGAACATCCAGGGGATCCGCATATCTCAGCAAAATCTGCCCAAAGCCTAAACAACGCCTTGTCGTCTCACAGAGCCAGAAGGGCTTTATATACTCAATAAACTCAGGCCATGAAAGCAATTTAATATTGCTATATCGCGCAGCATTAATAGCCCCCTCTTGAAACCCAAATCGCGAAATCAACAACCCAAGTGAAGCGCCACTATCACCAACTACCCGGCTAAATGCAAACACCTTTTCCTGAGGAACAGCTGTGTTCCAATATTTGCATTCGCATATAATTGGCCCATACAAGATCTTTTTGGGCTGAGCAAAAACGTCAACGGTTACAGTTCCTCGCGCCAAGGTAATAGTTTTCTGAACCTCAGCATCCATTCCAGAAGCTATCAGAATCTGTGCAACGGACCTCTCCATCTCCTTCCAGTTTTCCGGAGGATCGGAAACAGGAAATCCTTGAAAGACCATATGCAACAACCTTCAATCAACATCAACGCGATGAAACAGCATAATAAGGATAAGAGAACTGACTGAAATATAGCCATCGGATTTTGCAGGGGTCCACGCCGGCCCTAGCGCCTACACGAAATAGCGATCACGCCCAAAAACGACTAGCAACGTGGATGTTGAATAATTGGGTCGCACCAACAAACACTGAACTCATGAGGAGTTCCCCGTTTCAATCGGACAGTCCGTTTTACTCAATGAAAAGAGAACGGGGACACACCCAGAGGATGCGTCCCCGAAAAGAAGGAATTAACCTTCTTTGTATTGTAGTCGTCAATTATATTTATGGTCTTGTTTCCCAAAAGAGACTATTTTCTAATTCACAAACCAGCCATTTTTCAGGCCGCTAATAAAAGCGAAACCGGTTCTTATTTGGTCGTTGCGAAGATAGTAGATCTCGTTGCGATACATTCTCTCAACAAGCCTGCGCAGCTGTTTTCCTTTATTAGTCCTTACCCCGGTTGAAGCCATAGTACTGTGAAGGTATAACGTAGTCGCAATATGCTGTAGACGTTCGTTTGATAGCTTGGCCTTAACATTCACATCTTGGAACTTAAGTCCCGTCACAACATTTCTTACGTCATACGAAACGTTATACCTGGGCTTGCCTGATTTCAGATCATTAATAATGCGGTTGTTATGCGCGCAGGCATTCCTAAGGCCCTTCATAGCTTGCAGTTCATAGGCGCGTTTTATAAATTCCCCATCATGAAGATAGCGAGAAACCGAGAACCAAAAATCAATGAAAGTTCCGAAAGTAATCAACTCTGTAAAAACCCAGACTGGATAGCCAGTTTCCCTATAAGCCGAAACAAGACCATTGATATAGCAGCTGTTTAACCTTGAATCAATTTCGCGCGTCAAGCTTCCGCCCGATACGCCCTCATACTGTGAGCATCTTTTGCCACTGAGGTACTGCTCGACAATCTCATAAGTATCAACGAAGTCACGACCAAGCCTCTCAAGCAGCTCAAATTTTGAAAAGTGCTCGATATCGATTGTCATGGGCAGTAAGACTTGCATCAACTCATAGTCGATAACAGACAGATCCTGAAGCATGGCAAAATCGAGACCAATATACTTGCCATCATTTACTCCACCAACGACCTTATCAAAGCCGCATCGATACGAGCGGAGCCTGAAATAATTATTGTTATGTTTTAAATAACTCAGAGCTTCTTGTTTACTCATCAAGTTGAACGCTACGCCCTTACGTTCCAAATGCTAAATCTGTTGTTCAGGAGTAAGCCATGGTTTATCGTGCATAACGCCCCCAACGGTCATTCTGTATTAAGGAACAGGATAACAAACAACTGACATTAAAAATTTGTAAGGCGAAACCCTGTAAGGGGAACGACTAGGGACGGAGCCATCGGCGAACCGCTAGCAACAAAAGGGCACCGGGGCCACATTGGCCCTGGTGCCCATGCGCAATATCAGCGGTGCCGTTCCATAATAACGGCGCCCTCATAATATGCGATTACTTTCAATATTCTTAATCCCTAAGAGTTATCTTGGCAATCTCCCCGGATTTTTCCTCAACAAAGAGATGGGGCTCATAACTGTATTTTTCAGACTTTTCTTCACAAAAAACTTCGTAAAGCACGGACCTAATATCTGTGGTGTGTCTCCTCAGCCCGTCAAGGTCAGCTTTCTCCAAAAGCAACCAGAGGAGATAAGCTTCCTTATTAGAAATAGCGCGCTTCCAAGTAGTTGAACCAGATGACACAATGGCTTTTAAACCGTCAAATCGATCCCCTGCAAGAATGGATAGCTTATTTAGAAAATCGTTGACCCGTTCCATTGACGAAAGAAAGCCGTCAACATCGTTATCCGAAGCCGTATCTAGAACGCGCGTAATTTTGCTTGCATCCCTAACTCGCACGCTAAGTTTGCCATCGCGGACGAACATAAGAAAACTGTCGCTTAGCTTTATGCCATCACATACGGCTTGATAATTCGTCGCGGCCAGCATTGTAACTAGTTCTTCGTTTTTCATGCGAGGATCTTGTAGCCTGAAAAACTCCCCAAAATGATCGCGAACGATAGCTTTGGCCTTATCAACTATCTTTCTATCGATATATGAATTCCACATCTCAAATGAATTGGGTCTGATGGGAAGAGGACGACTATTTAATCTTTGGAAAAGATCAATGGCGCTGAAATCCTGGTTCAAATAGCCGTCGATTTCAATGACATCGATTCCAAAATCGAGGATTCGGTCATAGTATTCTGGATATTCATCTTGGACACGCGCAGCAGAATATCCATTGAGTTCTTTAAGGATTCTCAAACCTTTAAGCCTAAAGCTATTCTTTTGAGACTGCCGAGCTACGCCATGCTCATCGATAAAAGACTTTCCAAGAAAGCCAATGATCGATAAAAGTCTCTGCTGACCATCAACAACCTCAGAAACGCCATCCGTTCTTTTGTAAACAAAGATGGGCGGAATCCTTATCCCCAAAATAATGCTTTCGATTAAGTAAGACGCTTTTGCGGTGTCAGTCACTTCAGACCGCTGATAAGCTGGCCTAATAAGAAAACGATTCTTTTGTACATTAACAAGAATGTCGTCAATGGACTCCGAGCGCGGATCAGGCTTCGGCAAACGCAAAAAGTCATAATCGTCCGCGTTTTTCACGCCATTCATTAACTGTTTGTATCGAACCCTATCATCAAGATGCTTAGAGAAATCGATGTCGATCATTCGGTTAACACATCTGGCAACTAAACCATATCGGGCAATAATGGCCTTATCGTAATGACTTCCCTGCGAGGCAAATGTTCTTTCAATCCCATGATATGCCGCCGGCAAACCTTCCCAAATCGACTCATCGCTATCCACCGTCAGGAGAGTATCCGCGAAAGAACGGAGGTCGAATAAGGGACCCTTATTATATTCATCTTCAGCTATCGATAGCGCCCAGTATGCCGTCTCGTTCACCAAACGATTGTTTTTTAAAATCATTGAGCCGCTTAATAACTGACACAGCATGGTGAGCTTATTGACACGGGATCGAAAATTCTCAAATAGCTCATCAGGTGCACACTGCGACACATTAGTCGAATAGAACGTTGCAACAATATCATTCTTCCCTTTTCCATAAGCATAGCTATGTATGGGTATAAACCTCATAGTCAAAAGCGCCCTTACTCTCGACAGCAGGCTGTTGATCCTATCTCTTAGGGGCGCCTTCTTTTTTGTGGAAGCATTAAATAGGGCTTCGCAGCTAGCAAGGAAATCCTCATCGGCTTCGAATCTTTGGTAGAAATAATTTGTTACCAAGTCGGAATCGTATTCCGCTCTCTCAACTTCTTCTCGCTTAAGAGACGTTACTCCAGAGTTATAGCGGTTAAAAATTTCACGCTTAACCTTATCCTTTTGTCGAGATGTCATTTTCGGTTCATTTACAACGCTAAAGATAAGCAGTCTCAACTTAGTTTCATCAAAACTGTCTTTAACTTGCTGAGGGAGATCAGCATAATGGAGACCGGCCAGGTGTCTCAACCGCTTCAATCCGCCAGAATCTAGCGAAAGTGATCCCTCTACAAATTTAAGCAGAGTTTCATATCTTTGTCTGCCGTCAATTACTTCATACAAAGTCCCATCTTTGAATAATACAATCGGCGGGATTTCAGTACCAAGAATCACGCTCTCAATGAAATAAGTTGCCTTGGATCTGTCCCAGACATAATTCCTCTGGAAAAATGGTGCGTAATCCACCTTCTTTCTAAAACGATCGTTAGCGAAAATACCCGCTACAGTTTTTGACAACGGCTGAACATTCAAACTATCTCTGAAAATATTGGCTATTTCTGATACATCGAGGTTGTACGCGGTCATCGAATTATCACCCCACCAAATTCCTGTCTGGAAACACTTTTTTCTCAAACCCTGGCACACTGTCGGCGATAACAGAGCCTGAATAGAAATAATCGGTAGAGTAATCCAACCTCTGTTTAACCAAGCCATCTAGCGCAAATCTAAATAGATATTGCCGCTCACAATCTTCAAACGCATCTTTAATTTGCGGCGGCAAAGGAATCAAGTCGAAAATATACCTACAGCTGTCAAATGGAATTACATCCAAGTACATTTTCTTAGTCTTTGCGATGTACTCAAAACGTTTAATTGATTGCACGGAGGGAAACATCGGATGAGTCAACTGACAAAACGCCAAATCAACCCCCAGCTCTGAAGACGGCTTATCATGAAATGCAAAACACTTAGTAAGGCCCCTTAGGCATTCACATGACGCCCCATTAGGCAAGACCTCTGAATCCCTAATAGCCCAAAGACGCTCAAGAGAATCCAGTACGCCAACAGACTGCTGCTGTGCCCCCGCAAGTTCTTTAAGAAGTAGCCGCCTAAGATCTCTGGCGTCATCTGCAATACTGGCAGGCAACCATCTATCAACAGACAAAAGACAGAGCAGGGATTCATGTCTTCGTTTATACAAATAATTGAGTGAAGCGGTTCCGTTGCCAACATCCGATGAAAGTCCGTACACTCTGTTTAATGCTGAATTAGTCGCCCTCAGCGAAGGTGCAACAGTGGTTGCAACAGAAACGACCAACATAGTGATTAAATCAGAATAGCCAATACGCAGATTAGCCATTGCGTCTTTTCGATAGGAATCATAGCTATTAAAAACATTGGCGCATGCTCGCTCAAAAGAGACTGCCGAAGCAATTTCGGAAACAACTTTTCTTTGGGTAATCAAACTCGCAAATTGAGAGCAAAGTAAATCATCGGAAAAATCGGGTTCACAAAAATTAGTAATTAAAAAGCCGGGAGACTGAAGACGTTGATATCTAAACAAATCAGCAACAAGGCGCAAGGCATAAGACCCCGAAATTAGAGAGGCGCAGCTATCGAGATAAATAATATCGAATGACACAGGAACCGATGCAAAGAATGACTCCGCCTTCATTTTAATTAAATGAAGCGAGCTAAACGGCCCATCAGACAAATCATTAAGCGCAGATTTAAATGTTCGTTGCTCAGATTCAAACGCCCATATATTCGAAGGCAAAACACCTAGAGAGATAAGCTCCTTAAGGTCATTCGACGGCTCAGGACCCGCTAAATAACAGACTTTTAGGTCAGATGCCTTCCGTGAACCAACGCAGGATTCCCACAATGCGACCCAATCGGCTAGTCCTTGCGGGGTGATATGGGCGGCTTCCTTTGCTTGTAAACCATCCGGTTCATCCAAGATAAAATGATGCTTCAAGTCATTAACGTATGTGCAGTCAACGCATGCCGAGGCACCACGTCTCGATGTAAGCATACATACAGCATGCGAAAGTGCCTGATAACGAGCTTCATTTTTTGCAGGTTGTCTGTAAGATAGCGCCAATAGAAGCCTCTTTCTTAAAATACGGCAATGAGATAAATAGGGCATGATGAAGATTCATTAATTATAAAACTAATCTTAAATGAGCAATTTCTAATTTGAACGCCTTCGCACACTTCAAGACAATCGCCGGATGGCATCATCGCACAGCCAGCAGTAGCAGAGGAAATCACGCCAAGAACGCCGGTGACAGCCAGACTGAAGTATATAGTGGAATACGAGCGGGACGAGAAGGACCCGGACACGTCTAAACCGGATGAGATGGACGAGCAGAACAAGTGGGCTGAGGGCTAGAGCAATACGAGCCCAAGACCGCTTCGATCAATTTACGAAAGAAGGACGACATCGATGCCTATCGGCCAGGATCATTGATTTGTTAAAAACGCACACCCTTACAGAGCATAATCGTTAAACCGCGAATCGAATCTCCTCAAATGACTTAGCAGGCAATTCACCTGCTCGCGAATTTCATAACAGTTAATATCCTCGCTTATACCGATAAAGGAAGAATGGGCGCATTTTCCTCGTAACGCCCCAAATGAATCGAGAGCCTGCTCCAACGACGCACCCAAATCGATTCCGCCCACGAAAAATGGGTTAAACATTTTTGAAATGTCTTTGGATTTGATGCCGTTGTTTCCATGTAACACCCTTCCGTGCAGGGCAACAGCACCCTTGGCAACATCTTCTAAAGACTTAACATCTTTTATCTCATTTGTCCTGGCCCCATAAAAATACAAGAAAGAACTTGTTAATGAATCGTAGTGCTCTTTAGCAATGAGCTCCCCAACATGGGCGCAAAGCTCCTCTGCCAGCTCCTCCAGATAAGACTCAACTTCAGCATGGACGAGCAAAATGCAAGCACGCGCATCGTCTTGCTGTTCTTCGCTATAGTCACCGATTTCATTTGGCTTCTCGGGCAGATATCGATCTCTAAGAGAAATGCTCCTTGAATGCAGACGATCAAATCTAACGGTCAACGATTACTTTCCCATCCTTATCGAGAGCCAGCTTCTTAACCGGTATCCCCAAAAGCCCAGACAACGCATCGCTCCAGATCGCAATCCTTGCAATCAGTGACCTCTTGGTTTTAGTGGAAACAGAGCATGCGTCTATAAAACCCGGAGAGGAAAGCACTCGTCCAAGCTCAGTCGCCACCTCCTTCTTGTTAAAGGCAATTGCCCCCCGGATATTTACGTCCTGCGCAGCAAAACAGAGTGCGTCGAAAACGGCCCGGTTAAAACGCGGTTTCTTTCCATCTTGCAAAAGAGTAAAGGGGGCCATCTTTTCGCCGTAGTTCGCTCCAATCAAGCAGTAAACATCCCTATACAGAGATATAGCTTTAACCACTTCACCAGCATACGACTGGTAAGTAAGATCGGAGTCTAAGTCATTTAGCCATGCCGTAGTTTGATCGAGAAACTCCTTGAGGTTGCCCGTGTATAAATCAGGCCTATGTACTATTCCACAATACCGCGTAAGTAATTCAATGTCGCGCATTCGGAAATCAGGGCCATCAGCAGATTCACTAAATAGCCGAGCAAATTCAAAGTCATGGTCTGTAAAAGACGAAGCAAACCTAGTAAATGGACCAGGCATTAATGCAAATCGCAGCTCTTGCGTATTCAGAGAGACGCTCCCGCTGTTCAATCGATGGAATATCGTGTATAGAACCGAATCGTTATTCCATCCAGACAACCTAACGGCTCTAATTGTAGAGTTATCGATAGCATCACGGTAAACATCATCCATCTCACCGTAAGTATGCCCCTTCAGTTCCTTCAGCAGCTCAGGCTTTCCCAAGCGGAGATCGCCATCATAAAAACGCATTATGCTCAAGAGGCGCTGCTTACCGTCGAGGACGATATATTTACCCCGCTCTTGGTTGTTCTGAGCAATTACAATTTGGGGAACAGGAATACCAAGAATCAAAGACTCAATGAAAGCAGTTTGTTTATTTGCGTCCCAGACTTGCCTTCGCTGAAACTCTGGCGAGACATCAATATTTCCCTTTTTCATTTGACCGAATAGAGTTTCAACCGTCCAGTCAGATGAAGAAAGGGACAGATCGCGATAATCCAAAATAGAGGAGGAGAAATCATCCTCATCTTCAATGTTAAAAGTATCTTCCACAACAGCCATTGCGCCCAACTTTCCAAGTCCTCCATATCAATCAACAGCATTTATATTAATAATCTCATTATTAGGTAATCATGATTTCATGACCAATAAACATGAACCCCATGAACATGTGAGCTGATATTTATTTCAGACCATCAATCACCCAGCTCCTCAATCACCTTTTTCACTTCCACTTCGATCTTTCCCTTATCACACCCAACGAAACAGTCGTTAAGATAGCGAGAGAGGCTCTCCCGGACAGCCACTGACAACCAAGAGCCCCAGCTTAATGAAGCGGTGGCTCAACGCCATAACATGATAATGGCGGTACTATCTCGAGATATTCAGCTGTCCCCAAACAAGCAAATGCTCAGGCAGAGAGGCTACGCCTAGCCATTCGCAACATGCCAGCGAATAAACCAGTTGGAATCACTAGAGAGCTCACCAAGTAACTTCTGCTCGAGAGTAGCATCATCGAATTTGCCCTCCTTGCATAAGCGCACAAGCTTAAATGCAACATTAGGGGAAACATCGTGTAACGATTGAAACGCCAAATCGCAAAAAAAGCTCGCTTCCCATCTACGATAGCCCGCAGCAACGCTATCAAGCAATATTGCACGCACCGCAGAGTCTTCACTAAGCATAACGCTCGAACAGATTGCAGAAACGACGCCACAGTATTGATCGCAGATAGCATTACAAACAATCAGCTGCTCAAGTACTTCTAAAAACGCACGCTGACCGGCGGCAGTAAGAGCATCAAATTTAATACCAAATGTCAGGAACTCTATGTCTGTTGCAAAGCCGATAGCAACTTTTAGAGCTAAGCATCTTACAGACCATGCACATGAGTCCATTGATGTAGGCTCTCTAAATACCGGATCTTCGGGCCACTCGTCCGGAAGTTCAGAAATTAAATCCGTCCAACCGACGGGAAGTGCCTTTCCATCACACACGCAACGACATACAAACTTATTTAATACGGACATAACCTCTCCTGCGGAGCAGGGTGATCCTTGATATGCCGGAAGCTCTTTAAGACAATGCTCCAGCACGCTAGCCAAAGATGCGCTAAATGACTCAGAAGGGACATCATCGAGTGAGCGACATAGCAAAGAAGAGAGACGAATGGAAAACCCTGAGTGAAAATCAGAACGATTATTCAAATCAAATTGCCTGCGCAATTCATCGATGCAAGCCATCTCCGTATTGCATGCAGGAGATTTATTGTCTAAATAACAACCCCGCTCAACAGTGGAAAGGCGCTCCACTTGCTCTTCACTCAAAATAGAAAAGCCACAACACTTCTCAACACATCCGAATACGCCAGCAGAAAAATTGTTTTTAAGCAGTTCATCGGAATTCGATTTAAGGCAACTGCCAAGTTGATCAACGAGCCCATTGTCGATTTTGTCTAAATCCATTCCGGCAATAACGTTCGACACATCAGAAGCGACGGTATATAAATGTTGCTCGACAACCTGACAAAGTAGGCTTACAAGCGACTTCTCATCAACCCGCATCTTGATCATGCCGATCGCCTTAATCCATTTTGATTCACATTGCCGAAAATCATCTGCAACGTTTAACGTGTTCCAGACATCGCAAATAGTATCATCCGAAAAATAAGGCGCACACTCCTTAATGACGACGGAACTCATACTCGGACGATATGCCTGGGCCGTTAAAGAAGTCAGATGCCACAGTTCCTCGGCACACGAAGGGAGATATGACCTTAAACCATCGCTCTTATAAGCAAACCTATTCTCGAAGCCCTTAGCATCCCCCTGAAGAACAAGCAGCTTAATTCCCTCGAGCTCAAGTTCAGGCCGATTGTAAATAGAGGAGTAGTCGATAAGCGAATTAGCAAGCAAGCTGCGAGAATATAGGGCGCTCGATATACTCCCGCATAATATTGAACTAAATAACAAACACGATATACTCGACATGACGGAAGCAAGGCTAGCGTCATGTCGAATCGTTGTGTAAGGATTAACCGCCCTCGCCTCTCTCGAAGCGTTTAAGACAGCAGTCCCCACCTCCTCTTCGAACTTAAGCGCAAGGGGAATATAGGCTGGAGTGGAGAGTGCATCAATTTGTTTCTGAATTGACCACTGGGTGCCAAATCCATATTCGGAAAGCATGCCAGCGACAGTCCGCTTGTCAATTAAACAATTACCATAAGCCCAACAGTCTTTCGATTCAATTGAGTCACAGGCACGTTGGAGAAGTTCATAGCACTTGGAATAGCGACCTTCAATAGAAGCATCGAGGGCGTCAAGCCTTAGCGAAAGAGTGTCTCTGGGAATGCCGCTGTCTTTCATAATCTCTTGAATGTCAGCCTTGAATGCACCGACCGAAAAGCGGGTGCCATAAAGTAGCCACTCAACCGCCTTCTCACCAAGGAAGAACAGGTGAGGATTGTCAGACTTTCTCTCAAGCCATTCAGCATGGTAGTTAAATTTTTTTGAAATCAAGGCGACAGAAGCGCCAAAAGCATCAAGAACAACTTCGGGAATAGAGATTGGAGCAATGTCTGCAAAAACCGCCGGTTTACCATCTTCAATTTCAAATCGTCGATTGTGAAACAAATCAACCATCACATTATTAAGCTGATTCATCAGATAAGAAACGAGACCTGAATCACTCGGCAATTCGACGTATGTGCACGCATCCATTTCCCAAACATAACGAAACAGAGACTCGATATCCGACGATGTCTCGCCTTCAAGCTTAACGAGAATGAGTGGCTTTCTGAGCTGGATAGCCCGATATAGCTCGTTACTAGTTCCTGGCCTCAATTCTGATCGTATGATCCCGATCACTATGTCGCTCTGCACTAAGCGATTAAGATAATAAGACGATGATGGTTCAATGCTCGCATGGGACTCGATGGCGAAGGGTTTAAAGATATCCGATTTCAACAAAGCGCGATTAAGCTCATCCCTCAGCGGCTGCCAGTTAAAATCACCTTCATCACGCATCGAAGAGCTAACAAACACCTCAATACGGTCACGATCAATAACCTCGGCGTACAACTCACTAGTATCCATAGAACCTCCTAATGATCGAGTAGATCCATAGAATAACAAGCGGCGCGGACCACTTGTGCTGACGGAAATTGTGCCCATTCGAGCAACTGGTCGTTCATTCTCAACCTATTCTCGAATATCACTCGCGGAGGATTTCATCTCGCCCTCACTCCCCCTCTTCTTGCACAACACATGTATCGCGTGTTCGCCCACGATCGCCATGGACAGTTTCAGCGCCGCATCTTTAACGGCGCTGAAGAAGTTCTCAAGAAACGGCGCGTTCATGTCGTAGTAATTCATGTTCCTAAACAGCGCATAGATTGTCAGAAACTTTTGGGCAATAACCACTTCAACACTTATTCCAAGAGCGTTGTATGGGGGCTGGGAAAACCAGATCAAGGGCCTTAAGCGCAGTTGGACAAACCAATCTCCGACGAACAACGATCCGCCTTTGGCGGTCTTAATAAGCCCATAGGGTTTAGTAGCTGCGCATAAGGAGGTGACACATAATTTCTTGCACAAATTGACAGACACATAGAGGAACACGATCCACGCGTCGTCATATGATTTCAGGCGACTAAACAACAAATCATCGACGAAAGGGACACGAGCAGCGTCTGCGAACATCGCATCGGTCGACGATGGGTCGCTCGACGCGCTGCTCGACGAGGAGACATCCGGGCTCGTCGGGGTCGAGCTCTACGAGAGGACGGCGGGTCGGGAAGCCTAACGCAGCGCCGCTGAACGAGGAGGGCTCGTCACGGGCGCCGAGAAACTCGAACTCATCATGCCGAGTCTCTGCAGGGCGGTCGCGAAGACGGTGCGCGACGGGTTCGCCGAGACACTAGCCTACACGGAATTTTCGCCGAAGCACTGGCGCCGGATAAGGACGAACAACGGGATCGAGCGCATCGACTGCGAGATCAGGAGGAGGACGAGGGCCGTCGGGACCTACCCGGACGGCAACTCGGCCGTCATGCTGGTGTCAGCGAGACTGAAGTACATAGCGGAGCACGAATGGGGCAAGAGGAGGTACCTGGACATGTCCAAACTGGAGGAGATGGACGAGCTGAAGGGAAAAGCGGAGGGCTAGAAGAGGGCGAGGCCGAGGACGGCTTAATCAATTTACGAAAGAATCTTGACGGTACCCGAAAATGTGACCCAACCCCTCGCTTTGCCGTCGAGCCATTATGATAATTAACAACGTACAACGATGAGGAGCCCGAGCGGAACTCAAGTAGACGGGAACAACGTGCAATCAATCGAACATCTAAAGTCCACGGACGGTCTGGGCGAAGGCAAAGGCGGCATTTGGAAGAAGTGGCCTTGGAAAGACCTAGATCACTATGAATTAATGTCTGATCTTATTCTTAAGGCTAACTACAGCATTCAAGACTTCAATGCTGTCATCAAAGACGGATTTTCTCCCAACATTAAGGACACCGTATTTCTAGTAGCACTCGCCACCTGGATTAAAGATGCATAATGGCAGATTAATTACACCTGTTTGAAAGAAGTAATTAGAACCAAATTCGAGCTCTCGAGACAAAATGAACTCACAGAGGCGCGTAATTATCTTGAAGCGGTTCGCTCAATCGTAATTGCACACCCCCTAAATTCGACGAGGCATGAAGAATACGGCTTTGGTCCAGCGGGGCGAATTTGTATTGATGTGAGAGGGAAAAGCCTTCTCGACTCATATCCGGGTGCAGTAATCTATCGCATCACACCAAAAGGATTAGAAGAGACTGATAACGTTGCTGAAAACGAAATCGCACTCATGACTTGTCGTAGCACTCAAACAGAAACTGGCAAGCTACATTTTGAAAGATGCTGTCTAGATATGCGCGATATCCGCAGCTCAGCTCAGGTCTACATTGACGCTTTATACGAACTCGACCGATATCTCGGTCGGCTAAAGAAGAACGACTTTTTTTAAAGAAGCGTAGCCATAGATAGCTAAGCAGATCCTGGATTTTGCTGGGATAAAAAACCTGGGCTAATGGAACTCTGGGCGCAGACTACCGACAACCGCAGAGGCGCCCGTCCGACCGCAAACATGAGCAGAACCGCAATGCTGGAGCTATTCTCTAGCGAATTGATCTGCGCTCAGCCGCAATTGCATTTCGAGCTTCCTTTAGATGCTTCCGTGCCTTTCGGTGTATATCTTTTAATTGCTTAACTGGATCAACATCAACTTCATCATAAACATGGGTCATATCGCCATCATCATATGCAACAAAGGAAGAGCCGCCCAGCTTGCCGACTGCTTTGCTGTGTTGTAATAGCAAACTTTGCATATCCTTACGAGCGGCGCGTATTCTAGGCTCAGCACATTTCAGGAAATGACAGAATAACTCAATAACAAGTTCGTTGCACCTCATGTTTGTATATCGAAAACAAAGATACGGACAATCGGATGAATCATGATCTTTGATTTTCGAAATTGTCTTGTTTAGAAAAGCGCGAAGTTTTGGCGAGGTATTGTATTCGCGCATATCAACAATTTGATCAAGATCAAATCTGACCCGAGTCGCATCATTTTCCCTGACAAGCGAAACAACGGTTTGACCATGCTGAACTGGATTTCGAATCTCATACATAAAAACATAGAGGCCGCCTTGGTCATACCAAGAAGAAGGTAGTTTCCAATAGTCTTTATATAGTTCTTTATTTGAACCTCGGTCATACTTCCGCATAACTGCCTGCATTCTATCGACAAGACCACGGGCTGCGGAAACATAATTTCCAAAGGCAGCGTTAACGACAGTCCTCTCGCCAAAACCCCCATTGGCAAAGCCGTCGGGTAAGAAGTCAAACTGATCGCACGGAACCAAGCGCCTCAGTTCACCATAGTTCCATCGAAACTGTTCATACAGTTGGTTAACCTCCCAAAGTGACCGTACAACGTCGTCATACTCTTTCACTTTGGTTACAGAATCGCCCTCGAGATACTCAATCTTTGAGAGCGCTTTCTGAGCTTCGACACTCACCGATTTGAACGGCAAAACATGGACTAGATCTGCCAAGGGAATCCCCCTAATAGAGCAATAGCCATACCTGTGGCAATTAACAATGTCCCTAGCAAGGCGAACACTAGGGATGCTAACACCAAACGCCAACGGTTTTGTGGACATGACAAATGGAGTCGACGCGGGTCTTAACTTCTTGACCACCCAGTCAACTCGAAATAGCACAGCCTGGGCAAAAGCCACACACCACTCCCGGCACGAGGGTCCAGCCTAGCGCCATTACCTTGGTAGCAAGCACCCCGAACGCACAAAGCGGCCCGGGACATCACTACCCAAGAAATGAAACACCATGCCCAAAAACGACATCGCCCACCTGCTAAAGTTCGCACCCAAGGAGGCGTACATCGACGACCTGCTGAACGGGCATCTCTATTTGAACGCGGCCTGCCACTATCATGGACAGTCTGGTGAACAGGGCGACCCGCTCGAAGCGTCCGTAGTTCCCGGGGCATGCATCTACGGCAATTACCGCTTGCCCATTTACTGCACGTATACGGTCCGCAAGAACGACACCGTCAACAACTACCGACATTGCAACTTAAATCAATAGCCATCGCGACGCATGTAGGTATTTCATTCGATGTTCGACTCTTTCATGAATCCCTTATTGTCCATCAACGGAATCCTAGATTCTCGCCCCTTTTTCACACCATCCTCCAACTGGTACCCGACCAGCACGTCAAACGTTATATGTGCCGCCAGAGATCTGTAGCGGCACTGAGAAAGGCGAGGCGCGACGCCGACCGAATCCCACTTCCCGCCAACCCATTAAAAGCGACCGTGAACCAACAACGGTTAGAACAAAACTGCATCATCCGATTTGGTAAGGAACGACAGGATCAAATTCAACGGGCAAACCCAGTTCAAAATGGAGGATGGGAGATGAGTCAATTTGATCAAGTGATCCATCTCCACGGCGAACCCACGACTTTCCGTTTGCACATATAAAGCCAATCTCAATCAATGGAAATCTGTGCATGCCACCAAAACCACTCATGTCGACATCGGTAATATAGAGCCCAGGAGGAATCAGGGCGAACTTTTTCCGATATTCGCTACGGCCCTTTAAGTCTTCTCCTTTAGTACATCCATGTCCTTTAGTGATAACAACGGTAACCACGACCTCATAAATAGGAAGATCGCTGTCATTTCGAATAACAATATGCGATAAGCCCCGTAAATCGTCTTCGAGCCAAGCAGCAACCGAAGAGGGCTGAGACAGCATGTCCGCCTCTCTTCGACGAGCTTCTTCCTTATGCATGTGTGTCGTGTCACGCCATGTAACAAATCCCGTCAAAATAATAGTTGCAACCGGACACAAGGCCTGAAGAAATTCAAAAACAGCACACATCAAGTACCACCCCTCTTATAAAAACGAACAAGCCCAATAAAGCCACATAGCCAATTGGCTATGTGGCCAAATGAGTTTCATACATTTAAATTAAACATAGTGTCAACTGTTATCAATTCAGGAGGCGATTCAGTTCATCGCTGGCAAGGAAACGCAAAAGATCAGGGAATGACCTCAGAACGCATTTACAGATCGCAAATCCTTTCCATGGCATCAAGCGCGACAGCCAGCATATAAATAACTCAATTTTCTCATCCATCTGTACCCATAAAAACGCAGATACCGTCATTCGGCGGCCTCTGAAAACCAAGCCGGGCGTGCCGCAGCATGGTCTCTTCGTAAAATACCTTTAAGGGGGAACCCGATAGCGGGCAATCGCCGGCAACGAATCCCGCAACTTGAGGAGACGTCTCTCAAAAACTCTTTTCACACCTGTACCATCGTTCCAATGAGCCAGCACACCCAAGCGACGCAGATCCACGCCAATCCGGCACGAAGGTTCTGAGAATTTCCTTTATCTTGGCAGTGAGAAGCCGGAAAGCACAAGGCGGCCCGGGCACCTCCACCCAAGAAAGGATCTTCTATGCTCAAAGACGGCATCGCATACCTACTCAAGTTCGCACCCAAGGAAGCATACATCGACGACCTGATCAACGGTCGCCTCTACATGAACGCGGCCGGCTACTACCATGGCCTGCCTGGTGAGCAGGGCGATCCGCTCGAGGCGTCCATGGCTCCCGGGATGTGCCTCTACGGATATACTTGCCTGCCCATCTACTGCATGTACACGGTCCGCGAGAACGATATTGTCGACAACGCCGCGAAAATCCCGATGCGAATGATTCAGGAGTTCGGGTGCGCGGACGGATGGATCGGCATCGTGCGGTACGAAAGCTTCGCGCGCCTTATAGACAGCCACACCACCGGCGGCGAGGAGGTATACGCCCACGGCGCAATCTCCTATGGCATCCCCGGACCAAAGCTGATCGAGGAAATTTTCCAAGGCACGATCTGCAACCTACTAATCAAAACGCCCAAGTACGCTTACCAGCAGGAATATCGAATCATCGGGTCGAACCCGGTCGAGTGCCGCCTGAGGCCCGATACCAAGCACCCAGGATGCAAAATCGAAGAATATGGCCACGCAGAGCTGGATCTGGGTAGCCAACTCACAGGCTTTTCCTGGAAGACGCCCGTGTCGAGCCTCACGGAGGAACAACACAGACTCGCGCTGGAGCTTCCGCAGCACGCATAGACAACCCAACGCATGCCGCATAGCCGCCAGATGGGGGAAACAGAAAGCCAACAACCCTCCCCCTCCCCAACACTCCCCAGAAAGTTCGCTGATGTTGACTGGTGTTCCCGCAAAATAAAGCCCAACAAAATATGCGCGGAGTGCTGTCCTGGAGCTGCCTTCGGACCCTATTGGCTGCTCACCGAGAGGCTCCGCTATGAAACGACCCTTTACTACCTGCTCTGCGCGATCTCGTGCGCGTCCATGGCCGGCGCGACGCTGCCCATGGCAGCCAAAGCAGAAACCATGCAGCCTCAGGAGACCGCCGAGCAGCGGGCTCAAGCCGACGCCACGAATAGCGACACCGGCAAGGCCAAAGACGGCAGCAACACAAATACGACAGCAGATACCGTAGGGGGCAGCACCGCAACATCCACCGGCACCAGCGCAGTCAACACGGAAAGCGCAACCGGCACCCCCACCACGCCCGGCACCCCCACCGCAACCGACACCGCCGCCCCATCCCTCCGCACCCAAACCAACCCCACGCCCGAGGCAATCTCCACCACGTCACAAACCGGCTACGCCCACTCCGCCACCGCAGGCCAAAACGGCGCCACCTTCACCGTCTCGTGGAACGACGCCCCCCCCGCGGGCACCGCGATGACCTTCCACGTAACCCAAGCCAACGGCTCGTCCCAGTAGGCGCGCATGGATGTGCCCACCTACTGGGACGGCGGCAGCCAGGAAAGTGATATGCTTGGACGCTTCGCCCTCATCCAGAGAAGTATCCACCTCTACGCCGGGAAGAAGACGAATGGAGCTATCTCTTGAAAGAAACTCTTTTAGACATCTAGAGCCATAGAATTATGGTCGGTAATGAAGACCATATCCAAGTCCTGATGCTTTTAAAATACATCAAAAAATCCGTCGATATAGTCGTCAACACCAAGTCTTTTCATTTCAGGAAGAGCGGAGGGACACTGGTTGGAGTGGATATGCAAGTCCCAAACCCTTCCGTATTTTACAATCGGTGAATCCATCGTGTCTCCCGCCATAAGAGATGACTTATTATCCGATGTTTACGGTATTTCGGAAGCCGCTAAAATACCCTACCCTTCAGAGCGTTCTCACGAATCTCTCAACGCATAATACTCTCAACAAGCAAGTATGCATCCGTCATGCCGGGTGCTGGCAGAACAGCCTTGCAACTCACGCGCTTTGCCTTCGCATTTGTGATGGCATCGTGCACCTGTTTGGCTGAGAACTGCGTCGCAGAAACGCGCTTCGCATAGCGAGGCAAATGCTTCTTCAAGGCAGAGTCTACTTTCTCCGGAGTCGTGCAGCCATTGGCCTTCTCGAAGTGCATCACAAGAAACAGCTCAAACTTTGGATTACTTACAGCCAAGTGATGACGATCATCTGCCACCTTCCAGGCCAATAGCTCCTCAAACTCGTCTTCATCCCAATCGTCAACATCCACCACGAGCCATGCCTCGTCCCCGGCACGGAAGTCGTTCTCGCGCAGCGCTTTTTCGAACCGCTTTAGCACAGCAGCTGGATTGTGCCGATTTGGATGAGTGTTCTTTGGGAATTTCACCGACACTTGCGCATCCTTGAAAACGGCCATACCCAGGTAATCACGCTCAGTAGTCCCCTCAGCACTCACCCAGCACACGCAGCGATAGTCTCGAACATTCGTCCTTCGCGGTGCAAGTCCACTTTTACGCCTAGCCAAGCGAACCAGCCTCCCCGAACATCGGAATGCCGCCGAAGCGGCCGTCAAGATAACTGCGAACAAGATCCTTGTCGAAGCGGATGCCCTTAAACTCAGGAAGTCCCACAAGCTCCGAGCAGCCATCAGCGCCACGTTGGGCAACATACATCTCGTCACGACGCATCAAAGACTGATCCATAAGCAGGAGGTCGTGCGTAGTGAACATGAGTTGCTTGCGCGTGTCGGGTCCACACCCCGAAACGAAGTCGGAGACAAGACGCATCGTTAACATTGTGTGCATGCAGCGATCGAGCTCGTCCACCACGTAAACCTTAGAGCATGCAGCGCCACCCATACCCGACTGGTCGAACAGCATAGGCAGAAGCCCCATCAGACGCTGGGTGCCCGAAGATTCCATTCCCAGGGAGAAAATGTGTTCACTGCCGTCGGAGCCAACGTGCACGGTGCGCAGACGTTGCACTTCGGGATGCCCCGCAACCGAACGTACAGTAAGCATCTCAAAGCCGTAGTCCCCCGCCTCGACATCGAGCAGCACGGTAATGACCCCGTCATCATCCAGCTCGGAAATACTGCGCTGCAGAGCGGCATCTTTAGGCAACGCCTCGGGACCAACCGGCTCGGCGACAAGTCTCGATATGCCAGTATCCAAACGCGAAAGCGCATCCCCCGCGAAATCGAGGAAGCCCTCCTGCGTACCAGCGGCTTTAGCGAACGACCATGCCTGCGAGCCAACGCCCACCAGTTCCAGCGTGTGCGAAAACCAGCCGTGCGCCTCCCTGAGCTCTAAAACATTCTGCGCGACGCCGCTCTCCAAAAAAAGTCGGTTTGCACGCGTGCTCTGCGCAGCGTAAGCGACATGCCCAGAATCGCCGAAAAAGTCCTCGTCGAAGAAGTAAGAGTCTGGCCCGCCCTCGACTGCCTCACGCTCGTACAAGACGATGCTCGCTTTCTCCCGCACAAGCTCGAGCGACTCATATACGACTGCGGTGGGAGTTGCCTCAACGTAGAGCCTGTACACGTTCGCACCAACAAGAAACGTGATGTCCAAGGACGCAGGCCTCTCATCGCCCCCAAGGCGAAAGGTATCGATGGGAAGAACCCCATCCACCCCCACATCAACGGTAGCCATTGTTTTCAATGCCGCAAGCGCCTTGAAAAGTGCCGTCTTGCCCGATGCATTGCCGCCGTATATGGCAGCGACTGGCAACACATACTTGCTGCGCCATCCAGGCAGCTTGGCAAGCGTCTCCTTATGTTGGCGCTCAAGCGAGCCCAGCATGCTGAGCTGAGCATCGTTTCCGTACGACATCCAATTACCGACTGTAAGGTCAAGTAGCATACCATTCTCCCTTCAGCAAACGTGATTCTATCACATTCGATGTTACAGATAAGACACGAGCAAGGGAACCGATACCCACGTAGTTAGTACCTTGAATATCAACACTCCCCAGAAAGTTCGCTGATGTTGACTGGGGTTCCCGTAAAATAAGCACCAACAAAATATGTGCGGAGTGCTGGCCTGGAGCTGCCTTCGGACCCTGTTGGCTGCTCACCGAGAGGCTCCGCTATGAAACGACCCCTTTACTACCTGCTCTGCGCGATCGCGTGCACATCCATGGTCGGCGCGACGATGCCCATGGCAGCCATCGCGGAAGCCATCCAGCCTCAGGCAACAGCCGAGCAGCGGGCGCAAGCCGACGCCACGAACAGCGACACAGGCAAGGCCGAAGACGGCACCAACACAAATGCGGCAGCAGATACCGTTGAGGACGGCACCGCAACATCCACCGGCACCAGCACAGTCAACACGGAAAGCGCTAACGGCCCCGCCGCCACGCCCGGCACCGCCACCGCAACCGACACCGCCGCCCCATCCCTCCGCACCCAAACCAACCCCACGCCCGAGGCAATCTCCACCACGTCACAAACCACCTACGCCCACTCCGCCACGGCAACCCAAAACGGCGTCACCTTCACCGTCTCGTGGAACGACGCCCCCGCGGGCGCCGCGACGACCTTCCACGTAACCCAGGCAGGCGGCTCGTCCCAGGCCAAGGCGCGCATGGACGTGCCCACCTACTGGGACGGCGGCGGCCAGGAGAGCGTCTGCGACCCGTCACGCCCGGCATGGGCCGGCTACTACAGTCTTGGCACCACGGGCCACGACTTTACCTTTGACTTCACGGCGTCGGGCACGTACCGCATCCACTTCTACTTTATGGACAACGACAGAGACGACCCCCAAAACGACAAGGGGATCTACTACCTGCGCGCCACGGCGGAGGTGACCGTAAACGACGCCGCCCGCCCGAGCGTCACGCAGATCGTCAACGAGACCGTGGACCTGTGCAGGCAGGAGACAGACGGCTCGGAATACGACATGGCGCTGTGGCTCCACGACTGGACGCTCGACCAGCTGGAGTACGACCACGGCCTCAACTGGTGCTCAGCCGAAAGCGGCCTCACGCGCCACCAGGGCACCTGCGAGAGCTACCAGCGCATCTACAAATCTATTCAGTTTTAGGCAGATAACTTTTCATTCACGAATCAGCATGAACGCATCGAGCCGAACGTCGGCTACAACCCCAATATTTCCTTAGGAAACACACTCGATAAATCGTTAACACCCATAGCGAAAAGCACCTTTGCGCTGGCATCGTTGCTGAGCTCGTCGCTCAACTTAAGCGCATCAAGCAGTATATTTCGGCGTAACATCTTATAGTCATCCTCAGTCAGCACTAGCTCAAGATCGCTTAAAACCCCTACTATATTGACATCGTGAGACGGAGACACCCTGGCACAGAATAGACGCTCGTCATGCGCACAGATATTTCGAAAATCTTTAATGTGATCGTATGCAAGTCTTAGCCTACGCGGGCTGATGCGCTTATCAACTTCATGAGTCTCGGAATAGAGATAGGAAAACGACTTGGCAATGGAATTTCTCATGCTTTCTGGCTGAAACTCATAGAACTTGAATGCCTGACCAAGCATCAAATAATTCATAAGAATCCATACCGGCGTATTATCGTGATTACTCTCATAATGCCGAATATAGTCCCTTTTATAATCACTGTTCCATTTTTGAGACCTACATAGCACCTTTTCGAAATCACCAATGAGCGTGTCGATCTTTTTTCGATAACCAACATCAGCACGGTAAGATCTTCTATCCAGGTATGCTTCCGGGCTATCTTTATGGGCCATTGCGAAACGATAAGAACAGACGGTTTTAAGAATCGCTTCCGCCTTGTTAAAGTACTCAAACATGAGCAGACGCAATGAACGGTCAAATTCGAATAAACGATATATATCAGAGAACTTCGTTCCTTTTACGAAAAATTCGTGACAAGAATCTCTCCGCTGGTCGAGAAATAAATCCTTGTAGCCGTTAACAACCGGATAGTATCCCTCGCGCTCCATAACTAAACGAGTATTGTCATCGCATTCGAGTCCACGGCTTTCAAGAATTGCAATCTGTTCATCAATAGATTTAAATGGTTTATCCATTTGGACCCCTTAAACGCGAAAACCGCCTTTCGGCGGTTCCCACGGACCAAGCCGGACGTACCGTCGCAAGGCCTCATCACAACAATTACTCTAGGGGAGAACTCGGGGGCCGTCAATCCAATACCACGAATCTCCTAAATCAACCCTTGGGAGAGACCTAACATCCAATTCAGGTGAATTAGTCCCAAACTCGCATTTCGCCACAATGTTAAGTCGATCTAGCGACAGCGGGCACGCTATTACGGACCCACTGTCGCTATGGAGCCGAATCCTTATCCCCTCGGCGGGAAGGGGTCGTGCCCATGAGAATCCTTTGCGCGGATTCTGCTGTCGCGACGATGGATGATCAACTCCGACTCTTGATTGGAGCAAATGCGCCGACCGAGCTTTATCGCCTCGCTCTGGGTCGTCGTAACGAAGGAAGCGCGACTTGCCCCCTCACCCTTAACCTGCCAATTGCCATCCGAACGCATCGTAATGTGCTGATTTCTGCCTTTCATAATCACCTCGCCTTCAACTTTGAACTTGTCGATGTGTCTACAGCATGAGATATGCGACAGATACCCTCGTGCCGTTTTTAAAAGTGTAAACACCGGTGCGGACATAAAAAGTTGCACACACGGTGGGCTCGTCAATCTACTTGGCTTTCCGGCAACCCTGCAAACCAAAGCGAAAAAGCAGAGAGGGTACTGAAGTTCGCGCCCAAAGAGCCGTATATCGACGATGTGATGGACGGGCGCCTCTATATGAACGCTGCTGACTATTACCATGGTCTACCCAGCGAGCAGTGCGATCCGTTGGAAGCGTCCTTATCGTTCGGGATGGGCATCTACGCCAACCGGCTCTTACCGATCTACTGCATGTTCACGGTGCAAGAGAGCCACATCGTTGACAGCACTGTCGTGATTACCGGGCGATCGATCGAGGAGTTCAGGTGCGCCGACGGCTGGATCGGCATCGTGCGGTATGGCTGCCTAGAGAGGCTACTAGATAGAAAAACAATTCTGGAAATGGCATTCCCCGCAGGGCCCCGTGCAGCCATATCCCGCATGCTGTTAAAAACGTCAAAAAAAGAGGGCCGACGCATCAACCCTCTTCAGGTGTCGCCCGAAGGCTTCCACCGCAATTGACTATATTATAGTTAATATCCTTCTTTTGTCTACGGGCCCGGACACCAAAGAAAACCATCTTCATCTTAAGGTTTTGACTCTTAAGAAGCAGCTATGTAGCTACGAAGCGCATCCATCTTACCCCTAGCCCCGGTCTTTACTATCTTATGAAAATCAGAAGAAGACAGGGAGCCATGCAGGTCTTCCAGCACGCTAGAGTAGTTCCGAATCAACTGATAGCACTCTGTTTTGGAAACCATCATCTTTCTGAGCAGATAGACAATTAGAACGACATAATCAGTAATAGTTGAAAAGTCTATCGAAGAAACGCCAACCTCAGACGACAGCATCTGACCAAGTTGGTTTCCCACTTTTGCCATCTTAAACCTAACGTCATAAACGGCGCTGTTATGAGCAATCGCGTTACGGAGGTCCTTGAGCACAAAGATTGTACGTTCGAGAAGCCCAGGACCGTCGTAATTGTTCGGAAGCTTTAGGTCATCGGATATGCTCTGCCTAACCGAACCCTTTAAACACGAATAGAAAACGCCGAAGTTTCCTAGAGTCATGACCTCGAATAATGCCCAAATAGGTAAGGGTTTATCGCTGTCGTAAAAATGCCTAACGACAGGGTTTTTACAGTAGTTGTACTGGATCAATCTGTTGATTTCAGCGCGCAAACCTAAGCGTTTTTTCATTGCATCGCTGTATTTGTTACTTTTTCTAGGATAATCACGGTATGCCACGAGCGTTCGAGAAAAAATATCCTCCAGCGCAAACGAGCGAGAGTCTTCAAGCACTGCTTCTAGCGTATAGTTCTTTAGCGCTGTCTCAATAAACATTACGCTTGGATACAAAAGCGCCTTAACCGCCATATCAAACTCATTTACGGCAATAACCTCATCAAAGCTCGTTAACTCTAAGCAATTGGACGAATTGCCCACAAAGCGATGACCCTTGTAGCCATGGTAATAGCCGTAATTCTTCATCTTTCTTTTATGGACAGAGCCGTGTGTCTCTATCCCTTTATCCCTTAGATGCTTCATGAGGCCATTGAGTGTTTTCATTATGGGGTCCTTAAGTGCGGAGCCGAAATTGGATTAATTATATCCGGTACCGGGCCAATCTAGGATATCGGTACAAATGGCCCCACCCCACTTCCCTAAAGCCGTAAAATAAACAATGCAGGCGCGCGCATCCCCAGAAAAATGCCCTCAACATACTTAAATCCGCAATTAGGCAAACACCAAACCCATAATCCGGACAACAGAGGTGAACCATATGCATAGCCCCATTGATAGCGAAAGATACGTCAAGCCCATCCTTGGCAGGACCAAAATCGATATCTGGGAGTGTTATGCGAGACATGTTCTGCAATTTATCGATAGCGACAAATACGGCAATTTGGCTTACAGCGACAAACCGGATCTTATCGATCGGACACAGTCCCTGGGCATCGAGGTAACAGCTTCCCAATCACAGGACAGCAGAAAGGCAAAATCCCTCTATTCCAAACTCCTATACGAGAATGATTCATCTCAGGAAAAACGCCGAATCGAACTTATTGAGCAATGTGGAGCGCATTTCGAAAAAGGAGTCCTGTTTGGTCCAAATGGTACGGATTCATTCGATCCGGTTATTGAGGCTCTTCGCAAAAAGCTGGACAGACTCGACTCTGGTGACTACGAACTCTTTAGGAGAAACGAGTTGTTTGTCAGATCCAATATTCTTGCTGACGAGGAAATGCTTCGCGAAGCGCTCTCCAACATGAAAAAAGAATCCAGTGGTCACTCATGCCACTTCGCATCTGTTATCGTCTCGGTCCCTGGATACAATTACGTTTTCGACCTCGATGCATCGACATGCGCACCTCTTGAATTCGGATACGAAGACCAGTATCGAATTGCTCTTGAAGCAAACAAGGAAGTGAATATCGCACAGTCAAGCTGAGCCGCGATACTACGAGCGATCTATTAACAGACCATTTCGTAGCAGTTAGGAATAAGGCCCCCGGAGCTCTTTACTGCGTAAGCCTCAGCGTCCCAATGAGCCATCACCCTAAGCGACGCCGGCCCGCGCCAATCCGGTGCGAGAGTTCTGAAAATTTGAAACCACCGCGTCACGCATAGCCGACCCAACACGGGTCAGAACGCCGCCGGGGACTAAAGCGGGCCCACCATCCGTCCCC
>NZ_CAAKNY010000020.1:23-918 GCF_901212495.1 Collinsella aerofaciens | reverse complement strand
CTGATGTTGACTGGGGTTCCCGTAAAATAAACCCCAACAAAATATGTGCGGAGTGCTGGACTGGAGCCGCCTTCGGACCCTGTTGGCTGCTCACCGAGAGGCTCCGCTATGAAACGGCCCCTTTACTACCTGCTCTGCGCGATCGCGTGCACGTCCATGGTCGGCGTGACGATGCCCATGGCAGCCATTGCGGAGGCGATTCAGCCTCAGGAGACCGCCGAACAGCGGGCGCGAGCCGACGCCACGAACAGCGACGCCAACACGGCCAAGGACGCAACCAACACAAATACGACAGCGGATACCGTAGAGGACAGCACCGCAACATCCACCAGCACCAGCGCAGTCAACACGGAAAGCACTGACGGCACCCCCGCCGCAACCGACGCGACCGCCACCCCCACCCCCTCCCTCCGCACGCAAGCCGCCGGCACCCCCGAGGCCATCACAACCGCAGCAAACACCCCCTACGCCCACACCGCCACCGCAACCCAAAACGGCGTCACCTTCACCGTCTCGTGGAACGACGCCCCCGCGGGCGCCGCGACGACCTTCCACGTAACCCAGGCAGGCGGCTCGTCCCAGGCCAAGGCGCGCATGGACGTGCCCACCTACTGGGACGGCGGCGGCCAGGAGAGCGTCTGCGACCCGTCACGCCCGGCATGGGCCGGCTACTACAGTCTTGGCACCACGGGCCACGACTTTACCTTTGACTTCACGGCGTCGGGCACGTACCGCATCCACTTCTACTTTATGGACAACGACAGAGACGACCCCCAAAACGACAAGGGGATCTACTACCTGCGCGCCACGGCGGAGGTGACCGTAAACGACGCCGCCCGCCCGAGCGTCACGCAGATCGTCAACAATGCCGTAGCCCAGTGAAGGCAGGAGACGA
>NZ_CAAKNY010000019.1:17809-38706 GCF_901212495.1 Collinsella aerofaciens | reverse complement strand
GGCACCTGCGAGAGCTACCAGCGCATCTACTCCAAGCTCCTTGACGCCGCGGGCATCGCCAACGGCCGGATCACCGGCAACGGCCACACCTGGAACGCCGTAAAGATCGACGGCAAATGGTGCCAGATGGACCTAACCTGGGACGATACCAGCGACAACTGGTACGGGGACCTGGACCAACGCCATCTGTACTTTGGCCTGACCGACGAGCTCATGGCAATCGCCCACTCCGACCACACGGCTAACTACCAGAAGGCCGACTACGCCTACCGCTCAACCGACCTCTCCAACAATTACTTTGTGCGAAACGGCAAGGCAGATGAATAGGCAGAGCAGTATGCCGACCGCATTCAGCAGCACCTGGATGCCAAAGAAGAGAGCTTTTCCATAGATGTGAGTCAGCAAAGTTACGTGCAAGCAGAAAAACAGCCGCAATTTCATCTAATTCCAATTGAAATGTTAGTTTTGGCAGGTCGAATCTTACATCAAAACAAAAAGAGGGCCGACGCATCAACCCTCTTCAGGTGTCGCCCGAAGGCTTCCACCGCAATTGGCTTTATTTTAGTCAAAGGCAATTGTTTGTCTACAGGCTGCCCTTACCAAGGCCGCCAATCACTGCGCCATAAAAATAGGGGACGCCCTCCTTTCAGAAGGAACCCCCTTACAAAACAGATGCTACAAAAAGCTACCGTTTTTCGTTGTGTTGATAGGATACACCAAAAGCTGTCACAATATGTTGCATTAGCCGCCGCCACAAATTCAACGTTTAATTTGTGTCAACAGGAAACCACGCTTCAATTACCTTCGTAAGGAATTCAAATCCCGTTAGCACTTGAGGATTACCACGATAGTAATCAATATGCTCATTCATTCTCTTAACGAATAACGCTAGGCTCCTCGCGCGATGTTCGAAGACCCCCTTCGAGGCAAGCTCCTTGTGCGCATATAACGTAGTAACGATTTGCTGTACCCGATCATTGCTCATCTTGTTCTTGCGTTGTCCAGAACCGATACAAGAAATACTCGAGAGCTCCCGCATGACGGCATTTCTAGGCTCATGCATGGGCTCGCCGGCACTCAGATCATTCAAGATACAGTTGTTGTGCGCGCATGCATTTCTTAACGATTTAACCGCCTGGACTATATAAAACTCGTTAAGCATCTCGCGGTCATTGAACCTTTGGGCGCAGAACTTATAGAAGTAGAGAAACGAGCCGAAGGAGACGACTTCGACAAAAGCCCACGCGGGGAATTCGAAATCAGCGTACCTGGCAATCAATCCGCAAGTGTAAGGACTGTTCTTGCACCTACGAATCTCATCCTTGAGCGAATTACATGGTATCCCATCGGGTTTCACGCTATCGTAGGAGGAAATGAAATCCGAGACAACCGCATAGCCGTCCTCCCCCTCCGTCTCGATACGCTTTAATAGTTTTACCTTTGCAAAATGCTCCACATCGAGCGTAAGCGGCAGCATTTCATAACGAAGGAGCATGTCGACAATCGACAAGTCGACCAACATCTTGAAGTCTAGATTTGCATACTCCCCCTTGCGATTTCCTTCCTCAACCTTAGGAAAGCCAAGCCGGTAGGCACGCAGGCGAAAATAGTTGCTGTTCTTTTCCAGATAGGCTCTGGCATCGTCTTCGCTCATCAGCGAGAAATGGACGCCCCTCGATTTGAGATGATCAATCTGCTCTGACGCCGTAAGCCACGGCTTTCTATTGGCGTCGGTCATTAGATCTCCCTTCTCGATGATTGGCTCGAAATCCAATGTTAGCGCGTTTGACTGGGAGAGTCGTCAGGATATGACCGATATGCAAAATAGCCCTTAACGCAATAACCCGAATACTCTGAAACTAAGGAATGCCAATCCGAGTAATGGAATTTTTCACCGTACATTTGAGAACATCATCCTGCCCATCAAAGGTCATTGGAAAATACTGCAGGTAGCGGTTTCCAAGTATGTCCGAGTACGTGACGGCGATGCGATAGCCGGCCTCCATCACTGGCTTTGCTTCATCCCTAAAATAGATAACCAGCTCGCTCTCCCCTCCCACTGGAAGCTGCCGAGTCTGGCACCAAGCGACATGCGGAGTTCCAAAATGGGCCCACTCATTTCTATTGGCAATCCCAACCCTAACATTTACCGCAGGCCCAGCTCCCATACTGGATATTGCATAACGATTAGCAGCATGTTCGTCCACAAGACTCTCGTCGCAAGAAATGGCTGGGGCTCCGCCATCAATCAGCAGACGATCAACGCAGTCCAAAGCACCCGATTTATATTCATCGTCCCTAGGATCAGCATCGGTAAACACACCGTGAGCGAAACCGTTCTTCGGCATATGTGGCTGCTTTTCCGACAAACAGCTCAAGGCAATACAAGGGAGAACGTTCATCACGTCAGAATGATTCCGGTCTTCCCTACCAGCTAGCAGCGAGAAGTACAGCACCGCGACCGCCGAAATTGAGCCCACTAATGCGCCAAGATATCCGAGCAGGCCGTTAGCGTCCCATACGGGATGCAGCCATGGAACTGGTGCATCGATTGAAAACGCGACCTGAATGGCTATCAGTAAAAATACAGAGAGCGCCCTAACGCAAGCAATAAACGCTTTAATTAAAGCGAATGCCGAAGGCTTCCTCTTGCCCGAACACATTCCAACCAAACTCATTTCACGAAACACACGTTTTAATAAAGTTGGCCCCAAAATCGGTTACCTGGTAGCTCCAGCGATGGAAAAAGAATTTCTTGTCATCTTCAAGCCCGACCTTCGCCTTCGCATTTTGGATAGCCTCACTTGATTCGAACCTTTCAAGCGCAGTCTTAACATCATCAGTGTAGTAATCACAACGCTTGAGGATGCCAAGTCGATCCAGGTTTCCCAGATACACCAGCGATTGATCAGGGTACTCGCAAACACCCTCACAGCACTCGTTATAGCCTTCTACGACTTCCGTCCATTTACTTGGAACTAGTTCGTTTGCGTTGACAATTCTTAAGTCAACGAGCGGGATAGACACGTGTTCAACATCATCAGAACTGGTCAACGTACTCAGCAACTTAGCCTCGTCGGGACTAATCTCCTTAAGCAGTTGAACAAAACTGGGGTGGACGTATTCTGCCGTCCGATCATCCATCGAGGATAGTAACAGATTTGCATACATACCCCGCAGTTCCTCGCTGTCATAGCAATAAGCGAGTTGTTGAATTGCTGGAACTGCGATATGCGCCGGAGGTTCAGTAAGATGTTCCTCGGGAATCTCATCAACACGAGACCCCACGGCATCGATGGTCAGCTTGATGCTTTCTTCTCTATTAACGACCCAGCGATTCCACGATGAAAGCCAAATGGCAACAGTCCTTGGAACCAGGCTAACCGTTTTCCCTATCGACTCTGCGGAGGGATGGACAAGGTCGTCATATGCCTTTTCAAGCACTGGTATATCGGCAATTTCCTTAACCGTATCAAGATCCATATCAAACTCCTTGTACATTAATAAGAACCCCACGCGTTAATCTCAACGCCATTACGCAGCTCCGCACAAGCTAATACTACAACCTCAAGGAGGAGGCCAAGCATAATGATTTGCAATGATACGACTAGACCTATTTGCTCAAAAGACATTAATCTAAAGGCGCATGTAGCAAACCAGCATTTTCCAAACAGCAGAGCGTACCAGCGATTATCCTTTACCGGAAAGCATAGAAACGGCGCTCAGCCGCAACTGCATTTCGAGCTTCCTTTAGATGTCTCTTCGCTTTTAAGCGTACATCTTTTAGTTGCTTAACCGGATCAACATCAATCTGATCAAAAACATGGGCCATGTCACCATCGACATATGCAACAAAAGAAGAGCCACCTAAGCTGCCAATCGCCCCATTGTGCTGCGAAAGCAAACGTTCCGTATCCCTACGAACTTCACGTATCCTAGGTGCAGCACATTGCAGAAAATGACAGAAGAGTTCAATCACAAGCCTGTTGTATTCCATGTTCGTATAACGAAAACTAAGGAACGGAGAATCAGACGGATCACATTCTTTAATCTTCGAAATAGTCGTGTCTAAAAACGCGCGCAGCTTTGTCGAGGTATTGTATTCGCGCATGTCAGCGATTTGGTCAAGATCGAATCGAACCCTGGTAGAACCTTTTTCTTTCACAAGCGAAACAACGGTTTGACCGTGCTGAACGGGATTTCGTATCTCATACATAAAAACGTAAAGGCCGCCGCCGTCATACCAAGAAGAAGGCAACTTCCAATAGTCTTTATATAATTCATCTTTGGAACCTTTGTCGTATTCACGCATGACGGCTTGCATTCTGTCGATAAGACCTCGGCCAGCTGATACATAATTACAAAAAGCTCCGTTTACAACAATCCTCTCACCAAAACGTCCACCGGCAAAGCCATCGGACAAGATGTCAGACCGGTCGCATGGAACCAAACGCCTCAATTCGCTGTAGTTCCATCGAAATTGTTCATAAAGCTGATTGACCTCCCAGAAAGAACGCACGACATTGGAGTACTCTTTCATTTTGATGACAGAATCGCCTTCAAGTAACTCAATCTTTGAAAGCGCATCGCAGCCTTCGGCACTAACCGATTGAATCGGCAACACATGTACTAAGTCCGCCAAAGAAATTCCTCCAAAGAAAGAAATAACGTTCAAACATTGATCGATAGGCAAAGTTATCAAGCCGGTGAAAACCACCATTCGTAACGCATCATACTAACGTGCCAATGAAACTAGCAATGTAGGGAAGAACAGCTATCGCGACATCAATCCCCTTGTCGGACATCCAAGCAAGAAATTTCTGTACACGACTTTCCGCCTCCTTCTTAGGCTTGTTCTTGACTGCATCCAAATCAAGAAGTAAGCACTTTAGCTCTTTTTTGAGGTCGTCGTCCAAAACGTTTTCCGGGATAGATTGGACCTGCTCGGCAACCTGAGTAATAGTCAGCATATTCGTCACGCTATTCTGGTTAACAGCGCTAGCCTGAACATTCACAGTGTTCATATTTCCCGACACAGACTCGAGTGCGATTTTAGCCTTGTAATGCTTAAGGTGGCCCAGTATAAGCTCCAGATCACCACGCAAATCCTCTTCCTCTGAGCCGAACCCGTAACCACTCAGGCCAACGGCAAAGTTCTTAATATCGACCTCGTAAACCCGAACCATACGATCGACGCAGCGTCGACGATCATCATCGTTTCCACTGCTAATAAGACGCTTGCACTCATCAATATCCTCGTCGACAGATGCGAGTGCGAGACGAAACGGATCGCCCTCCAGATTCTTACGATCAGACTCTATGAGGACAAGGAGTTTCCCTCGAAGCTTCTTCAAATCTCCTTTATTATTATATTTGACCACCTGTCCAGGTACGATCGCCCTGCCCTTATACCTATCAAGTCCCAAATTCATTTTCGGATCGGCGCCCGAAAAAACTGCAACGATCTCCTTAACAAGATCACCCGCAGAACGGTCGTCATACACGCGAAGTGCCTCATCGATTCTCGCAATGTAGCTATCGGCTTGTGTCATGCAATCACTCCCGCTTAAAAGAAGATATAGATTCATGTAAACTATTTTACTTCTGGCTAACAGTGCAAATGGCAAGTTGACTTTCGTTGGTCGCCACTCATATCCAACATCCTCATAAAAAGAAACGACTGGTTCATCATAAAAGACGTTCAAAAACAAACAGAACCAAATCGCTCCGATACCCTTAGGCAGGCGATAACGGGCATACGGTCGCAAATAATGAAACGCCTTGAGCGACTTTACGATGCCCCATGCATGACTCGAATAAATTCACAATGGAGGAACTATTATCTTAACAATAATGAGAAACAATATCGAAAGGCAGCATGGCAGTCCCCAGTAAACAGTCAACCAAATTGCAAGGTCAACGATCGATTGTTAACGTCATGCGCCAGGCAGCGAACGCCTGAGGCATTGGTACTCCCTAACACTTAAGCGAATGACATTGGTCAAATATTTTTCGTCAAACGGTAGCCTGAAAATCGGACTGCCGGAGCAGGTCATGGATTAGAACGGTCACGGCCCTGATAAGATTCCCGTAACGGTCTTCGTCCTTCCCTAAAACCTAATATTGTGAGGATCACAGGCTCTGGGAGCGAATGTGCCGGCACCGGATAAGGACGAATAACTCAATCGAGCGCATCACCCACGAGGCCAAGATGAGGACGAGGGTCATCAAGAGATATGATTCCCGCTGATTCAATTATGGCGCCACCGCACAATAGCCAAAACAACCCTCAGTGGCTCAGTGAGTTTTGCCGCAACACTCCCCTGAGCGATCGCGTCAATGTTGGTATAAGCGCACCGACCACTAACCGTTGTAATAATTGCCCCTGTCTGAGAATCTGGAATTGCAACATAACGCAGGTTCTGGGAAAGAACAGGAGTGGCTATTGAGTTACTAGCAGGCACGATGCTAGGAACCGCCGTGATACCGAGGTCAAATCTGATATATTAGTGACCCTTTAGACGAAAACGGCTTCTCACCAACTCTTTAATCTGATAGAGTACCAAATTGGTGATTCAGCGCTCTATAGCACTCTATAGCTCGCCCAGATCATTGAACACTCTCTGTGTTCCAAAAATTTAAGCAATCGACAGAAAGGACGGTCATGCTCACCTTAACAAGTAGCGCCCACCTTAGACGGTAAGGAGCAATGCATGGAGATATGGATCCAAGCTGTTCGGTAAGAGAAGCCCGCTCTGCAGGAGCGGGCAAACCGTCCTTAGTCGACAATGCATAAAAGCACGCGCTCATTATTTTTACCCAGAAGCGTAGAACTGTCCATCATTTTATTGCTTTTAACGAATACAACCACAGGTCATCCACAATCTACAGTTTAATATCCAGCAATAGCCGCTAAATATGCATTATCATGTCCCTACGCAGCCTATAGCCTTTGCTTAGCCTATCCTTCTCATCACGCAGATGACGACTATCGCTTTCGTCCTGCTTATTCCAGAGCGCAAGTAGCGTCGCCATGTGAGGAAAGGACGAGCCACTTAAAGGCGACACCCTTTCAACAGCGCATAAAAATGGATAAATCAAACGAACAGCATCGAGAAACGATCCGTGAACAGACGGATAGAGCACATCTTCATTCACCAAGCCGCTGTTCACCTGCATCGCAAGCCCCTCAAGGCAATTGGCAATTTCAGTTACATTCTTATTGAGAATAACCTTCAAATCACTGCTGTCGAAACCATCATGGCATGGATACAGATCCGGATAACAAAGATACCATTCTTTATACTCCTTAAGCAGCTCAGTCCAATTTTTTGGTGAGTCGATATATGACGAGATGGAAGCCGACAACTCATCGCATGATACACCGGATAAATTGATTAACTCTTTTTCATCGAAGGAAACCAAGCTTGCCACCGTCAGGCTTCTTTTTACCTTAACGTATTGCGGGCATGCCCTCGAAATATAATCCAATATTCTCAAGCGAGGAAACACTTCGAACCTAAGTGTATCCGCAAAAGAGGCCGACCACTCAGAACAGCGAATATAACTATCAAGCTTGATCTGCTTGAGCTGTAGATAACATGCGACTGCAGCGATAACTACGGCGATAAAAGTTGCAAAATTAGCCAAACACCCGATGAGCCCATATATATCCTCAAGTATCATCTGGAAACCAGCCTCTCAATGATGTCACTACGAGGCTTCAAGTCACACACTGCAAAACAATAAAAGCCTTAAGCTGACGAGGACCCTTATTGTTAACCGGCATGACAAACCCCGGTAATCAATTGACCAAATTGAACGGTCAACAAGCGGATATCAATGTCATGCACCAGGCAGTGAACACTTGAAGCAATAGTAACCCCCGACACCTTAGAAGGTCGTAGCGGTCTAATATTTTTTTCGAACGGCAGTCGGAAAATCAAAGTGCCGGATTACGGCATTTAAGATGTACGGCACCCGAACGCCCTCATAGACGGCGAGTACCCTCTTGAGGTGACGCCTAATTTCTTTCACAAATCGGCAAACACGTAGAAGAACAAGGTCCACGCGCCGTCATATGGTTTCTAGCGGCTAAACAACAAATCACCGACGAAAGGGGGCACGGGCCGCGTCTGCGAACATCGCATCGGTAGACGAGGGGTCGCTCGACGCACTGCTCAACGAGGAGCGTCCGAGCTTATCGGGCCGAGCGCCATGAAAGGACGGCGGGCCGGGAGACCTACCACAGCGGCTAGTACGCGAGATGGATCGTCACGGGCGCCGGGGTAGTTGATCTCAGCGTGCCGAAGCTCTTCGGAGCGGCCGTGAGGACGGCGCGCGACGGGTTCGCCGAGACGCTGGCCTACACGGAATTCCCGCCGGAACACTGGCGCCAAATCAGGACGAACAACGGGATCGAGCACATCAACCGCGATATCAGGAGGAGGACGAGGGCCGTCGGAACCTTCCCGGACGGCAACTCCACCTCATGCCGGTGACGGCGAGGCTGAAGTACATAGCGGAGCGCGAGTGGGGCAAGAGGAGGTGCCTGGACATGCTCAAGCTAGAGGAGATGGACGAGTTGAAGGGAAAGACGTAGGGCTAAAAGAGGACGGGGCCGAGGACGGCTAAATCAATTTGCGAAATAATCTTGGCGGCACTAGCTGGTGCGGTTTTTAACCGGTTAAAAAGGGGTATCGACCCACGCCGATACCCCTAATGCAAGCACGCTTCAATCTAATTAAGCCATTATCAATACTGCTTTATCGGATCAGCGTACATCGTGAATTGAAAGCCAATCCAATATCCTATTGAAGCTTTCTGTAAACTAGATTCCGTTTTTCGTGAAATAGCATATTCGCGGGTACATCTTTAGAAACAACGCTATTCGCAGCGATGACCGCATTGTCGCCAATGGTCACACCTTTAAGCACCACAACATTCGCACCAAGCCACACGTTGTCACCAATATGAACGGGCGCAGTCGTAGTCGGCTGGTCCCGGTACATGACTCCATTCTGCGACATACCGTGGTCGAAGTCATACACATGGACGTTTGGACCAAATAGACAGCCTCTGCCAATCTCAATTCGTTCATGAGCAATCAGGACGCAACCGTAATTGAAAGACGTTCGCTCACCAACGTTAATAACGCCTTTATTCGATACGCGACAATAAAACGGTCGCCTGAAAGCCTTCGTCATGGTTATCTGGCCAGGGAATCTCCCTGCAAGAAACGCCAACTTAGCCCGGACATAAATCCAGGTCGCCACATGCTCTACAAACTCCATTAAATTCAAGAGAAACGCCCCTAGTAACTATTTCCTTTTAATAAGCTGTTTCACAAGAGTCTTGAGAGATTTCACGAAGCCGTAGGCGCCAACAAACCGAGCAGTGCCCTCGAACCCCTTATGCTCATAAGCCTTCCAGAAACCATCAACGTTACCCTGCGGAGAGGACGACCTCTCCAGCATCGGATTACCGGGCAGCACCTCTTCAAGAGATATTTCTGTTACGCCGGGCTCAAATACGCCAGATGCAACAATGCGCTCGGCAAGCTCGCTATTAACCATAACAACAGAAAGTCCCTTATGATCATTAAGGCCTTTACGAACTCGATCGACGCCAAGAAAATCAGCAAGAGTGAAATCGGAGACCCTGTTGACGTCGGTATAGGAGCAGTTATAACAGCTGGAATTTAAAGCGTTATTGCTATAGAACACATCTCGCCAAGTATTAGATTCAATCGTGTCATAGAGAGCAGTGCCGTCGTCCAAGAGAGCCTTCTCGACATGGACTCCCCAACCTCTGTCCTTGGGGCGATGAAAATACTTGATGACCTTCTTTCCGGACTTTTTTTCCAAAAAGGAAATGTAATCGCGGAACATACGATTACTAGGCGTGCCATGGCAGATTAAATCGCAGGTAACCAACTGTCCGGAATAGTTTTTCTTAGACAGAAAACTCCTAAGACCCGCAATTTGGCATGGGATTCCGCTGTAGAGCACGTCAAGACCTTGTTTCAAGTCGTTATATGCTTCGACAAATGAAGAGCCAACGAAACCCTGTGAGTATTTTGAGCCTCGACAAGATTGCGCGTCGTCAACAGAGGCGCAACGCCGCTGAACAACGCGGAAATCTTCATCGAAGCAAGCGCCGTAAACGACGCCGCCATTATTTAGGACGTAAGTAGCCAAGGTCCAAAACGCGGCACCCGAGGAACTTTTTACGCGTTCGGCGTCATCAGCCTGATAAGCCAATAACCGGCGAGGGCTCATCTTCAGATCATTGCTCGTCAAACCATTAGCCGGACATACCATCTGACACAAACCGCACTCAACACATTTTGATTCGTCAATCTTCGGACGGTAAAACCCATGAGAGTCTTCTGCTATCTGAATCGCCGATCGAGGACACACAGACAGACACGCAGAGCACCCGGTGCAGCGTTGACTATCTTTGCAGATATCCATGGAATCCCTCCCAATCGTTAAGAATCATCTTGTCTGAGCCGCAAATAGCAAACACCGCCACACATGAAATGAAATACGGTATGTAGCACTGCGGATCGTATAAAGGGTTGCCTGAAAAGCAATAAAGTAGAAAGAAAATCTGCACACCCAAACAGGCCCACAAGCAAAAGGAGTCCCCGTAAGGACCCTCCTCTAAATGAGATTCAGATTGATGCACGGCTGCAAAGATGGAGAGAAGCGCAGGCAAAACAAAAGCCGCAAGGCCAATCACACCCGTCTCGGCAAGCAGTTGTAGGTATACATTGTGCGCACTCATCGATGAGAAGCCGAGATTACTGTACATTGCGCCAAGAGAAGTAGTGGCAACATACTTCGAATAAGTTCCCCAGCCACAACCAAGCAAGGGTTTTGCATAAAACAAACTCCAAGCGCAATCGTACAAATAGCTTCTACCGTTGCCAGTGTCATCATCTGACAGTTCAATAAACCTCTCAAGAGTCGCCTGAACAGCAGGAACAAACGTTGCAAGAACACCGACGGCTATTACAGCGATCGCAGCAACAGTCAAAGTCTTGAGCATCGTCCCGGTAAATTTCTTCCTATTAACGAAGAGGCAAGAGATGACAACAGCGGCAACAGACGCCACCAAAGGACCCCGCTTGGTGGTCAAAAAGAGCGCAAGCAGGAGCATAAGGCTCAGCATCAGATCTTTAATCCGAACCTTTTCCCTGCTACCAACAAGACCACAGGCCCAAGAGACGAGACCCAAACTCAAATAAATCGAATTAGTGCTGTAGTGCGCCGTAAAGCCAGAGCGATAGTCCCTAGCCATATAGCTACTTGAAAAGAAGGCAGATTTAACTGGCGGATAAAGTGCGGGGACTAGCCAGAAGATAATGGTGCAGAACGCATGAAATGCTGCAAAGGCGACAAGAACCCTAAGGCATGAAGTGACCCAGGATCGCTCGCCTGCCGCAACATACATGCACAGAAATAGAAGTGTATAGACTACGAGCAGGGTCAAATTAGCCACACCGTATATGAAACTATGAAAAAGGAACAGCACAAAGAAAGGTGCCCAAGCCAGCTCAAGGCCAAATCTTCTGCAAGCAAATCTTCTGTTAGTCACAAAATGCAGGAGAAGCGCCGTAGCAGATAGCAGGAGGCAGACATCGAGTGCAAGCGCAGAAGCAGCGAGCGATTGGCAGAAAAAGGCGTAAAAGAGCAGTGGAATGAACACCATGGACCCATCATTTAGGGAAAAGCGTCGCTCTAACTCAGAGCAAGACTCAACACCGGCCCTAGACGCACTGAAATAATTCATCCTATTTAATCCTCATAAAACGACCAATAATCGAACTATAGCTAGGCCTGTCGAAGAAATAGAGCGTCGCGCATGCGGCGACTGCGCCCCAAATGACAAGGCCGATGGCGACCGCAATCCATCCCGGCCAACTTCCAGCGAAGCAAGACAGTAGATAGCCAGGCATGGCCACGAGAACGGTCTGAAATACATACACGCCAAACGACCAAAACGAACTCGAAAGAGAGTCCTTCGAGATTTTAAGAGGCTCGTAGAGCAAAAGGTCAATCACGCGGTACAGATTGGATACGCAGGACGCAGCAATTGTGCCGACGACCCCAAAACGCATTGTGAGTGGGATACCCAAGACGATAATCATTGCAGCCTGCAAGCAGGTCTGCGCCCTAGTCTCACGGTACATGCCAGCAGCAATTACAAGTAGGCCCTGGGACGACTTGCCATGATAGAGAAAAACATTTAGGACGACGAGGAAACCGAGCAGGACATTGTGGTAGTTTGCATCGTGAAACCCGCCTGCATACAAATCAACAAACGGCATAATCAATGAAAAAGCGCATCCGCATGCCACAGCGGAGACTGCGTACACAAGCGCTCGATATGGCTTATACGAAGACCGAAGACCCTCGTAGTCCCCCTCAGCAATTTGCCGGCCAAAGAGCGCCTGCAGCCCTGTACCAAGGACATTCGGAATCATCTGCAGGCCCGTAGATACGAGCATGTAAACAGCAAGAACGCTTACTTCACTCATGCTCCCGCAGAGAAAGGTCGCCAAAATAACAGGAGCGCCCGACTGAACGGCTCCCAAGATCTGAAGAAACAGCGCATCCCACCTCTGGGGCAGCTGATAGTCACCGTAATCAACCTTGCAGTTGAGCTTCGGATAATGACGACGCGTGTACAGGGCGAGAATCATACTGCGTGCAAAAACCGCAGACAGAGCCAGCGCGTAGACAGCAACAACAGGAGCATGAAGATAGGCAAATAAGAAAATGACAGCCGTGTTAACCAGCGTAAAGACCGTCGATGCAAGCTGAATGAGCCAGTTCTTTTGGTCGGCTGTTAGGAAAACCTGGTACTTAGCAAGAGAAAAGAAGTCCACTACAATCTTCGCGCCCAACAGGAAGGTAAGCACCATAATCTCCCAAGGCGCAAGCGAACCTGCCGAGACAAATATCGGATAGACGACCGAAAGGCCAACTAGCAAGACAAGAAACAACATGCCCGACTTCTGATAAAAGACCTTCGAGGCCGAAGCCACGACGTTAATCCCATCCCAGTCGCCCTGAGCAATAGGCTTATATAGAGCGAAGGTCGCCGCACCAGAAATACCAGCTTCGACAAGTGCGAAATAACCAATAAACTGAGTTAAAGAGGTCACCAGACCGTTAACCTCGGATCCATATACGCCGATAATCGCCCTTGGGACGAGGAAACCGGCAACGATAGCGGTCAACTGGTAGACCAAGTTCCAAAAAGTGTTCTTTGCAAACATAAGCCAGAAACGACACCTACAATCCAATGCAGCGAGCGATAAAGGCACGCGCTGTTTCACGGTCATGTGAGAGTGTCTGGTTTGTATGACCATAGTCAACAGCCGAAGCAACGACCCCGTCTCGATACAGACAATCCTCAATTCCATAACGTGCGAGCAGGTCGGTAATCCTGACATTGCTCTGAACGGCGGAGTCCGACGTTTTAACGACAAACGACTTATTGAAATTCACGGAGAAGCAGGCGCCGTGGAAGGAGTCTGTGCAAACAAAGGACGCCTCACTAACAAGCTTCAAGAAAGCAGCCGGACCGATACCCCTTACGTTAATCATGCCGGGGAATTTCTTCGTGTTGTAATGAATGCAGACGACAGGAACGCCGAGCTCGCTGGCGATCTTCTTAGCTTGATCCACGAGTTTTTGCTCAGAGTTAAGCGTATAAAGTAGCACGTAGGATTGAGGCATCGTATCCAAGCCATCATCTGAGGCAAACGCCGACCAGTCATCGCCCGTAAGAAGCAGGGTCGGATCGGGCATAAATACAGATTCGAGCCCCATATCGCTAAGGACTTTCATAGAGCTCGGCTCCCTAACGGAAAGACCAGTGAACTTTTCCAGCCTGTCGGCCGCGCCTTCATCGCATGCCGAAATGGATTCCGCCGTCGCATCCCCCAAACTGGCAGCATAAGACGCGACCTTTGTAACTTCAGCGATACCTTCACCCAAAAAGACGGGGTCGTGGCCATTAACCCGAGGATTGAAAACCTGATCGCTGCCAATGAGAACGCAGTCGAGGCTCTTGGCTCTATCAACAAGAGCTTGCCTATCAAGCTTGTCCGTTAGGCTTAGGTTGCACTTGGCAAAGTGAGCGAACGAATTTAGTCTTTGACGTTCAAAACCCCTACGAAGTACAAAGCGAATAGCATCTGAAGGATTGAACGAGAAGCGCGTACCCAACTCCCGATCATCAAGTTCTTTATTGCTGTAATTGAGCACTTCGCAGTCGCAGCCCAACGACATCACGGTCCTGCGCAGAGCACATGCCTGTAGCGAAGCACCATAATTTACGGTATTCGAAAATGTGAGGATGCCTATGCTTTTCAATATCTTTCCGCCTAACTATTCACAAGCTCGTTAAAGCAAATTGATGATGTAACCTTCAGTAGCGTTATCGGTTTCGATAACCTTGCACGGGTTGCCAATGACTATCGAATGATCGGGAATATCCTGGTTAACAAAGGCATTGGAGGCAATAAAGACATCGTTTCCAATGGTCACATTACCTGCAACCGTCGAATTAATACCGAGATATACGCGGTCACCAATCGTAGGGACGCCCTTTCTATGGCCACGGTTTTCTTGGCCGATGGTGCTCCCCTTATGGATGTTCACGTTGCGGCCCAACTTCGCGCCGGCGTTAACAGTAATGCCGTAGGGGTGACCAATGTAGAAGCCTTCACCAATTTGAGTTGATGGCGAAATCTCGAGTCCACACTTCCTGGAAAGATGTTTCCTCGGAAGCGTGAAGAGGAGTTTTCGCAATCCCCCTGCTTGACACATCCTTAGATAGAAAACATAGCGGTAGCCAAAATCACCCAATAGCCGGCCGAGCTTTACACCTTCCGAACCAAAATAGTGAAAAGTATCTTTAGCGAATACGCCCACTCTAACTTCTCTCTCCTTTAGCAATCTTTTCGCGAACAGAGCCAAAGATTCTCTTAGTTCCTACAACCAAGCCGCCGTCACTAAGCTCCATGAGAATTCGACCCAAAATCTGCGAAAGCCTTCGCCCAATGAAAGGGGAACACTTACGCACAACCTTCCGCTTGATGCGATATTTAGGCTCAACCCAGCTTCCCGAAGAGCGATGGATGCTGTAGGTTTCACGCTTGATGTGATAACCGCCGAAACCGTAAACGGGGTTGAACGCTTTGGAGTCCAAGGCAAGCCAGCCACCGAAATGCTGCTCTTTATTCACGCGTTCAAAGCCGATTTTTTGAAGCTCAGCGGTGAATACCTCATTCACCGTGGTCTTGTCGAGAAAATCAGGATCACAGGAGAACTTCATCGACTCATATCGTTCTATACATGCGCGAATTACAGGGTCATGAGGCTCAACGGCAACAATCAAGCCAGTAGTGGCGGTCAACGATGATTCTTCGATTGCAGTGAAAGGAATGCTTTCCATGAGAGGCGATATGTCTCGTATGAGCTCGCTACCAACATCCATATAGATGCCGCCATACTCGTACAAGACTTTAAAGCGAGCGTAATCCGCCACGAATGCCCACAGGCCCGCTGCATACGCATCCCTTGACCAGGGACAAGATGCAAAGTCGAAGTTTCCCTCATTCCATTGTTTTACCTCAAACCCAGGCGCAAATGTTTCCCACGAAGCTAACGACTTCACGGCAGTCTCGGAGAGCGGAACGCCGCCGAACCAGCAATAATGAATGATATTATTCAACCCTCTGCACCACCGTAAGTAATAAAGGGAAATAATGCGAGTTCTTCTGCGCCAAGTTGGATGCGGAATTGTTTACAATCATCCGACAACTTCTCCGTAAAGCATCTTGACTTGATTCAGAAAAGCCTCCAAAGAAAATGCCTTTTCGATGCGCGATCGACCATTCTTGCCAATCCGCTCTTTAAGTGCCGTATCGCTCATCAACCGATCGAGAATCTTTGTCAAAGCATCAATATCATCGACCGGAAATAACATGCCGTTTATACCGTCGGATATAACCTGAGGAATGCCGCCGACAGGCGTAGAGATCGTAGCAAGCCCGAACGACATGGCCTCCAGCACGCTCATTGGCATTCCTTCATTTTTAGACGGCAAGCAATATATGCTACTAACGCGAAACGCCTCAATCTTTTTCTCAGCTGTTGCCCAACCGATAAAGCGGCAGCTATTAATAACACCGAGCTCACGAGCAAGATTCTCATAGGCAGCGATATCGCCATCACCGCCAAAAATAAACTTGGCATCAGGATGCAACGGAAGCAGCTTTACTGCAGCACGCAATATCGCATCTGGGCTTTTTCGACTATCGAGTCGGCCCATAAATAGAACAGTATTGAGCGAGTAGTCAGTCGTATTTTCGGACGGCACATCAACAGCATTATTCAATACTGCTATGCGCTCAGAGTCGCATGCGTTCCTATTAATTAAAAAGTTCTTCCATTCTTTAGATAAAACGACGACTTTGGCGCAACGAGTAAAAGTATTGTGGATGTCAAGCCTCTCTTTTTCTGAGCACTCGCTATCAAACCACAATGCAAATTCAGCAGCATGAAGATGAAGGACAACCGGAACGCCCCTTCGGTCGGCTGCATCAATAAACAACTTTTTTCTTATATAACTACCGCGAGATGCCATATGAACATGAACGATGTCAGTTTTATTTAACGAAAATCGAAACTGAAGAAACGCGGTCAGCGCAATGACCAATTTCCCGAATTTTCCGCAGTCGTCATAGGTCGAAATGAACTTCGTCTGAACACCCGCTTTTGGCAAGCGCTCCACAAGTTGTCGCTCAACGGTTGCCATACCGCCGCGAGAAGACAAGCTTGGCCCAATCATCAATACACGTGGATTCGACTCGTTCGTCATTACGCCACCTTTTTAGTTGGAAGCTTCAACCAGCTCCCCATCGTATAATCCATTTCAATCGTTCCAAATCGCGCAAAACCTGCCGATGAGGTGATAGCTAGTTCGTCAAACAAACGGGTTTGGGAAAGGCCTTGCACGAGCGCCCCTCACCCCTGCTTTTGAAGTGCAAATAACTCTCCGAGCTCACGATCGAGTCGGTCCGGACGTCCTTCTTTCGCATAGAAGGGATCGAATCCCCCTCCGGTGTAGAACGTCATTTCACCAAAGTAAGGTTTTCCAGCAATGTTATAGAAATCTACGCGAACGTGCGGAAGACCCAACGCGAGCTTCTCGGCCAGCGCAAGCATAAGCTCATAATTCTCGGGCTTTTTTGTCTGATTTCTGTCTGAAACTTCGTGATCTATATCGCCGCGCGGCTCCCAGTCAGGTGTGAAATATTGCATATCATGGGCGGTAAAACGATCAACGTCAGTTTGAACAAGAGCAGCCTTACCGTCAAAGCAATAGAACTTATAATCAGTCGGAGTCTCCCTGCCGGGCTCATCGAGATAGGCCTCTGCGACAACATGCGGCGCTATTCCCTTATACGCCCACTCTCGACCCTGCCAAAACCAGTTGCGATTAAGCGCAGTCCGGAGGCGTTTTTTTGCTTCGTTAAAGTTGAATTCAGCTTTGTTTGTACAAACAAATGTGCTTTGCGAATCGTGACTACATTTAAGCACGAACTTCTCTGGAAGTTCGTCTAGGTCAATATCATCTACCGAATCAAATACGCCGTAAAGCGGCACAAGGTACTCTGACCCAATACGCTCTTCGATAAAAGAACGAACGCCATACTTATCTGCAAGCAAAGTCAAATCAGGATTATGGTAATGCAGTTTAGACCACTGAATTTTTTCATTAAATGTCTTTGGATGCTCAAAGTCCGGCTCGTAGCGGAGCTTCACCTTAAAACACATCTTCATGTACGCTTCATCGGGAATAAAGCGCAGACTATTTCTCAAAGATAGCGCAATTCGCTTTTTTAACTTCATCGGTTGCCTCCCAGGCCGTCGATGTACTCGGAAAGATCGGCACAGAAATGCTCAGTATTACTTCGATAAGGCAGGTAATTCTTCGTCGTCACACGCGCATAAGCTTCGGATAAACCCTCTGGGTGCAAACAGGGCTCTATAAGCCCCATCTCACCAAACTGCGTAACGATCTCAATCTGATGATCATCTACATGCTCGCCGTATTTGGCTAAACGAGGAACGGCGATGACCTTCTTGCCGTCCTTAACAGCGCCGATGATGGCGCCGGTACCTCCATGGGTTACCACGACATCGCAAGCATCCATTTGAGAGCGAAAGGCCTCACGGTCCAAAAAAGCCTCGTGCTCCATGTGCTCAGGAACATAGGCGCACGCCCCCGTCTGCGCAAAAGCGCCGCCCTTTGCAACGCCACTCGCAACAAGAGCATCTACAGCCCTGATCAGCCTGTCGAATTGGAACTTCTGAGAACCAACAGTGACAAATATCATGCGACCACCTCCCTAGTACACGCCGCCGACAAAGCGGGCGTTGGGGTACACGGAAAGCATCGACTCCCACTGCACATAAAAACGATCGGCGCGCTTGCTCAACAGCTTTCCCGTCATGGTCGGCGAATCTGTTTTCGCGAAAGACTCGACATACACAAGTTTGGCGCCCATCGCATGCCCGATTAGGCAAAACGGTATGGTGGCCAGCACCCCCGTGCATACAATCACGTCGGGACGTTCGGCGTACCAATAACAAAGAGACTTCACGGCATTGGCCACCATTCGTGGAAGAAAACTCGCCTCGTGTCGATTCACCTGGCGCACATAGCGAGCCCGCACGGGCAGCTTAGCCTCGTAGGCAGTCTTCTCGGTGAGAATGAAACTGTCATATCGCTCCATCAAGGGCTTAAGTGCAAGCAACTGCTCTAGATGCCCACCTGATGACGCGGCAAAGCACACTTTTATGTCCTTGCAATTTTCCGTCATACACTAATCCCTCTTAAATAAATCCCTCGTGTAGACCTTGTCCTCCACGTCCGCGAGCTCGTCGCTCCAGCGGTTGGCGACGATCACGTCGCAGCCGGCCTTGAAGGCCTCCAGGTCGTGGGTCACCTCTGAGCCGAAGAACTCCGGCGCGTCCAGCGTGGGCTCGAAGACCACCACGGGCACGCCCTTCGCCTTCACGCGCTTCATGACGCCCTGGATGGAGCTCGCGCGGAAGTTGTCGGAGTTGGACTTCATCGTCAGGCGGTACACGCCCACGACCGGCTTCGGCTTGCCCTCGTACACGCGGTCCCACACCATCTGCAGCACCTCGTCGGCCACGAAGTCCTTGCGGGTGCGGTTGGCGTCCACGATGGCCTCGATCAGGTTCTGGGGCACGTCCCTGTAGTTGGCCAGCAGCTGCTTTGTGTCCTTGGGCAGGCAGTAGCCGCCGTAGCCGAAGCTGGGGTTGTTGTAGTGGCTGCCGATGCGCGGCTCCAGGCACACGCCGTCGATGACGTCGCGGGTGTTGAGGCCGCGGACCTCGCAGTAGGTGTCGAGCTCGTTGAAGTAAGCGACGCGGAGGGCCAGGTAGGTGTTGGCGAAGAGCTTCACCGCTTCGGCCTCGGTGGTGCCCAGCACGAGTTCCGGGATGCCCTTGGTGCCGTTGGCGTTCACGCGCTCGAGCTCGGCGGGGTCGGCGCCCTGCGCGAGCAGCCCGGCGAACTTTTCGGCGGCCGCGACGGCCTCGGGGTCGTCCTTGGGCGCGCCCGCCACGATGCGGCTGGGGTGCAGGTTGTCGTAGAGGGCCTTGCTCTCGCGCAGGAACTCCGGGCTGAAGAAGATCTTGCTGTCGCCCAGCCTATCGCGCAGGCCCGCGGTGTAGCCGACGGGGATGGTCGACTTGATGACGATCCAGGCGTCCGGGTTCACGGAGCGCACGGCGGCGATGGCGGCCTCGACGGAGCTCGTGTCGAAGAAGTTCCTGTCCGAGTCGTAGTTGGTGGGCGTGGCGATGACGGCGTAATCGGCACCCGTGTAGGCCTCGGCCACGTCCACGGTGGCGTGCAGGTCGAGCTCGCGCTCCCCCGCCTTGGCCTCCGCCAGGAAGCGCTCGATCTCGTCGTCTTGGATGGGCGATACGTAGCTGTTGATCTTCTCGACCTTCTCGGGCACGATGTCAAGCGCGTGCACCTCGTTGTGCTGCGAAAGCAGGACGGCGAGGGACAGGCCGACGTAGCCGGTACCGGCGACGGCAATCTTCATTTTCTTCTCCGATTCGAATCGGGTATTAAAGTTAGGCATTAGTAAGCATCGCTTCCGTTGAAGACCTCCAGAACCGTGAGGAGGACAATCTTGAAGTCCATGACGATTCCGCGCTTGGCTATGTACTCGAGATCACGACGGACCATGCCGTCGAACCCGGTGGAGTTTCGCTCCGTCACCTGCCAGAGCCCCGTAATACCTGGCTTCACCGCTAGCCTCTGCAGGTCGAACTCGGTGTACTCCGCGACCTCGTTGGGTAGTGGCGGGCGCGGGCCGACGACGGACATCTGGCCCAGGAACACGTTGACGAACTGTGGGAACTCGTCGATGGAGTGCTTGCGGATGAACCTGCCGATCTTGGTGACGCGCGGGTCGTCCCTCATCTTGAACATGGCGCCGGCGATCTCGTTCTGCTCCTTGAGCTCGGCGAGGCGCTCGTCGGCGTCCTTGTACATGGAGCGGAACTTCCACATGCGGAAGGTTGACAGGCTGCCGTCGGGGCGGGTCTGGCCAACGCGGATCTGGCTGTAGAACGGGTTGCCCTCGCTCTCCAGGCGGATGGCCGCCGCCAGTACCAGGCCGGGAATAGCGATAATCGCAAGCACGACACCGCTGAACACGATGTCGAAGGCGCGCTTGACGGTGCGGTAGACCAGGCGCGAACGGTCCCAGTCCATAATGGATTGCATGGCCTTGTAGCGACCGGCGCCCTCACGCCGGC
>NZ_CAAKNY010000019.1:0-17799 GCF_901212495.1 Collinsella aerofaciens | reverse complement strand
GCCTGAGCAATCAGCGCCGCCCCCGCGGGCCCATTACTCTCTGTTACTTCTTTAGCAGCCACAATAAAACTTACGTTCCTGTCCCCAGGAACCCCCCCCCCCATCTATGAATCCAAAAACCAATTAATTTGCCGGCGCAACGTCTCCCTTACGTTTTACTGGGCACGTCTAACGGAAGCAGCTCCCTAAAAGCGGAGTCGCCTTCGCCCACGTCTACCAGGCACCAGCGCTTATGACGGTCGATCTTTTTAACGCGGGCCTCTTGCCCCACAAGCGGGCCCTGCTCTATGTGCAGCACGCCGTCTTCTATGTGCGCAACGCTGTTGCGCACCACGCCGTCTTCGTCCAGCACGCTGCGGTACCAGTCCTGTGCGTCGTCCGGCATGGGCGCATAGGCCCGCTCCCTACTGCCGGCAATGCGGCAGCCAAAACTCAACTGGGCCAGGGCCCTATCGAGCATGGCGGCATCGCGCGTGGCGACGAAGAAGTATTCCTTGTACATGGGCTTGGTTTGGAGCGACCAGGCGCCGTCCCGCTTAAACCAGAACTCCTTTTGCATCACAAAAGCGTCCTGCATCAGCTCGTGCGGGATAATGCGGCGGACCTTTTCGCAGGTCTCGCGCTCTTTACCGTTGGGGGTGTGGACCAGATACCAGCGGACGCGGCCGTGCTCGCCTTTGGTTGCGGTGCCGCTAAAGGCACCGGGCAGCTGCTCTTGGCGCCGCATTGTCTGTTCCATCTCTCGCCCCCTTCCTTGCTCCGCGACACACGCGGATGCAGGGGCGTTAAGAACAGGCTTCTCGCTCGCAGCTAGGCGCAGTCGCAAAAGTACAGGTTTTTGTATCTTTCGACGTTGCTCATTATACGAGCAAACTGCTCGCGTTTTCCCAGATTGCACAAAATGCGCCGCGAATGGGTGTATCTCCATACGCCTCTACAAAAACCTGTACCTTTTTGCACAACAAAAAAGCCGCTCTAACCAGCGGCTTTTCTTCTATAGACAACAAAAAAGGCGACCGCCCTATAGGACGATCGCCTTTGTTAATTCTAATATTGTTTGTGCTAGGCGCGAGTCTTGATCTCCTCGAGCACCTTGGCCACAAACTCGCCAACGCTCATCTGAACGGTCTCGTTGGAGCGGTCGCGGACGGAGATGTTGCCGGCCTCGACCTCCTTCTCGCCCAGGATGAGCATGTAGGGCACGCGGTCGATGCTGCGGGCCTCGCGGATCTTGTAGCCGATCTTCTCGTCGCGGTCGTCGCAGACCACGCGGATGCCGGCCTCCTCCAGCTTGGCGCACACCTCGTGAGCGTAGTCGCGGCTCTTCTCGGAGACGGGAAGTGCCTTGACCTGCACGGGAGCCAGCCAAGTAGGGAACTTGCCCGCAAAGTGCTCAATCAGAATGCCGATGAAGCGCTCGATGGAGCCAAAGCACACGCGATGCAGCATGATGGGGCGCTTCTTGGTGCCGTCGGCGTCCACGTACTCCAGATCAAAGTTGAGCGGCATCTGGAAGTCGAGCTGCACGGTACCGCACTGCCAGGTACGACCGAGCGAATCCTCCAGGTGGAAGTCGATCTTGGGGCCGTAGAAGGCGCCGTCGCCCTCGTTGACCTCGTAGTCCATGCCCAACTTCTCCAGAGCGGCGCGCAGGCCCTCCTCGGCGCGAGCCCAGTCCTCGTCCGAACCCATGGAGTCCTCGGGGCGCGTGGAAAGCTCAACGTGATACTTAAAGCCAAACTTCTGGTACACGGAGTCGATGAGGTTGACCACGCCCACGATCTCGTCGGTCAGCTGGTCGGGACGCACAAACAGGTGGGCGTCGTCCTGGTTAAAGCAGCGCACGCGGAACAGCCCGTGCAGGGCGCCGCGCAGCTCGTGGCGGTGCACCAGGCCAATCTCGCCGGCACGGATGGGAAGCTCGCGGTAGGAGTGCGGCTTGGAGGCGTACACCAGCACGCCGCCCGGGCAGTTCATGGGCTTAATGCAGTACTCTTCGTCGTCAATGACGGTGGAGTACATGTTGTCCTTGTAGTGGTCCCAGTGGCCCGAGGTCTTCCACAGCTGCTTGTTCATGATGAGCGGCGTGGAGATCTCCACGTAGCCGGCCTTGTGGTGAATCTCGCGCCAGTAGTCCAGCAGCGTGTTCTTAAGGATCATGCCGTTGGGCAGGAAGAACGGGAAGCCGGGGGCCTCGTCGCGCATCATAAAGAGGTCCATCTCGCGGCCGATCTTGCGGTGGTCGCGCTTCTTGGCCTCCTCCAGCATGTGCAAGTGCTCGTCGAGCTCTTCCTTGGTGGCAAAGGCGACGCCGTTGATGCGGGTGAGCATCTTGTTGTCCTTGTCGCCCTTCCAGTAGGCGCCCGAGACGCCGGTGAGCTTAAAGGCCTTCAGCGCCTTGGTGTAGCAGATGTGAGGGCCGACGCACATGTCGATGTAGTCGCCCTGCTGGTAGAAGGTGATGCGGGCGTCGTCGTCCAGGTCGCCGATGTGCTCGACCTTGTACTTCTCGCCGCGCTCTTCCATAAGGGCGATGGCCTCGGCGCGGGGCTTCTCGTACACGGTGAACTTGAGGTTCTCCTTGACGATCTTTTTCATCTCGGCCTCGATCGCGGGGAAATCGTCCTCGCTGATCTTAACGCCCTCGGGCAGGTCGACGTCGTAGTAGAAGCCGTTGTCGGTCGCGGGGCCGTAGGCAAAGTCGGCCTCGGGGTACAGGCGCTTGATGGCCTGCGCCATGATGTGCGCGGCGGAGTGTCGGATGACGTGCGTGACCTCGTCCTGCGGGAGCTCGGCCACCGAACCGTCATTGTAGAGTGCCTTCATGGGTATGTTTTCTCCTCTCGGATGCCTGGTGTACAAGTGCGGACGCCCGGCGCTGGTATGGCGCTTGGTGGGCGCGGCGTTTTTGACTTGCATCATTATAGGCAGGTTACCTTGGTATACAAGCGCCCGCCGCACCTTAATGGCACGGCGGGCGATTTTTTACGCATGCTTCATCGTGTGGGGTGGGGTGTGGGGCGCGCGTGCGGCTTGCGTGTGGCGCCCGTGGTGCGCCCGCGGCTTGCGGCCAGCCCGGCGATGGATGCGTTACTGGATACGAGTTCGGCAGTAGGGGCAGACCTTCCAGTGCGCGTCGAGCGGGCGATGGCAGCTGGGGCACACGTTGCGAACCTGGGTGTCGCACACCGGGCACACGACAAAGTCCTTCTCGATGGGCGCGCCGCACTGCGGGCAGGTGCCGTACTGGGCAAGCTGGCGCTCGCGCAGGGCCATGTCCAGCTCCTGCTCCTCGCGGTCGGCCGCGTAGGAGTGCGGGCGCAGGACCAGGTAGGCGATGAGGCCCACAAACGGGATCAGGGCGATGATGCCCCATGCCACGTAGGAGCTGGCGCCGCGGCGGCGAGCATCGATGAACACATAGACGACCGACAGCACGTACAGGGCGATGATAAAGCCCACGAAGGCATAGATGACGCCCATAAGCTGCGGCGACATGAGCTCGGAGATATACTTGGACATTGAGGTGTACCTTTCGGAAAATTTACAGCTCGGTCAAGTTTACCACGGGGTTTGTTTATATGGGACCACGGCCGGGTACGGGGCTGGCGTGGACACAAACATCTCAATCTGTAACATCTGGAACCCAAATCCTCGTCTAACTGTTACAGACTGAGACAAAGGAAAACATCCAGGCCGAATGTCTCAATCTGTAACAACTACTCAAGAAAATCGGCTCCAGATGTTACAAATCGAGATAAACGGGTAAGCCGCCAGCCAAACATCTCAATCTGTAACATCTGAGTCCCAAAATCTCCCCTTCCTGTTACAGATCGAGACAAAGGAAACCGTCCAAATCTAATGACTCAATCTGTAACAGTAACTGAGCAAAATGGACCCCAGATGTTACAGATCGAGACAAACGGATGACCCGTTTGGCAAACATCTAAATCTGTAACACTTAGACCCCAAAATGGCCCCTAGTTGTTACAGATCGAGACAGAAGAATCCCTCCCCGACTTCAATCTCAATCTGTAACATCTGGAACCCAAATCCCCGTCTAACTGTTATAGATCGAGACGAACGGTTGCCGTGATTGTCGGCAGACGAGGTTGTCGACGTTGCTGGGTCTCCCCTCGCCTGCCGTTGGCGGATGCTGCGGGGCTGTTCGCCGCATTGCCGCCGCACTGGGGGTGTGCAGACCGTAGGATAGTCCTATTGACAGCCTGTCAACTCGTCTGGGAGGCACTGTGACGGAAACGTTTGATATCGCGATTGTGGGCGCGGGCATCACCGGGTGCGCCATCGCGCGGCAGCTCGCGCGCTATGACCTGTCCATTTGTGTGGTCGAGGCGGCCAACGATGTCGCCCTAGGCGCATCGAAGGCCAACGGCGGCCTGGTGCACGCCGGCTACGATCCGGCGCCGGGCACGGTAAAGGCCCAGGTCAACGCCCGTGGTTGCGAGCTGTATGGCACCTGGGCCCAGGAGCTGGGCTTTATGTTTTGCCGAACCGGGTCGATGGTGCTGGGCTTCAACGATGAAGACCGCGCGCACCTGGAGCAGCTGCGCAGCAATGGCCTTGCCAACGGCGTGCCCAAGCTTTCGATTATCGGCCCCGAGCGCATCCACGAGCTGGAACCGCGCGCCAGCGCCGACGCAACATGCGCGCTGTGGTGCCCCTCGACCGGTTTTGTCGATCCATTTGAGGTCGCCATCGCCGCACTGGAGAACGCCGTGGCCAACGGTGTGACGTTTATGCGCTCCGCACCGGTGGAAGCGATTGAGGTTACTGACGGCGAGGCTACCGACGGGGATGCGCGCTTTACGCTGGCGACCTCCGCTGGCGACGTGCGCTGCCGCTATCTGATCAACGCCGCGGGCAACGGTGCCGCGAGCATCTCGCATATGGCCGGCGCCGAGGAGTTCCAGATGGTCTGGCGCCAGGGCAACATCGTGGTACTGGACAAGGAGCCGCGCGCGCTCATGCCGCTCTACCCCGTGCCGACGCCGGTGTCGAAGGGCGTTATCGTGACGGGCACTGTGCATGGCAACACCGTGATTACCGCGACCGCTGCCGTGCGCGAGCCGGGCGACACACAGACTTATGCGAGCGATGTGAACGCGCTGCTGACCGGCGCGCGCAAGCTGGTTCCCGATCTGGACACGCGCCGCGTGGTGCGCGCATTTGCCGGCGGGCGTCCGGTCATTCAGGGAACGAACGACTTCTTTATTGGCCAGTCCGCCGTGGTGCCGGGGCTGTTTCAGGCGGCGGGCATTCAGTCGCCAGGCGTGGCGAGCGCGCCGGCCATTGCCGAGCGCATGGAGCTTGTGATGCGTGAGGCGGGCGTGGAGCTGCACGAGCGGGCTGACTGGAACCCAATTCGCCGCGCGCCGGATGACTTTGACCGCGCACCGCTGGCGGGCAAGAAGGAGCTCATTGAGTCCGATCCCGCGTGGGGGCAGATCGTCTGCCGCTGCGAGACGGTGCCCGATGCCGAGATTGTGGCCGCTATTCGACGCCGCCCGGGTACGGTTTCGGTCGAGGGCGTCAAACGCCGCTGTCGCGCGGGCATGGGCCGCTGCCAGAGCGGCTTTTGCCAGAGCCGTGTTGTGGCGATCCTGGCGCGCGAGCTAGGCTGCGACCCTAGCGAGGTGCTGTTTGAGGACACTGGCTCGTGGCTCGTTGAGGGACCTTTGAAGGGGGTGCGCTAGGATGGCGACGTTTGATATACGCGACGGGCGCGCAGAGACCGAAGCTACCGAGGCGGTGCAGACGCAGGCGTTCGACGTGGTCGTCATCGGAGGAGGACCTGCCGGCATGGCGGCCGCACTTGCCGCGCACAAAGCAGACGCGCGCGTGGCCATCGTGGAACGCGAGCAGCACCTGGGCGGCATCCTGCGCCAGTGCATCCACCCCGGCTTTGGCCTTTCGCACTTTAAGCAGGAGCTCACCGGCCCCGAGTATGCGCAGCGCTTTATCGACCAGGTGCGCACGACCGACATCGCGCTGTTCTTGGACAGCATGGTAATAGGGGTTGATTCGGGCGAGTCCACGGAAGACACCGCCGTCCATACCGTCACGCTCATGAACCCCACCGGCATGTTGCTGCTCACCGGGCGCGCGGTCGTCCTTGCCATGGGTTGCCGCGAGCGCACGCGCAGCGAGATCAAGATTCCTGGCAGTCGTCCCACCGGCGTGTTTACGGCCGGCCTGGCGCAGCGATACATCAATATCGAAAACCTCAAACCCGGCTCGCAAGCCGTCATTTTGGGCTCGGGCGACATCGGGCTGATCATGGCGCGCCGCTGCACGCTCGAGGGGATTTCCGTCGAGGGCGTGTACGAGCTCATGCCGTACGCCAACGGTCTGCGCCGCAATGTGAAAAACTGCCTGGATGACTTTGGCATTCCGCTGCACCTGTCTACCACGGTCACGCGCGTGATCGGGCACGACCGCGTGGAAGCCGTCGAAGTAAGCCAGGTCGACGAGCACCTGGCACCCATTCCGGGGACCGAGCGCGTTGTTCCGTGCGACACGCTGCTGCTTTCGGTGGGCCTAATCCCCGAGAACGAGCTTTCGGTTGCCGCGGGCGTGGAGCTGGACCCGCGCACGCGCGGCGCCGTGGTGAACCAGAGTCTGCAGACGGGCGTGCCGGGCATCTTTGCCTGCGGCAACGTGCTGCACGTGCACGACTTGGCAGACAACGTGACGACCGAGTCCGAACGCGCCGGTGCAGCCGCGGCGGCGTGGGCGTTGGGGGCTGTCGGCACCGCGGCGGGAGTGGCGGACGCGGGGTGCGAGCTCACAGTCTCCCCCGCCGGCATCGCAGGCTACGCACTGCCGGGCCGCATTACAGCTGTGGCACTCACCAAACTCAACTTCCGCGTACGCCGACCGGTCGACGCCGCCCGCGTGCGCATTCTGGCAGGCGATGAAGAACTGTTTGCAGGCAAGGTCCGCCCGTTTAAACCGAGCGTAATGGAGAGCTTCCCGCTACCGGCGAAAATCATCCAGCAAGCGCTCGACCTGGGCGCCAACGAGATAGTCCTGTCCGTCGATCCTGTTGAGGAGGCATAGCTCATGAGCACGAATGTGACCGAGACGCTGCAGTTCAACTGCACCACCTGCCCATCCGAATGCCTCCTGACCGTGGAGGTAGAGCGTGACGCAGACGGCGCCGTGGTAGAGGTGCGCTCCGTAACCGGCAACAACTGCCCGCGCGGCGATACGTTCGCGCATCAGGAGCTCACCTGCCCCATGCGCGTACTCACCACTACCGTGGCCGTATCCGGCGGCGATGAGGCCCTGCTCCCCGTGCGCACGGCCGAAGCCATCCCGCTCGAACTTCACGCCCAGGCGATGGACCTCATCCGCGGCGTGGTCGTCGACGCCCCCATCCGCATGGGCGACGTCATGCTAGAGAACCTCCTAGACATCAACATCAACCTCATCGCCAGCATGGACATCGACCAAGCCTAAGTAGTCATTTTGGGACGGGGCTCTTTTAACTACCCCACCATCCACCCCATCCCCTCTTCAGTTGCGGTGAAATAGTTCCTGATTTCCAACAAAACCCCGGCATCCAGAAACTATTCCACCGCAACTATCCATGGAAATTGGTATTTAGCTTGTGCCTACTTTAGTGCTATTTCAAAACCACCCCGGTTTACGGGGCCAAATCGAGAGCCCCTATCCATACAGGCAAATACTCAATTTCGATAAGCCGTCTACCTGCGGTTTTATTATCGTTATATAAACCATGGTCGGTCAAACCAAATCCGACGCCGTAATCCAGCATAGTTTTGACGGAAGTTCATTTGAGACGGGGCTCTTTTAGCTACTTTTGCCTGCACGCTTGCTAGGCTGGACATGCCAAGGAGTGTCCCAAAGTGCCGGCATAAAAGGAACGTCCCCAACTGCCAGGCATGGGATACCATGGTGGCAACCTAACGAAAGGACGATGTATGGCACATGTCGATTACCAGCGAGTGGCGCGCGTGCTCGATGCGCTCGAGGCTCAGCACCCTGGCGCACAGCTGCTCGTGAATGACCCATGGTCGATTTATTACCTGACCGGCTTTTATGCCGATATGTTCGAGCGTTTTTGCGGCGTGCTGCTCGCACGCGATGCCGAGCCCGTGATCTTGATCAACTCTTTGCATCAGCTGCCCGAGTATGACAATGCTCGAGTCGCATATCACGCCGATACTGACGTCGTGACCGACGCCATCGCACGCGAGGTCGAGCCGACTAAGCCGCTCGGCATCGATACCGTTATGCGCTCCGGCTTTTTGATGCCCCTTATGGATCGTCACGCCGCAAGCGAGTTCTTCCTGGGCGACTTTGCCGTCACCGCCGCACGCACCCACAAGGATACCGCCGAGCAGGAGCTCATGCGCGTGTCCTCGGCCGCCAACGACGCCGTGATGGCCGATGCCATCAAGCTCGTTCACGAGGGCGTGACTGAGCGCGAAATTGCCGAGCAGATGCTCGGTCTGTATCGCAAGCATGGCTGCGAGGGCTTTAGCTTTCCGCCAATCGTGAGCTTTGGCGCCAACGCCGGCGACCCGCATCACGAGCCCGACGACACCACGCTCAGGCGCGGCGACGTGGTGCTATTCGACATTGGCGGACGCTATCGCAACTACTGCTCGGACATGACACGCACATTCTTTTGGGGCGAGCCGGACGAGGAGACGATACACATCTACGACATCGTGCGCCGCGCCAACGAGGCCGCAGAGGCGCTCATCGCCCCGGGCGTGCGCATGTGCGACCTGGACCGCGCCGCGCGCGACGTGATTGAGGACGCTGGCTACGGCAAGTACTTCACGCATCGCCTGGGCCACTCGATCGGCCTGCAGGACCACGAGCCAGGCGACGTTTCCCTTGTCAACGAGCAGATCGTAGAGCCTGGCATGACGTTCTCTATCGAGCCGGGCACCTACCTCCCCGGCCGCACCGGCGTCCGCATAGAGGACCTGGCCTTGGTTACCGAGTCCGGCGTCGAGATTCTCAACGCCTACCCCCACGATCCGGTCCGCCTAGACTAACCCCCTCCCAATAGTCCCCCAGTAAGTTGCGGTGGAATAGTTCTCAGATTGGCCCACAGAGGCATAATCCAGGAACTATTCCACCGCAACTGCCATGGGGCCAAGTCGACCAATTTGACAGTCTAGAGATGCGCCACGAAAACGGGCTATCTACTACGTTTAACCCGCATGGGTCGACCATTCGGGTATTTTTTGAAAGTCGGCAAGCATTCTACCTGCGGTTTTAATTTCACAAGTCTCGGCGTGGTCGAGGGCAGTCGATTAAACGTAGTAAATAGGCTCATTTCGTGGCGAGCAGGTCAACTCGGGGCACGGGGCAGCTAATTTGGCTAGCGCAGCAGGACGGCAACTTCGCCGGCTAGGGTGATGGTGCCGGCGGCTACGAAGGGCTCGTCGGCGGCATCGAAAGCGGCGAGGGCCTCGGACACGCTGGGGTAAACGCCCGTAAGCTTGTCGGCGTCCACCAGAGCAGCGAGTTCCTCTGCCGGTAGGGCGCGATCAGAATCAGTCTGGGTCACGACCACGCGGGGGAAGGCCGGGATCAGCACATCAACGATACCTGCCACGTCCTTGTCGGCTAGCGCGGCGCATAACAGCGTGGGGCGATTCTTCACGCACGGATCGATCTCGTCCAGCGCGCTCACAAAGTTCTCGCAGCTCTGTGGGTTATGGCAGGCGTCGATCAGCTTGAGCGGATTGGTTCCCAGCACATCAAAGCGACCCGGCGTGGGGCAGCCCATAAGCGAAGCATCAAGCGCGTCATGGTCGAGCTCGCGACCCAGATAGCCCTCGCACAGCACAATCGCACACGCAGCATTCTGCGGCTGATAGGCCGGCTTGACCATGCTCGACGTATAGATTGCGCGCGGCGTGGTACAGCTGAACTCAACCGTATCGCCCACATGCGCCGGCACCTTGGTCGTGGAGTGGCTCACCACTAACGGCACCACACCGCACTCACGGCAGCGAGCATCCATCACGCGCTGAACGCTCGCTTCGTGCGTACCCTCACCCAGCACAACCAGACGTCCGGGCTTGATGACCGCGGCCTTCTCCCTCGCAATGGCCTCGAGCGTGTCGCCCAGGATGCGCATGTGGTCGAGGCCGATACCCGTAATGGCAACGGCGACGGGATTGGTCGCACTCGTGGCGTCCCAACGGCCGCCCATGCCAACCTCGAGCACGGCAACATCTACCGCGGCCTCGGCAAACACCACCAGCGCGGCAGCCGTCAGCAGGTCAAACGGCGTGATGGTATAGGAGCGCTCCCCCGCCGCCACACGACGAGCATTCACGCGATGCCCCGCCTCGACGGCGGCAGAAACGCCACGGGCAAACGCCTCATCGCTCACGACGCGCCCATCGACCTCCATGCGCTCGGGATAACGCACCAACTGCGGCGACGTATACAGCGCGGTCTTTAACCCCTCACCACGCAAGATGGCAGCCGAAAAACGTGTGGTCGAAGTCTTGCCATTGGTACCGGCAACCTGAATGCAATCGAAAAACTCGTCCGGGCGTCCCAGCTCATCGAGCATATCGACAACCGTCTCAAGCAGAGGCCCAGCATCCCCAGAAATCCGCCCCGTATCAGCAGCAAGCCCCAGAGCCTCACCAAACGAAAGCAACTCAAACTCAAAAGGAACGGTATACAAGCCAGAACGCTTAGGCATTTTCAGAACCGCCATTCATAGAAAAATAAAACAGTATAGGTTAAGGATAGTCAGCGAAAACGCCTCTGATGAGCCAAGGTGCCGTGAAACAAGGGCGCATAGGGCTTATGCCCATGCGCCCGAAGTTGAACGGCAGATTGGCCATCAGAGGCGTTTGCAGCGTCGAGCCAGCCGCCGTTCGTTAGAACGGCGGAATAGGTGTCCGCAGCGGAGAGCAAAGCGTCGGGACGCGCCCCCAGTACCGCCTACGAGAAGTCAGCAACCTGAGCAGTCAGCGCCGCCAGGATCTCCTTGAGCTCAGCCGCACGGTCCCTCTTTTTCTGGACCACCGCGGGCGCGGCCTTAGCCACAAAGCCCTCGTTGGCGAGCGTCTTCTCGCAGCCGGCGAGCTCCTTCTGAGCCACGGCGATCTCCTTCTCCAGGCGCGCCTTCTCGGCCGAAAGGTCAACCTTGCCCTCGAGCACCACAAAGACCTCGACGCCGCTATCGACCACGGCGATGCTCGCAGCCGGCTTCTCAACGTCGGTGCCCATAACCAGCGAAGCCGTGTTGGCCAGCGGCTCAATCGTCGAGCGCAGGCTCTCGAGCTTCTCGATGTCCTCGGCAGCGGCACGCACGACCACGTCAAGCTCGGCCTTGGGGCTCAAGCGATAGCGTGAACGCGTGGCGCGGGCAGCGGAAACGACGGTACGGCACAGCTCAAACGCGCGCTCGGCGGGCTCGTCGACATACTTGGCGTAGTCGGCGGGCTCGGGCCACTTGGCGATCATGAGCGCCTCGGAGCGGTCAACGTTGCCCTCGGCGTCCAGGTCAAGCACGCTCGCCGGCATGTTATCCCAGATCTCCTCGGTGACAAACGGCATAAGCGGGTGCATCAGGCGAATGGAGGTGTCGAGCACAAAAATCAGGTTGCGCTGCGCCTGCAGACGGCCCTCGCCCTTCAGGCGGGCCTTGGTGACCTCGACGTACCAGTCGCAGACCTCGTTCCAGAAGAACTGCTGCACGCCGCGGGCCATGTCGCCAAAGGTGTAGTTCTCGATACCCTCGGTGACCATCTTCACGGCCTTGGCCAGGCGGCTGAACATCCAGGCGTCGGCCGGCGTCTCCACGACAGGCTCGCCGGGCGTGTAGCCCTCCATGTTCATGAGCAGGAAGCGGCTGGCGTTCCAGATCTTGGTCACAAACGACTTGGCCTGGTCGGTACGCGGGCTGTCAATAAGCTTCTTGGTCTTCTTGTCGATGTTCGCGTCGAACTTGACGTCCTGGTTGTTGGTGCACAGCGTGAGCAGGTTGTAGCGCATGGCATCGGCGCCGTACATGCCAATGAGATCCATGGGGTCAACGCCGTTGCCCTTGGACTTGGACATGCGACTGCCGTCCTTGGCAAGGATCGTCGGGTAGATGACGACGTCCTTAAACGGCACCTCGTCCAGGAAGTACAGCGAGCTCATGACCATGCGGGCGACCCACAGAGCGATGATGTCGCGCGCGGTGACGAGCGCCGTCGTGGGGTGATGGCCCTCGAGCAGCTCCGGCTTTTGCGGCCAGCCCTGCGTGGCGAAGGTCCACAGCTGCGAGCTGAACCAGGTGTCCAGCACGTTCTCGTCCTGGTGCACGTGATGGCCGCCACACTTGGGACACACGTCGGTGTCCTCGGTCAGGGCGTCCTCCCAGCCACAGTCCTCGCAGTAGAACACGGGAATGCGGTGGCCCCACCACAGCTGACGGCTGATGCACCAGTCCTTAAGATTCTCCATCCAGGTGGTGTAGGTCTGCGTCCAGCGCGCGGGGTGGAAGGTGACCTTGTCGGAGTTGACGGCGTCGAGCGCCGGCCCCTTGAGCTTATCGACGGCCACAAACCACTGCTCGGACAGCCACGGCTCCAGGGCGGAGTCGCAACGGTAGCAGTGCATGACGGAGTGGTCGAGCTCCTCGACGTGGTCGAGCAGACCGTGCTCGTCGAACCACTTAACGACGGCTTCGCGGCACTCGTCGCGGTTCATGCCGGTGAACTCGCCGTAGCCCTCGACGACCACCGCGTGCTCGTCGAAGATGTTGATCTGCGGCAGGTCGTGGGCCTGACCCATGGCATAGTCGTTGGGGTCGTGAGCCGGGGTGACCTTGACAAAGCCGGAGCCAAAGTTGGCATCGACATGATAGTCGGAGAAGATGGGAATCTCACGGTTGACGATCGGCAGCATGACGGTCTTACCCACAAAGGCGGCCTTCTCGGGATCCTTCGGAGAGACGGCGACGCCCGTGTCGCCGAGCATGGTCTCGGGGCGCGTGGTGGCGACGACGATATAGTCCTGGCCGTTGACCGGCTCGGTCAGCGGATAGCGCAGGTGCCACAGGTGGCCCTTCTCGTCCTTGTACTCGGCCTCGTCGTCCGAGATGGCGGTGGTGCAGTTGGGGCACCAGTTGACGATGCGCTTGCCGCGATAGATCAGGCCGTCATGATACCAGTCGCAGAAGACCTTGCGCACGGCCTGGGCATAGTCCTCATCCATGGTGAAGCGCTCGTTGTCGAAGTCAACAGAGCAGCCCATGCGCTTGATCTGCTCGACGATGATACCGCCGTACTCGTGGGTCCAGTCCCAGCAGGCGTCGACAAACTTGTCGCGACCGATCTCCAGGCGGCTGATGCCCTCGCTCTTGAGCTTCTTGTCGACCTTGGTCTGCGTGGCGATACCGGCATGGTCGGTGCCCAGCACCCAGCGCGTGGACTTGCCGCGCATGCGGGCCATACGGACAATGGCGTCCTGGATGGAGTCATCGGTGGCGTGGCCCATGTGGAGCTTGCCGGTCACGTTGGGAGGCGGAATGGTGACGGTGCAGTCGCCCACACCCTCGCGGCGCTTGTAGTAGCCGCCGTCGAGCCACTTCTGCAGGATCGCCGGCTCGTTGGTCGACGGATCGTAGTTCTTGGGCATTTCTTCCATATATCTCTCCCTGTCCCGCCGGCATGTCCGCCTGCTTGGTTTCGCTCGGTCAGGTCCTGGCTCGCACGAAGAGCACATTTAGTGCTCTTCGGCTCGTGCGGAATCTACGAAAACCAAGCAGGCGGACACGCCTTAGGTATCGATTACTTCAGTCTGAAGGTACTAACTTGACAATCTCACAGAATAGCACAGGCATACCTGCCGAAAAGGGACAGGTTTATTCTGGTAGGTTTTATCAGGGGAAACGACATTTACCCATATAAAACCGACCAAAATAAACCTGTCCCTAAATGGCAGGCCCCGCGGTGGTTGCCGCGGGGCCTGGATTCAAGCTATTTACCGCAGATGCGTTGGGGCTGTTCTTCGCCCTTGACGGAGGCTTCGGTTACGACGACGCGCTCGACGCCCTCCTCGCTGGGGAGGTCGAACATCGTCTGCTGCAGCACGTCCTCGCAGATAGCGCGCAGGCCGCGGGCGCCGGTCTTGCGGGCAAGCGCCATACGGGCGATCTCGTGCAGGGCGGCGTCGTCAAACTCAAGATCGACGTCCTCGAGCTGGAACATCTTGCGGTACTGGCGCACCACGGCGTTTTTGGGCTCGGTCAGAATCGAGACCAGGTCGTCCTCGTCGAGCGCCTGCGTCTGGGTCACGACGGGCGTACGGCCCACGAACTCGGGAATCATGCCAAAGGCGTTGAGGTCTTGCGGGAGCACCTGACGCAGCAGGTCGTTCTCGTCGACCGAGGTGGGGCCGGCGATCTCGGAGTTAAAGCCCACGCCCTTGTTGCCCACGCGATCGGCAATGATCTTATCCAGACCCACAAAGGCACCGCCGCAGATGAACAGGATGTTCGTCGTGTCGATCTGCAGCAGCTCCTGTTGGGGATGCTTGCGGCCGCCGGTGGGCGGAACGCTGGCCACCGTGCCCTCAAGGATCTTAAGCAGTGCCTGCTGAACGCCCTCGCCCGAAACATCACGGGTAATGGAGAGGTTCTCGGCCTTGCGAGCGATCTTGTCGATCTCGTCCACGTAGATGATGCCCACCTGCGCGCGCTCAATGTCGCCATCGGCAGCGTTGATGAGCTTGAGCAGAATGTTCTCAACGTCCTCGCCAACGTAGCCAGCCTCGGTGAGCGCGGTGGCGTCGGCGATGGCAAACGGCACCTCGAGGATGCGCGCGAGCGTCTGGGCCAGCAGCGTCTTACCGGTACCGGTGGGGCCGAGCAGCAAAATATTGGACTTGGCGAGCTCCACCTCGTCCATATCGTCATCAAACTGGGCGTCCATGCCCGATGCCTCGTCTAAGGCGGATACCGCGGCACCGCCCTCGATCACGCGACGGTAGTGGTTGTACACGGCCACCGACATGGCGCGCTTGGCGTCCTCCTGGCCCATAACATAGGCCGAAAGCTCGTCATAGATCTCGTGCGGCGTCGGCACGTGCGTGATGACCTGACGGTCGTCCTCGAGCTCAAAGCCCTCGGCCTCGGGGTCAACGGCGGGCTGGGACGCAGCCTGGCCGTGGTCGTTGAGGAAACCCGGCAGTTTGCCGTTGCGGGCGGCGTCCATAAAGTCCGAAGCCAGCGACTCCTCAAGGATCTCGGAGCAGGCGGCGACGCACTCGTCGCAGATAAAGATGTTAGTCGGACCCTTTACGAGGCGGCGAACCTGTCCCTGCTCTTTCCCGCAGAAGGAGCAGCGGATGGAGTTGCCGTTCTCGTCGAAGTTGTCCTGCATGTTACCTGCCATCCTAGGCGTCCTTCGCGGCGAGATCGCGCGAGGTGACGATACGATCGATCAGGCCGTAGTCGAGGGCCTCGGCAGCGGTCAGGTAGTTGTCGCGCTCGGTATCGGCCTGGACTTTCTCGATGGGCTGGCCCGAGGCGTCGGACAGGATCTGGTTGAGCTCGCGACGGGTCTTCTTGATCTCCTCGGCCACGATTTCGATCTCGGTCTGCTGGCCCTGGGCACCGCCGCTGGGCTGGTGAATCATGACCTTGGAGTGCGGCAGGCAGAAGCGCTTGCCCTTGGCGCCGGCCGAAAGCAGCACGGCGGCCATAGACGCGGCCATACCGACGCAGATGGTGGAAACCTGCGGCTTAATGAAGTTCATGGTGTCCAGAATCGCCAGACCGGAGTAGACCTCGCCGCCGGGCGAATTGATGTAGAGCGAGATATCCTTCTCGGCATCCTGACTTTCAAGATGCAGCAGCTGGGCAACGACCAGGTTGGCGCTGACGGAGTTAATCTCCTCGCCCAGGAAGATGATGCGGTCGTTGAGCAGGCGCGAATAGATGTCGTAGCTGCGCTCGCCGCGCGGCGTCTGCTCGATAACGTATGGCACGAGGGCGGAATCGAACTTAGCGATCATACGCATCTCCATTTCTCTTACGGACCAATAGTGGTTCTAGACAAACGTACGGTGCCCGCATGCTATGCATTAGCTGGCACCGTACGAAGCAACCGGATAACCGGCTTATAACTTTACCCCATCATGGGCGCATCCATGCGCTCGCGGGAAAGGCGGCGAGAATTACTCAGCGTCCTTGGCGGTCTCGTCGACCTCGGTCACCTTGGCGTTCTCGACCAGGTGATCGACGGCCTTGGAGCGACGGATGGACTCACGGACGGCAGGCATGCGGCCATCGGCAATGAACTCGGCCTTGGAAGCCTCGACGTCCTTGACGCCGGCCTTCTCGAACTCGGCGTTGATGTCGTCCTCGGTGACCTCGATCTTGAGCTCACGGGCGAGAGCGTCGAGCGCCAGGGACTCACGGGCAACGTCGTTGGCCTGCTTGTGCAGGTCCCCGACGAACTGCTCCATGGTCAGGCCGGAAGCGGGCAGCCAGGTGTCCAGCGTCATGCCGCGAGCAGAAAGGTTAGACAGGAAGTTCTGGCCGAGCTCCTCAAAGACGGACTGCTCGTAGTCGGCGTCCATCTCGTCGAGCTGCAGGCGCTCGGCGAGAGCGGAGACGCAACGGTTCTCCTTCTCGGCCGGCAGGCGGGAAGCCTTGTCCTGCTCGATCTCGAGCTTGATGGCGTCGCGCATGGCGTCGATGCTGTCGAAGCCAAAGTCGGACTTGACGAGCTCGTCGGTGAGCTCGGGGGTGTTGCGGACCTTGATGCCCTTGACGGTGACCTCGACGGTGTGGGTCTCGGCCTCCTCGCCCTCCTCGACCTCGTCGGTCCAGGTGACGGTCTTGACGTCGTCAACGTTGGCGCCGATCAGGGCCTCGTTGAGCTCGGCGGGGTTGCTGTCGCTGCCGGCGATGAGCATGCGGCCCTCGGCGGCGAAGTTATCGGCGTTCTCGACGGCCTTGAGGTCGACGGTCACGTAGTCGTCAGCCTCGACGGCGCGGCCCTCGACGTCCTCGAAGGTAGCGCGGTAGTTGAGGAGCATCTCGACCTGGTTGTCGATCTCGGACTCGGTGACCTCCGCGGGAGGCATCTCGATCTCGACGGCGTCGTAGGAGGAGAGCTCAGCGGCGGGACGCAGGGAGAACTCGACGGTGTAGGTGTAGTCCTCGTGATCCTTGGCGAGGTCGAGCTCCTTGTAGTCACCGTTCTTGGTGGGGACGATGTCCAGCTCGTTGAGGACGGTGGGCTCGTTGGCGGCGATCAGGTCGTTGGTGGCCTGAGCGAGGGTAGCCTCGGCGCCAAGTGCGGAGTCGATGACCGGACGGGGAGCCTTACCGGCGCGGAAGCCCGGGAAGCGGTACTTCTTGGCGGTGTCCTTGTAGGCCTTCTTGATCGCGGCGTCGACGTCGGCGGCCGGGATGGTGACCGTAGCGGTGAGCTTGGCGTCCTTGACGTCAGAAGCGGTGATGTTCAACACGTTCCTCCTCATACTGCCCAGCTTATCTGAGGTGCTGGTACCTTTATGCAACAAAGAGTCGCGACGGCGGGAACCGACGCAGGTGCGATGGTGCGGGCGAAAGGACTCGAACCTTCACGGGAATCCCACCAGAACCTAAATCTGGCGCGTCTACCAATTCCGCCACGCCCGCATGAGCGCACAGACTAGGAATGATAGCAGATATGAACGACAAGCGCACGCACACGTTTTTAGCTCACGACCTCACCACGAGTTACAGCGGAACAGGGTAGCTAATTTGGGACGGGGCTTTTT
>NZ_CAAKNY010000018.1 GCF_901212495.1 Collinsella aerofaciens | reverse complement strand
GGAATCTGGGCGTACACATTTCCTACATATCTTGGGAATTCTCGGGCCGCAATGCAAATAAAAGAGGGGACCTTGTTTCCAAGATCCCCTCCCCTGCCTATATACAGGAATAGGCTTTTTAAACCTTAGGCCAGCAGCTTGCGGCCGGACTCCTCGATTGCGTCAAGCGCTGCATCCGCCTCGGCGGCGTCTGCGCCCTTGGCAAAGATATAGAGCTTGATCTTGGGCTCGGTACCGGAAGGACGGACAATACCCTTGTTGCCACCCTCAAGGTCGAACTCAATGACGTTAGCCTTCGGCAGCCCGTTCACGCAGGTGTTGTAGTCAACGACGGCCTCGATCTTGGACCCGGCGAGCTCCGCAGGCGGGTTCTCACGCAGACCGGCCATGATGCCAGCCATCTTTGCTGCACCCTCGGCACCCGGATAGCTCAGCGAAATCGTCTTGTTGTGATAGTAGCCATGCTTCTCATACAGCTCGTGCATAGCGTCGGCAAGGTTCTTGCCCTGCAACTTGTAATACTGAGCCATCTGGCAAATCAGCAGCGAGGTGCTGACGGCATCCTTGTCGCGCACGTGATCGCCAGTCAGGTAACCATAGCTCTCCTCGAAACCGAAGATAAAGCGATCGACCTCGCCGGCGTCGGAAAGGGAGGTAATGATGTCACCAATGTACTTGAAGCCCGTCAGGCAACGACGGAGCTCAAAGCCATACTCGTCGGCCAGGGCGTCGACCATGGCGGAAGAAACGATGGTGGTAACTGCGACCTTCTTGCTGAGGTCTTCACCGCGGGCAGCGCGCGTCTTGCAGATATAGTCGAGCAGCAGAACGCCCATCTCGTTACCGGTCAGCAGCAGGTAGTCATCGCCGTTCTTGACGGCAACGCCAACGCGGTCGGCGTCAGGATCGGTTGCGAGCAACAGATCGGGGTGAACCTGCTCACACAGGTCGATACCCTTCTGCATGGCCTGACGGATCTCGGGGTTGGGATACGGGCAGGTCGGGAAATCGCCGTTGGGCTCCTTCTGCTCCGGAACAACCGTGACATCGGTGATGCCGGCACGCTCGAGCACCGTGGTAACGGGGATGAGGCCGGTACCGTTGAGCGGGGTGTAGACGAGCTTAAGCGGAGCGCCGGCAATCTCCTCGGCAGAAAGATTGGTCACGCCGCGGGCGAGCACTGCATCGTAATAACGCTCGAGGCAAGAGTCATCGATCCACTTAACCAGACCCTGCTCAACAGCCTCGTCAAAGTCCATGGACTTTACGCCGGTGAACGTATCGGTCTCGGCGATAGCCTTGGAAATCGCGTCCGCGGCCTCGCTCGTGATCTGGCAACCGTCGGGACCGTAAGCCTTATAGCCGTTGTAGGGCGCCGGGTTATGGCTAGCGGTCATACAGATGCCGCCGGAGCACTCGAGGTCGCGAACAGCCCAGGAAAGCGTCGGCACCGGAGAAATCTTAGGATACACAAGAGCCGTAACACCATTGGCGGCCAGAATGGCAGCGGTGGTCTTAACGAACAGTTCACCCTTATTACGACTATCGCGAGCGATGGCGACCGTTGGATTCTCGAACGTTGCGTTAAGGTAGTCGGCAAAACCCTGCGTCGCGCGACCGACCGTATAGATATTCATACGGTTGGTGCCGGCACCGATCGTGCCGCGGAGACCGGCGGTACCGAAGGCAAGATCCTGGAAGAAGGCATCGGTGATGGCGTCCTCGTCACCCTGCTCCTTCATCGTGTTGAGCTCGGCCAGGAGCTCCTCGTCCTTGACATTGGCAATCCAAGTATCAAGCAGCTCGTGAACATCTGCCATGTGAGTCCTTCCGTCACAATCAATAAAACGACCCGTAAAACAGGACAAGCGCAGTAGCACGCTAAAGCAAATATTAGTCCATTGAGCACAAAGAACCGACCACAGAACGGTGAACGTTTATATTCACCGGTGGATGATTGGATTGATTTAATTTCTTAGAGATGATTGCCTATAAACGCAAAAAGGGGGGAGGCCGCGAGGCCTCCCCCTTCTTCAAGTCACATGACGGCTCGGTGCCGTCCACCGGTCAGCGGCGCCCTGGCCTCCCACGGGCCGGACCCGCAGTACTCTCGGCGCGATGGGGCTTAGCTTCCGGGTTCGGAACGGGACCGGGCGTGCCCCCCATGCTCTGGCCGCTGACCGGTGGGCGGCGCCCACCGTATCTTCGGTGTCCGGGTTCTGACTCACGTGCCCTGGGGGCCGCATGGCGCATAGGGGAGATGACTCGGGGGCATCCTCGTGCCCGGACCG
>NZ_CAAKNY010000017.1:76230-86997 GCF_901212495.1 Collinsella aerofaciens | reverse complement strand
TAAAATAGCCCCGTCCCAAATTAGCTGCCCTGCCGGGTTGCTGCTGCTAGGCGAGGGCGGCCATGATGGTGCGGGCGACGCCGTCGTGGTCGTTGTCGAACTCGGTGATGGCGTCGACGGCGTCGCGGTCCTCGGGCTCGGCGTTGATCATGGCCATGCCGTGGCCCGCTGCCTGCAGCATGGGGATGTCGTTGATGTTGTCGCCGAAGGCCCAGGCGTCGGCGAGACGCTCGCCCAGGTGCTCGCATAGCCACGTGAGGGCCGTTCCCTTGGTGGCGCCCTTGCCCATGACCTCGATATTCATGGCGTACGAACGCGTGACCTCAATCCCGCCGAGCGTGTCGAGCTCCGCCGCGATGGTGTCGCGATCGGCCGGGTCGTGCCAGTACATGGCGATGCGCTCGAGCGTCTCGACCTCGTCGATCTTGCTGTCGATATCCATGTCGATCGGTGTTCGTGTGCGCTTGAGCGAAGCCGCGATGTGGGGGTCGCCGCCGCAGAATTCGTCCAGGCGCGTGAAGAGTGAGCGGGGGAGGAAGCACTGCCCGTCCGCGAAGATATCGAAGGTCACATCGTGGCCGGCGGCAATGCTATGGATGCGATGGGCGATGCCGCGATCGAGTGGACGGCTCAAAATGCGCGTAGCACGTGAGGCATCGGTGGGCACGTCGTCGTCGAGCTGCCAGACGCTGGCACCGTTGGCGCAGACCGCGTAGTGTACGGCGGGGTGGGTGAGGATGGACTCAAAGACGCCCGACAGCGGGCGCCCCGTGCAGGGCACAAACTCAATACCGCGGCGCGCAAGCTCGTCGAGCATCGCCCAGGTGGCGTCGCTCATCTGCTTATCACTCGTCAGCAGCGTTCCATCCATATCGGAAAACACAATCATTCGTTTCATTCCTTCCAGCTAGGTAGATTCTTGGGACATGCCTTGATTTCTACTTTTTCTCCTTCGTTGCCAAGGGCAAGGGCAAAGGTAGAAATCAAGGCATGTCCCAAGAATCTACTGGCATAAAAAGCGTGGCCGAGGGCGGTGATGCCCTGGCCACGCTCGGGTTCTATAACGGTTCACGCCCTAGCGATCGGCGAGCGGCTTGTACTCCAACGGCTCGATAACCGGGCGATACGCGGGACGGATGATGCGGTGCGCGCAGAAGAGCTCTTCCATGCGGTGCGCCGACCAGCCGGCCATGCGGGCGACGGCGAACAGCGGCGTAAAGAGCGTCTCGGGCACGCCGAGCATCTTGTAGATAAAGCCCGTGTACAGGTCGATGTTGGCGCAGATGGGCTTGGTCATGCCGTGATCGCGCATCACTTGCGGGGCCAGGCGCTCGATGCGCTCGATGAGCGCGAACTCCTCGCCCAAGTCCTTCTTGGCGGCAAGCGTGCGCGCGTAACGGCGGCACACCTCGGCGCGCGGGTCGCTCAGCGTGTAGACGGCGTGGCCCATACCGTAGATGAGACCGGTGCCGTCGAAAGCCTGCTTGTCGAGGATCTTGCCCAGGTAGGCCGCGACCTCGTCCTCGTTTTCCCAGTTGGAAACATGCGCGCGGATGTCCTCGTGCATGGACACGACTTTGGCGTTGGCGCCGCCGTGGCGCGGACCCTTGAGTGAGCCGATAGCCGCGGCGTAGGCAGAATACGGGTCGGTGGCCGAAGAGGACAGCACGCGGCAGGCGAATGTGGAGTTGTTGCCGCCGCCGTGCTCTGCATGCAGCATGAGCATCACGTCGAGCAGCATGGCTTCGTCGCGGTTGAATGCCATGCCGCCGCGCAACACCTGCAGGATGGTCTCGGCGGTGGAAAGGCCGGGTGTGGGGTGCGGCACATGAACCTCGGAGCCGCGGCGCTTGGCGACCGAGGCCATATGCGCGAAGGCGGCGATGCGGGGGAGACGGGAGAGCATGGAAATGGCGACGTCGATTTCGTGCTCGGGCGTAATGACGTCGGGCTCGGCGTCGAAGGCGTAGAGCAGCAGCACGGCGCGCTGAAGCACATTCATGATGCTCGACGACACCGTGGTCATGGGGAACTCTTTGACGTACTCGTCGCTCAGATGCCTAAAAGCGCCCAGACGTTCACAAAAGCCGTCGAGCTCCTCTTTGTTGGGCAGCGAGCCCGTGATGAGCAGGTAGGCGACCTCTTCGTAGCCATAGCGATTCTCGGCCTGGGCGTTGTTGACCAGGTCCTCGATGTTGTAGCCGCGCAGCGTGAGCTTGCCCTGGTCGGGCACGACCTTGCCGTCGATCTTGTTGTAGCCGTGCACGTCCGAGATGCGGGTAAGACCCGCGACCACACCCGAGCCGTCGGCGTTGCGCAGGCCGCGCTTGACGTTATGCTCGACGAACAGGCCCTCGTCATACGGATCAGTCGGCAGGCCGTGGTAGAGGTTTTCGCTTTCGGGCGAAATCTGGCGGCTCGCCTCATAATCCAAGACCAGGCGGCTCAGATGGTCATCGAAACGGTAGTAGATTTTCTTGGCGTCGTAAGCCATGCGCGCTCCTCTCGGGGCCGTGTGGGGGCGGCGTGCTTGGGTGCAGATGCGCCAGCCTGTTCCCGCACGACCTGTTCGCTACAGGCGGTACATAAAGTTAAAGACATCCTCGCGCTGGATGGACACATTGACGCCCGAAAGCTCGCCGGCCTCGGCAAGCGCCTTCTGTAGCTCGGCGAAGTCGAGCTTGGACTCGGCGGTGTCGGCCAGCATGGTCATGGTGAAGATGTCCTCGATAATGGACTGCGTAATGTCGCGGATGTCGACGTTGGCCTCGCCCAGAACACGGGTGACGCCGGCGACGATGCCGGGGCGGTTCTTGCCAAGGACGGTGATGACGATACGGGAGGACGAGATCTCGGCCATGGGAAACCCTTTCGCGTGGTTGCGGCGCGCGCGGGGCGCTCCGCTGCGGTACAGTGTTCATCATTGTACCTGTCTGGCGCCAAAAGGGGTGTGCTTACTGCGGCGTTACACGTCTGCAACATGAGCGTAAGGGGGAAGGCCGTACGGGGAAGAGCCGTCTGGCGCGTGTCCGGCTCGTGTTGGGTTGATTTCCGATCTCAGCCGAACACATTGAGCGGACAGGCCGTTCCCGCAGTCAGCCGAACGCCTCCGACGGCTGATTCCGAACTGGAAGCGGAGGGCATCCCCGCCCTTCGGTAGGGGATACCGCTCCGCGGCGCATGCCGCGGGCGGCGCCCCTATCGGACCACCGTGACCTCAGTTGGGATGGGCCCAGCACTGCCGCGTACTCGGTGAGCTAGAGCCAACTGTTCGTCTTCACGTCGCGTATGGCGATATTTCGGTCGTCCGGCTCGGTGATGCCGTAGCCGAACGCCTGGAGCGTCTCGATGGACTCCTGGATCCTCTGTTGGAACATGGGACCCGGATCGACCCTCGGCCCGAGGTGCCCGCGCCAAAGGCACGGCGTGGCGCGCAGCATGTTATGGATTTTGGAGATGGGCTCGATGTCGGCGTAGACGTTGAGCGTCGCCATGGCGTCCTTGTGGCCGAGGATCGATTGGAGCGCCTTGATATCGCCGCCTTGGCGGATCCACTGCGTTGCGAACGTGTGGCGAAGGCCGTGGAACGTGATCAGCTCGTCGTTGGTGCCCATGAGGCCGTTGGTCTCCGAGAACGTCTTGAACGCCCTGCGGATATAGCTTGTCGTCGCGAAGGTCGCGCCCGGCTCCGACAGGATGTAGCAGTCCCCGATCTCGACCGCCCCGGTAAGGCCGCGCAAGCGCAGCTTTCCGCAGTCGATCTCGTGGGTCTCCTTCAGGAAGGGGAGTAGGCCGACCGGGTCGATGGGGATACCCCTGGCGTCATGGGTCTTGGTGTCCTTGATGAACGAACCCATTCCCTTCGCGTACGCCGCCGAGTGTCTGATCGAGATCAGGCCCGTCTCGAAATCCACATCGCACCACCGAAGGCCGCAGACCTCGCCGATTCGCATCCCCGTGTGCAGGGCGAGTACGACCGCCCTCTAATCCTCGGCGGACCAATCGAGTCCGAACTCCTTTCGGGCATCCTCTTCGCTCATGACTTCGAGAAGGTCTCCGGGTTGGCAACGAAGGGCGAGGCATAGCTGCTCGAGTGTGTTGAAGCGAATGCCGCGAATATGCCCTTTTTTAATACGGGACAGGTTCACGGGCGTGGTTCCAATCCTTTCGGCAAGTTCGTTCGAGGAAATCTTTCGCTCGGCCATGATCTTGTCGAGGCGAACAATTACGGGCATGGCGTTTCCTTACGCAATCTCGTCGGAGTCGAGGTACAGCTCTCGGGCGTACAAGAAGAGCTGGGAAAGCATGAACAGGACGATGCCGAGAACCAGAGAGGTCCAATCGAATGATGAAGCGATCTCTTGGGCGCCGACGGCCCCCTCGCCGCCAAACATCGAAACGGAGGTTTTGAGTGAGCCGGCGTAGAGGCTGGTGGCAGCTTGAACAACGAAGAGAATGCCGAGCACCTTCAAGCATGTCGCAGACCCTTTCTTGAAGGGGTCTCCGCTCTTGATCGTCCACACGAGAACGGCGCTGAGGATGGTCGTAGCGATACCGATGACGGCAGGGACCAATGTCGAGATCGCAAGGGCTGGATACGCGGGGGAGTCTGCAATTACAGGGTTGTCGAGCACTTCGATTGCTGGCTTTAAGGAGAACGCCACTTGTGCGATGGCGGTGGCGCAAAGGGTCGCAGAGGCTATCGCACATGCGATGCGGAAGGAATGAAGCCGGGGAGTGCGATTGTCGGAACTCATAATAACCTCCGAAGAATTTAAAAAACTCAGGTTACTTTTTAACAGTTTATGTTAAATTGACTTTGCCGGCAAGTAAGCACAGTATGCTGCAACCGAAACCCCTCTAGATTGGAGAGGATTATGTTCAGTACTGTTAAGTCGTGTAAGCTCTTGGTTTTCCTCGGCCTCGCTCTTTGTCTGTTGCTGCCGGGAGCCCCCGCTTTTGCGGATACCCCGATGCCTCCTTCCCAGGAGAGCAGCCAGTGTGCCCTCGTTGAGCCCCTCGGGTATACGGACGACGTCGTCGATACCTACTGGAGCTACAGCTGTCCTCGCGGCGTAAGCGGGCACAGCATCTCGATGTTCAACATCTCTTACAAGACGATCTCCTACCGAAATGGCTATCGCCGATCCGCGCATCATAGGGAATCCCGCCTCGCTGCAATGTGCTCCTGTGGTGTTCTTGGCACAACTGATAAATGGCAATTTGTCTATAGCACCTACTAGATGCGAGGAAGGGCCGAGCATTTTGTTCGGCCCCTCTGTTCCGACTGGATGAGGTTAAGGTTGGCGATGAATATGCTCAAAATCTCGAAGGCGATCTTTAGGTCGCTTCTCTCCTCCAGGTCGCTCTGTGTTGTCGTTGTTGCGTTGATGGTTCTTTGTGCTCTGCCCGTCTTCAGGAGCGCGGCTGGCATCGACGGACGGGTCGAATACCTCGAGTCGGGAATAACCCGTGTTGAGCAGGAATTGTCAGCATCCTATGCGGATGCGCTTGTGAATGCGGGGGAGGACGGTGTCTATACCTCTTCATCAAGCATGCCCGCGCTTCTGTACCCTCTTGCCGCGGGACGTCTTATCTTGGCGCCGCTCTCTCCCCTACTTCCGTTTCTGCAGATATCGGATGGAGAGTACACCTATTATGACGGATCGAAGGAGTACTTGCTATGGGTCGCAACGGCCGTTGCCGTCTCGTTCCTTGCCGCGCGTCTTAACAAACGTGAAAAGCTCATCATCCAGGCACCGATGGGCGAGCTGGGTAGACTTGTTGCATCGAGCGTATGGGCGAGTGTTTTTGCAATGCTTGCCGTCCTCGCCATCAATCTTCCAGGGATAATCGCCGCGCTTGTGAAGAATGGCCCGGGCTCGCCGTTCTATCCGATAGGCTACATTCAATATGCGACTCCGGTTATCAAACCGGCTTGGCTGGTGTTCGCGCAGACGGCCATCTTGCAATTCTTGGTGGCAGCGTTCATCTCGCTTGTCGTTCACCTTGCCGTGAAGATTGCCAATAACCCTACGCTTGGAATCGTGTTCGTATGTGCCCTGATGGGGGTGACGATGGTTCCCGGGTATTACGGAAGATCCATCGCTTTACGTGAGTTCGCCCTGTTGAATCCCCTTACGTATGCGAACACTGAGTTGACCGTCGGCGCCTATAGCCCGTACCCGACAACGCAGATAGTGAATCTGCCTGGACTTTGCTTCGAGCGTGGCGCGATTGCCCTCGTATGCGCAATCGGGATCGAGGTGCTGGCAATTAGCCTGCTTTGCGTTGCTGGAAAGAGCGGCTGCGCGTGCCCGATATCCCCGATTTGTCTTGAGAGAGGTTCCTTCACTGCATCGAGAACGGCAACTCGTTCGAGCGCTTGTGCCTCCGCCGTTGCATACGTAAGAACGATGGGGAAACTGCTCCTGTGTTCTCCTACCCTCGCCGTATGCGCGATTGCAATGTCGACGACGATGCTGGCCCCGGCTCTGGTCGAGATGTTTCCTGACGCTGATAACGTTTCCGCTGTTCGGTATAGGGATGGGGAGCTCCGTTCAATAGATCGGTATCTAGAGCAGAACGCTGCGAATATGGACGTCGAGGGCAAAGCGGCCCTGGAAGACATGCGGGATGCTCTTTCGGGTTTCGTGTACGCGCCTATGCCTGCGGAGGGGTTTCGAAGCCTTGCGACGTACGAGCGCGCTCGAGGTGAGCTGGGCGCGGCAGATGCGACTCTCCTGCAATCGATCGGAATCGAGCCGGAGACTCCTTCTCGTGCGGAGGCGCGCGCCCTTCTGCTTGAGTCGATCGCGAGCTTGCCGGACCCCAAGGTTTACGAGTTAAGTACGAAGATGCCCCCATTAATCCTCCTTTCGTATCTCCAGGCAGCGCTTCCCTCCTTATTTTTGCTGTTGCCCGTGGTTGTCACATCGCTCGCGTGCACCCACCTGCAGTGTCGTTCCCTTCTGGTTCTCCAGATCCCCGCAACAGCGCATGTGCGTTTTCTGACGGCTGTTGCGCTGGCTCTCCTGCTTGGCTTGGTGCTGCTTTTGGTGTCGATGGTTCCCGCTGTCGTTGTGTCCGTGATTAAGAACGGTGCGGGTGGATCGGAGTATCCCGTCGCTCTCATTCGGGCGGGAGCTTCGACAACGTCCATGGTGGGGGAGGCGGTGTTGTGCAGTATTCCGTTGCTGGTCATGGCATACGGCGTGATTTCCGTCGTCGCTGCGTTGACAGCAGCGATTAGCCGCAACCCCGTTGTCACCGGAATGGTTTGCGCGGTTCTCTTGGTGTTGGGTTCGTTGAGCGCTCATGTTGAAAGCGTGGGCATGGGCGTCGCGCTGCTGGCTCCATTCGCCTCGTTTGATCCCGCTTCCCAGGTGGGGACGATTGGGTTCCTTGGGCGAGGGACGAACGCGATGCCTTTTGGAGAGGTCGTCGGCGCATCGGGCGCTCTGCTGGTGGTCTTGGGCGCCGTATCTCCGTTGATGGTGCGCCTGAGTGTTCCAAAGATCGAAAGGGGATGATCTCGATGATTGACCTTCAAACGCTGACGATCTCTTATGGAAAGAAGGTGCTCGTAGATTCGGTGAACGCTGAGTTTGCCCCGGGTACGGTCTACGGTCTCGTCGCTCCGAACGGGCATGGAAAGACGACGTTGCTGCGTGCGATGGCAGGTTTGCCGGGTCCTCGCGTGGACGGGAGCATCGTTCTGGATGAGGTGCAGGGTACGGGTGCGAGAGAGGTCCGTTCTATGATCTTCTATGCACCTGGTGAGGGGACGCTGCTGTATCCCGGATTGCGTGCGGAAGATCACCTCAAGATGGTTTGCGATATGTGGCCGCATGCTCGCGATATCGAAGAGATAGTGGAACAAACGCAGATAGGCGAGTTCGCGAAGATGAGGATCCGCACTCTGAGCCAGGGCATGAAGCAGCAGCTTACCCTGGCGATTGCGTATGCGACGGGCGCGCGGTACCTTCTATTAGATGAGCCCATGAACGCGCTCGACCCCAGCAGGGTGGACTTGCATTCCGAGATTCTCAGGAAGCTGGCCGATTCTGGTACGTGCATCATCATGTCATCCCACATCTTGGATTCGGTCGATAGGCTGTGCGATGAGATTCTGTTTTTGAAGGATGGGAGGCTCATTAGAAGCATTCCGCAAGATGATGCTGCGCCGAAGTCTCCTGGATCCCATTTCGCAAAGCCTGCCGGACGCGCCGAGGGTGCGCTAAGCACGTATCGGCGACTCTACGAAAAGGGCGGGTAGAAATGCAAGTTAAAAATCTATGTGGCCAATGTGATACCGTTGAACCCGCATATCGATACCGCTCAGCCATTCGCCTCGCCCCCGTCGCACGTATCTTCATCCGGTCTGTTACTTTTAATCTAACAATTCTTTGAGGAACGTAGGTGCTTCTAAATGTACTGTCGACTTCTTCTCAAACTAATCCTAAGAGACAAGGCCGTATGGATTTGTACGCTCGTTCTCGCTGCAGCCTTTTCCGTCCCCATTGCGTTCAATTCACCCATCTACGGGCCCTTCTTTATGAAACAGGGCATGCAGAGCTTTGTCGACGCATTCAATACGCGCGCGCCCCAGGCCAGCGGCACAGACCTATCTCCAGAGCAGCAAAATGACGCGGAGCTTGCAAGATACGCGAACGCCGCCCTTGCCGCTCAAACCGACGCCGCCTTTCTCGATTCTGCCGAGAGCTACTACGCGCTCATGGGCGAAGGCTTCCAATCCGGGTCCATCGTGGGAGACCAAGAGACCAATGACGCAGCGCTCGCATATTGCCGTGCCCTGAGCAGCTCCGGCATCACGGATATCCCGGCCTCCGCAAACGACCTGCCATTCCTTTCCTTCCTGCCTTACGCCATTGCCACGGCGCCGTCTTTCCTTCCCTTCATCCCCTTCCTTCTCTCGTCGATACTCGTGCTCGGCGCCACAAGGCCCGGGACCCTGGCGGCAAAGGCGCCCGTGCCCAAATTCCGGCGCCTTATTCAGATCGTGTTTTCGATAATCGTCGCGGGGACCGCGATGCTCCTCGCCGGCCTCGCACCCGGGGGCATTTACGCCTTGGTCCTAAACGGCTTCGGGCAAATTGGGTACCCGATCGCCTTCTTCCATGACGGCGCGCTTACCACCACGACCGCGGGAAACGTCTTCACAGCCCTGCTTCTCGCGCTGCTTGCGGGCGGAACCTTGATATCCGTTTGCTCCGCCGTCCTATCGACCGCAACGAGGCGCGTCCTCGCAGGCCCCCTTACCTCCGCGCTGCTTGTCGCGGCCCCGGCATTCCCGTTACTGTCCGATTCGGCACTGGAGCATAATGCCGTGCTCGGGCTCCTGCCACTGCCCGTATTCTCGCCTATCGAGGCAACGGGTTACGTAGGATGCTTCCCGACAGAATTCATTGGCTCCGGTTCAGGCAGCGCATCGATGCTTGCCGTGGCCCTGGCATACGTCGCGGTCTTTTTTACGGTCGGCGCCGTTGCGACACGTTCCCCCAAACAGCCTGGACCCGCGAAAAAGCACCATGGGCTCGAGCTTCTAGACGCGAGCGTGGGATACGGAAGCACGACGATACTTTCAATCGGGTCGCTTTTCCTGAGCCCGGGAACGGCGGCGGGCCTCGTTGCTCCCAACGGCTCGGGGAAAACCACCCTTCTTGAAGCGCTGTCGGGCCAATTTCCCACCCGCATCCGCTCGGGAAGCCTGGCGGCAGACGGAATCTGCCAACGTCGATCAGCCGAATTTGCAGAACTCGTCTACCTGAGCTCTTCGGGCAGCGCGGATCTCTATCCCACGCTATCGGCCATCGAGCACCTTGCTTTCGTTAGGGAGGCGTGGAAATCGGCCGCCGACATCGACTCGCTCTGCGACTCCCTCGGAATCTCCCCATATCTCGACAAGCCGACCCGTAAACTCTCGACAGGAATGAAGCAGCAGGTAAAGCTTGCCATGGCGATAGCGACCGATTGCCCGTACCTTATCCTCGATGAACCGCTGAACGGCCTCGATCCGGGAAAACGGAAAACCTCCTGCGACGCGATGCGCAGCGAAGTGGCGCGGGGACGCAGCGTGCTCATTTCAAGCCATCTACTCGACGACCTGGCAGACCTTACCAACTCGTTCTACTTCATCGAAGCCGGCACGCTCGTGGAAAAGATCAAGTCGTCCTCGCAGACGCTCAAGCAGGAATACCTCGATACATACGAAGGAGGTGAATGACATGAAACTATTTGAACAGCTGAAGTCCAATGCGTCGCGCATGGCTGTCTACGCCATCCTCGTGGCAACGGCTTTATGCGGAATCGCGGCACCCGTCTATGCGCTCAACGGGGAGAAAGGCGATGTCGAACCCGCGTACATGGCTTCGACGGTTAAGGACCGGTACAAAGCCTTCTCTGGAAAAATGTTTTACATAGCAGAGTACGACACGACCTACCGTGAGCTTCGCTACAACAAGGGCTACGACTATCTAGGCGCAGAGGCAATCAGCTATACGTCGGGTTGGTACGGCCCAAACTATGGACACAAAACCCAGTTCAAGTGTAACTACCGTGTGTACAACTAAAGCAACCGGCCGGGACGAGGGGTGACGCAAAAGCGTCGCCCCCGTTTTTAACCATGCCAGCTGAACCTAGTTCAGTTTGGTTGATTTCCGATCTCAGCCGAACACATTGAGCGGAAAGGCCGTTCCCGCAGTCAGTCGAACGTCCCCGGGGCCCTTCTCAGGCCCGGGGACGGCA
>NZ_CAAKNY010000017.1:0-76220 GCF_901212495.1 Collinsella aerofaciens | reverse complement strand
AGGAACGGTGGAGATGTGTTTCGATGGGTCAGATTCGTGTCGTTCCGAAAAGACCGTGAACCTTTTGTGGGACACGCGGCGCCGTGGTACCATAGCCGAGTTTGTTGTCTTGGTCGGAAACCAAGACGCCTTATGCGCTGATCGGTAACCAGCGCCTGACCAATAAGGAGTCCTACCATGAAGCAGGGTATCCATCCCCAGTATGTCGAGTGCACGGTGACGTGCTCTTGCGGCAACACCTTCAAGACGCACGCTACCGTGTCCGAGATGAAGGTTGAGCTTTGCAACGAGTGCCACCCGTTCTACACCGGCCAGCAGAAGTTCGTCGACACCGGTGGACGCGTCCAGCGCTTCGCCGACAAGTTCGGTGGCGCCGCTGCCGCCCAGCTCAAGAAGGCCGAGGAGGCCAAGGCTGCCAAGGCTGCCAAGGCTGCTGAGGCCGAGGCCGCTCGCAAGGCCGCCGCTGAGGCTAAGGCTGCCGAGAAGGCCAAGCGTGCTGCTAAGTTTGCCGAGGAGGCTGCCAAGCAGGCCGCCGAGGCTCCCGCAGAGGCTCCCGTCGAGGAGGCCGCTGCCGAGACCACCGAGGCTGCTGAGTAAATAGCTCGCCGCGGAATCGCTCGCATTCATGGCATAAGGGCCGCGCATCCGTTTGGGTGCGCGGCCCTTTTCTTTTAATTGGTGCAGGCTAACCCGTTCCCATTGCACCAGATTGGTGCGAAGGGGACGGGTTGGTTTGCACCAAATGGCAGAGAGGCGGCGTTTGCCCAGATAAAACCTGCCAAAATAAACCTGTCCCTTTTTGGCAGGTTGGTCGTAGTTATTACGTGGCGGTCGAGGTCGACCGTATAGGCCGCGCCTTGTTTGGCTAAAGTACATTTATCTGTGTTTAACTCGCCCAAGGCTGCATGGCACGGGCGATGGCCAAAAAAAGGAAAACCACATGGGATTCATGTCAAAGCTGCTGTCCTTTGGATCCGATAAGGACCTTAAGCGCTACTACAAGATCGTCGACCAGATCAACGGTCTTGAGCCCCAGTTTGAGAAGATGACCGAGGAGGAACTCCGCGCCCAGACCGATAAGTTCCGCGAGCGTTACGCCAACGGCGAGTCGCTTGACGACATGCTTCCCGAGGCTTTTGCCACCGTGCGTGAGGCTTCCAAGCGCATCACGGGCATGCGTCACTTTGACGTACAGCTCATCGGCGCCATGGCGCTTCATGAGGGTCATATTGCCGAGATGAAGACCGGCGAAGGCAAGACCCTTGTCTCCACCTTGGCCGGCTACCTCAACGCTATCGCCGGCAAGGGCGTGCATGTCGTTACCGTCAACGATTACCTGGCAAAGCGCGACTCCGAGTGGATGGGCCGCATCTACAAGTACCTGGGGATGACCGTCGGTCTGCTCCAGAACAACATGCCGCTCGAGCTCAAGCGTCCGGCCTACCAGGCAGACGTCACCTACGGCACCAACTCCGAGTTCGGTTTCGACTACCTGCGCGACAACATGGTCACCCGCCCCGAGCAGCGCGTACAGCGCGGCCACAACTATGCCATCGTCGACGAGGTCGACTCCATCCTGATCGATGAGGCCAGAACGCCGCTCATCATCTCGGGCGCCGGCACCAAGTCCGCCAGCACCTATAAGGACTTCGCGCGCGCCGTGCGCGGCCTGGAGCGCGGTGAGGACGTGTCGCACGACATGCTCACCGCCACCGAGGACGTCGAGCCCACGGGCGACTACGTCATGGATGAGGCCAAGCACACCATCGCCGCCACCGAGCGCGGTCTTAAGAAGATCGAGCGCCGTCTGGGCATCGAGGACATCTACGCCGACTTTTCGGGCCAGCTGGTCAACCACCTACAGCAGGCGTTGAAGGCCCAGTACATGTTCCATCGCGACAAGCAGTACGTGGTCACGAACGGCGAGGTCAAGATCGTCGACGAGTTCACCGGTCGCATCATGGAGGGCCGCCGCTATTCCGAGGGCTTGCACCAGGCCATCGAGGCCAAAGAGGGCGTGCTCGTGCGCGAGGAGAACCAGACGCTGGCCACCATCACCTTGCAGAACTACTTCCGTCTGTATGACAAGCTCTCCGGCATGACCGGTACGGCACTCACCGAGGATGCCGAGTTCCGCGAGATCTACAAGCTGCCCGTCGAGGTCATCCCCTCCAACAAGCCCGTCCAGCGTGTTGACCACGAGGACCTGGTGTACCGCACCATCCAGGCCAAGTACAACGCCGTTGCCGACGACGTCGAGCGACGTCACGCCAAGGGCCAGCCGGTCCTGGTGGGCACCGTCTCCATCGAAAGCTCCGAGAAGCTGTCGGCCGCCCTTACCAAGCGCGGCATCGCGCACGAGGTCCTCAACGCTAAGCATCACGAGCGCGAGGCCCATATCGTTGCCCAGGCCGGACGCTACGGCGCCGTGACCATCGCTACTAACATGGCCGGTCGTGGTACCGACATCCTGCTGGGCGGCAACCCCGACGAGCTGGTGCGCGAGCGCCTTGAGCACGAGGGCCTGACCATGGAGGACGTGACGCCCGAGCAGCTCGAGCAGTTTAACGCCGAGGCCAAGGAGACCTGCAGCGCCGAGCGCGAGCGCGTGCTTGCCGCCGGCGGCCTGACCGTCATCGGCACCGAGCGCCATGAGTCCCGTCGTATCGACAACCAGCTGCGCGGCCGCTCCGGTCGTCAGGGCGATCCGGGCGAGACTCAGTTCTACCTGTCGCTCGAGGACGACCTCATGCGCCTGTTCGGCGGCGACAAGATGGACCGCGTCTCCAAGATGATGGTCACCGCCGACATGGGCGACGACATGCCCATCCAGCACAAGATCATCTCCAAGGCCGTCGAGAATGCCCAGCACAAGGTCGAGAGCATCAACTTCTCCATGCGCAAGAGCGTCCTCGAGTATGATGACGTCATGAACAAGCAGCGCCAGGTCATCTACGCCGAGCGCAACAAGATTCTGGACGGCAAGGATCTGACCGACCACATCACCGAGGTCATGCGCGACACCGTGTACCGCTGCGTGCAGGAGTTCTGCACCAAGGACAGCCACGATGGCGAGCGCGACCTGGAGGGCCTGCGCAAGTGGGTCGTGGAGCTCACCGGGCATATTGATACGCCCAAGTTCCCCGACGAGGACTTTGAGGCCCTGGCTGCCGATGTCCTGGCCTACGTCGAGAAGTGCTACAACATGAAGGCCGAGCGCCTGGGTGAGGACCTCATGCGCGAGCTCAACACCCAGGTCATGCTGCGCGTCATCGATACCCGCTGGATGAACTACCTGCAGGAGATGGACTACCTCAAGACCGGTATCGGACTGCGCGGCTTTGGTCAGCGCGACCCGCTGGTCGAGTACAAGACCGAGGCTTACGGTGCCTTCCAGATGCTCGTCGACACCATGTACGAGGATTACCTGCGCACCGTCCTGCGTATCGAGGTCAAGGCCGCCCCGCACGCCGTGGAGCACAAGGAGGACCCCGCGCTCGAGGGCGCGCGCTTCTCCGGCCCCGCCGATGTCGATGGCGACAACGGCAGCTCGGTGCTGCGCAAGCAGGCACAGGTGCAGGCTCGTACGGCCGTCCAGGGAGGCCCGGCTGCTGTCAACAACGGCGGCAAGGTGACCACCTACCGCAAGGACGAGAGCGACGATCCGTACGTCAACGTTGGCCGCAACGACCTTTGCCCCTGCGGCAGCGGCAAGAAGTTCAAGTACTGCCACGGCAGGAATCGTTAATGGCCGAGGCTTTAGAGGTAACGCCCACCGAGCTGGATGCGTTTGCGGACCGGCTCGGCGAGGTCGAGTCGTATCTTCATTTGGACGAGAAGCGCACGCGCGTGACCGAGCTCGAGGCAAAAAGCGTGGCCCCCGGCTTTTGGGATGACGCCGACGCCGCTCGCGCCACCATGGAGGAGATCGCTCGCGCCAAGGAAGATATCGCTGCCGTGGATACCGCGCGCGGCGAGCTATCTGACGCCCGCGCGGCGCTGGAGCTTGCCGAGGAGATGGGCGACGACCCCGATGCCGCCGCATTGTGCGAGGAGGCTGCCGCTACGGCAGGACGCCTGGCCCGCGCTATCGACGAGCTTGAGCTTTCGAGCTGGTTTACCGGTGAGTTCGATCACGGCGACGCGATTGTGACCATCAAGCCCGGACAGGGTGGCCTGGAGGCGCAGGACTGGACCTTCATGCTCTTTAAGATGTACATGAAGTACTGCCAGCGTCGCGGCTGGAAGGTCACCATTAACGACTGCCCCGCGGCCGAGGTCATCGGCATCGACCGTGCGACCTTTACCGTCGAGGGCAAGGACGCGTTTGGCATGCTGCGCGCCGAGGCCGGCGTCCACCGTCTGGTGCGCATTAGCCCCACCGACGACAAGAAGCGCCGCCAGACCACGTTTGCCGGCGTCGAGGTCATCCCCGTGCTGCCTGACGATATCGACATCGAGATCAGTCCCGACGATATCCGCGTGGACGTGTATCACGCGAGCGGCCCGGGCGGCCAGGGCGTCAACACCACCGACTCCGCCGTACGCGTGACGCATTTTCCCAGCGGCATCGTTGTCACGTGCCAAAACGAGCGTAGCCAGATTCAAAACAAGGCCGCGTGCATGCAGATTCTCAAGGCCCGTCTGTACGAGATCGAGCTCGAGAAGCGCGCCGAGGCGCTCGACGAGATTCGTGGACCCAAGACCACGATCGGGTTTGGCAACCAGATTCGCAGCTACGTGCTCTACCCGTATCAGATGGTCAAGGACCTGCGCTCGGGTGTGGAGACCAGCAACGTCGAGGCTGTTCTCGACGATGGCGATCTGGATCCATTTGTGATCGGCTACCATCGCTGGGCAACCGGCAACGCCGATGCGGAAGGTTCGGACGCCTAGGCACATGGCTGGCTCCGGGTCGATGCAGACACTTCGCAGGGGTGGTATTTGCTCGGTGAATCGGTAGAATCGAATACGGCAAGAAGTTCAAGGCGCACTCGTTTGGGTGCGCTTTTTTGAGGGAGGCAGCATGGCATATCGTCTGGACATCAAGCGCATTCTTTCGATGAACTTCTTTCATGACTTGCCCAAGATCATGTTTGGCTGCGCCCTGGCAGCTATCGCGACGGACCTGTTTTTGATTCCCAACGGCCTTGCCGCCGGCGGTGTTACGGGCCTCGCCACCATTATTCAGGCGGTTGGCGCCTCGCATGGCATATCGCTGCCCGTCGGTATCCAGACAATTGTGATGAATGCCTTGCTGCTGCTGGTGGTTATGCGTGCGGGCGGCATGTTCTACGTGGTGCAGACGGCGACGGGCTTTGTGCTGCTGGGCTTTTTCACCGACCTGTTCGCTCCGTTTGTCGCGCCGCTGGCACATGCCGATCTGATGCTGCCTGCTATGTGGGGCGGCATCATCACGGGCGTCGGGTATGGCATGGTGTTGCGCGCCGGGGCTAACACTGGGGGCTCCGACACCATCGGTCAGATTATCTCGCGCAACACATCGCTGCCGGTTGGCTCGACCGTCATGGCGATCGATGTTGCCGTGTGCGCGCTGTCGGCCCCGGTCTTTTCGGTCGAAAACGCGCTGTATGCGGGCCTTTCGATGGTCATTAGCGGCTACGTGATCGATGCCGTGGTCGACGGCGGCAACAGGCGCCGTATGGTTCTCATCATCTCGGACAAGTTTCCCGATATCGCGGCCGACATCATGTATGGCCTGGGCCGCGGCTGCACCAAGCTGAGGGCGACCGGCATGTACTCGGGTGCCGAGAAGCCGGTGATCATGGTAATCGTGAGCCGTCGCGAGCTCAACACGCTCAAGACGATCGTGCGCGAGCGCGACCCGCGCGCCATCGTGACCGTGGCCGACGTTACGGAAACCTTCGGCGAGGGATTCAAGGACATTAACGCGTAGGGCCGACTGCGCTCCATCCAAAAGACGTTCACATTGATAAACCGTTTCATCAGCGGTTCTGCCTGCTCAATTGTTCAAATAATGATAAAAACTCTGGTAAAGCCATCAGTTTCCAGCATAATGAATGACGTACGTGCATTGCGGCTGTGTTGGGACGACCTTCTGTGCCGTGCGCATCTTGTCTAAAGAGGATGAAAGGAAGGCACAATGAGCGACGAAGAGCTCAAAAAGGTTGCCAACGAGGTAAGGAAGGGCATCGTCACCGGCGTGCACGCTGCCAAGTCCGGCCATCCGGGCGGTTCGCTCGGCGCTGCCGACATCATGACCTATCTGTACTTTGAGGAAATGAACGTCGACCCGGCCGACCCCCGCAAGGCCGACCGCGATCGCTTCGTGCTTTCCAAGGGTCACTGCGCGCCTGGTCTGTACGCCGTGCTCGCCGAGCGCGGATTCTTCCCCAAGGAGGATCTCGAGACGCTGCGCCACATCGGCAGTCACCTGCAGGGTCACCCCAACATGAACGACACCCCGGGCGTCGACATGTCCACCGGTTCGCTCGGGCAGGGCATCTCCGCCGCCGTGGGCATGGCCGTTGCCGCCAAGCACTGGGGCGATACTTACCGCACGTACGCCCTGCTGGGCGACGGCGAGAGCGAGGAGGGCCAGGTCTGGGAGGCCGCCATGTTTGCCGGCAACCAGCAGCTCGACAACCTCTGCGTGATCGTCGACCACAACGGCCTGCAGATCGATGGCCCCGTCGAGGAGGTCAACGATCCCATGCCGCTCGCCGACAAGTTCCGCGCCTTCAAGTTCCATGTGGTGGAGCTCGCCGACGGCAACGATTTCGACCAGATCCGCGCCGCCTTTGCCGAGGCTCGCGCCACCAAGGGTCAGCCGACCGCCATTATCGCCGAGACCACGAAGGGCAAGGGCGTCTCCTTTATGGAGAACCAGGTGGGCTGGCACGGCAAGGCCCCCAACGATGAACAGTTTGAGCAGGCCATGGCAGAGCTCACGGCCGTCGGAGAGGAGCTCTAGGATGGCAGACGTCAAGAAAATCGCCACGCGCGTAAGCTACGGCGAGGCCCTCGTCGAGCTCGCCAACGAGCACGATGACTTCGTGGTCCTCGACGCCGACCTGGCCGCCGCCACGCAGACCGGCAAGTTTAAGGCCGCCTGCCCCGATCGCTTCTTCGATGTGGGCATCGCCGAGAGCAACCTGATGGGTGTTGCCGCTGGCATCGCGACCACCGGCCGCGTCGCCTTCGCGAGCACCTTTGCCATGTTCGCCGCCGGCCGCGCCTTTGAGCAGGTCCGCAACTCCATCGGCTATCCGCACCTTAACGTTAAGATCGGTGCCACGCACGCCGGTATCTCGGTGGGCGAGGACGGCGCCACGCACCAGTGCTGCGAGGATATCGCCCTGATGCGCGTTATCCCCGGCATGACCGTGATTGTTCCCGCCGACGACGTCGAGGCCCGCGCCGTGACGCGCGCCGCTTACGAGTGCGATGGCCCCGTGTACATGCGCTTTGCCCGTCTGGCCTCGCCCGTTATCAACGATCCCGAGACCTACAAGTTCGAGCTGGGCCGTGGCATCGTCATGCGCGAGGGCACCGACGTCACCATCATCGCCTGCGGCCTGATGGTCGGCGAGGCGCTCGAGGCCGCTGAGCAGCTTGCTGCCGCGGGCATCGATGCCGAGGTCATCAACATGCACACCATTAAGCCCATCGATGCCGACCTGATCGTCAAGAGCGCCACCAAGACCGGCCACGTCGTGACCGTCGAGGAGCACTCCGTGATCGGTGGCCTGGGCAGCGCCGTTGCCGATGTCCTGTGCGAGCAGTGCCCGACGCCGCTCAAGAAGATTGGCGTCAACGATACCTTCGGCGAGTCCGGCCCGGGTGCCGAACTCCTGCACAAGTACGGCCTGGACGCCACCAACATCGTGGCGACCACCAAGGAGTTCTTGGCCTAGGACAAGACGAGGCAAAGTATCGTCTCAACAAACACATCCAAGCTAGAACAGGGGCGTCCCCGAAGAGGGAACCCCTGTTTATGTTGAATTTAAATGAGAGTCCTGCCAAGCATAGTTCCCTTGGGGAAACGGGCCCATCTCAACAAAGTGCAATTCAGCCAACCCCAAGCATGGCGCTGCTGCACCCAATAAAAACGCGGCGGCCCCTGAGTAGCCACAGGCCGGGCACAGGGTTACCCTCCAAATCTTTCCGCAGGACGGAGGAAGCCCCGCAGCGCGAAGCGCGCAGCGGGGCTTCCGACATGTCCGAGGACGATTTGGAGGGTAACCCTGTGCCCGGCCGACGGGACCCAAAACCCCGCCATGCTTCTTATGTGCAGCAAAGCTAATGCTGCTAAAATACAAAGCGCTCATGTAGTTTAAACGCACGACGATAAGGAGCACCAGTGGGTAACCACTTCCGTACCTCCGGTGCGGGCGATAAAGCCCCCAAGACGCAGCCGAGCGTCGCGGGCAGTCGTTTCGCCACTCCGGATTCAGAGGATCAGCTGTTTAGCCCGATCCCCGCACAGCCGGCAGATCAGGCACGGCCGGCGGCAGATCCCCTTGCCTACAACCCCAACAACGATGTTGCGCTTTCCGGCACGGCTGGCTTTGAGCCCGTTCAGACGGTGACCGCCCGCGTGGCTCAGCCTCAGACGAGCGCCGCCACGCCGCAGCCTACCATGGCCGGCATCCCCGATCCCATGGCCCCTGCGGCTCCCGCGCCGCAGCCCGCGCAGTCCGGTCTTTTTGCCGGCATTCCCGACCCCACGCAGCCTGCGGCTCCCGTGGTCGAGCGCGATCAGGCCGCCGAGGTCGCAAGCCTCGACAACGCGCTCAACAACCCCGACTTCACGTCGGTGTTTGCGCCCATCGACCCGCAGGCCAGCCGCAAAAAGATGGCCAAGCAGGCCGGTGTCGAGCCCGTCATCCTTATGGAGCACGTCACCAAGATCTATCCGGCGCAGCCCAACAAGCCCGCACTCGACGACATCAACATCGAGATCTATCCGGGCGAGTTCGTCTTTTTGGTCGGTCACTCCGGCTCGGGTAAGACCACGCTGCTTTCGACGCTCAACCGCGACGTCAAGCCCACCAGCGGCCGCATTTTGGTCGCCGGCCAGGATCTCATGAAGATCAAGAACCGCAAGGTTCCGTTCCTGCGTCGTCAGATTGGCGCCGTGTTCCAGGACTTTAAGCTCCTGCCGCAGAAGACCGCCTACGAAAACGTGGCGTTTGCCCTGCAGTGCATCGGTAAGCCCAAGGGCGTCATTCGCAGTCAGGTGCCCGAGGTGCTGCGTCTGGTCGGTCTGGCCGACCAGATGGACTCGCTGCCCGATCAGCTTTCCGGTGGCGAGCAACAGCGCGTGGCCGTTGCCCGCGCTATGGTCAACCGTCCGCCGCTGCTGATTTGCGACGAGCCCACGGGCAACCTCGACCCGGCGATTTCGCTGGGCATCATGAAGCTGCTCGAGCGCATTAACCGCACCGGTACCACCGTGATCGTCGCTACGCACGACCGCGAGATGGTCGATAGCATGCACCGTCGCGTGATCGCCCTCGAGGGCGGCCACGTAATCCGCGACCAGGAGAGGGGAGGTTACGGCAACTATGGCACCAACTAACGTGGGCTACTCGCTCAAAGAGGCAATCAGCCACTTCTTCCGTAACTGGACCACCTCGCTCGGCGCCGTCATCACGATTTTCCTTTCGCTGTTTATCATCGGCCTGTTCATTATGGGTTCCGCGATGCTGAACTCCGTGATCGGCACCGTCGAGGATCAGGTCGTCATCAACGCCTTTATTAGCGATGACGCCGACCAGGCAGATGTTCAGGCCTTTGAGGCCGAGCTCAAGACGTGGAGCAACGTCAAGTCCGTGACGTACAAGGACAAGGACGCCGCGCTGGCCGAGTACACGAGCAAGATGTCGGGTAACGCCGACGCTACCATGAGCGCGCTCGACGGTCAGAACCCGCTGCCGGCTTCGTTCGCCATCGAGATGGATGATCCGTCCAAGGTCGAGAGCACGGCTCAGAAGCTCAAGAAGAACGCCGATTTTCAGAAGATCGCGGATGACGGCGACGTTAACGCGAGCGTTCTGTACGGCCAGGAGGAAGTGAGCCGCCTGTTCCAGGTGACGAACTACATCCGTATCGCCGCTGTGGTGCTCGTCGGCCTGCTGACCTTTATCGCGTTCATTTTCATTAACAACACGATTCGCCTGTCCATTACGGCGCGTCGTCGTGAGATCGCGATCATGCGTCTGGTGGGCGCAAGCAACGGCTTCATTCGCGGGCCGTTCATTACCGAGGGCGTGCTGCAGGCCATCTTAGGCTCGCTGCTTTCCATCGGCGTGCTGGAGCTGCTGCGCAACCTGATGGTTCCGCGTCTGCAGGAGAGCATCGGCTGGATGTCGTTTGCGCTGCCGATACAGTACTACCTGGTGACCTACGCCGCGCTGATTTTGGTCGGCGTGCTGATCGGTCTCTTTGGTTCCGCCATCGCCATGCGCCGCTATCTGCGCGTGTAGGCGTGATTGGAATTCGTTCCTTTAACGGGTCGTCTCTTTTGGGGGCGGCCCGTTTTTTGATCCCGAGGGGACGGCAGGATTGCGGATCATCGTGGCGCTGGTCTATCTATGTGACCCGCAATCCTGCCGTCCCCTCGGGATCATTTGGGTAGACTCTTGGGGTGTAAACGGCCATCGATAGTAAGGAGGCGCCATGGGGCGCAATAACAAGCATAAGCGTGGAGCTCGCAATAAGCGCGGGCCGGTGCGCAGCGAGCGTCGCCCGAGTCTGACCGGACGCGTGCAGCTCCATGAGCATAGTGCCTACGTTGTAACCGAAAACGGCGACTACAAGGTCATGGGCCGCGGCAAGCGCGAGATTATGGACGGCGATACCGTTGCCGTGAGCATTAAGAACAGCCCACATGGCGAGCGACGCGCCGTAATCGAGGGCGTCGTCGAGCGTGCGGCCATGAGTGTGGTGGGCACGTACCAGACCGCCGGCCCGCTCGGGGTGATCGATTCGCTTGACTCTCGCCTTAAGGCCGATTTCTTTATTCTGCCGGAGGACACCTCGGCGGAGCGCTTGGGCGTTCATCCGGGTGATGCGGTCGTCGCTCGCATTCTGACATATCCGACGCGCCTGGAATCGGGCACCGTGACGATCGAGCGCCGTATTGGCGGCGATGATGCGCCCGATTTGGGCGTTCAGTATGTGATGGCGCGCTATGGCTATACCGATACGTATCCCGAGGCCGCGCTAGCCGACGCCGAGGCACTTTCGCTCGATGTGGCCTCGGCACTCAAGGACCCGCTTCGCCGAGACCTGCGCGACCGCTTTGTCATTACGATTGACCCGGTCGACGCGCGCGACTTTGACGACGCCATCTCGCTGAAGCGCACGCCCGAGGGTGGCTACAAGCTGGGTGTCCATATTGCCGACGTTTCGCACTATGTCGCCTGGGACGGACATATCGATCTGGAGGCCCGCCATCGCACGACGTCGGTGTATCTTGCCGATCGCGTGCTGCCCATGTTGCCCGAGCGCCTGTCGAACGATTTGTGCTCGCTGCGTCCCGACGAGGACCGCCTGGCGTTTACCGTCGACATTGAGCTCGACGCGCAGGGTCGCGTGCGCCATTACGATCCCTATCCCAGCGTGATCCGCTCGCGCGTGCGCATGGACTACGACGGTGCCGAGGCGCTGCTGGTACGTGCCCGTGCGGTGGAGTATTCGGTGCTGGAGGGTGCCGCCGAGGATGTTGCCGCGGTTGAAGCCTCGCGCGAGGAAGCGCTCGAGCGCGGGCTTGCGTGCGAGAAAACCGCCCGCGGCTATAACGTCGACTTGGGGGATTTCCTCGTAGCCGCCAACGAGCTCGCCGAGCTTCGCCGTCGTATTCGCCGTGCGCGCGGTTCGGTCGACTTTGATACGGCCGAGATCCGTGCGCTGTTGGACAGGGATGGCGTGCCCGTGCAGATCGTGGCCCGTGAGCGCTCGTGCGCCACGTCGCTGATTGAGGAAGCCATGCTGCTGGCCAACGAGTGCGTGGCGGAGTGGCTGGCCGACCGCGATATCGAGGCCTGCTATCGCGTGCACGACGATCCCAGCCCCGACAGCCTGCACGGTGCCGCCGTGGCGCTGGCACAGCTGGGTATCATCGATGACCGTCGCGCGGCAGGCATTGCTCTGGGAAGCCCCGACGAGCTGCAGGCGGCGGTTGATGCCGCAGCCGGTACGGCCAACGCGCCGCTCGTCAACACGTTGCTGCTGCGCAGTATGCAGCGTGCACTGTACAAGCCGCGCAACGAGGGCCACTTTGCACTTGCCGCGCCGTGCTATTGCCACTTTACGAGTCCCATTCGCCGCTATTCCGACCTGGTGGTGCATCGCGTACTCAAGCTGCAGCTGGCCTACGAGCGGCTGGGCGGCAAGGACGCCTTGGTGCGTACGCCGCGGCTGATCGGTAAGGGCCGCGAGTCCCTGCCGCGCATCCTGCCGCAAATCTGCCGCGCGTGCAGCGATGCCGAGCGTGCGGCCGACGCCGCCAGCCATGCGACGCAAAAGATCAAGATCGCCCAGTACTACGAGGACCGCCTGGGTGAGCGCTACGCCGGAACGATCTCGTGGGTCAGCAGCATGGGCCTTTTTGTGCGCCTGGATCTGACACAGGTTGAGGGTTTGGTTTCGATCAAGAGTCTGGGCAACGAGTGGCTCGAGTTCGATGAGGACGCGCTCACGCTCACGGGCGCCGACACGGGGACTCGCTATGAGCTGGGGCAGCGCGTGATCATCGAGGTCTCGCGCGTCAACACCACGCGCGGGCACTTGGATTTCAGGCTTATTCATTAGCCGGAATTTGCTGATTGATAGAGAACGGGGCGGTCTTTTGGGGCCGCCTTTTTTGTGGCGCATCAATCGTCTTGCCGCTCGTGCGCTTGCGTCTTCCGCCTGCTATAGGGGAGATAAAACCTACCAAAATAAACCTGTTCCCTTTTGGGAGGTTTACGAGAGAGCGGGGATGAGATGACAACGGTGTACGGGTATGCGCGGGTGAGCTCGCGTGATCAGAATCTGAATCGGCAGCTGGATGCGCTGGGCGCCTATGGCGTGGAACCGGCGAATATCTTTGCCGATCATGCGAGCGGCAAGGACTTCGATCGACCGCGGTATCGCGAGCTGCTGTGCGCGTTGGATTCCGGTGATGTGCTGGTGGTACTTTCCATTGACCGGCTGGGCCGTAACTACAGCGAGATCCTCGAGGAATGGCGGTGCATAACCAAAGAGCTCGGCGCCGCCATCGTGGTGCTGGACATGCCATTGCTCGACACGCGCGCCAGAGACTGTGGTGGGTCAGACGTGACGAGTGCCTTGATTGCCGATATTGTTTTGCAGCTGCTGAGCTATGTGGCGCAGGTGGAGCGCGAGAACATTCATCGGCGCCAAGCCGAGGGCATTGCGGCGGCGCGAGCGCGCGGCGTGCGCTTTGGCCGGCCCCGCAAGCCCTGTCCTCCGCAATTCGATCTGGTGCGCGTTACCTATGAGGCGGGTGATATCACGCGGAGTCAGGCGGCAAAGCGGCTAGGCGTGTGCGTGGGGACCTTCGATCGCTGGATGCGCGAGATGGAGTAGGGGCGCCACGGCCCTTTGGCACCCCAATTCGAACATTTTGGATTTCGCTACAGAGACAACTGCATTTGGGGGTACACTCGCTGCTGCTCAAAAAATGACGGAGGTTAGCCCTTGGCGCGTGTGAAGCACATAGTCGGATGGATTTCGGTTGTCCTGCTGGTCGTGACGCTGACAAGTATTTGGATACTGACGGAGCAAAACGTGGAGCAGACGTCGTCGCTCAGCGAGTCCACTGCGCGCGTGGTGGAGGGACGGGCCGCGGACGTGCGGCCCGACGCCGCGCAGGAGTCCCAGGCGGGGGATGCCGTCGAGGGCGCGGATTCAACGACTGCCACCGTTCATCCCGACCCGCTTGCGCCCGTTCGTCTGTGGATGGGTGCCAACATTCGTCGCGTCGCACATACCGTTGAGTTCTTCTTTGTCGGACTGTTAGCTTCGGCGACCGTGGCATGCCTGGGCGAGCGCCTGCCATGCGCGCGATTCCGGTACGTACTCGCTGCGCTCTTTTGCGCCGTCTGCTCTGTCGGTGACCAAGTGCACAAGATCTTTGTTCCTGGTCGTCATTTCGACATGATCGACCTGGGCTTCGATGCCGCGGGCTATGTCACCGCCATGCTGTTGGTATTGCTGGTCTCCGCATGGGTGCACCACGTGACGCGCCCCATCGGCGCCCATGCGAGGCGCTAACCGGTAACAAACCCGTTTCTGATCATGCGACCTCGTTGAATTATTTTGTGTCGCGCGTATTTCCGAGCGGTCGGATTTGAGGGGCGAGCGGTAGAACGCTCGCCCTTTGTGCGCCACGATGCGGCACAATGTACCGTAAAAGCTGTTTATATCCGGTACGAATCGTTCGTTGGTCTTTAATTCTTCTCAACGGAGGTGTTTGAGATGGCAAACGGATTGCTTTTGCGGCTTCGTGAACGTGAGCTCAGCGCGAGCCCGGCGGAACGCAATGTCATCGCATACGTAAGCGCTCATCCGCACGAGGTGGTCGGGCTGTCCGTCCGCGGTCTTGCCGATGCCACGTTCTCCTCGCCCTCGAGCATTTTGCGCTTTTGCAAGCGCTTGGGTTTTGCGGGTTACAAGGAGTTCCAGCGCGAACTGATCGCCGAACTGGCGCTCTTGGGTGATAAGAAAGACGTTGCCCTCGAGGACATCTCCATGGACGACGGCGTCGAACGTATCGTGGGGAAGGTGATGAAAAGCAACGTGCGCACGATCGAGGCGACGGCGCGAACGCTCGATTACAGCGTCTTGGAGCGATGCGCGGCCCATCTTAAGCGGGCACGCGCGGTCAATCTGTTCGGTATCGGTGCCTCTCGTTTGGTCGCGCACGATCTGGCGCAAAAGCTCATGCGTGTTGACAAAGTGTGCCATCTGTACGACGACTGGCATGATCAGCTTCTGTGTGCCAAGAACATGCATGAGGGCGATATGGCAATCGCCTTTAGCTACTCGGGCTTGACGCGAGAGGTGCTGGACTGCACCGTCGAGGCTCAACGTCACAACTGCCCCGTTGTGGCCGTGACCAAAGTAGATGGATCGTCCAAGCTTGCCACCATGGCCGATGCCGTGCTCGGCGTCGCCGCGAGTGAGCCCTTGGTCCGCAGCGGTGCCATGGCTTCGCGTATGGCCCAGCTTATGGTTGTCGATGCCCTGTACGCTGCTTACGTTGCCAGCGACTACGAGCGGGCGAAGCATGTCATTAAGCAAAACTACATCGAGAAACAGGAAAGATGAGGTGAATGAAATGCTCGATTTAACAAAATTCACGACCGAACAGCGCAATCTTAGGTCAATGGACCTCGATACGATGACATCGCTGCAAATCGTCACGACGATGAACGATGAGGATCTTCGTGCCGTCCAGTCGGTCACGAAAGTGTTGCCCCAGGTTGCCACAGCAATCGACTGGGCTGCCGAGGCACTCGAGCGCGGCGGGCGCGTCTTTTACATGGGTGCAGGCACCAGCGGTCGTCTGGGCGTGCTCGACGCTTCGGAGTGCCCGCCCACGTTTGGCGTGTCACCCGATCTGATTGTCGGGCTCATTGCCGGAGGCGAGACGGCGTTTATCAAGGCTGTCGAAGGTGCCGAAGACAGCGAGGAGCTTGGTGCGGGCGACCTGCGGGAGCGTGGACTCTCGGACAAGGATCTTGTCGTTGGCCTGGCGGCAAGCGGTCGTACTCCCTATGTGGTGGGCGGCCTTGTGTACGCCAAGGCAACTGGGTGCAAGACCATTGCAATTGCCTGTAACCAAGGGTCGAAGATCGGGGAGAGCGCAGATCTTGCCATTGAGCCCGTGCCCGGTCCCGAGGTGCTGACCGGCTCGACGAGGCTCAAGGCGGGAACGGTCCAAAAGCTCATTCTCAACATGATTTCGACCGGTGCCATGGTCAAGATCGGCAAGGTATACCAAAACCTGATGGTCGACGTACAGCAGACGAACGAGAAGTTGGTGGTGCGCGGCCAGAACATCGTGATGGAGGCGACCGGCTGCACGCGCGAGCGCGCTGTTCAGGCGCTTGCAGATGCCGGTGGGCACGTAAAAAACGCTATTGTCTCGGTGCTGCTGGACTGCGATACCGAGCAGGCTGCGGTAGCTCTTGGGCGGGCGCGCGGCCATGTCCGTGCTGCGGTGAGTGGCCATGAGAAAGGCAATGCCGATGCCCAATAGGTGCACGGCGTAAGCAGATGTGACATCCAGAAGAGATACCCGATACAAGGAGGAGTTATGACGAACAAAGAGCTGGCGCAAAAGCTGCTGGACCTTTTGGGCGGTAAAGACAACGTGCTGGCAAACGCGGCGTGCATGACGCGCCTGCGTGTGACCGTCAAAGACGCGGGCAACGTCGACGCGGAGGGTATTAAGGCACTCGACGGCGTGATGGGCCTTGTTGAGGACGACACGATGCAGATCGTGCTGGGTCCGGGCAAGGTGAATAAGGTGCTCGAGGAATTTTCCAAGCTCACCGGCCTTGCGAAAGGCGTTGCTGACGAGAGTGTGGTTGACGCTGCGGCCACAAACAAGGCCGCGCAGAAGGCCAAGTACGAGACCAAACCGGTTCAGGCCTTCCTTAAGAAGATTTCCAACGTCTTCGTCGCCCTGCTTCCCGGTATCATTGCGGCTGGCCTCATCAACGGTATCTGCAACGTCATCAATGTCTCGACGGCAGGCGCGCTTGCAGGCGAATGGTGGTATCAGGGCATTCGTTCCATGGGCTGGGCCCTCTTCGCCTATCTGCCCATCTTGGTGGGCTATAACGCGGCGCGCGAGTTTGGTGGCTCCGCTGCACTGGGCGGTATCGCCGGCATGATGTGTATCGCCAACAGCGCTATGCCCCTGCTTGCGCCTGGTGCCGCCGATCCCAGCACCGCTATTCTGCTGCCGCTCACCAATGCACAGTACAATCCCGCCGCGGGCGGCATGATCGCGGCTCTCATCGCTGGCGCATTTTTTGCCTGGATGGAGCGTCAGATTCGCAAGGTTATGCCCAACGCGCTCGATACATTCCTGTCTCCGCTGCTGGTGCTCATCATCGGCGCCTTTGCTCTGATGCTCGTCATCCAGCCGGTTGGCGCATGGCTAACGACTGCCATCTTTAGCGTTTTGACCTTTATCTTCGAGAAGCTGGGCGTTCTGGGCGGCTATATCCTGTCGGCAGGCTTCTTGCCGCTGGTGTCCGTCGGCCTGCATCAGGCACTTACGCCGATCCACGCTATGCTCAACGATCCCGAGGGCGCTACCAAGGGCATCAACTACCTGCTGCCCATCCTTATGATGGCTGGCGGCGGCCAGGTCGGTGCCGGTCTGGCGCTGTACTTTAAGACCAAGAACGCCAAGCTCAAGAAGTACGTTGCAGAGTCCATTCCCGTTGGTATCCTGGGCGTTGGCGAGCCTCTGATGTATGCTGTTACGCTGCCGCTTGTCCGCCCGTTTGTGACGGCCTGCCTGGGCGCCGGATTTGGTGGCGCGCTCGCGGCGCTGCTTCACATCGGCACGGTTTCTCAGGGCGTTTCCGGTCTGTTTGGCCTGCTGATCGTCGTTCCCGGCCAGCAGCTCGGCTATGTTGCCGCCATGCTGCTTGCCTATGCCGCCGGCTTTGTCCTGACGTGGTTCTTCGGCGTCGACGAGCAGAAGATCAACGAGTTCTTTGGCGAGTAGCCTGATGCTGCGCGCTATGTCATTCGAGCGTCTTGACGTGCCGCAGATCGCTTGATGCTATGGTTGTGCCGGCGGGGCTAACTGCTCCGCCGGCCTTTTTAAAGGAGAATCGAAGCGTGAGAACGGGTATTTCTATCTATCTTTCCAGTCCTCTGCAGGATATCGAGCGGACGATCGAGCTTGGTGCCGCGGCGGGTGCGCGCTATGCGTTTACCTCGCTGCATATTCCCGAGGATGGGGGAGCGGCGTATGCCGATAAGGTTCGCCAGGTGCTGTCGCTGCTTTCCGCTCGCGGTATTGCGCTCATTGCCGATGTGGGGCCGCGCACATGCGATCTGCTGGGCCTTGAGCGCATGGAGGACTTGCGTGATCTGGGACTGGAGTACCTGCGCCTGGATTATGGCTTTAGTCCCCAGCGGGTCGCGGAGCTGTCCGGTGTATTTCGCATCGTGGTCAATGCATCGACGGTGAGTCCTGATGAAATCGCATCGTGGCGAGAAGCCGGCGCCGATGTGACCCGTTGTGCCGCCTGCCACAATTTTTATCCCAAGCCCTATACCGGTTTAGCTCTGGAGGACATTGCTCGGACGAATCTTCGTCTTGCGGCCCTTGGCTTCGAAATCATGGCTTTTGTGCCGGGTGATGCCAACGTTCGCGGGCCGGTATTCGAGGGCTTGCCGACGGTTGAGGCGCAGCGCGGTCGCGCGTCAAAGGTTGCCCTCAACATGCTTGAGCTCGCACATGGCGCCGATTGCGACATTGTTTTGGTCGGTGACCCCGATCTTTCCGATGCGGGTTGGGCACAGTTTGCCCAGATTTCCGCTGGATATGTTGACATGCCGTGCCAGCTCGACCCCGGATACTCCTATTTGTTGGGGCAAGTCCATCACGATCGACCTGACTCGAGCGCCCTTATTTTTAGGTCTCAGGAGTCGCGCACGACGCTTAAGCCGGATTCCGTGCCGACGGATACCGGTGCCGGCCTGCCGCGAAAGACGGGGTCGATCGCTGTGAGCAATAGCGGCTATGGGCGCTACGAAGGCGAGCTTGAGATTGCGCGGGTCGATCTTCCCGGCGACGAGCGCATGAACGTTGTAGGCCATATTGCGCCCGAAGCGATGGAGTTGCTGCCGTTCGTTAAGCGAGGCTTTGGGGTACGGTTTGTTTAGCGTGTGACCCGTGGGCTACAATTGCTCCATGATGCGAAGGCGCCTTGTATGGTGTGTACCTGCGTTGGCCGATCTATATTCGGAGGATTCCCATGACCGTACTGTTTGTTGAATATCCCAAGTGCTCGACCTGTAAAAAGGCCAAGGCATGGCTGGACGAACATGGGGTTGAGTATATCGACCGCGATATCGTTACGGACAATCCCGCGGCCGATGAACTTGCGACCTGGGTTGCACGTTCGGGGCTGCCGGTACGTCGTTTCTTTAACTCGTCGGGCATGAAGTATCGAGAGCTGGGCCTGAAGGCGCGCCTGGATGCGGGTATGACGGACCAGGAATGCTACGAGCTACTGGCGACTGACGGTATGCTGGTTAAGCGCCCGCTGCTGGTGGGCGATGACTTTGCGATTCCGGGCTTTAAGGAAGCAGCCTGGGCCGAGGCGCTGCTGTAGCAACTGTGGAAAGCGCGTCCCGTTTTGAGCGCTGGTTCTGGGACACGGTTTCCGGTTGGAGGCTCTACGGGAAAGTGGAGACCAGTTTGAGCTTAAAATCTGGGACGCGCTTTCCGCCGGCGGGCCTGCCCCAGTCAGTCCTCCAGCTGCGCCCATTCGTGTGGGTCGTAGGTCTTTACGTACGTGTCGGACGTGTCGCTCCAGTACTCTTCGTCCATAAAGGGCAGGTATGCCTGAATGCCGGGGCAGATAAACGGAATCCGTTGCCGCTGCAGGCACTCGCGCTGCCGCCGCTCCAGGTTCGTCTCGGATATGACGGTCGGCATGCCGGATAGCTCGACGAGGCTTGCCTGGATGCGCTTGAGGTCGGGGAGCGCCGCATGCCATGACGTTCGCATGATCAAAAATGAGGCGCGGCGGTAGTTTGCCTGCACTACCGTGATGGCGGGGCGCAGTGTGGGATGGATTTTGTCCCGTTCGGGCCAAAGTTCAGCAGTGATCTCGAGCCCCAGGGTCTCCCATAGGTAATCAAGCTCTTCGTCCATGGCGCCTCGATATCTACGCGATCATTGATACTTCGATTGTGTTGCCTGATGCTATCGTTTTCGCGGTAGAATCTGCCAACGGTTGACGGCTACCGCTCGCGGCGTTTTGCCCTTCATGTACAGCGGTCGGCTTCACAGGTCCTTCACGGGTTGGACGAAATTAGGCCAATTTGACCGAATTTCAAAAAAGTCAAAATTGGGGCTTGCGTCATGGCGGGACTTCCCGTATATTTCTTTCTTGCGCAAAGGCACAGCCGAGCGCAGCAATGCAGTCATTGGGATGTCGTCTAATGGCAGGACAGCGGATTCTGGTTCCGTCAATGGGGGTTCGACTCCCTCCATCCCAGCCATTGCATTTGCTACATATGGCCCGTTCGTCTAGCGGTTTAGGACGCCGCCCTCTCAAGGCGGAGATCACCAGTTCGAATCTGGTACGGGCTACCCACAAATGAACGCCCGGGCCTCGCAAGAGACCCGGGTTTTGTGTATCGACCGTATATACGGCGCCTGCCGTGTTTCGCTCAGATCGAGGAGTAGCCATGGATCTGCCCATCAGCTTGCAAGACATCACGTATGCCGAGAACTATCTGGCGCAGGGCGACCTGGCTACGGCGACGCCGCTGTTGGAGCGCCTGGTGGAGCTTGCCGAGGAGTATATCGACGCCGAGTGCAAGACGGAGGAGAAGCGCCAATACTTTAGCTTCGACAGCAAGTTTGAGCGCTTGGCCTATCGCCGCGTGGAGAAGGATCCGCGCGAGCTCGTGCAGGTCGAGGTGCCGTTTGACCGCCTGTACTCTGACATGGCGTTTGCCTACATTCGCCAGCAGGATTATGTGAGCGCTCGTAATGCCCTGATGCAGGCTGTGCGTTGGGACCCCATGAACTGCAACTATCGCTTAGATTTGGCCGAGCTGTTCCGCGCACTCGAGGACAAGCAGGAATGGGCATCGCTCTCGTTCTCGGTGCTGGAGCGTGCAAGCGATGGCAAGTGCGCCGCCCGCGCTTACGCCAATCTAGGTCAGTACTTCTTGGAGCCCGAGACCGAGAATGTCTCGGCGGCCGTGGGCTGTGCTCGTCTGGCACTGCGCTTAGCACCCAACGATATGCACACGACACGCCTGCTCAACAAGATCCATACTGCCTATCCGGATGCCGCCGATGAGAGCGACGACCACGTGATGGGTGAACTGTCCCTGCAAGGCGTGCCGACCTCGCCTTCGGCCGAGATTGCCATCTGCCTGATTATGTGCGCGACCGATGCTGCAAGCGACGGCGACAAGCAGGAGGCGACGCGTCTGACGGTGCGTGCTCGCGACTTGGTGGGCGAGGAGGCCTGTGCGGCGATTATCAAACTGGTGCGCGAGAGCGACGCCGAGCTCAATGCCGAGCGCAAGGCAAAGCGCGACGCCGCGGGCTCAAACGTCGATGGAACCAAGGAGGTCGGCGATGCCCAGTAAGCGCGAGCGCAAGCTCATCTCCAAGAATCGCTCGGCACACCACGAGTATTTTATCGATGAGACCTTTGAGTGCGGCATTGAGCTGAGTGGCACCGAGGTCAAGTCGATTCGCGAGCGCGCGTGCCAGATCACCGACACCTTTGCGCTGATTCGTGGCGGCGAGTGCTGGCTCGTGGGCCTGCATATTCACCCTTATAGCCATGGTGGCGTGTGGAACCGCGACCCTGATCGCCGTCGTCGTCTGCTGCTGCACCGCAAGGAGATTGACTTTCTCGACGGTAAGCTACGTAATCGCGGCTCTGCCCTGGTGCCGCTGGAACTCTACTTTAATACCGACGGCCGCGTAAAGCTGCTGCTGGGCCTAGGCCGCGGCAAGAAGCTTTACGACAAACGCGAGGATATGGCCAAGCGCGATGTCCAGCGCGAGATCGACCGCGCCCTCAAGGAGCGCAACCGCTGACCACCCTTCATAAGTTGCGGTGGAATACGGACTGTTTTGCCTGTTTGAGGGGCTATTCAATCCCTATTTCACCGCAACTTGGTGGAGGGATTTGGCTGACCTACAATCTTGGCACATATGTGTACGGGGCGGCGCCCGTTATGGGTATCGCCTTTTTTGTGGGTACATACATCAATGAGGTTCCAGCCCGGGTTAGGGGAGTGATCGTTATGGACAAAACTGCGTTCTTTACCATGCCGAGCGGTCTGTACGTGGTGAGCGCCGCAGCAGATGGGCTGCGCGCCGGCTGCGTCATCAACACGGCGGTGCAGGTGACGTCCATGCCACCGCGAATTTCGGTTGCCGTGAACAAGGACAACGTTACCTCGGGCGTCATCGCATCGGCCAAAGCGTTCGCGCTGACCGTGATCGATCAAACCGCCGACATGCTCTACATCGGTAACTTTGGGTTCCGCACCAGCAGCGACTACGACAAGTTTGCCAAGTACGAGACCCGCGAGACTGCCCTCGGTATGCCCTATGTGCCCGAGCACGCGGCAGCCCTGTTTAGCTGCCGTTTGATCGACACTGTGGATGTGGGCACGCATCTACTGTTTATCGGCGAGGTCGAGGATGCCGAGCGCCTGGGCGACGAGACGCCGCTGACGTACGGCTACTATCACAAGGTCTTGAAGGGCAAGACGCCGCCCAAGGCTTCATCGTATCAAGGCTAGAAATGTTTTAAAAATACTTGCATTATATTATTGAGAATCTATACTAATAAATGAAGTACATCACCAGTCGCGTTCGAGAGGAGAACATCATGGCTGAGGAAAAGAAGACGTATAAGTTTGTGTGCGTCGTTTGCGGTTACGAGGTTGAGGTCGACACGCCCGAGCTGCCCGAGGACTACGTGTGCCCGGTGTGCGGCGTCGGTCCCGATCAGTTTGAGCTCGTCGAGGAGTAGCTCGTAGACACACGACTTGCAGCAACATATAGCTCTGTCCAAGGGCCCCGGTCGAATTTTCGGCCGGGGCCCTTTTCCTCCGTCCCCAAGGGATCAATTGGTGTGCCGGGGTATCTGGAATTGCGATAGCCGGTCGCGCTGTTCTGATAGGGGTGTCAGGCTATTTTCCCTATAAACCTAGTAGGATAAAAGGATATAATGCCGAACTTAAGCAACGAAGGAGACGCGGATCCGCCGCGTCCGTGCTGGGGAAGGGGCATTGCTCATGACATCGCAGGACACGATTACAAGGGGTGTACACAGCGTCGATTGGAAGCGCCGTATGTGCGCATTCCTGTTCGTGCTGGCTGTCGCAGCGACAGCTTTTATCGCACTGCCCGTTCAGGCCAAGGCGGCTGATGCGCCGACCAAGACGGTCCGCATCGGCTTTCCCTCGAGCGGCAATAACTTTGCAAGCGGTCTGCTCGGCGTGGCCGAAACCAAGGGCTATCTCGATGAGTATCTGGAGCCGCTCGGATACAAAGCCGAGGTGGCGGGATTTGTCGGTGCGGCGCCCGCGCTTCATGAGGCCCTGAGCTCCGGTGACCTCGATTACGTCGATTACGCGGGTTTTGCGGGCATTCTCGGCAAGTCGAAGGGTATCGACACCACGCTGCTCGCCGTGACTGATTTTGGTTCGGGCTGGCGTCTCGTCGTCTCTAAGAGCTCGGGCATTAAGAGCCTCAAAGACCTGAAGGGCAAAAAGGTTGCCTACATGCGCGGTGCCACGCCGCAGATGTACCTGGTGCGTGTGCTGGCTGAGGCAGGGCTCACCTTTGATGACATCGTGCCAGTCAATGCCTCGCTTCCCGACGGCTTGTCGACGCTTGCTTCGGGCGGTGTGGATGCTGCGGTGGTGAGCGGCGGACAAGAGACGCAGCTTGCCAATGAAGGTCTGGTCAAGGTCCTGCACGATGGCGCCAAGGCCGATTCCTCCACGTATTTTGAGCCCACGGTTCTGATTGGTCGCACAGCATATGCCAAAGACCACCAGGATGTGTCGGTGGCAATTCTCAAAGCGCTGCTCAAGGCGCGTGCTGACGTCATTGCCGACCCGGAGGGCTTTATAAAGCTCTCGTCCGAGAAATCGGGCAACCCCATCGAGGTCATCAAGGCGCAAAACGTGGCCGACCAGAAGACCCTTCGTCCCGCATCGCTTTCGGACGACATGCTCGCCGCCATGAAAAACGTCCAGCAGTTTGAGCTCGATAACAAGATCATCCAAAGCGAGGTCGATATCGAGGCATGGGCGGATTCGAGCGCCCTGAAGCAGGCGATTGAGGAATATGGATCGGACGGCAAGGGCACGGACGGCACCAAGCTCGCGACGAGCGTGATTGCCGCAAGCGTGGCGAGCCCCGAGGACCGCGCGGCCCGCAAGCAGGCCGAGGTTATCCAGGGACTGATCGGCGCGCTTCCGGTGGTCATCGTCGCGGCGGTCATCACGGTTGGCATCGTTATCGCTCGCCGCAACCTGCGTCGCCGCTTGGGCTCCAACGGTTCCGCCGCCGACCCGGCGCCTGCCGTTCGTATCGTCGACACGCTGTTCGCGCTCATCTTGCCGCTGTGGGTGCTTGTCGCTTGGCATGTGGCTACCAGTACGGGCCTCCTCTCCACGGTGGTGCTGCCCACGATCTCCTCGGTCGTGTCGACGCTCGTGCAGCAGCTCACGACCGGCACCTTTAAGGGCGACCTTGCCATCAGCGTGGTTCGCATCCTCGAGGGCTATGCCATCGCCGTGGTCGCCGGCGTCTTCTTTGGCGTGGTCATGGGCATGAGCGCCTCGGCCCACAAGTTCTTCTCGCTCGCCTTTAAGGCCGTGCGCCAGATTCCGATGATGGCCTGGGTGCCGTTGCTGGTGATCTGGTTTGGCATTGGCGAGGAGTCCAAGGTCGCGGTCATCTTCTTGGCGAGCTTCTTCCCCGTGCTGGTCAACACCATCGACGGCATCGAGCGCTGCGATCCCAAGCTCGTGGAGGTCGGTCGCATGTATCGCCTCCCGGGTTGGCAGATGTTCCGCCAGATCTATCTGCCGAGTGCCCTTCCCTCGATCTTTGTGGGCCTCAAACTCGCCCTCGGCATAGCCTGGATGGCCGTCGTCGGCTCCGAGATGATCGCCGCGAGCTCGGGCATCGGCTTTCGGATCAACGACGCCCGCACACTTATGGATTACTCCATCGTCTTTGCCGGCATCATCGTCATCGCCGTCGCCGGCGTCCTGATGGATATGGTGCTCGGCGTGATCGCCAAGATCGCCACGCCCTGGCAGCAGAAGAAGAACTAGGAGGGCATGATGTCTCACGAGCTTTCGATTGCAGACCTTAACAAGGACTTTTCCATCAAGGGCGAGACGCGCCACGTGCTCGACCATATCGACCTTGATATCCGCGCCGGCGAGTTTTTGGTCATCGTGGGCCACTCCGGCTGCGGCAAGTCCACGCTGCTCAAGATCATCGCCGGACTCGAGCATCCCACGACGGGTACCGTCGCGCTCGACGGCAAGCCTGTGACCGGCCCCGGCCCCGACCGAACCATGATCTTTCAGGAGCACCGTCTGTTTCCCTGGATGAGCATCCGCGACAACATTGAGTTTGGCCTGCGCGGACGTTCCGATTCCGAGCGCTCCCAGATCTCGAGCCGCCTGCTCAAGACCGTCGACCTGGAAGAGTTCGCGGACGCGTACCCGGCACAGCTTTCGGGTGGCATGTCGCAGCGCGCCGCCATCGCCCGCGCCTTGGCGACTAATCCCGAGATTCTGCTGCTCGACGAGCCCTTTGGCGCTCTCGATGCCTTTACCAAGATGGAGCTGCAGGAGGAGCTGCTGCGCATCCACGCCGAGCAGGGCGGCACTATGGCCATGGTGACCCACGATATCGAGGAGGCCGTGTACCTGGCCGACCGTATCGTGGTCATGTCGAGCCGACCCGGCAAGATCGAGGAGATCGTCGAGGTGCAGCTGGGCCGCCCGCGCGACCGCGGCAGCGCCGACTTTGCCTGGTACAAGAAACGTGTGTACGACCATTTCATCAAGTCGAAACAAAAGGGACCCGAATACGTTATTTAACCTATACGGTTGGTAGGATTTGTAGCAGAATGGTGCGCCAAGCAAATTGTTCGCACAATGAGGGGGCGATTGAGGATGACCGAACCGAGCGACGAGCGCATCGACGGCATGCGCTTTGAGACGGCGCTGCTCCACGCGCGCCGCCGCGAGCCGTTCGCCGTGGAGTCGACGACGCCGCCGATCTACCAGACGAGCGCCTATGCGTTCGATGAGGAGGAGCGTCACGCCGCGGTGGCAGGCGGGCGTGCGCCGGGCTACGTGTATACGCGCCTGGGCAACCCCACCGTTGCGGCGTTCGAGCGTCGCATGGCGGCGCTGGAGGGCGGCTTTGCGGCCGTCGCCACCGCCTCGGGCATGGCGGCGATCTTCAACGCCGTCTCCAACGTGCTGCGCGCGGGGGACAAGATCGTGGCGGGTGCCTGCCTGTACGGCGGCACGCTCGAGCTGTTCGAAAGTCTGCGCGACTTTGGTATCGAGACCGTCTATGTTTCCGAGCTGACACCGGACACGCTGGAGCAGGCGATTGACGAGCACACCAAGCTCGTCTTTGCCGAGACCATCTCGAATCCCAAGCTCGAAGTGCTCGATATCGCCGCTATTGCCGAGGTCGCCCACGTGCACGGCATTGGCCTGGTGGTCGACAACACCGTGGCGACGCCGTATCTGTGTCGCCCGCTCGACCTGGGTGCCGACGTGGTCGTTGAGTCCTCGAGCAAGTACATCAACGGTCACAGCAATGCCATCAGCGGCGTGGTGATCGATTCGGGCCGCGGTCCGTGGGATCCGCAGCGCTACCCGTCCATGGCCAAGTGGGCCAAGTTTCGCAACATGGCCTATACGGTCAAGCTGCGCCAGGGACTGTTCCGCGATACCGGCGCGTGCCTGTCGCCGCAAAACGCGTTTCTCAACTGTACGGGCATCGAGACGCTCGCCCTGCGCATGGAGCGCGCCTGCGCGAACGCCCAAGGCCTTGCCGAATGGTTCGCGTCGAGCGGCCACGATGTCGAGGTCGACTATCCGGGTCTGCCCTCGCACCCAGGTCATGACGTGGCCGCGCGTCAGTTTGGCGGCCGCGGCTTTGGCGCGCTCATGTCGATCCGCGTGGGCTCCCAGGAGCGTGCGTTCAAGGTTATCAACGGCGTCAAGTTGCCGCTGCGCGTAAGCAACATCGGCGACACCAAGACGCTCATCACGCATCCTGCGACAACTGTTTTCGCCGACAATTCGCCGCAGGAGCAACAGGCGGCAGGCGTGTGGCCCGATACGATTCGCCTATCGATCGGGATCGAGGACCTCGCCGACCTTATCGAGGATTTCGAGCGGTCGCTCACCGCCGCCGATCAAGCATAGAAGGGGAACTGGTATGGCAAAGATAAACAATGCCGCACTCAAAAAGGGTGGTTTTATGGCGCAGAAGCAGAAGGGGTACTACAGCCTTCGCCTGCGCGTGGTGGCCGGGCATATGACGGCCGAGCAGCTGCGTGTCGTGGCTGAGGTGGCCGAAAAGTACGGTCACGGCTATATCCACAACACAAGTCGCCAGTCCATCGAGATTCCCTGGATCAACGTGGAGGATGCCGAGGAGGTCAAGGCCGTGCTCGCGCAGGGCGGCGTGGAGCCGGGTTGCTGCGGCGCGCGCGTCCGCACGGTGACGGGCTGCCAGGGCTGCGTGTCGTGTCCTTCGGGCAACATCGACAGCTTTGCCGTCGCCAACGAGCTCGACGAGCGCTATTTTGGCCGCGACCTGCCCGGTAAGTTTAAATTCGGCGTGACCGGTTGCCAAAACAACTGCCTGAAGGCCGAGGAGAACGACATGGGCATCAAGGGCGGCCGCAAGGTCACCTGGGTTCCCGACGCGTGCATCCACTGCGGCATCTGCTCCAAGGTGTGCTCGTTTGGCGCCATCAGCGACGACGGCGAGACGCTCACGGTGGACTACGACAAGTGCGCAAGCTGCGGCAAGTGCTCGCAGAAGTGCCCGGTCGACGCTTGGGAGACCCAGCCGGTCTACAACGTGTGCTTTGGCGGCCTGTTTGGCAACCACATTACCAAGGCCAAGTCGTTCCTTCCGCCCATCGAGAACGACGAGCAGCTCATCGCCGTGGCGGATGCCGCGATCCAGTGGTTCGACGACCACGCCAAGGCCGGCGATCGCTTTAAGTTCACGCTCGATCGCGAGGGCTGGGAGGGCATGGTCGAGGCCGTGACCGCTGCCTACAACGAGCATGCGCCCAAGCCGGGCGAGCCCATCAAGCCGCTGATCGGCACCGATAAATAAGTTGACGCGGCGGGGCCGAGCCCATGCTGCTTAGGGAAGGAGGCCTCCATGGCCCAGGAAGAGATTGCATTTGACGACGAGGTCGATATCACCGACGCCGTCTGCCCCATGACGTTTGTGCGCGCGAAGGCCGCCATCGAGGAGCTCGAGATCGGCCAGGTGCTCAAGGTGCACCTCAACGAGGGCGAGCCCATGCAAAACGTGCCGCGCTCGCTTAAGGATGACGGCCAGCAGGTGCTGCGCCTGGCGCCGTCGGACGAGGGCACGTTTGACCTGTACGTTAAGAAACTCGTGGACGAGTAGGGAGGCTGACGATGGCAGAGAGAATCGATGCCGCTTCGTTTGAGGAGCGCGTACTCAAGGCGGACAAGCCGGTGCTCGTTGATTTTTATTCGGATACCTGCATTCCGTGCAAGCGCTTAAACCCGCAGCTGGCAAAGCTGGAGGAGACCCGCGCCGGCGAGCTCGACGTGGTGAAGGTCAACATCAATTTCGACACGCAGGTGGCCGTAGACAACGGCGTCATGGCGGCGCCCACGCTCGTACTGTTCCAGGGCGGCAAGGAGGCCGGCCGCACGGTGGGCTTTAAGGCGCTCAAAGAGCTCGAGGAGTTTATCGATGGGGCGCTCGCCTAGGGCCCTGTCTGAGCGGGTCTGCAAGGGCTCGGATACGTAATTACTTGGTAGGAAGGATGCCAATCATGAAGATCAATGTCGGCGGCAAGCAGAAAGAATACGACGAGGGCCTGACCGTGACGCAGCTCGTGGCGGCCGAGAATGTCGAGACGCCCGAGTACGTGACCGTGTCGGTCAACGACGAGTTCGTGGACCACAAGGACTTCGACAGCCGCGTGCTCAACGATGGCGACACGGTTGAGTTTCTCTACTTCATGGGCGGTGGCTGCTAAAAAAGTTCCCTAAGCACCGCACCTTGGCCCTCAAGCCGTCGCTTGCGTACATTTAAGTACGCGGCGCTCCTCTTTCAGGCCCATCTGCGGCACCTGGAACGTTTTTAGCCGATCCCCGTCTCTCTTCAGTTTTAAGGGAGCTATCGCATGGCTTTTTCGAATGAACAGCTTGAGCGCTATTCGCGCCACATCATCTTGAAGGAGGTTGGCGTCAAGGGGCAAAAGAAGCTCCTGAATGCCCGCGTCCTTATCATTGGCGCCGGCGGCCTGGGCGCACCGGCGGCCCTGTACCTGGCTGCTGCCGGCGTGGGCACCATCGGTATTGTCGATGCCGACGAGGTCGACCTTTCCAACCTGCAGCGTCAGGTGATCCATGCCACGTCCAACATCGGCGAGCCCAAGGTGGAAAGCGCCAAGGAGACGATGGAGGACATCAACCCCGACGTCACGGTCAATACCTACCAGGAGTTCGTCGACTCCACCAACATCGCCGACCTGATCGCCGACTACGACTTTGTGATCGACGGCGTGGACAACTTCCCCACGAAGTTTCTCATCAACGACGCCTGTGTCATGGCCAAGAAGCCCTTTGTGCATGCGGGCATCATCCGCTTTAAGGGCCAGCTCATGACCTATGTGCCGGGCGAGGGCCCGTGCTATCGCTGCGTCTTTAAGACCATGCCGCCCAAGGACGCCGTGCCCACGTGCAAGCAGGCGGGTGTCATCGGCGCCATGGCGGGTGTCATCGGCTGCCTGGAGGCGCTCGAGGCCATTAAGTACATCTTGGGCATCGGCAACCTGCTGACCGGCAAGCTGCTCACCTACGATGCGCTGGCGGGCGATTTCCATACCATCAAGCTGCCGCCGGCAGACCCCAATTGCGCCATTTGCGGCGAGCATCCGACCATCACCGAGCTGATCGACTACGAGCAGCCCGAGTGTGCCGATGCCGTGCACGGTGCGAGCCTGAAGGCGGGGGAGTAGCGATGCCGCGCGTGGAGAAGCTGCTGCTTGCGGCCGCGGATTACGACCGTATCGTGGCACATGCCAAGGAGGGTCTGCCCAACGAGGCGTGCGGTCTGATTGCCGGCACGGTGGCCGGCGAGGGTGAGGCGGCAGTGGGTACCGTCGAGCATGTGTACCTGCTTACCAATGTCGACGAGAGTAACGAGCACTTTTCGATGGATCCGCGCGAGCAGCTCGCGGCCGTTAAGGACGCGCGTGCCCATGGCTGGGAGATGCTCGGCAACTGGCATTCGCATCCCGAGAGCCCGTCGCGTCCCTCCGAGGAGGACAAGCGCCTGGCGTTTGACTCGACGGCGGCGTATCTGATCCTGTCACTGATGGATCCCGAGCATCTGGTGCTCAACGCCTTCCATGTTGAACACGACAAGCAGGTTGCCCGCGTGCCGCTCGAGGTTGTTGAGGGTTAGGCGTGGGCGGCGCTGCGATTGAAACGTGCGCCGGCGCTCGCGTGGACGCCGTCGTGTTTGCCGCCTATGGCACCACGCGTGCCCAGGCGCGTTTGGCGGCGATCGAGCCCGCGTTTCGTGCGGTGGCCGATGCCGTTGACGTACCGTGCGAGCTGGCTTTTTGTGGCCCGGCGGTGTGCCGGCTTTTGGCTCGCTGTGGTGAGCCTGCGCCCGAGTTGGAGCGCGTGCTGGAGCAGGTCGCTGACGCCGGCGCGCGCAGGGTTGCCATCGTGTCCGGTATGGTTGTCGACGGATGGGCCCAAGCCAACCTGCACGAGCGCGTGGGTGCGGCTGTCGAGCGTTTGGGGCTGAAGGCCGTTGTCGGTGCCCCGCTCCTGTCCGATGCCACGGATGTGGATTGTCTTGCCGCGGCGCTTATGGGGGAGTGGCGGCCTAAGCCTGGGACCGTGACCCTCTTTGTAGGCCATGGCATTGGCGGGCCGGCGGGCAGCGACTATGCGCGACCCCGCGACGCCTTTGATGCGTACGGGTCGCTTGGAGCGGCGTTTGCCCGCGCCGGTCGTGATGACTTGGCGGTGGCCTGTCTGTCGGATGGCCCAAGCGCTGCCCTGCAGGTTGTTCGCGGGCTTGCCGAACCGGGTTCGACGGTGCGGCTGGTGCCGCTGATGCTTTCCGCCGGACGCCATGTGCTCAAGAATATCGGTGGCTCGGATGACCGCTCATGGTCGAGTGTGCTCGCGGCTGCAGACTATGTCCCGCAGCTTTGCGATTGTGGCCTGGGCGAGGTTGCCGCCGTACGGGAACTGTATGCGCACCATGCACGTGCGCTGTTCGCCACGAACGAATAGAAGAGAAGAAAGAACAGAAAGTATAACGATGAAGAAGACCCATTTGATACGACCCATGATGGCCGGTGCCACGCTTGCGCTCGCCGCTGTTTTGAGCCTGGGCTTAAGCGCCTGCGGCGCGACCGGTTCCTCGGCAAATAGCGGTTCTTCAGCGAGCTCTGCTGTCCAGTCGTCAGACGCCGGCAAATCCTCGGCTTCGACTTCGACTGACGATAAGGTCGCCAAGTCGGTCGATCTTAAGATCGCCGCGGATGGCGCGGTGAGTTTTACCGATGACCTGGGCAACACCGTTACCGTCAAGAAGCCTAAGCATGTCGTGGCCTGCATGGGCAGCTTTGCCAACGCTTGGGAGCTCGCAGGCGGCAAGCTCGCCGCCGCGACCGACGATGCCTATGAGAACTACGGCGTCGATGCCGACAAGGTGGCATCGGTGGGCCGTTCCACGTCGTTGTCGCTCGAGTCCATCATGGCTCAGGACCCTGACTTTGTGATCGCTACCGGCCTTTCGGATGGCAAGCACTCCACGGGCGTTTCGCAATCCGACCTTAAGAGCGCCCTCGATGCGTCCGAGATTCCCTGTGCGTTCTTTAAGGTCGCCACGTTCGACGACTATCTGCGCATGCTCCGCATCTTTACCGCCATCACGGGTCGCGACGACCTGTATCAGAAGAACGGCCTCGATGTTCAGGCCTCGATTAAAAAGGCCGTCAAAAAGTACAGCGTTTCCGACAAGAAGCCGCGTGTGCTGGTGATGAGCTCGTACTCCAAGGGCGTTACCGCGCAGGATTCCACCGGTATGACGGGCGCAATGGTCAAGGAATTGGGTGCGACCAACGTGTGCGACGAGAACTCGAGTGCGCTCACGGACTTTAGCATCGAGTCGATCGCCGCGCTCGATCCGGATTATATTTTTGTGCTGTCCGTCGGCACTGATACAAAGGCCGCCGAGCGCAACTTTACGCAGTCCGTGGAGTCCAATCCTGCCTGGGGCGAGCTCTCGGCCGTTAAAGCAGGCAACTACAAGGTGCTCGACAGCGCGCATTTTATGTCGAAGCCCAATGCCAAATGGGATGAGTCCTATACGATTCTGGGCAAGGCGCTGGCCAAGATGAACTAGGGGGTTTGCATGCGTAAGACGAGTTCGAATGGAGCGGGGAGCGCTCCGTCGCACGCACGTCGCCGTGTCGTCCGCCTGTTTGCCGGGTCTGTCGTGGCGCTGGTTGTCATTGCCGTCGTCTCGTTTTGCATGGGTCCCAGCTCTGTTTCGATCGGCGATATTGCCGCCTTTGCGACGGGTGCCCCCGTGGACGCGACCGTCGCCAATATCATCGTGAATATCCGCATGCCCCGCGTCGTCGCCGGTCTCGTTGCCGGCGCGGCGCTTTCTGTTGCCGGTGCGCTCATTCAGGCGGTACTCGACAACCCGCTGGCGAGTCCGAGTGTGATCGGCATCAACTCTGGTGCGGGCCTGGCTGTGCTTGCCGTCTCGGCCTGTCCGTTGTTCTATAACGATCCGCCGCGCGAGCTGCTGCCGATCGTGGCTTTTGCGGGTGCGCTGATCGCGGCCGCGCTCGTGTTTGCCATCTCGGCGCGCGCGGGCGTGTCACGTCTGACCGTGGTGCTTTCGGGCGTGGCGATCAACGCCGTGGCGGGTGCCGGTATGAACACCGTGCTGTTGGTGGCACCGAACGTGTACGTGGGGTCGTCGGCATACTTGGTCGGCGGCTTCTCGGGCGTGCTCATGCGCAACCTGATGCTGCCGGCGTTGCTGGCGGTATGCGGCATGGTGGTGGCGTTTTGCCTGGCGAACCGTCTGAATGTGCTGTCGCTCGGTCGCGAGGCTGCCCATGGCCTAGGCATGCGCACGGTGACGGTGCGCTTGGCGGCGCTGGCGGTGGCGGCGCTGCTCGCGGGCTGCGCGGTAAGCTTTGGCGGTCTGATTGGCTTTGTGGGCCTGATGGTGCCCCATGCGGTGCGCCGCCTTGCGGGCCACGACAACCGCGTGGTCATTCCGCTGTGCGCAATGTGCGGCGCGGCGTTTACCGTTCTGTGCGATACCGTCGCACGCACGGCTTTTGCGCCCTACGAACTGCCGGTGGGCATTTTGCTGTCGCTGGTGGGCGGACCGTTCTTTATCTACCTGATTATGGCGCGAAAGGGGTTCCGCGATGAGTGAGCGTGGCGTGCGGGGCGCGGGCGCTGCGGGTGCGGCTTGCCCGGCCGCGGCCGTTGAGCTGCACGATGTCCGCTTTGCCTATGGCGAGCACGCGGTGTTGGACGGCTTGTCGCTTGCGCTGCCCGCGGGTTGCCTGACGGGCATCGTCGGTCCCAACGGCTGCGGCAAGTCGACCCTGTTGCGCGTGATCGATGGCGTGCTGGAGCCGGCCGCGGGCGAGGCGCTCGTTGAGGGTGATGCTCTCGACAGCCTGTCTGCACGTGAACGTGCCGAGCGTATTGCGCTGCTGCCCCAGATTCACCGCACGCCGTCCATGACGGTGGAGGCACTTGTGTCGTGCGGACGCTATGCCCATATGGGGCTGTTTGGCGGACTGACCGATCAGGACCGGCTGATTGTTGCCGAGTCTATGCGCGTTGCCGGTGTTGAGCATTTGGCGCACAAGGCTGCCCGCACGCTTTCGGGCGGCGAGCGGCAGCGGGCGTTTATCGCGATGGTGCTCGCCCAGCGGGCACGGACCGTGCTGCTCGACGAGCCCACGACCTACTTGGACCCCCGCGCAGCGCTCGACGTGATGGGCCTGGCTCGTGGGCTGGTTCATGAGCAGGGGATGACCGGTGCTGTGGTTATTCATGACCTGCCGCTCGCCCTGCGCTTCTGCGACCGCATCGCCGTCATGGACAGCGGCCGCATCGTTGCCGTGGGTACACCTGCCGAGATTCTCGACCAGGGCGTGCTCGAACAAGTCTTCGGCGTAACGATTGCCCGGATGGAGCTCGGCGGCGAGGTTGTCTACAGCTGCTGTTAGCCGATCCTGTCTGTCGTGAGTCCGGCCGACCTTTTGTCTCAATCTGTAACATCTAACGGCTCAAAACGGGTCTATCTGTTACAGATTGAGATAAACCAAAACCGTCCGGTAGAAGATCTCAATCTGTAACATCTAGCAGTGAAAACGGGGTCTACGTGTTACAGATTGAGACAAACGGAGCTGTCCCTCGGAATGATCTCGATCTGTAACACCTAGACATCAAAAGCGGGTCTAGATGTTACAGATCGAGACGTTTGACTGGGTAGGTGTCCCGCCCCATTACATCCCTGTCAACAACACGACATCGAGAGTCGTCACGATGATACCGATCCCTACGAGCAGCGCATTGAGTGGGCGCGAGTTGGCGTATTTGCCCATGACGCGGCGTGAGCTGGTGAGCCGTATGAGCACAAAGACCGTAATCGGCAGCTGAAGCGACAGCAGTGCCTGACTCCAGATAAGCCCTTCAAAGGGGTTTGGGACGACCAGGCACGATGCGACGGCACCGGCGAAACAGGCCGCCACGCCGATCGAGGAATGTCGGTCGTGGATGTCGTATTCCTCGTCGAACATGCCCGCGGTGATGGTGCCCGCCGCCATGCCCGCCGTCACGCTGCTCGATAGTCCCGCGAACAGCAGCGCTACCGCAAAGATGGTCGAGCTTGCCGTGCCCAGAATGGGGGAGAGCGTGGCAGCTGCGACGGCGAGGTCGTCTACGACAATGCCATGCGCAAAGAAGGTCGTCGCGGCCAGGATGACCATGGCCGAGTTGATTGCCCAGCCCACGCCCATCGAAAAGAGCGTGTCGAAGAGCTCGTAGCGCAAACGTTCTTCGATAACTTGCTCGCCTTGGCCTTCGAAGTGCATGGATTGGATGACCTCGGAGTGCAGGAAGAGGTTGTGGGGCATAACGACCGCGCCTAGGACACTCACGATAATCGCGGCAGAGCCAGTGGGCATGCTGGGCGTGATCCAGCTTGCGGCGGCTTGCGGCCAGTCGACCTTGACTAGTGCAAGCTCGGCCAAAAACGAGAGTCCTACCACGCCTACGAAAGCGATGATCCAGCGTTCGGCGCGCTTGTAGGAGCTCGTCACGAGCATCGCCATCGACACTGCCGCCACGATGACGCAGCCCGCGCGCACAGGCAGCCCAAAGAGCATTTGAAGGGCAATCGCGCCACCCAGGACTTCGGCCATGGCGGTGGCGATGGTCGCGAGATAGGCACTGGCGAGCACCGCGCGCCCACCGAAGCGGGGGAGGTAGCGTGTCGTGGCCTCGGCAAGACAGGCGCCCGTGGCGATACCCAAGTGCGCCGCGTTGTGCTGCAGCACAATGAGCATAATCGTGGACAGCGTGACGATCCACAGCAGCGCGTAGCCAAACTGCGAGCCCGCGGCCATATTGGAGGCCCAGTTGCCCGGGTCGATAAAGCCGACGGTCACGAGCAGTCCGGGACCGATGTGCCGCGCAATGTCTAGGCCTCCGTGACCACCGGTGCGTCGGGAGCCAAAGTGTTGTTTGAGGTGGTTGATCATGGTCGGTTCCTGCATAGGGGCAGCGCGGCGCCGCGCTTGGGTTATGCGGCGCCGCGCACTCGGTTTAGGTTGGGGTTACTTGCGCGCCTTGCCCTGGTTGGCCACAGCGTCAATCTTGGCGGTGATGGTCGCCGGGTCGCCGATGTAGCGCTTGTCGAGGACGTTGAAATCGGTGTCGAAGGTGTAGACGAGTGGCACGCCGGTGGGGATGTTGACCTTGAGGATTTCCTCGGGCGTGAGGTGCTCGAACTTCATGACGAGAGAGCGCAGGGAGTTGCCGTGTGCGGCGATGAGTACGCGCTTGCCGGCGAGCATTTGGGGGCGAATCTCGTCTTCGAAATAAGGCCAGGCGCGGGCGATCGTATCCTTGAGGCACTCGGTATAGGGCAGCTGATCGGGTGCGACGTCGCGGTATTGCTCCTGGGTGTGGGGATCGCGCGTGTCGTTCGGCTCGAGTGCCGGTGGGCACACGTCGAAGGAGCGGCGCCAGATGAGCACCTGTTCGTCGCCGTGCTCTGCCGCGGCATCGGCCTTGTTGAGACCCTGTAACGCGCCGTAGTGGCGCTCGTTGAGCTTCCAGGATTTGATGACAGGCAGCCACTCGCGATCCATTTGGCCGAGCACGATGTTGAGGGTGTGGATCGCGCGCTTGAGGCGCGAAGTGTAGCAGACGTCAAAGTCGAAACCGGCTTCTTTGAGGGCTTGACCGCCTGCGGCGGCTTCTTCGCGGCCCGTGTCGGTGAGCTCAACATCGGTCCAGCCGGTGAACAGGTTGAGTTTGTTCCACTCGGATTCTCCGTGACGGATAAGGACAAGTTGCATCGTCTGCTGGTCTGCTTGGTGTGCCATAGGGGCCTCCTTGATTTGGCGCGGCGTGCGTGCCGTTTGCTTTACGCCGCAAAGGATACCCGTTTTAGGCTTAAAAGTTAACCAAGACTAACAAAATTGTTGTATTTGAATGGGATGGTGAAAGGGGGCTGCCGAAATGTCTCGATCTGTAACAACTAGGGATGGAAATTGGGCCTAGGTGTTACAGATCGAGACAGGAAGAAATGGTCCTATGGAAAATCTCGATCTGTAACAGTTGACCGCCAAAACCGGCCCTTCGTGTTACAGATTGAGACATTCGGAGCCGTCTCTCAAAAGCATCTCAATCTGTAACAGTTAGGCGTCGAAATCGGGTCTTCCTGTTACAGATTGAGATGCTTGAAGCGGTGAGCTTATAGGTCGAACTTGGGACCCTTGCTGTCGCCCTTGAGGTCGGCGGTGTCCAGGCGCATCATGCAAAAGTCCGCATGGCCCTCGTCGGATTCCTCGTCCTCGGCATTCATGCCGGTCAGAGCGGTCTGGTAGGGGTCGATGTCATCGACCACGGTTACGTTGAGCTTCTCGCTCGAAGCGCCCGGCACGCGGAAGGTGGCGTTGTCGATGGGCTCGATCGACACCTCGGGCGCGTGCTCTACCTGCGGAACCCACTCATAGGGCGCACGGTAGGCGCGGTAGACCATGTTGGAGCTAAAGCCGGGCGCCGGTGCCTTGAAGTAGGGGCTCAGATACTCCCAGACAATCTCGTGCTTGGGCGTGACCTCGATCAGATGACCGTCGGAGCCCTCAGTGATAAGCGTGTTGCCGTTGGGCAGACGCTGGGCAGAGCTGATGAACGGCGAGTAGAAGCGACTGCCGTCGGCAAAGGGGAGCCAGCCGGCTTCGAGCGGGGTGTACTGCCACGTGACCTCGAGCGTGATGGGGTTGAACTGCAGAATGCGCGAGTAGTCGCGGTGGACGGCGTTGGTGCCGTCGGGCGCGATGGCGTTGGGCGCGTCGTATCCCGCGGCACCGCCGTTATCGAAGACCAACAGGTCGCCCTCGCCGGGAAGGCCCTTGGGGATCATATGAAAGTGATGCTGGCCGATAATCCAGCCGATCTTTTTCTCGGCATCGCTGCCGTCGAAGCGCGGGCCGAGTTTCCAGACGATCTTGCCCGTCTTTTTGGAGATGATGGCCAAGATATTGGCGTTGCGGCAGTCGAGGATGAGGTTCTCGGGGGCAAAGCGCTCGTCACCGCGGTCGTACCACTTGTTGGGGCCGAGCTCCGAGACGCAGTTGATGTGCAGCCAGTCGCCGCCGGCCTCGCCGCGCATGGAGGGATTGTTGTAGAGCGACTTTTTGGCTGCCTCGTCAAAGCCGAACTCTTCAAAATGCTCCGACGCGCGCCACTCCCAGACGACCTCGCCGTCCCAGGTGACCTCGATGACCTTGTCGTCGATCAGGAGCTTGTCGCTGATCTCGGGGTGATAGCTGTTCTCGTGCGTGAGGATGATGGTGTTGCCGCCGTCCGTGCGCGGCTCTAGGCCGGGCGCATAATAGCCCACGGGCGAGCCTTCACGCTGGTAGTCGTGGTGCTGACGCGCCTGCCAGGTGGGGTCCTTGCCCTCGTCGGCCACGAGTTCGGTATGGTCCCATTTCCACACAATATTGCCGTCCCAGGCGACTTGCAACAGGTCGAGCTGGTCCTGATAGGCTGCCGCGCCGCCGCGTGCGCCCGAGGTGCCAAAGACTTGGCCGCCCGGCAGCAGCTTGTTGGGGAAGCCGCCCAGACCCGCCCAGCGGTTGACCTCGCGGCCGTTCATGTCGATGAGCAGCGCGCCGCCCGGGGTGGGGAAGATGGTGTAGCCGTTATTGGCACGCTCTTTGTCGTAGATGAGTGTGCCGGTGGGATGAATGCTCGGATAGCCCATGAGTGACTCCTGTCTGCACGGTTTCGGTTCCCGATAGTCTACAACCTACTAAACGTGTATGAATATATGGAATTGAGGTACTCGGATATCGCTTTTTCAGAATGACCCCTTGGGGATGGAGGAAACGGATTGCTCAGGGGGGTCAGTCAGACTAAGTGATCCGTTTCCCTCCGTCCCCAAGGAATCATTTGTTGCGTGCGTTACGCAATTGTTTCGAAACGGGCAGGAAACACAACGGATCGGCGATACTTCTAGTATGCCTATTCAACTGACTGTCTAACACCTAGGGGAGGATCGCGATGCAGGCAGATTCCGCTCAGCAGCAGGGCCTTTATCGCCCCGAATTCGACCACGATGCATGTGGCATCGGCGCGCTTGCCGATATCAACGGTGAGCGCCATCACCAGATTCTGGACGATGCACTGTCCATTCTGGTCAACTTGGAGCACCGCGGCGGCACGGGACTCGAGAAGAACACCGGCGACGGCGCTGGCATCCTGTTCCAGGTTCCGCATCACTTTTTCCGTAAAGAGGCTCAAAAGTGCGGCCAGATTCTGCCGGCAGAGGGCGACTATGGCGTGGCCATGCTGTTCTTCCCGCAGGACGACAAGGGCGTGGAGGATGCCCGCCGCGTGTTCGAGGAGGGCTGCGCCGAGGCCGGCGTGCCGCTGCTCTTTTGGCGCGAGGTGCCGGTCGACCCGCACGATCTGGGCGAGACGGCCCGCGCCTGCATGCCTACTATCCTGCAGGCCTTCCTGGGCCGTCCGGACGACACGCCCGCCGGCGATGCCTTTGAGCGTCGCCTGTACGTGTGCCGCCGTACCATCGAAAAGAAGGCCGACGCCGAGTTCGCCTTGCGCGACAAGATCTTCTATGTGTGCTCCATGAGCTCGCGCACTATCGTATACAAGGGCATGCTGGTCGCCACGCAGATGCGCCGCTTCTTCATCGATCTCAACGACGCCGCCGTCAAGACGGCTGTAGCGCTCGTCCACTCGCGGTACTCCACCAACACCACGCCCAGCTGGGAGCGCGCACACCCCAACCGCTTTATCATCCACAACGGCGAGATCAACACCCTCAAGGGCAACGTCAACTGGATCCGCGCCCGAGAGCCCAACCTGTACAGCCCCGTGCTGCAGCACGATCTTGAGCGCGTGATGCCCATCATCAACCGCGAGGGTTCCGACTCCGCGATTCTGGACAACGTGCTCGAGTTCCTGGTCATGAACGGTCGCCCGCTTACGCGTGCCGCGTCCATGTTGCTGCCCGAGCCGTGGGACCACAACGACAGCCTGAGTGAGGAGCGCCGCGCCTACGACGCTTACCAGTCCATGCTCATGGAGCCGTGGGATGGCCCGGCGGCCATCGCCTTTACCGACGGTCGCACGCTGGGCGCCGCCCTCGACCGTAACGGCCTGCGTCCCGCCCGCTACTATGTGACGCGCGACGGCCGCTTTATGCTGGCAAGCGAGGTGGGCACCATCGAGGTGCGCCCCGAGAACATCCTGACGAGCGGCTGCCTGGGACCGGGTCAGATGCTCGAGGTCGACTTTGCCCGTGGCCGCGTGATCTACAACGACGAGCTGCGCGCCCGTTACGCCAAGGAAAAGCCCTACCGTGATTGGATTGCCGAGGAGACGCTGACCGTCGATGCGCTCGATGGCCCTGCCGTGGCGACGCCCGCCGAGGACGCCGAGGTGCCCGCCGCCGTGCGCATGGCTAAGCTCGGGTATCACTGGGATGATGTTGACGAGGTCGTGCGTCCCATGGCCCAGCAGGGCAAGGCGCCGCTCGCCTCGATGGGCATCGATGCACCGCTGGCCTGCCTGTCCAAGAAGACGCGCTCCTTCTACGACTATTTCTATCAGCTGTTCGCTCAGGTCACGAACCCGCCCATCGACGCCCTTCGCGAGCATATGGTCACCTCGACCACGCTCTACCTGGGCAACCACGGCAACCTGCTCGAGGACTCCCGTACGGCCTGCCAGCTGGTTCGCTTGGAGCGCCCGTTGCTCAACGAGGAGGAGTTCGAGCGTATCTGCGCCATCGACCGCGTGGGCTTTAAGACCCGCCGTTTCCGTGCCGTGTACTGCCGCGATGCCGGCGAGGGCGCGCTGCAGGCTGCGCTCAAGCAGCTTGCAGAGGACGTTGAGGCTGCGGTCCGCGACGGCGTGAACATCGTGGTGTTGAGCGACCGCGCCGCGGCGGGCGAGGTGCCCGTGCCGTCGCTGCTCGCCGTGGGCTGCGTGCACAACCACCTGATCCGCGCCGGCGTGCGCACCTTTGCCGACATCGTGGTGGAGTGCGGCGACGCCGTGTCCCCGCACGACTTTGCGGCACTGGTGGGCTACTCCGCGAGCGGCATCTATCCGTACAACGCGCATGCGTGCATCCGCGATCTGGCGGCACGCGGCGACTTGGACGTGACGGCCGAGCAGGGCATCGCCAACTTCAACAAGGCTGCGACCGCCGGCATCGTCTCCATCATGTCCAAGATGGGCATCTCCACGGTGCAGAGCTACCATTCGGCGCAGATCTTCGAGGCCGTGGGCTTTACACCGGAGTTCGTCAACGCGTACTTCGCCGGCACGGTGAGCCGTGTGGGCGGTATGGGTGTCGAGGACGTCGAGCGCGAGCAAAACGAGCGCTACGACGCCGCGCTCGCTATCCTTAAGAGCCCGGCTCCCGATCAGCTGCCCACGCTGGGTCTGACCAAGTGGCGTCCGCTCGGCGGCGAGGATCACCTCATCGATCCGCAGACTGTCTACTTGCTGCAGACCGCCTGCCGTGAGGACAGCTATGACACCTTTAAGGAGTACAGCGCCCGCCTGCACCGCATCGGCCGCGCCGTGCGCCTGCGCGATCTGCTGGACTTTGATGCCAGCGGCCGCACTCCGGTGGCACTCGACGAGGTCGAGCCCGCGCTCAACATCGTCCGCCGCTTTAACACCGGCGCCATGTCGTACGGCTCCATCAGCAAAGAGGCACACGAGTGCATGGCCATCGCCATGAACCGCCTGCACGGCCGTTCCAACTCCGGCGAGGGCGGTGAGGATCCGCGTCGCGAGACCCCGCTGGCTAATGGTGACTCCAAGAACTCCGCCATCAAGCAGGTGGCAAGCGCGCGCTTTGGCGTGACGAGCCGCTACCTGTGCAGCGCCTTCGAGATTCAGATCAAGATGGCCCAGGGCGCCAAGCCCGGCGAGGGTGGCCACCTGCCCGGCAAGAAGGTCTACCCCTGGATCGCCGAGGTCCGTCAGTCCACGCCCGGCATCGGCCTGATCTCGCCTCCGCCGCACCACGACATCTACTCCATCGAGGACCTGGCAGAGCTGATCTTTGACCTTAAGAACGCCAACCCCGGCGCACGCGTGTCGGTCAAGCTGGTCAGCGAGGCCGGCGTCGGCACCATCGCCACCGGTGTGGCCAAGGGTGCTGCCGACAAGATCTTGATCAGCGGCCACAATGGCGGCTCGGGTGCCGCTGCGCGCGACTCTATCTGGCATGCGGGTCTGCCGCTGGAGCTTGGCCTTGCCGAGGCCCAGCAGACGCTGCTGCAAAACGGCCTGCGCTCACGCGTGGTGCTCGAGGCCGACGGCAAGCTCATGGACGGCACCGATGTTGCCGTCGCCTGCCTGTTGGGCGCCGAGGAGTTTGGCTTTGCGACCATGCCGCTCATCTCCATGGGCTGCCTCATGCAACGCGACTGCCAGCAGGACACCTGCCCGGCCGGTATCGCTACGCAAAACTGCCGCCTGCGTCGCGGCTTCCGCGGCACGCCCGAGCACGTTGAGCACTTTATGCTCTTTGTTGCCGAGCAGCTGCGCGAGGTCATGGCGAGCCTGGGCTTCCGCACCGTCGACGAGATGGTCGGCCATCCCGAGTGCTTGCGCCAGATCGAGGTTCCGGGTAACCGCAAAGCAAACCTGCTCGATCTGTCGCCCGTGCTGGCGAGCGCGACCTGCGAGTTCGGTGCCCATATTCCGGGCGCCGACGGCCGTCACTTCCTGCCGCAGATGGCTGCGGACAGCGAGCTCGACAAGACGCTCGACTCCACGTTGTTTGTGCCCTATACGGCCGATGCCCGCGCGCACCTGCGTCCGATTCGCTTCCGCGCCGATATCGCCAACGTCAACCGCTGCGTGGGCACCATCTTGGGCAACGCGGTGACCAAGGCACATCCCGAGGGCCTGCCCGCCGGCTCCATCACCATCGATTGCGATGGTTCGGCCGGTCAGAGCTTTGGAGCCTTCCTGCCGCGCGGCATTACGCTCAACGTGTGCGGCGACGCCAACGACTACTTTGGCAAGGGCCTTTCGGGCGGCGAGGTGTCGGTGCGCCCCAACCCGCATGCGACCTACAAGTTCGACGAGAACATCATCGTGGGCAACGTTGCGTTCTTTGGTGCCACGAGCGGCCGCGGCTTCATTAACGGTCTTGCCGGCCAGCGTTTTGCCGTGCGCAACTCCGGTGCCACGGTGGTGGTCGAGGGCTGCGGCAACCATGGCTGCGAGTACATGACGGGCGGTCTGGCGCTCATCCTGGGCGAGGTCGGGCAGAATTTTGCCGCCGGCATGACAGGCGGCGTGGCCTATGTCTTTGACCAGTACGGCACGCTCGATGCCCGCGTGAACCATGAGAGCGTTGAGCTCAAGGCCCCGACGGCCGGCGAGCTGGCGCAGATTCGCGAGCTCATCCAGGAGCACGTGGACGCGACGCAGAGCCCGCGCGGCATCAAGCTGCTCTACAGCTTCGAGACGATGAGCAAGCACTTTGTGAAGGTCATTCCGACCGAGTATGAGCGCGTGCTGGCGATTGTCGCCGCGGGCGAGGCTGCCGGCAAGACGCATGCGCAGGCTGAGGAGCTGGCGTTTGAGATTGTGACCGGTCGCGCGAGTGCCGCTGATGTCGCTCGCTTTGATGTTGCGGGCGCTGCGTCCGTGGCTGCCGGCTCTGTTGCTTCGACCAAGAAGGAGGCGTAAGTGCCATGGGTAAGCCCGGTGCTTTTCTTGATATCGATCGCGTGACCCACGAGCTGCGCCCTGTGGAGGAGCGCAGCCATGATTTTGATCCGCTGTACGTTGAGCTCGATGACGATGCACGTCGCGCCCAGGCGAGCCGCTGCATGATGTGCGGCGTGGCGTTTTGCCAGATGGGCGCGAGCTTTGGCAAGGCACGCCCGAGCGGCTGCCCGCTGCATAACCTGATTCCCGAGTGGAATGAGTTGGTGTACCGCGGCCGCTGGGACGAGGCTGCCGAGCGCCTGTCGCTCACCTCGCCCATGCCCGAGTTCACGAGTCGCGTGTGCCCGGCGCTGTGCGAGGCCGCGTGCAACCTGGGTTCGGTCGATGGCCAGCCCACGACGATCCATGACAACGAGCGTGCGATCAGCGACCATGAGTGGGCAAATGGCGGCCCGCGTCGCTTTGAGCCGGCAGGGGAGGGCGCGCCCACGGTTGCCGTGGTGGGCTCCGGTCCTGCTGGTCTGGTGGCAGCATGGGAGCTTGCGCGTCGTGGCGCCCGCGTGACGGTGTTTGAGCGCGACGATCGCCCGGGCGGTCTGCTCATGTACGGCATTCCCAACATGAAGCTCGAGAAGTCCGTGGTCGAGCGTCGCGTGGCGCTCATGCGCGAGCTGGGCATTGTGTTTGAGCTGGATGCCGATGTGAACGATCCCAAGGTTGCCGCCAAGCTCGATGACTTTGACGCCGTCGTGGTGGCTGCCGGCGCCCGTGCGCCTCGTGGTCTTTCGGCTGCGAACGTGGATGCTCCGGGCGTGGTGTACGCGGTGGACTACCTGACGGCTTCGACCGTCTCGGTGCTCGATGGCGGCAAGCCCGCGGTGAACGCGCGCGGTCTGGACGTCGTGGTCATTGGCGGCGGCGATACCGGCAACGACTGCGTGGGTACCGCCGTGCGTCAGGGCGCGCGCAGCGTGCGCCAGTTTGAGTTCTTGCCGGCTGCGCCCGATAAGCGCACGGCGAGCAACCCCTGGCCGCAGTGGCCAAACGTTAAGAAGACCGACTACGGCCAGCAGGAGGCTATCGCTGCGATGGGTGGCGAGATGCGTGCCTGGGGCGTGGATACGCTCGAGGTGCTGCTGGACAAGAAGGGTGCGGCTGCGGGTCTGCGCGTGGTCGATCTGGACTGGTCGGCGGGAAAGCCCGAGCGTATCGCGGGCTCCGAGCACGAGGTGCCGGCGCAGCTGGTACTCATCGCCTGCGGCTTTACGGGTCCCGAGCATGGCGTGTTCGATGCGGTGGGCGTGCCTGTTGCCACCGCTGGTCGTCCACTGCCGGTGATGGCTGCCGAGGGCTCGCACCTCGCGGCTCGCACGGAGGGTGTCGCCGCGGATGCCGCGCCGGTGTATGTGGCCGGTGACGCCCGCAACGGCAGCTCGCTCGTTGTGAGTGCCATGGCCGATGCCCTGGCCTGCGCTGCCGAAGTCGCCGAGGCGCTGGAGCTGTAAAGTAGTCATTCAAGAACGTCCCCAACGACTAGTCATTGGGGACGTTCTTTTTTAGTCATTGGGGACGTTCTTTTTTGTCTAGTCGTTGGGGACACTCTTTGCGAGCGATTTGCTCGTTTATCGACGTACGGGTGTTCATTTGTCGACTTCTTGGGCTGTGGTCGCCTGTTGTTTCTGTGGTGGCTGCGGGCATCTGGCTCAAATGAGCGGGTTGGCTGTCTATGTCTACCTGCAGTTTTGTTGTGGTGCGCTCATTCGGTCAAGTGCCCCGTCAAGTGTTTGGTTAGCATCTGGTTTGCGGTTGAAGGCCTATTTTGCCCGCGCTTGTCTCGGTTGCCCACCCTCCTCGTAAGCTCAAATTGAGGTCCATCAGTTTGAGGAGGATGCCATGACTGACCAAATTTATGACCGAGCAGAGCTGGCCGAAGCCGTCGGCAACGATATTGCTGACATGGCTCACTTTTGGATGCTGCGGAAGTTTCAATTCCTGGAGCCGGCGCGCGAGCAGTTCGAGATTATCGTCGATCCGTGGCTCAGCTATTGCGAGGAACCTTCTCAAAACGAAATCATGGCCTACAACATGGCGTTTACCGATTGGATGCTGTTTGAGCGCCCCTATTACCACGGCAAGACGCTGTTGGAGCTGTATGTGGACGAGCCGCCAGCGTCAATTTCTCCTGCTTCGCTCGGGCGACTTAAGCAGGTGCGTGACACGCAGTATTTCTCGCGCTTTGGCATTTTGGACAAGGATCCCGCGACTGGCATGGTCGTGCTGAAGGACACGCGCACCGACCGTCGCTTTGACGTCTACGACCCTCATATCGTGCAAAAGAAACATTGGAGCGACGGCGCGATTGCGGTACGCCTTGCCTGCGCCGACGATGTCTGGCTGACGGCGGGGCAGCTCTACCTGTATGACATCGCGCGCCTGAGCGACACGGCGGTCGACGGGCCGGGCGCGGTGCATCCCGAGGACCTACAGGACGGTTTCGACACCTCGTGCATCAGCTTCTTTTTGCGCCTGGTCCGTGACATCATGGGCGCCCAGGGGCGGTACGTGAAGTCGCTCAACATCTACGAGCAGGAGTGGGAGTAGGGGGTGGGCAGTTGTCGCCTGCCTTGCCTTCTGCCTTTCTGTCTTGATCTGTAACGTTTAGGGACAAAAAACCGGTCTACCTGTTACAGATCGAGACGAACGCTTGAGCGCCGCTGGTTTGTCTAAATCTGTAACGTTTGGGGGCCTGGAGAACGTCTAACTGTTACAGATCGAGACGTTTGTCGGCGGCGGCAACAGCGGCGATGGCCATTTCTCCGATATGGTGGTGATGGAAGTGTCTAATACCGTTTTAAAACACAAGCATACGACTCGCAACACGTTGGCGCGGAACAGGATGCTCGCGCGGCTCACGGAGGCGACTGAGCAAGGTGCACTGCTCGCAACGCATGACAATACCGAGCTCATGTGGCTGCGACGCCATGTTGGAACCGACGATATCGCGGAGCCCGAGCCGTACCTGTTCTGTTTTCAACATGATTGGGATGCGTTGACGCCGGCGGAGCGAGCGCTGCGGACTATTAAGGGCCTTGCGGAGTTTCATCCCGATTGGGCGTTTTGGGGCTATGACGCGGCGCTTTTGTGGGGTCTGGAGGTGCCGAACGATCTGCTCGGGCCGCGTTTTCTTGTTAAGACGGGTTGTTCGGTGACGTTGAGCGGCGGGTGCAGGTTGTTGCGTCCGCAGATGGCAGGCGCGTTCGATCGTGTCGATGGCGTGCGGGTGACGTCGTTTTGGCGCACGGCGGAGGATTGCTTGCTGCGTGCGCCGTTCTCCTACGGGTTGGCGATTGCCGATTCTGCGCTGCGTGCGAAAGGCGTAACACGTGGGGATTTGTGCGAGCGCCTCCGTGCCGATTGCGAGGGCAGGCGAGGGTATCGCAGAGCGCAGGTATTCGCGTCGTATGCGGACGGGTTGTCCGAAAATGGCGGCGAGTCTCGGTTCCGAGCGTTCTTTATTGCGTACGGCCTTCCGGTTCCGGAGCTGCAGGTGGAGTTTCGCGACCCGCTCGATCCGACCAGTGTGTTTCGCGTCGACTATTTTTGGCGGCTCGAAGACGGGACGTGCGTGATTGGCGAGCTCGATGGAAAGGGAAAGTATGCCCTGCAGGATGGTGGGGATCGGGAGCCGGTCGGCCCATTCGTGGCAGAACGTCAGCGGGAGTCCCATCTGACGATGCTCGGACATAAGGTACTGAGGTTTACGTTTGATGAGCTCAAGAATCCGGGGAAGCTGGCTGAAAAGATGAGACTGGCGGGCATTCCTCGGCAGGCTGAATTGGCTGAGGAGTGGAAGCGGCAGTGGTATGGGCGCTGAGGGGTGCAACTGACGCGGATGTGGTTGTTCCTGCCGAGTTTGTCTCGATCTATAACAACAAGGAGCCGTTTGGCCTCGCAAATGTTACAGATCGAGACAGAAGGTTGGCTGCCGCTAGAAGATCTCAATCTGTAACATCTAGAGGCTCAAAACCTGTCTACTTGTTACAGATTTAGACGTTTGATGACAGTGCTGGAGAATATCTCGATCTGTAACATCTAGCGGCCAAAATTCGACCCAACTGTTACAGATCGAGACATTTGGTCCACACGGCTGGAGCATCGCCGTGCTGGCCTCTCTATCCTCACATCCTCCCTTTCTCCGTTAACCGATATGTTCGACTTTAGTCGCTGCATTAGGTGATAATGGACAAATGTTCATGTTAATCGTGAGGGAGGAGCTCGATATGGCGACTACCGATCGTCCCACGTTGTTTATCAATGCGACCGTTCTGGACGGCTCGGAGCATATGGAGCCGCAGCCCGATATGGCCGTGGCCGTCGAGCGTGGCATCATCACCTGGATGGGACCGAGCGCTGTGGCCCAAGCTCCAGCGGGGGCCGAGGTCATCGACCTGGCAGGGGCGTTTCTCATGCCGGGCCTCATCAATATGCACGTGCATCTGTGCGGTTCGGGCAAGCCGGTTTCGGCGGGCGATGCGGGCGCGCTGATGAAGAAGCTCGATAATCCGGTGGGCCGCGCCATCGTTCGCCACATCCTCAAAGGCAGTGCCCAGCAACAGTTGGCAAGTGGCGTGACTACGGTGCGCGGTGCGGGTGACCCGCTGTTCGCCGACATCGCCGTGCGCAACGCTATCGACGCCGGCAAGTATCAGGGTCCGCGCCTGGTAGCGCCGGGAACGGGCGTCACGGTGCCGGGTGGTCACGGCGCGGGGCTGTTCGCGCAGGTCGCCAATACCCCCGGCGAGGCGGCCGAACAGGTGCGCGATCTGTATGCGCGCGGCGCCGACGTCATCAAGTTGTTCGTGACGGGCGGCGTGTTCGATGCGACCGAAGTGGGCGAGCCGGGCGTGCTGCGCATGCCGCTCGATGTCGCCGCGGCGGCGTGCAAGGCGGCGCACGAGGTTGGCCTTCCGGTCATGGCCCATGTCGAGAGTACCGAAGGTGTGAAGGCCGCACTTCAGGCCGGCGTCGACACAATCGAGCACGGCGCTCCGCTGACGCCTGAGATTCTGGAGCTGTACCGCGGCGCCGCGGGGACACAGCTCGAGGGACGCGCGCCGAGCGTGACCTGCACGATTAGTCCGGCGCTGCCGTTTGTGCTGCTCGATCCGGAAAAGACCCATTCGACCGACACGCAAAAGAAGAACGGCGACATCGTGTGCTCGGGCATTATCGAGAGTGCTCGTGCCGCACTGGAAGCCGGTATCAAGGTGGGCCTGGGCACGGACTCGAGCTGCCCGTTCGTGACCCAGTACGACATGTGGCGCGAGGTGGCCTATTTTGCCAAGTACGTGGGCGCGAGCAATGCCTTCGCACTGCATACAGCCACGCAGGTCAATGCCGAGCTGCTGGGGCTGGGCGGCGAGACCGGTACGATCGAGTGCGGCAAGGCCGCCGATATCCTGGTGACGCGCAAGAATCCGCTCGATGACCTATGCGCTCTGCGTGAGCCGATGCATGTGATGTGCCGTGGCGATCTGGTGTGCAAGCTCAAGGTGAAGCGCATTCCCGAGGTTGACGCCGAGCTCGACACGATTATGGCCATGCCGGCAGAAGCCCTGGCAGAGGAGCTCGCTCGCAATGGCGTAGCGTAGGTGTGACAAAGGGACGGTTCCCATGCCGCGTTCAAAAAAGCCGAGGCCTCAACACGAGGCCTCGGCTTTTTGCATTCCTATGGTGTAGCTGCTAGGAGCGCGTTTCCATCTTAGCGTGGCACTTGGGGCAGGTGACGCGGATTTTGCCCTTGCCCTTGGGGACGGACAGCATCTGGCCGCAGTTGGGGCACTTGAGGTAGGCCGTGGTCTTGCGGCCCTTCCACATCTTCTTTGCCGTGCGCTTGGCACGCTCAAAGTCTTTCTTGCTCGTTCCAGCTGCGCGCGAGGCGCTGGCCGCTGCAGTTCCGCCGCCCAGGCTGGCCACGAACTTGCCCAGGCAGGGGACGTTGGCAGTCGCGGCAACGAAGGCATCATTTTCCTTGCGGCGCGCGTCGATGTTTTTGGACAGGCCGCGCAGCACGCCGAGTGCGATTACGGCGATGGCGATCCAGCTGAGCCACTGGATACGGGCCATCGATCCGACCATCGCGAAAATAATTCCTATGAAGCCCAGCACGATGGTGAGTTCGTCGGCGCCGTTGCGACCCTTCATAAAGTCATTCATGCGAATTGCCTTTCGTTCGATATGCTGCACGCCTTTATACCCCTTTTGGTGCATTGGGGACGGGTTAATCTGCACCAAGGTGGTGCAAACGTACCTGTCCCCCTTGCACCAATTACTTGGCGAGCTTCTCGACGACGCGTTCGATCTCGGCGAGCTTGGCGGCTTTGAGCTCCTCGTCGCCCGATTCGATGGCCGACGCGACGCATCCCTCGATGTGAGCCTTGAGCACATCGGCGTTGATGCGGGCGATGAGCGCCTGCGTGGCCATGAGCTGCGTGGAGATGTCGACGCAATAGCGGTCCTCCTCCACCATTCGCAGGATGCCATCGATCTGACCGCGTGCCGTCTTGAGCATGCGGGTCACCGATTTGTGGTCTGCCATCATGGCGGGTCCTCGTTTCTGGTCGATGGGGTCGAATGCCTCTGGTGGCTGCTACGCGGCGGTTACGGACAGGGCATGGAACTTCTCGCCCGCACCCTCGACGGCGGCGGCGAGCTGCTCGGCGGTCACGGTGTCGGCGCACTCTACCTGGACGGTCTGGGTCTCGTGATCGGCGTCGGCATCGGTCACGCCTGCTACGCTGAGCAGCGCGGTCTCGACAGTAGCGTCGCAGTGGCCGCACATGAGGCCGGAAGTCTTGATTGTGTAACGCATGGGTGTACTCCTTATCGATTGAGATTATCTGACAGTTTAGTCGTGAACAGCGTCATCTTAAAGGTGCGCTGAGGTGCCCGAGATTGCCCCGAAAGAGGAGCGAAGCGTACTTGGGTACGCGAGCGACGGTTTGAGGGACAAGGTCGGGTGCATCAATGCGCCGTCTTAGGCTTAAAGGATTTCAGGCGCAGAGCGTTGCTTACGACGCACACGCTCGACAGGCTCATGGCCGCGGCGCCAAACATCGGCGAGAGCTGCCAGCCGGTGAGGGGGAAGAACACACCCGCGGCGAGTGGAATGCCGATGCCGTTGTAGAACAGCGCCCAGAACAGATCCTGCTTGATGTTGCGAATCGTGGCGCGCGAAAGCTCGATGGCGTGGGCGACGTCCATGAGGTCGCTGCGCATGAGCACCACGTCGGCGCCCTCCTTGGCGATGTCGGCGCCGGTGCCGATAGCGAGGCCAACGTCGGCGCGCGCCAGGGCGGGGGAGTCGTTGATGCCGTCGCCCACCATGGCGACCTTGCTGCCCGCATCCTGCAGTTCGCGCACGTGGCGTTCCTTGTCGGCGGGAAGAACGTCGGCGATAACCTGCTCGCTGGTAAGTCCCACGCGGCGGGCGATGGCCTCGGCCGTCACGCGGTTGTCGCCGGTGAGCATGCGCACATCGACGCCGAGCGAGCGCAGCGCGGTAACGGCCTCGGCACTTGTCTCCTTAACCTCGTCGGCCACGGCGACGATACCGGCAAGCTCACCGTTTTTGGCAAAGAACAGCGGCGTCTTGCCCTCGGCGGCAAATCGCTCCGCAAGTCCTGCGGGCACGGTGATACCCAGCTCGCTCATCAGGCGCACGTTGCCGGCTGCGATGACATTCTGCCCCTCGCGTGCCGTAACACCTCGCCCGGGCACGGCGGCAAAGTCCTCGACCATGCGTGCGACGATTCCGCGCGTCTCGCACTCGGCCATAATCGCCTCGGCCAGTGGGTGTTCGCTCTTGCGTTCCAGCGCGGCGGCCAGCTTGAGCAGCGCCTTTTCGCTCATGGCGGGCGAGCCGTCGGCACGCGTGGCCACCACGATATCGGTCACAGCCGGTTTGCCGCGGGTGACGGTGCCGGTCTTATCGAGCACCACGGTGCCCACGTTGCGCAGATTCTCCAGCGCCTCGGCGCTCTTAAACAGAATGCCCATCTCGGCGCCCTTGCCGGTGCCAACCATAATGGCGACGGGCGTGGCCAGGCCCAGCGCGCACGGGCAGCTGATCACCAGCACGGCCACGGCGGAGGTGAGCGCCTCGTTTACGCTGCCGGTCAGCGCCATCCACGCCACAAAGGTCACGGCCGAGATCGCAAACACCACGGGCACAAACACGCCGGCGACCTTATCGGCCATGCGGGCGATGGGCGCCTTGGTGGCGTTGGCGTCCTCGACGAGCTGGATGATCTTGGCGAGCGACGTGTCAGCGCCCACGCGCGTGGCGCGGAAGGTAAACGAGCCCGTGCGGTTGACCGTGGCCGCGTTGACAGTGTCGCCGGCGGTCTTTTCCACGGGTATGGACTCGCCGGTGAGCGCGCTCTCGTCCACGGCCGAGCTACCCTCGAGTACCACGCCGTCGACAGGGATAGACTCGCCGGGGCGCACGCGCAGCACCTGGCCGGGAAGAATGGCGTCGACGTCCACAGCGGTCTCGGTGCCGTCGTCGGCCACGATGGTCGCGGTCTTGGGCGCCAGGTCAATGAGCGCCTCGATGGCTCCGCCGGTTTTGGATTTGCTGCGCGTCTCGAGGTATTTGCCCACGGTGACGAGCGACAGGATCGTGCCCGCACTCTCAAAATACAGGTTGTCCATGCCCGTCATCATGGCCTCGTGGACCTGACCTGTGGCCAGCTGGTCGGCCATGATAAACATGGCGTAGAGCGACCAGGCAATGGAAGCGGTGGCACCGACGGCGATGAGGGCGTCCATGGTGGGTGCGCCGTGCACGAGCGACTTGAAGCCGTTGGTAAAGTACGCATCGTTGACGTAGACGATGGGGATGAGCAAGACGAGCTCGGTGAGCGCCAGCGTCATGCTGTGGGTGTGGTCGGTGAAGACGCCGGGCAGCGGCCAGCCGAGCATGTGCCCCATTCCTATGTAGAACAGCGGGATGAGGAAGATGATCGAGATGATGAGTCGGGTGCGCATGGCGGAAGCGGTGGCCTCCAGCTTTTTGGTAGGTGACTCCATATGGGTGGCGCCGGACCTGGCTTGTGCGCTGCCGTTTGAGTTGGCGGCATCGGTGCCCGTACTGACGGGCGAGGCCGAATAGCCCGCGCGGTCGACGGCGGTGCAGATATCGTCGGGGGAGACCTGCGCGGGGTCATAGTCGACCATCATGGAACCGGCGAGCAGGTTGACCGCGACGCTTTGGACGCCGTCGAGCTTGCTGACGGCGCGGTCCACATGCGCCTGGCAAGCGGCGCATGTCATGCCGCCCACGTCAAACTTATCTTGAGCCATGGCTTCTCCTTTCTGTAGTTCGGTGTTGGAATTGTTAACCTGCCGATACTATACACCCATACCCCCTGGGGGTGTCCAGTTCAGAAAGAAATGTATGACATTTCGCTACAGAAGGAGACTGACTGCCGGGCTATCGCTGTCCAGCCATTCATCTCAATCTGTAACATCTAGCAGGGAAAATGACCTCTAACTGTTACAGATCGAGATTTTGTATTGTGAGGTTTTGGTTTGTCTCGATCTGTAACAGCAAGACCGGTTTTTGGGCTCCAGGTGTTACAGATTGAGACGAACCTTCGGCAAAAAAACTTAATGTCTCAATCTGTAACATCTAGCACCAAATATGACCTCTAACTGTTACAGATCGAGACAAACCGTCCGCGGTCAACTCAAATGTCTTGATCTGTAACATCTAGAGAGGTTTTAGACCCCTTACTGTTACAGATTAAGATGTTGTCTCGCGGGGTTGGGGTTTGTCTCGTTCTGTAACATCTAGACCTGTGTCTGCCGAGCTAGTGTTACAGATCGAGACAATTGCCGGGGAGGGGTTCCGTCACGGCAAGACGCCCGCCGCCTAGATACAGAATCCGGGGATCACGCAGGTTCGCTTCTTGGGGCTGTCCGCAGGCGTTGCGTACGTAAAGACGTCGCCGTCGTGCCCCACGCGATTTATATAGAGTGTGCCTTCGCTCTCCGATGTGTCGGGACTCACCGTTCGTTCCCACCAACAGATGTCCTTGCCCTTCCACTGGCGAACCAACGTCTCGTTCGTGGTATACGGACTTACCTTGAGCTCGCGGAAGAGTTGGTACTCCTTGCCCTCGCCGTTGTAGACGTCTGCCAGGTAGTGAAAGTCCTCGGCAAACGAATCGGGCGGTTGCGTACCACACAGCTCGACCATGGCGGGCAGCCAAAGGGTTGCGGACAACTCGCTCAGACACGATGCGCTTCTGGCGGCGCCAACGTTATTCGAGATCTTTTTGACAGACTTGATGAGCGCGCGCAACTCGTTGGGCAGCAGCTTAAGGCCGTCGCTGTCGAGCCATTCCCGCAGCTCGCAATCTGCCCAGCCGGCGCTCGGCGGTTCAGCCGCGGCGTCGCGTTCGGCAATGCCGGCATCGAACATAAACGTCAGTCCGGCCTTGCCCGTTCCGTCCAGAAGCTCGTCGTGGCGGATGCCCACGAGTTGTGCGCCGACGTGCAGCCCGTTGGTGAGCCTCACGCGCTTGGTGCACGGATAGGGGATATGCCCATCGGCATCGAGCAGATGATAGCGCTTGGCAATCTCGCGTGCCTCGCTACGGGTCCCGGCGGCCTTAATCTTAAGCGAAATCTCCTGCAGCTGATCCCAGGTGTAGTCGTCAAGAGAGCTGCGGATGCCGTCCAGGTAGTCGGGGATGCCAAAGCCACGGGTCGCCGCGCCAATGACGCCGAGCCCCGCAACGACTGCAACGACGCCGCCGATAATAAAGCGACGGCGGGTCATGGCATCGTGACGGGCCTGCTCCAGGATCTCTCGTGCGCGCTCGCCGGCGACGTCGACCTTAAGGTGCGTACCGGAGTCGATGTCGATTACGGCGTCATTGCCCGCGCCCCCGCGGTCCTCAGATTCTGCAGCGGGGAGGTATGTCGAGAGCGCCTCGAGCATCTGCTGCTCGGTAGGGCGATCGCCCTGTTCGACCGAGATACCTTTCATGATGATCTGGACGAGCGCCTCGTCGTCATTGCATCGCGGCTCGAGCGGTACCGGCTTGGTCTTGGTCTTTATGAGGTAGAACGAGCCGGTTGCCGCGGCACCCGTCGACTTAACATCGAACGGTTTGCGACCGCTGTAGAGCTGGTACAGAATGCTCGAAAGCGCATAGGCGTCGATCGCGGGCGAGCGGCGAAGGGCCGCAATGCCTTCGATATCCTGCGTGAGCATCTCGGGCGCGGCGTATGCGGGCGTGGCAAAGCGCCAGATGTCGGCGCGCCGGGTGATCGTGTCGTCGCCGAGTGCCATGGTCGCGGAGCCCATGTCGATGAGGCAGGGGTCAAAGGAGCAATCGGCAATCTGCTGCTCAAGCGTTCGGCTGGTGGTGCGGAACATGATATTGGCAGGCGAAAGGTCGCGATGGACGACCGGATTCACGAGGCCTTGGGTCATCAAGAGCGCGCGAAGCACGGCGTTTCCGACGGCGGCGACCATCTGGGTGGTCAGCCCGCCCGAGGCGTCGTGCGGAAGCAGAGGCAGCGCCTGCTTGAGCGAGGTGCCCTCGACCCACTCCATGAGGATAAGCGGGTCGTCCTCGCACGATCCGTAGCCATAGACGCGCGGAAATCCGCGCAGGTGCGAGACGGTACACAGATGACGGTACTCCTCGAACAGCGCGGCGGTGTTGGCCAGGTGCGCGGCCGATTGCTCGGCGGAGCGGTCGGGGGCTTGGCCGGAAAGGATGGCGTTGTCCTTGAGTAGCTTGACGGCAAAGACCTCGCCGCTCGTGTTGGTCGCGCGCAGTACGTGCCCGATGTTGCCGTTGTTGCGACGGGTCGTTTGAAGAATAAGCGTCATAAACCGACGCTTGGCGTCGTCCTCGGCGCTGGGGTTGACTGCCACGGCGGTATCGAACGTGTCGAGATGGATGAGTTTGTCGCCATAGGCGCTATCGGTAGTATCCATGGCGTTCCTTTGTCTGGCATGGTTTGCCGCGCGTATACGTGGGCAGTGCGGATATCGATAAAGTACTATGATAGCCGCGCTGACCACGTATACCGCTGAGTATTGTCGTTTACGACGCAGAAGGTAGAAGACGAAAGACGGACGGCGACCGTCTTTCGATCGCCGTCCGCGCTAGTCCACAATGACAAGGAATGTCGTGTAGAGACCCAGATGGAGCCTGTCGCTGTTTTCGATTGCCACCGGGGGATAGATCTTGCCGGGTTCGCGTTGGTCGCGCGGCGGCTCAATCACAATATCGCCGTCGCCCGCGCCCGATTCGAGCACTGTGCCGTTGGTCGACCCAAGGCCCTGGGCGTACCAGTGTCCACCTTCGAGCCAAATGCGGAGATGCTCGCGCGATGCGTCGGCGCCTACATCGGTGATGCTGGGCGAGGTTTTGGGCAAGGACCCAATTACCGTGCCGCGCGGATCGCGTGTGAGGGGATGGATTTGCATGTCGGCGCAGTTGTCGGCATGGGTTCTGAGCAGACCGAGGTTGGGGGCGACAGCGTGCGGCTGCTCCAGGCTGCTCATAAAGCCACGTCCGACGGTAGTTTCGGTGGTGCCAAAGTGCCCGCCTGTCTTGCTGTCGCAAAAGCGCTCGACGGTGGCCACGCCTTGGATGGGGTCGGCGAGCGCCCCCGTTGCCACAAAGAGCATAAGGTAAAGCGTACTCTTCTCGCGCACGGCATTGCCGTCAAAGTTGTCGATGTGATTGAGGGCATTTGCATATAGGCGGCTGTCCAGCTTGTAGCTGGCGAGAGCCGACATCATTTCGTTGGCGGCCGGGCCGCGATAGTGCTCGGCGATTGCCTGATAGGCGGACTCGTCGCCGCCGAGCTTGCTGCAGATTGCCGCGGAAAGATTGAGCGTGGTGACGGCAAAGTCGCTGTAGATGGCGGGCGCGCACTGGTCAGGCTCGCGATGGACGATGTAACGGGTGAGATACGAGCGGTTGGAAGAGCATTTCTCGAGCAGGGTACTGCCGAGATAAGAGTTTCCATTGATGAGCATTCGGGCGATCTCGAGATGTTTAAGACCGCCGAACGAGCGAATATCGTTATAGAGGACCGAGCAAGGCGTCTCTGCTGCCACGGATACCTCCTTTGATTGCTTCCTAGCCAATAAGGCGATAGGAATTAATGGCCCCCGGTGGGCGACGTATTAAATGGCTGCGCAACATGTAGCGTAACCAAAGCAACATTATAGGCCACATGTTCGAAATTGCAGGAAGACCGAGAGATTTGGTTTGGACTGGACGGAAATCCCCCCTCTGTCTTGATCTATAACAATTAGGACCGATTTTACTCGGTAACTGTTACAGATTGAGACGTTTGTGAACCGTGCCGACCGTTTGTCTCGATCTGTAACACGTAGAGGAAGATTTGCCCTGTAGATGTTACAGATTGAGACAATCGGCCGGGCCCACCTCGGGCCCGCCCCGTCCGCCTCGTCATCTGTGGTTTACGTGGGGGCATACGGAGTACGGGTATACTAACCGGCGGCGAATCTGCTCCATCGCTTAGGGCCGCTGCGTCTGGACGGCGCGTGATAGGGCTGCCAAAGCGATCGCCAGCGTGCTGAGCAACGTCCTCTCTGTGCGCACCTGTTTTTGTATGTATTAGCGCACTACCAAGCACGCCCGCGCGGCCGCATGCCGCGCCCATTGCGCGTGCAGAAAAGGAACAACAACATATGCGTAATTCTGTATCCGACGTCACGGACGCCGAGATTCTGGACGAGACCCGCGAGACCATGACCCAGGCTGCCTTCGATGCCGCCGATGAGGCCAATGCTGCCCAGGCCGTCGAGTCCACTACTGAGAGCCTGCCCGCCTTTGACGAGCTGGGGCTTTCGGACGAGATGCTTCGTGCCATCGAGAACCTGGGCTACACGGCGCCCACGCCTGTCCAGGCTGGCTCCATCCCCGTGGTGCTCGAGGGCCGCGACCTGCTTGCCGCCGCTCAGACTGGTACCGGCAAGACGGCCGCCTTTTTGCTGCCGACCATGAACAGCCTGGAGCACATCGCTCCGCCCAAGCCCGTGCGTGAGCGCGGCGGTCGCAACCGTCGTCGCGGTGCTAAAAAGCCCGAGGGCAACGGCCGTGGCCCTGTGATGCTCGTCATCACCCCCACGCGTGAGCTTGCTCAGCAAATCGACGAGGTCGCGAGCAGAATCGCCGACGTCACCGGTCATGTCGCCGTGACCGTCGTGGGCGGCGTGAGCTACAAGCCGCAGACTGCTGCCCTCAAGTACGGCTGCGACATCCTGGTCGCCACGCCGGGCCGCCTGGTCGATCTGATCGAGCAGGGTGCCTGCCACCTGGACGAGGTCAAGGTGCTGGTGCTCGACGAGGCCGACCGCATGCTCGACATGGGCTTTTTGCCCGCCGTCCGCCGCATTGTGCGCGAGACGCCGGCCGAGCGTCAGACGCTGCTGTTCTCGGCCACGCTCGACGAGGAGGCCGTGGGCGAGATCACCGACCTGGTGAGCGACCCGGCCCGCGTGGAGATCGCGCCCGCCACGTCGACCGCCGACACCGTCGACCAGTTTGTGTTCCCGGTGTCCATCGAGGCCAAGAACAACCTGCTGCCCGAGTTCCTCAAAAAGGAGGGCCCGGAGCGTACTATCGTCTTTATGCGCACCAAGCACCGCGCCGACAGCTGCTGCCGTCGTCTGGAGCGTAAGGGCATCAAGGCCGCCGCGATTCACGGCAACCGCAGCCAGGCGCAGCGCGAGCGTGCACTTTCGGCCTTCCGCGACGGCACCGTCGACGTACTGGTGGCGACCGATGTTCTCGCCCGCGGCATCGACATTAGCGACGTGCGCTACGTCGTGAACTTTGACGTACCGGCCGAGCCGACCGACTATATCCACCGCATTGGCCGTACGGGCCGCGCCGGCGAGCTAGGCTGGGCCATCACGTTTGTGACTGAGCAGGACGTCGATGAGTTCTACGAGATCGAGAAGCTCATGGACAAGACGGCCGACATCTACGAGGCCGGCGACCTGCATGTGGGTCCCAACCCGCCCGCCGTTGACCCCGAGCGCGACCCTGCGGCCTTTAAGGTGAAGAAGAAGACCAAGCGCGGCAAGTCCAAGAGCAAGAGGAAGCTTGAGCAGGCACGTCGCGACGGCAAGCGCAACGGCGATGACTACGGCGATGTGGCCGGTCGTTCCAACCGTGGTCGCGGCGACGGCGAGCGTCCGAGCCGTCCCAAGCGCGGCGGCAAGACCCGCGTGCGCGAGGGCGTTCAGGCTCGCGTGGACGAGGCTGTTGAGAGCGTGGCTCGCGAGGTAGCTGCCGAGGAGCGTGCCGGTGCTGCTGCCGTCGAGCAGGCCCCGCGCGGCAACCGTGCCGAGCGTCGTGCCAAGCAGTTCCAGGGCGAGGCACATCGCCGTCGCCGCGAGGACGAGGACCGTGGCGGCCGCCGTCGTGTCGAGCGCGAGGACGAGGGCGGCGGCAAGCGCGGTGCGGGCGACCGCCGTCGTTCCGGTCGTGATGACGAGCGCGGTGGCCGTGGCGAGCGTCGCGGCGGCGAGGGTCGCGGTGAGCGAGGTGCCCGTGGCGGTGAGTCCCGCGGCGGCAAGCGCTTTGACGAGCGCGGAGGCCGCGAGAGCGGCCGCGGTGGCGAGCGTCGCGAGGGCGCTCGTGGCAAAGGTGGCCGCAGCGGCGCCGGTCGTTCGAATGAGTCGCGCGATCGTCGCGACCCGCGTGCCAGCCGCGATCGTCGCGATGACTGGCGCAACTACGACGACACCCGCGAGGAGCGCCGTGGCGGCTATCGCGGCGGGCGTGGCGGCAACCAGGCCGGCTCCCGCGGCGGTCGTGCCGGCGGTCGCGATAACCGTGGCAGCTATGGCAACAGCCGTGGCGGCAAGCGCGGTGGCAGCTCCCGTCGTCCCGGCGACGGCGGCGGCAAGCGCAAGTAGCATACGCGTCGCCCGCTAGGGCGAGGCGAACCAAGGGCCCCGAGCAACTACGCTTGGGGCCCTTTTTGGTGCAAAGGGGTCAGAGCAAGGAGTGTCCCTGAGTGCCGGCAGAAAAGGATCGTCCCTAAGTGCCGCATAGATACCGTTTATCGGAGAAAAAATACCGTTCACCGGTCATAATGATTATTCTGGCTTTGCTGTTGCCTACAATAACTCCCGTAAAAAGAAATGCGGAAGGTTACCGAGTCCCTCGGACGTGGGCCTAACCAAAGTCTTTGAACGGGTGTGTCTCTATGGACGCATTCGTTTGATTTTGGTTGGGCTATATATATGAAGGGACATGCCACCATGGGTTTCTTTTCTCGCCTTATGGGGGACTCGGATGAGCAGAAGACTGCAACCTCCGAGTTCGAAATCCTCGCTCCCGTTTCCGGCGAGCTTGTTCATCTAGAAAAAACCAATGACCCCGCTTTTAGCAGCCGTGCAGTGGGCGATGGTGTTGCCGTGGTTCCCCAAGAGGGAACGGTGTGCGCTCCTGTTTCCGGCACCGTCGCGGCGCTGTTTCCGACTGAGCACGCGCTGGGCATCATGTCTGACGACAGCTCTGCTCAGGTGATGCTGCATATCGGAATCGACACTGTTAAGCTTGAGGGCAAGGGCTTCCATGCGCTTGTTGCCCAGGGTGACCATGTCGACGCGGGCCAGCCCCTCGTCGAGGTCGATTTCGACGCGGTCCGCGCCGCCGGCTTCGATCCCACGGTCTTCATTATCGTGTGCGAGCGTTCGGAGAACTCGACTCTTCGAGAGCATGCTTCCGGCCCTGTTGCTGTTAAAGAGCCTGTCATCTGGCTTTCCGAATAAATTCTTGTGGTGGGTACCGTGGTTATCAAGCGAGTTTTTAACAACAACGTCGCAATGGTCACTTCGGACGATGGCTCCGAGCTCATCGTCATCGGTCGAGGCCTCTGCTTTGGCCGTCATGCCGGCGATTCCATCGACGAGGCATCGGTCGAAAAGACCTACGCGTTGCAGGAGGGCACTTCTCAGGATTCGCGTACGATTGACCGCTTGGCACATCTTCTAGAGTCCATCCCCACCGTCAACCTCGTGATTTCCGAGGACATCGTTCAGATGCTTCGTCGAGAGCTCAATGTCGATATCAATGACAAGATCCTCATCGCTCTCGCAGACCATATCAGCCTTGCTTTGGAGCGCGAGCGCAAAGGCGTTCCCTGCGAGAACCCGCTGCTGCTCGAGATACAGCAGTTCTATCGCAAGGAGTACGCGCTAGCTGGCCGTGCGCTGCAGATTGTCAAGGAGTATATGGGCATCCAGATGAGCGAAGAAGAGCAGGGTTTTATTACGCTGCATATCGTCAACGCCACCATGCCGCAACGCTCCGACCGTCTCATCATCTCGGTCCAGCTTGTTCGCGACGTACTCGCGATTGTTTCCGATCGTTACACTGCGACCCTCGACGACACCTCGTTGCCCTATGAGCGTTTCGTCCGCCACCTGCAGTTTTTCGCACAGCGGGCGCTTGACCCCGCGGCCGGGCAGATCAATGACGATGCGCTGTTCCGAATCGATGAAACTAAGTATCCGTGCGCGTTCTCGTGCGCGGACGCCATAGCCGCCCACTTGTCGTCTACCTATAACGTTGTCGTTACCGATGCCGAGAAGAGTTATCTCGCATATCACATTGTTAACCTGCTTGGAGAACCTGGTCTCTAGGCATAACGTGCCCACACATCGATTGATATAAGGCAAGGCTCACGGTCTTGTCCAGGGCACACCTATCTCAATTTGCGGAAAAGGAAGGGAAGTACCGTTATGACCGCAAAAAAGAAGTTCAATTTCAAAGCGCCGTTGGAGGTGTTCGCGAAGTCGATCGTCCAGCCGATGATGTATCTCTCGGTTGCCGGCATTTTGCTCATCGTGGGCATCATTCTGACCAACAAGACCATCTGCGCCGTGATCCCTGTGCTGGGCTCCGGTCCGTTCCAGCTCGTGGGCGCCGTTGTCTATCAGTCGCTGATGTTTATCATCAACAACCTCTCGATTCTGTTCTGCGTGGGCATCGCCGGCGCCATGGCAAAGAAGAACAAGGGTCATGCTTCTCTGATCGCCCTGATGTCGTTTTTCCTGTTCCTGCAAGCTAACACCATCGTGCTCAACGCTACCGGCTCTCTTGCCGATGCGAGCGGCATGCTCGGCCTAACCGGAACCGGCCAGGCCACCGTTATGGGCATTCAGGTGCTCGATACCGGCGTGTTTGGCGGCATCATTCTTGGTTGCATCACCGGTGCCGTGTTCAACAAGTACTCGAACAAGCAGTTCCCCATTGCCCTTTCGATGTTCTCGGGCGTTCGCTTTCCGTTCCTGATCATGATCATCATTTCCTGGATCATGGGTGCTGGCTTCTGCATCGTTTGGCCTCCGGTTCAGGGTGCTATCTCCTCCGTTGCCGGCATCATTAAGGAGTCGGGCAACATCGGTCTGTTCATTTACGGCATGCTCAACAAGCTGCTCGTTCCCACCGGTCTGCACCACCTCATCTACACCCCGTTCCAGTTCTCCGATGTGGGTGGCACCCTTACGCTGGGCGATCAGGTTATCGCCGGCGCCTACCCCATCCGTGTTGCCGAGATGGCAATGACGGGCCAGCCCTTCTCCGATAGCACCTACTTCAACAGCTACACCTTCAACAACCTGTGGCCCTACATCGGTATCGGTCTCGCCTTTATCTTCACCGCTTACAAGGGGAACAAGGATAAGACCAAGGCCGTTATCATCCCGCTGATCATCACCGCCGTGCTCTCCTGTGTCACCGAGCCCATGGACTTCCTCTTTGTCTTTGCCGCTCCCGTGCTCTTTGTCGTTCACTCGGTTCTTTCCGGTATCTTCCTGGTTCTGCTCAAGGTCCTCTCCGTGCCCGCTTCGACTGCAGGCGGCATCATCAACATCGTGGTCTCCAACCTGGTCCTGGGTGTCGATAAGACCAACTGGCCGGTTATGCTGGTGCTTGGAGTCGTCAACGCCGCGCTGTACTTCTTCCTCTTCACCTTCCTCATCAAGAAGCTCAACCTCCACACGCCTGGCCGCGAGGAGGAGTCCGAGCTCGCTGAGTCCGTTGCCGAGGGCGAGGCTGCCGCGTCTGTCGCGGTGAAGCAGGGCGCTGTTGCCGCAGCTCCCGAAGAGGGCGTCGATGCGGGCATTGCCGACCTGGTCGCAGGTCTTGGCGGCAAGGACAACATCGAGGAGCTCGAGAACTGCTTTACGCGTCTTCGCGTGAACGTTAAGAACCCGGACCTCATCGATGAGAACCTCATCAACCACGTGCCCAACAGCGGCATCAACCGCAACGGCAACAATATCCAGATCATCTTTGGCATGAAGGTCGCCGAGATGCGCGACAAGGTCGAGAACGCAATTGAGAAGGAGCAGTAAACAATGATCATTACTCTGTGTGGTGGCGGATCCACCTTTACCCCCGGCATCGTCAAGTCCATCGCCCTGCGCAAGGACGAGCTCGACGTTGACGAGATTCGCCTGTACGACATCAACGAGGAGCGCCAGCGCAAGATCGGCGTGCTCGTGGACTGGATTTTGCACGAGGACCTCGGCCTGGACATCAAGCTCACGGTGACCACCGACAAAAAGACGGCTTTTACCGACGCGAGCTTCGTATTTGCCCAGATGCGCGTGGGCGGCTACACCATGCGCGAGCAGGACGAGAAGATTCCGTTGCGCCACGGCTGCGTGGGTCAGGAGACCTGCGGTTGCGGCGGCCTTGCCTATGGCATGCGCACCATCTTCCCCATGGTCGAGCTGATCGATGACGTTGAGAAGTACGCTAAGAAGGACTACTGGATTCTCAATTACTCCAACCCTGCCGCCATCGTCTCCGAGGGCTGCCGTGTGCTGCGCCCCAACGCTCGTATTATCAACATCTGCGACATGCCGATCGCGATCATCGACGTGGTTTGCGCCGCGCTCGATATCGACAAGAAGGACGTTGAGTACGATTACTTTGGCCTCAACCACTTTGGTTGGTTTACCTCGATTCGCCACAAGGGTGAGGAGGTGCTCCCGCAGCTGCGCGAGTACATCAAGGAGCATGAGATCCTGCTGCCCGATTCGTACCTCAAGGGCATGAGCTCGCTGATGTCCAAGAAGCCCGAGGAGGCCGCCGACGAGCACCCCGAGCAGAACCGCCACACCAAGGGCAGCTGGTACTACGTCTGGAAGGGCGAGTACGAGATCATGGAGTGCTTCCCGGAGTACCTGCCCAACACGTATCTGAACTACTACCTGCAGCAGAAGGAGTTCGTCGAGCATTCCAACCCCGAGCGCACCCGTGCGAATGAGGTTGAGGAGACGCGCGAGAAGAACCTCTTTGAGGGCATCGACCACTACGAGAAGACGGGCGAGATCGACGAGAGCACGTTCTATGCGGGCAGCCACGGTGACTGGATTGCCGACCTGGCTATCGCTCTGAAGAACGACACCAAGCAGCGCTTCCTGGTCATTTGCGAGAACAAGGGCGCTATCCCCAACATGCCCTACGACGCCATGGTCGAGCTGCCTGCCTACATTGGCAAGAACGGCCCCGAGGTCATCAGCCGCGACAACATCCCGCTGTTCCAGCAGGGCCTCATGATGCAGCAGCTGAACTCCGAGAAGCTCGTGGTCGAGGCCACGATCGAGGGTTCGTACGAGAAGGCGCTCAAGGCCTTTACGCTCAACAAGACCGTGCCTTCGATGAAGGTCGCCAAGGAGGTCCTCGACGACATGATCGAGGCTAACAAGGGTTACTGGCCCAAGCTTAGCTAAAGACAGAAGGTCGCTGGCACAAAAGAGCCGCTGACCGCATGCCTGGAGCAATGTCCCGTCCACGTGATTGCGTGGGCGGGGCATTGCCGTTTTGCGCAAAGGGTTGATATGGGGGCGGGCAGCGCCGTCGCGTCGAGATCGCTCGAGCCCTGCTGTGCCCAGGCGACGCGGTGATTCTGGACGAGCCCTTTACCGGTCTAGATACCGCTGCGCGCGACGCATGCGCCGAGGTCGTGCTCGACTTGCTCGACGGCCGCATGCTGCTGCTTGCCACGCACGATGCCGCTGACGCTCGGGCTCTCAATATCTCGGACATCATCACGCTCTAAATACTCACTCAGCAACAAAATGATTCGTTTTTTCTCCGTCCCCATGGGGTCGGGTATGGTATTCTATCTGCGGGGTAATACTTAGAAATACCAAGTAATACCAACGCCGTAGAAACAAACTCCAGATGCGGGCCAATCGGGTTGCCTTCACAGCCCGTCGCCCAGCCGCGTGGCCCGCATCTATCCGCATCACCGTCGTTTCAAAAAGGAAGCGCCATGGCAGAACACATGACCCCGGTTGTCGCGAAGGTCTTGCCCGAGGAAAAGGCGGCCTTCGCGGCGGCAACCCAGCTCGTGGGTACCACGCCGTCCAACGCCATCCGCATGTTTATCGCCGCGTTCAATCGCTGCGGCACCTTCCCGTTCGACATCTCGCCCAACGGGGCTTTTGGCAAAGACTGTCCCCAACAGCTAGTCGTTGAAGAACGTCCCTAATGACTAGTCGTTGGGGACGTTCTTAAATGACTACCTGTCGGGAGGAGGTTGGCATGCTCAATGCGATGATTTGGGCGCTTGCCTGTTTTGGCGTTGTCGCGGCAGATATTGCCCTGAGCGCGGTTCTGTTTTCAGTTCTCGATGCCGTGTCGGTGCTGACGGGCTATCCGATCGACAATCTCGATATCCAATGGTTCCAGGCTGCCGCTCAGACGGCGTCGTTTTTGATGGCGCTGCTGTGGTGGCGTTATCTGTGGCCGCGCTCGTTTATGGCGCGCTGGCAGGGCGAGCGCCCGCTTAGCGGGGGAGCGCGTGGGGCGTGGAAACGCATCACCTGCGTTATCGTGATCGGCCTGGCCCTGCAGGTGGTCGTTGGCTACGTGACCGACGCCGTGCTGTCGCTGTTGCCTGATGCCGCGGCCGATTACAGCGAACTTGTCGAGGAGACGGGCATGGGCGATACGAGCTATCTGGCCGTCCTGACCACGGTGCTTGGCGCTCCGTTTTGCGAGGAACTGCTGGTGCGCGGCATCATTTTTGAGTTTTCGCTCCGAGCGTTTAACCCGCAGTGCCGTCCGCTTTGGAAACGCCGGCGTCGCGCGCGGGCGCAGGACGGCGCCATGGTGCCTTGGGCGGCCCCAAACACGTGGGGTATCGCCGCGGCGATTGTGCTGCAGGCGGCTATCTTTGGCTTTATGCATATGAACTGGGTGCAGGGCTGCTACGCCGGCGCCGCCGGTCTGGTTTTTGGCTGGGTGCTCGTGACGACCGGAAAGCTCCGCTACACGATTCTGCTGCACTTTGTCTTTAACGCCGGATCGTACCTCATGGGCCTGATGTGGTTTGTGAACACGCCGCTCGACGTGGCGGTCACGGTTGCCATCGCCGGCTTCGTACTGGTAGAGGCAATGCGCTTGCTGCTCCGGTCGTGCATTCCTGCGCCATGCGAAACTGATCGACCTGATTATCAATGACTTTAACTAGACCGATGCGTCCTGAACGCACCTGGCGTTTCGCCGAATGCTTCTTTGAATTTTGAGTAAAAGAATGACATGTTGGAGATGCCGACTTTTCGGGCTACATACTGCACGCTGCGCTCGGTGTTATTGAGAAGATATGCCGCCTCTGTGAGCTGCTGGTTGAGCTTGATTTGCGAAAACGTTTTGCCGGTTTTTTGCTTGATCAAGCTGCTGAGATAGCTGGTGCTATAACCCGTATCGCTCGCAATGCTTTCGAGTGTGCAGTCGCCGTAGCTTCGCTCAATATGATTCAGAATCGACACGATGCGTTCGTCCGACATGATCGCCTGGTTATCAGTTGCGGAGCGTCGGTACAGTCCTCGAATGAGAACAAGGAATAGGCTGACGGCGAGGTGCCTCATGAGTTCATTGGAATAGGCATCTTTAAAGTGATATTCGATAAAGAGCATCTCGATGAGGCGTCGCGCATGTCGGGCGTATTCCTCTGGAAGAATGAGATATTTTCGGGCCTCGCGATTTTTGGACACAAAATCAAATAGAAGATTCGTTAATGGTGACGCGCCGGGTAGCTGGCTCAGGAACAACGAATCGAACATTTCTTTTTTGAAGACGATTGAGATGACGATATCATGCTCGCCCTTAACGTATGGAACACTTCTGACTACGCCGGTGTTGCAAATGAGCACGTCGCCCTTTTTAAGGAGTAGTCGCCGTCCGTTGACGATAAACGTGCAGACGCCGTCGTACACGTAGTTAAGCTCCATATCCCGATTGATATGGGGAGGAATATCGGTAAAGCGCGACTCCTTGATAAGGCCCACGGGGTTTTCGTCGAGAGTTTCTTTCCAATCAAACAGATAGACCTCTTCGCCGTTAATGGTTGTGGTTTCCACCCTGTTATATCGCGGGCTGAGCTCTCCCGGATGTGTGCGATGCCACTCTTCGGTCTCGGTATGCGTATAGAGCAGCTGTTTGAGATTCGAATCCATGGGGTGCTCCAGCGGTGAACGGTAGAATCGATACCATGAACGGTATTATATCTAAAAAAATGTTATAAAGCCACGCTTTCTATGCGATATCTTATACATCTTGTTCTTCCTAGTATTGGGTTATCCGCTGGAGCATCCGATCAAGGAGGGCAAATGGGTAAGTTAAAACATGGGTTTGACTCCGACTTTTTATGGGGTGGAGCCATATCGTGCTCGCAGGCCGATGGCGCCTGGAACGAGGGCGGAAAGGGAAAGTCGACGCAGGATTGCCGATGGCTGGATGGCACCTGGACTCATGACCAGATTGAGGATAAGCATCAAAACAACCCCTTCTGCCATGACGAACTAATGAACGCTCTCGCAGATGATGGTGTTGAGTTCTACCCGTTTAGGCGCGGTAACGACTTCTATCATCACTACCGTGAGGACATCGCGCTTTTTGCGGAGATGGGCCTCAAGCTGTTCCGCACCTCTATTTGCTGGAGCCGAATCTATCCTAACGGAGATGATCTTGAGCCTAACCGCGAAGGCATCGAGTGGTATCGAAGCATGCTGGGTGAGTGCAAAAAGCACGGCATTAAAACCTTCGTCACCATGCTCCACTATGACATCCCGGTAAATCTTGTCACCACATATGGGGGATGGAAGAATCGCAAGACGATTGATTTCTTCGCCCGCTATGTCGAGACAATCGTTACGGAATTGGGCGATCTGGTCGATTTCTGGCTGCCTTTTAACGAGTTCAATGCAGCGCGTTTTTCTCCTTGGGACGGGGTCTGTCTGGTCAAAGACGAAGAGGGGGAGAACTTCGATCGAGCCATCTTCCAGTGTCTGCACCACGAGTTCGTTGCCAATGCGCGTGCCGTCGAGATTGTCCATCGTCTTTCGCCCGATACTCCCGTTGGCGGCATGATTGCTCGATTCTGCACGTATCCCGCCACCTGCCGTCCCGAAGATAACATGCAGGCTATTCACGACGACCAGTATTCCAACTGGTTCTATACGGATGTGATGGCTCGTGGAAAATACCCCGCTTATATGAATCGCTATTTCGACGCGTGCGATATCGAGATTCAAATGGAGCCGGGCGATGAAGAGCTCATCGCCCGCAACACTGTCGACTTCCTGGCCTTCTCGTACTACTTTTCCCAGGTATCCACCTGCGATCAGGGATGGGAGAAGACTGCGGGAAATCTGGTCATGGCAAACAAGAACCCTTATCTCGAGACGAGTGAGTGGGGCTGGCAGCTCGATCCCATTGGCCTGAGGGTTACCCTTAACCAGATGTATGACCGCTATGGGCTGCCCCTGTATATCGCCGAGAACGGCCTCGGCACATCTGATGTAGTCGAGGAGGATGGCAGCATCCACGACGAGTATCGAATCGATTATTTGCGCCAGCACATAAAGTGCCTTAAGGAAGCAGTGATCGATGGCGTTGACGTGCGCGGATACATGATCTGGGGATTCATTGACCTTGTTGCCTGCGGTCCTCTTACGATGGACAAGCGCTACGGGCTTATCTATGTCGATCTGGATAATTGCGGCAACGGCACTGCGGAGCGCTCGCGTAAAGACTCTTTCTATTGGTATCAGAAATGTATCGCCACTAATGGCGAGGATCTTGGGTAGGAGTGATTGTTGTGGCAGACAAGAAGGAACTGGCCGCTCGTGTCCTCGAGCTCGTGGGCGGCGCCGATAACGTTGTTATGGCAACGCACTGCATTACAAGGCTCAGATTCAACCTGAAGGACGATAGCAAGGCAGACCTGGAGGCCCTTAAGACGCTTGACGGCGCCTTGGGCGCGCAGGTTAAAGACGGGCAGTGGCAGGTTATCATCGGCGCCAGCGTGGGGTCGGTATATGACGAATTGGAGCCCATGCTAGGCGACAGGATGGGTGGCGAGGTCTCCGCCGACGCCGAGCAGCCTGAGCTCCAAAAAGGTTCGGCTCGCGTATTCGATATCATCACCGGCATCTTCTCCGCTATTATTCCCGCACTGGTGGCGGGAGGCATCGTAAAGGGAATCCTGGCTGCTATCGCGGCTTTTGGAATCGACACGGGTGCCGGCGACTTTGCGATATTCAATATGATTTCGGATATCCCGTTCTACTTCTTGCCGTTTTTGCTGGCAATGTCTACAGCTGATAAGTTCCGAGTCAACCGTTCGCTTGCGCTTTGTGTTGCCGGATCGCTGATGTACCCGACCATTGTCAACGCTGTCGGTACGGGCGAGACGCCTCTTGCGCTGTTCGGTTTTGCGGTGCCGATTTTTAGCTACACCGATTCCGTGTTCCCGGTTATCTTTGGCGTCATTGGCTTGTCTTTTGTATATCGCGCGATCGACAAAGTCGTGCCGGATCTTTTTAAGCTCGTTGTCGTTCCGGCGCTCTCCCTTGCTATCGTGATTCCCGTCAACCTGTTTGTGCTCGCTCCGATTGGTGCCTGGTGCGGTCTTGGTCTTGCCAACGGTATCGTTTGGCTATTCTCGACGTTAGGCCCCGTTGCCGGTTTTCTGCTGGGCTTCTTTATGCCGCTTATCGTGCTCTTCGGCATGCATCAGTCAACGAGCCCTATCCAGATTTCCAATATTGCAACGCTTGGGTATGACTATCTGCTCCCGATCTCTTTCTGCCATAACCTCGCCGAAAGCGGTGCGTCTTTTGGTGCAGCCCTGCGCATGACCGACGAAAAGCTCAAGTCCGCTGCAATGACGTGCGCCTTCTCAGCATTTATGGGAATTTCCGAGCCCGCCTTGTTTACCGTTCAGGTTCCTAACAGGACTCCGCTTATCGCTGCGATGATCGCGGATGGCATTGGCGGTGCGCTTACCGTTGTTCTCGGCGCAAAGTGCTTCGGCTTTGTTATGCCCGGCATTACTTCGTTGCCCGTTTATGCCGATCCAAGCGGCAATCCCATGAACTTGATCATGATTGTCGTCTGCATCGCTTTGACTTGGGTTATCTCTGCGGCGCTCTCGTTTGCGCTCTATGGTCGTTTCGACAAAAAGTAACGACGTTTTGAGATAGACAATATTAATCGGCCGCTCGTCGGGGAATCGTTCTGCGACGCCCCGGCGAGCGGCATTTTATTGGTGGGGCGTGTCGTGTGGCTTATAGGACAAAATGTGTGTCTGCTTTAGGGGCATCGGCGCAGGTCGATGCCCCTTTTTTAGCCGTTTAAATTCCGTGCCCGCTTTTAACCGCTCGGACAGAATGTGTGTCCGGTTGCCTATCGTTCCCGCTGGTAGATACCCTTTTCCGGAACCCTTAAATACCCTTTCGGAAGAGGTGTCCATGAAGGTCGTTTATTGCCCCTACTGCGGCGGTCGGACCAAGCGCAACGGCAGGACCTCATCGGGGTCCCAGCGGTGGAGGTGCACGGCCTGCGGCGCGTCGACGACGCTGAGGTACGACGACACGGCGGCGAGGCTCGAGGAGTTCCTCGGGTGGCTCCTCTCGAAGGGCTCGCAGGCCGCGATGCCGGGCGGCGGGCGGTCCTTCAGGCGCAGGACGGCCGAGTTCTGGGGGGGGTCTGGCCCATGCCCGTCCCCGACGGCGAGCTCCACCGCGTGCTCTACGTCGACGGGATCTGGGTCGCGCGCGACCTCGTCGTGCTCATATGCTGCGGCGGCGAGAGGGTGGTCTCCTGGTACATGGCAAGGTCGGAGAACTCGAGGGCGTGGTCGGCCCTCATGGCGCCGATCCCGGCGCCCGAGGTGGTCGTCACCGACGGCGGGAGCGGGTTCGCCAGGGCCGTGCGCGAGACCTGGCCGCGCACCAGGGTCCAGAGGTGCGCCTTCCACGCCTTCTCGCAGGTCAGGCGCTACACGACGACGCGGCCGAAGCTGCAGGCGGGGCGCGAGCTCTACCTCATCGCGCGCGACCTCATGGGCATCGAGGCGCTGCACCAGGCGGAGCTCTGGGTCGAGCGCTACCTCGACTGGTGCGGGTTCTGGGCCGACTTCCTGGAGGACAGGACCGTGGTGGATGGCAGGAGGGTCTACACCCACGAGAGGCTGAGGCGGGCGCGCTCGTCGCTGTCGTCGCTGGTGTCGGCGGGGACGCTGTTCACCTACCTCGACCCCGCCCTTGCCAAGGCCGGCCCGCTGCCGTCGACCAACAACATGATCGAGGGAGGGGTGAACTCGCAGCCGGGGGCCGTCCTGCGCAACCACCGGGGGCTGACGTCCGTCAAGCGCGTTAAGGCGGTGTTCTGGTGGTGCCACGCTCATTCGGGGGACGCGAGGACGGCGCGCGAGAAGCTCGCCACGATGCCGACCGACGCGGACATCGACTTCCTGTTCAGCGTCTACTCCGCCTCGCCGTCGCGCGAGGACGGAGGGCCGGAGTGGGGCGACAGGGCCGTGTGGGAGGACCTCCACCACAGGGACCCGTACCCGTTCTGGCTGGATTAATGGATGGAAACGGATGTTCTATCGGGACACACATTTTGTCCTATAAGCCTGTCGTGTCGCCAACGGCGGCATGCCGCCTCGCCGCGCTAGTTGCGTCTGCCGCCTCCGTTGGCGCCCTGTCGTCCCTGGGCCGCGCGATTGCGGCCTGCGGTGTTCTGTGCGCGCGACATGCCGCCGTGGCCCTTGCTGCCCTTGGGCCCCTTGCCAGCGCCGCCGCCATGCGGTTTGCCGCCCTTCTTGCCGGTGCCATGCCCACCGCCGGCAGACGTCTCGCCCGGGCGCGGCGGCACGGGACGGATCAGGCAATGCTTGGTGTAGCCAATCAGGTCGCGACGGCCGGCCTTTTCCAGTGCCTCGCGCACGAGCTTATAGTTCTCGGGCTTGCGATATTGGATGAGCGCGCGCTGCATGGCCTTTTCGTGCGGGTCGCGCGCCACGTAGATCGGCTGCATGGTGCGTGGGTCCACGCCGGTGTAGTACATGCAGGTCGACATGGTGGACGGGGTGGGGTAGAAGTCCTGCACCTGCTCGGGCATGTAGCCCATGTCGCGCACGGCCTCGGCAAGGTCCACAGCTTCCTTCATCGTTGAACCGGGATGGCTCGAGATCAGATACGGCACCACGTACTGCTTGAGTCCGTATTCGCGGTTCAGGCGTTCAAATTTACGGCAGAACGCGTCGTAGACGGCGCGGCTCGGCTTGCCCATCACGGACAGCACCGCGTCGCTCACGTGCTCGGGCGCTACGCGCAGCTGGCCCGAGACATGGTGCTCCAGCAGCTCGCGCAAAAACTCGTCCGAGGCGTCGGCCATGGTGTAGTCAAAGCGGATGCCGCTGCGGACAAAGACCTTCTTGACGCCCGGCAGCTGGCGCAGGTCGCGCAGCAACTGCGTGTAGCCGCTCTCGTCGACCACCATGTTCTTGCACACACTCGGCCACAGGCAGCGCTTGTTCTTGCACACGCCGTGCTTGAGCTGTTTGTCGCAGGCAGGGCGGCTAAAGTTTGCCGTCGGTCCGCCCACGTCGTTGATGTAGCCCTTAAACTCGGGATCGTGCGTGAGCAGCTCGGCCTCGCGCATGATCGAATCGTGGCTGCGCATCTGCAGCACGCGGCCCTGGTGGAAGGTGAGGGCGCAAAACGAGCACTCGCCAAAGCACCCGCGGTTGGAGCTGATCGAAAACTTGATCTCGGCAAAGGCCGGCACGCCGCCTGCGGCATCGTAGTCGGGATGCCAATCGCGTGCGTAGGGGAGTTCTGCCACCTCGTCCATCTCGTCGGTGGTGAGCGTCGCCGACGGCGGGTTCTGCACCACATAGACGCCGTTGGGGTAGGGCTCTACCAGGCGGTGTCCGGTGATGGGGTCCATGTTCTGCTGCTGCACGTTAAAGCTGCGCGCGTAGTTGAGCTTGTCGGCGGCAAGGTCGTCCCAGCTGGGCAGCAGGTCGTAGTCGTAGACCTCGTCGAGTGAGCTGGTGCGGTAGACGGTGCCGTTGATATAGGTGATCTGATCGACGGGCAGTCCCGCGTCGAGCGCGTCGGCGATCTCGACAATCGCGTGCTCGCCCATGCCGTAGATGAGGATGTTGGCGCCCGAGTCGAGCAACACCGAGCGCTTGAGCTTGTCCTGCCAGTAGTCGTAGTGGGCCAGACGGCGTAGGCTCGCCTCGATGCCGCCGATAATGATGGGAGCGTCCTTGAACGTCTGACGGATGAGGTTGCCGTAGACCGTGACGGCTCGATTGGGGCGGTGCCCCTCCTCGCCACCGGGGGTGTAGGCGTCGGTGTGGCGGCGGTGCTTGTTCACCGAATAGTGGTTGACCATGGAGTCCATGTTGCCGGCGCTGACGAGAAAGCCCAGGCGCGGCTTGCCAAGCACGGTGATACTGGCGGGGTCGGTCCAGTCGGGTTGGCAGATGATACCCACCTTGTAGCCGTGCGCGTCGAGGACGCGGCTGATGATTGCCATGCCAAAACTGGGGTGGTCCACATAGGCGTCGCCACAGATGTAGACAAAGTCGCACTGGTCCCAGCCGCGTGCATCCATGTCGGCGCGGCTGACGGGGAGGAACTTGTCGCGGCCCGGGCGCCAGGGGCGGACAGGCGCTGCCGGGGTATGCGCGGGGCGCGAGCCCTGGGCCTTGCCGCCACGCTTTTGCTGCTGGCCGCGCTGGGCATGCTTGCCGTGCTGGTTGTTCTGAGCGTCCTGGGGCTTTTTTGCCACGATTCCTCCCGTTGTCAGTATGCTGCTCGTAATTGTAACCAGTCTTTTTGGGACGGGGCTAAAAAGACTGGTGGAGTACACGAGCTGGCGGATCGGCACGTCGATGCGGACGCGGTGCCGCGCCCGCCGTTTGTTTCCAGACTGTGTATCTGCGCGTTGGGGGACCCGTCTCGCGTGCGCGCCATGTTGTCAATGGGTTACAGTATGAACGGCGGCTATGTCTCCGCCAACGCACGAGAGAGTCGCCAACAAGGAGGATGCACGACGATGCAGCGTGCCAAACAGATATCGGAGTCTCTTGAGCTGGGCATCATCTTGGCGCTCGCCGGTGGCTTTATGGATGTGTATTCCTACATCGGCCGCGACCATGTTTTTGCCAACGCGCAGACGGGCAACATCCTGCTTGTGGGCGTGAGCATCTCGGAGGGCAACTGGGCGCTGGCGGGACGCTATTTCTTCCCCGTGGTGTCGTTTGCCGTGGGCATTATGCTTGCCGACCTGGTGCACGAGCGGTTTGGCAGTGTGATTCACTGGCGCCAGGTGACGGTGTTTTTTGAAGCCGTTATCTTGCTGGGCGTGAGCTTTATCCCGGGCGGCGATTTCAACCTGCTCGCCAACTGCCTCACTTCGTTTGCCTGCGGCATGCAAGTCGAGAGCTTCCGCAAGATCCACGGTCACGGCATCGCTACGACCATGTGCATCGGCAACTTGCGCAACGCGCTGCAAAACGTGGACGATTACATCATCACCCACAAGCGCGGCTTTTTGGAAAACGGCCTGCTGTACTTTGGCGTGATTTTTACCTTTGTGTTTGGCGCCGTGCTGGGCAACTGGTGTATTGAGCACATGGGCCTGCACGCCATCGTCGTGGCGAGCGTGCTGCTGTTTATCGCGTTTGCCATCATGTTCATCGACCGCGAGCGCGACTTGCGTTTTCGCTGGAAGGTTGCGGCCGAGGCTTGGAAAGAGGGCTGTCGAAGGTAACCGAACGCGGCAAAGGGGTTGTCCCTTTGCCGCTGTATTTTTCATCTTCTGTTGAAACGCTTTAACAATTTTGACGTTCTCACGTGATTTTTGTTTCAAAAGCGTTAGTATGGGACTCATAGCGTGGGGCGTAATGGGTGCCCCGCACACGATGGGAGGCTATCAATGGCTAATCGTTTCGTTCTCAACACTATTTCTTACCATGGCTCCGGCGCCATCAAGGAAATTCCCGGCGAGCTCCAGCGTCGCGGCTACAAGAAGATCTTCGTCTGCTCCGATCCCGATCTGGTCAAGTTTGGCGTTACCGCTAAGGTGACCGACGAGCTCGACGCCGCCGGCATCGCTTGGAGTCTCTACTCCGAGATCAAGCCCAACCCCACCATCCAGAACGTCAAGGACGGCGTCGAGGCCTTCAAGGCCGCCGAGGCTGACGCTATCGTGGCCATCGGTGGCGGCTCCTCTATGGACACTGCCAAGGCTATCGGCATCATCATCAACAACCCCGAGTTTGCCGATGTCCGTAGCCTCGAGGGCGTTGCTCCCACCAAGAACCACGCCGTGTTCACCATCGCCGTGCCGACGACCGCCGGTACCGCCGCCGAGGTGACCATCAACTACGTCATCACCGACCCCGAGAAGGTCCGCAAGTTCGTGTGCGTCGACACCAACGACGCCCCCGAGGTCGCCGTCGTCGACCCCGACATGATGGCTTCTATGCCTGCCGGCCTCACCGCCGCTACCGGCATGGACGCCCTGACCCACGCCATCGAAGGCTACACCACCAAGGGCGCCTGGGAGCTCTCCGACATGTTCCACTTTGAGGCCATCAAGCTGATCAGCGAGAACCTGCGCGACTCCGTCGCCGAGGCCAAGTCCGGCAAGCCCGGCTCCGGCCGTGAGGGCATGGCCCTTGGTCAGTATGTCGCCGGCATGGGCTTCTCCAACGTTGGCCTGGGCATCGACCACGCCATGGCTCACACCCTGTCTGCTCACTACGACACCCCGCACGGCGTCGCTTGCGCCATGCTGCTGCCGATCGCCATGGAGTTCAACAAGCCGGTTTGCACCGAGCGCCTGGCCAAGGTCGCCGTCGCCATGGGCGTTGACACCACGGGCATGAGCACCGACGAGGCCGCCGACGCCGCCATCGCCGCCGTCAAGCAGCTCTCCGCCGACGTGAACATCCCGCACGTCTGCGAGGCCATGAAGGCCGACGAGATCGAGGTCCTGGCCAAGGACGCCATGGCCGACGCCTGCTTCCCGGGTAACCCGCGCGAGGCGACGCTCGACGACGTCATCGAGCTCTTCAAGAAGATCTGCCCGGCTGCCTAACTTGGTTCGGCGGGCCCCTGCCCGTTAGCCCCACAATCGTCCTCGGACATGTCGGAAGCCCCCGCTGCGCACTTCGTGCGGCGGGGGCTTCCTCCGTCCTGCGGAAAGATTCTGGGGCTAACGGGCAGGGGC
>NZ_CAAKNY010000016.1:40067-70860 GCF_901212495.1 Collinsella aerofaciens | reverse complement strand
CTCGCTAGGTAAAAAGATGGTTCGCGGTGGTATTGTTGCTGTGGGTTTAATTCGATATGAAAGGGTGACTTTGGTGTCCAAGATGGATTCTACGCTCTCCTATATTACTGACCAGTTGAAGGCGCTGACTTCTATTGCTTCGCCTACGGGCTATACCCGTGCGGCGACTGATTATCTGATGGAAACGTTGCGCGATATGGGCTTTGGGCCCGAGCGTTCTAACAAGGGCAATGTACTCGTTGAGCTTGGCGGCGAGGGCGAGCCGCTTGTGTTGGCGAGCCATGTCGATACCCTGGGCGCCATGGTGCGCTCTATCAAGGACAATGGTCGCCTGCGTCCCACGACGCTCGGCGGGCATCAGTGGTCTACGGCCGATGGCGAGAACTGCACCGTTTACACGCGCGATGGCAAAGTCTTTACGGGTGTGGTCCTCAATACCGAGCCTTCGGCGCACGTGGCCGATGAGCCGGTCAAGACCATCGAGAAGAACATGGAAATCCTGCTCGACGAGAACGTTGACAGCAAGGATGATGTGCTCGAGCTGGGTATTCAGACCGGCGACATCATCGCTATGGACCCGCGCACCACGGTGACGGAGAGCGGCTACATCAAGAGCCGCTTCTTGGACGACAAGCTGTCCGCGTCGATTCTGCTGGGTTTGGCCCGCGCCGTCGCCGCTGGCGAGGTGACGCTTTCGCGTAAGGTTTCGCTGCTCTTTACCGTGTACGAGGAGGTCGGCCACGGCGGTGCCTTTGTGCCGGCCGACACGCGCGAGATGATCAGCGTGGACATGGGCTGCGTGGGCGACGACCTGGGCTGCACCGAGCGCATGGTTTCGATTTGCGCTAAGGATTCGGGCGGTCCGTACAACTACGACCTGGTAACCACGCTGTCCAACATCGCGCGCGAGCTGGAGCTCGATTACGCCATCGATGTGTACCCACACTACGGCTCCGACGTCGAGGCAACGCTCTCGGCCGGCTACGACATTCGCCATGGTCTGATTGGCCCCGGCGTGTACGCGAGCCACAACTACGAGCGCAGCCACATCGACGGCGTGCGCAATACCTACGAGCTCGTTCGCGCCTACGTTCAGCGCTAGGGGAGCAGCTTGCGACTCGGCTGACCAATCGCTAAGGCCCGATTTCTCGGGCCTTTTTTCGCTTTGGGTCGTTTAGTATTATGATGTCTGTAATCTATTAACTAAACGTGTAAATTACTTAACGAGGTGATGCGGTGTATGGATACGTCTGAGTGCTTGTCTATGGGTGATGCCGCCCGCCTGTTGGGCGTTACGAAAGCCCGCATATCGCAACTTGCCGCATCGGGGACGCTTGTGTGCGATATTGTGGGCGGCCGGAAGATGGTCGAGTACAATTCTGCGCTCGCTTATCAAAAGGTCCGCAAACGTGGACGCCGTCCTGCGGCCGATGTGGGGCGCAAGTTTACGCTGATGTCGGCCGACCATAAGGTCGCGCATGTCTCTTTTGATCCGACGCGTGAGTTTCCCTTCGAAATCGCCGAGGTCCTCGATGCGCAACGAATGCCGTTTGGCACATGCTCGAGCTCTTCTCCAACGGTGAATAAGCGGGAGCTCAATGCATGGTGGGGGCATCGGTCGGTGCCCGATGTTCGCCCCGGACTCGTCTCGCGCTATCGTGAACTGGGAATTGCCAGCGGCATCGAGGTTCCAGTTCGGTGCCTGGGCCTATCGCTTTCGGATTGCTATTGGCTGCGGCCGGCCGATTGCGCCGAACTCAAATGGCAAAACATCAATTACTTTGAGAACGAATTTGAGCGATCGGCGCCCGAAGAGCGTTCGGGTTGGCTGGAAGGCATCGGTCTTAAAAATCCTGATAACACGTCCGAGGGCGAGCTCCCTAAATCGTGGATGATTCGCAACGGCGTTCGCGTTCTGGTCAAGGGATGCGGCGTGGACGACCAACGGCCCTTTAACGAGGCGGTTGCAACGGCTCTGCATCGTCGCTTGCTTCCCAAAGGGGAGTTTGTTCCTTATACGGTTGAGCGGATGTTCGATGGCCCTGTGTGTCTGTGCGACGACTTTCTTGACGGCCGCGAGGAATACGTTCCGGCTGTTTACGTTAAGAACGCCCTTGGCGGCCAGCGAGGAAGCTCGGCGTACGACCGATACTGCTGCTTCCTTGGTAAGCATGGTGTCGATGAGGCCGCTGTGAGAAGGTCTATGTCGCAGATGATTGTCTGCGATGCCCTTTTGGCCAACAGCGACCGCCATTGGCGAAACTTCGGCATCATCCGCAACGTCGACACCCTGGAGATAAAACCTGCTCCGCTGTTCGATAGCGGCAACTGCCTGTGGTACAACGTACCAACTGCCGTGCTCGCAGCTGGGGAGTTTGGGTTTTCCGCTAAGCCGTTTGGGCCCGACCCTTCCGTCCAGCTGGCGCTTGCGGACTCACTCGATTGGTTCGATCCATCGCGGCTCAACGGATTTGTTGATGAGGCGATCGAGATTCTTTCGCAGAGCGAATGGGCGACGGCGGAGGGTCGACTCGAGGCCATTTGCCACGGCCTCGAGCGTCGCGTAATCGAGGTTGGTGCCGCTGTTGAGGTACTTCGACACGTGCAGCGATAAACCCGCGGCTACTTAAGTGCGCCGGTTACGGTACCGCCGCCCAGGACGATGTCGCCGCGATAGACTACAACGGCCTGTCCGGGGGCGATGGCTCGTTGCGGCTCGTCAAAGGTCAGCAACATCTGCCCGTCTTCGCCGCGCGTAAGGGTCGCTGCCTGGTCTTTCTGACGGTAGCGGTATTTGGCGCCCACGCGAATGCCGCCGGCGTCGAGCTCTGCCTCCATGCGTGCGTCCGGCGCGCTCCAGATCCACTCATCGGCCGTGAGGGCAGTGGCGGTCAGATCTTCGGCCTCGCCCAGATGCACGGTGTTGTTGGCGGCGTCGACGCCCGTCACATACACGGGATGCGCCATCGCGACGCCCAGGCCCTTGCGCTGGCCGATGGTGTAGCGCAGCGCGCCGTTGTGGCGCCCGACCACACTGCCGTCGCGCCACACGATGTCGCCCGGTGCAGCGGGATGTCCGCAGCGGCGCTCGATATAGCCCGCGTAGTCACCGTCTGGAATAAAGCAGATGTCCTCGCTTTCGGCCTTCTGGGCGTTGGTAAAGCCCTGCTCGGCGGCTATGCGGCGCACGTCGCGCTCTTTGTCTAGGCCTGCCAGCGGAAAGATCGTGCGTGCCAGGCGCTCCTGCGTAAGCGAATACAAAAAGTAGCTTTGGTCCTTTTTGGGATCTTCGCCGCGATGGAGCTGCCAGGTGCCGTCTGCCGCCTGGCTTGTTTTGGCGTAATGTCCCGTTGCGATGTAGTCGCAGCCCATGTCCAGCGCCGCATCGAGCAGCGCGCCAAACTTAATGTGGCGATTGCAGATAATGCACGGATTGGGCGTCAGCCCTTCCTGGTAGGCGTTCACAAAGCGCTCGATAACGCTGTGGTCGAACGTCTGCTGCAGGTCGAGCACGTGATGGGGGATCCCGATGCGCTCGGAAACTGCCTTCGCGTCGGCGATGTCGCGGTCGACTTTGCTCATGCCCGTGGCGGGGTCGGGTGCGGGGCAGGTGAGGCGCATGGTGGCGCCGACGCATTCATAGCCCTGGCTTTTGAGCAGGTACGCGGTCACGCTGGAATCGACGCCGCCGCTCATGGCGACGAGCACGCGCTTGTTGTGCATGGGGAGGTTCTCCTTGGTGGCATGTGGCCAAAAAAGAAAAGCGGCGCGGGAGGCTGGTTCCGCGCCGCAGACATTGTAGCAAGTTCAGGCGTCCTGTGGGACACCCTGCCGGGATGAGCCCAGGCTGCCAGAAGAGAGGGGAGACCGGCGTGCCTTGGGCTCATCGACAAGTGACGGGCCCTTAGTCCTGGAACAGTGCTGTGGACAGGTAGCGCTCGCCGGTGTCGGCAAGCAGGGCCACGATAGTCTTGCCCTCGTTCTCGGGGCGCTTGGCCAGCTGCAGTGCGGCCCATACGGCGGCACCGGACGAAATGCCCACGAGCACGCCCTCCTTGTGGCCCACGGCGCGGCCGGTCGCAAAGGCGTCCTCGTTCTCGACGGGGATGATCTCGTCGTAGACCTGGGTATCGAGGACGTCGGGCACAAAGCCGGCGCCGATGCCCTGGATCTTGTGCGGGCCGGCCTGGCCCTTGGAAAGCACCGGGGAGGTGGCGGGCTCGACGGCGACGACCTTTATCTCGGGGTTCTGCTCCTTGAGGAACTCGCCCACGCCGGTCACGGTACCACCGGTGCCAACGCCGGCGACGAAGATGTCGACCCGGCCGTCGGTGTCGTCCCAGATCTCGGGGCCGGTCGTGGCCTTGTGAATGGCCGGGTTCGCGGGGTTCACGAACTGGCCGGCGATGATGCTGTTGGGAGTCTCCTTCTGCAGCTCCTCGGCCTTGGCTATAGCGCCCTTCATGCCCTTGGAGCCGTCGGTGAGCACGAGCTGCGCACCGTATGCCTGCATCAGCTTGCGGCGCTCGACGGACATGGTTTCGGGCATGGTGATGATCACCTTGTAGCCGCGGGCCGCCGCCACCGAGGCGATGCCGACACCGGTGTTGCCACTCGTGGGCTCGATGATGGTGTAGTCGCCGCCGCGCACGAGCTTGCCGGCCTTCTCGGCCTCGTCAATCATGTTCTTGGCGACGCGGTCTTTGACGGACCCGGCGGGGTTGAAGTATTCCAGTTTGACGAGCACGCGAGCCTTGAGGTCCTCATCGGCCTCAAAGTGGGTGAGCTCCAGAAGCGGGGTGTGGCCGATAAGCTGATCGATGGACGTGTAAACCTTGCTCATGGTGAACCTCCAAAGTGTTCAAGTTACTGGTTACCGTGCGGTGTTATGATGCGTCTAGCAGATAAACCCATAAACCTTATAGGTTGTTCGTTTACCTGTTGGGAAGCATACTAGACACTAAAGCCTAGTAATGCAATAGGAAATAGGAGATTATTTCAAGCTGATTAACCATCTTGACCGGAACGGGTATTTTCAAAGCCAATTTTTCGGCTAGAATTTCAGCGGACTAAAAGACCGAAAGGCAGCACTATATATGTTGGTTTCTACTAAGGGCAGGTACGCCCTGCGCGTTATGGTTGACCTGGCCGAGCACCAGGCGACAGGCCGTATCCCGCTTAAAGAGATTGCGGCGCGACAGGCGATTTCCGAGAAATATCTCGAGAACATCTTGGCTACGCTCGTGCGCGCCAATATGCTCTCGGGCATGCGCGGCAAGGGCGGCGGCTATGTGCTCACGCGCCCGCCCGAGCAGTACACGGTGGGAGAGATCTTGCGCCTGACCGAGGGCAGTCTGGCGCCGGTCGCCTGCCTGGATGGCGACTGTAAGGGTTGCTCGCGATCTGATGAGTGTCCCACGCTCGGCGTGTGGAAGAACCTGGACAAGCTCATCAACGATTACCTCGATGGCGTGACGCTCGATCAGCTCGTCGCCCCCAACGAAGGCTACGACTACGTCATCTAGCCCACCTGTCATTTGGGGACGGGGTGGAAATGGTAGATTTTCTTGCCCTCTGAGACTTGACAAATCAAAGGCCGCCCATTTGTGCGATGGACGGCCTTTGATTTGGTCCGATGCGTTTGTGTGTCGGGTCGTTCTACTCTTCGGCAATACTATCGAGGATGCTGCGCATGATGGACACTAGGATGCTGCCCATAAAGGCCGAGCCAAAGCCGGCGATGGAGATGCCGACGCCCAACAGGTTGACCGACAGGTAGCTGGCGAGCTCCAGCATAAAGCTGTTGAGCACGAGCTGGAAAATGCCGAGCGTAATGATCGTGAGCGGCAGCGAGATGACCGTGAGGAACGGTTTGACGAACGAATCGACGATGTTGAGGAACAGTCCCACAAAGGCAAAGCAGACCCAGGCCTCGGCAAAGCCGAAGGGCTGAATACCGGGGACGAGGAACGTGGCGATCGCGATGGAGATCGAGGTGAAGAGCCAGTTAAGCATAAAGCGCATGGCGTGAATCCTTTCTTGCGCCGGGGTTGCCGGCGTCGCGTGAAGCGGCTTGCGGCGGCGACTTGGATGGTTGCGCGGGCGCGCCGCGGTGTTTGGGCGCCCATTGTCTCAAATACTCGTGGAGCTTACGTGCGCATTCGGTTTCTAATCGGCGTTCGTCCTGAAAAACGTGCCGCTGACAGAGAGTCCTATCGCTTTAGTTTAGTGGTGTGCTACACTGCTACGGGCAAATGCTCCATGCATTGTTTTATTGCATAGAACGGGCGAACGATGCCCGATGTCAGTATCAACTTCGATGCCTTTTGGCGGGTTTGGCGGTGATCGATGAATATCGAGAACATGTTTGACAAGCCTGATGTCAAGCAGCTGGTCCACGCATTTAGTCTTTTGGACGACGAGAACGATATTCAGGCGTTTTTAACCGATATCTGCACACCGCGCGAGATCTGCGATCTTTCTCAGCGCCTGCAGGTCGCGCGTTATCTGGATGAGGGCGAGCCCTATGTTGAGGTTCAGGCCCGCACCGGCGCTTCGTCCACCACGGTGAGCCGCGTGTCCAAGGCGCTTAATGGCGAGTACGGTGGCTATCGCAAGATCCTCATCAAACTGGAGGATGGCGAGTAGGCCAGCGGCAAAATCGAATTGCGCAGAACCGTCCCTTCGGGGGCGGTTTTTTTGATCCCTTGGGGGCGGAGGAATCAAATCTGTTGGCGTGGGGCAAATCTGTCCGCGTGGGCGGGTAGGATGAATGCATTGATTATTGCGAACGGTTTGAGTGGAGGACCATGCCTGTTCGAATCTATACCACCAATACCGGTACGGACTTGAGCGATGCCGAGGCGTCGTTGCTCGCCGACCTGGTTGCCCGCCACGGGCGTGCCGTTTTGCTGGCGCCCTCGTTTGCCGAGCTCGATCTGTGCCGCCACGATGCCGCGGTTGCTGGCGCCTCGCTGGGCGTTGACTACAAAACCCCCGCGTCGTGGCTTCGTTCGCTGTGGGAGCTTATGGGCGATGGCCGCAGCTTCGTCGACAACATGCAGCGCCAGATGCTGTTCTCGGACATGGTCGCCCGTCGCTGCGATGCCGACCTGCAGCCGCTTTCGCGCAGTCAGGGCACGGTGCGCATGCTCGCGCGCATGGCCCGCGATGTGCTGCCGGGCGTAGCGGGAACGGGTGCCGAGCGCTGCTGCGGCGGCGTTTGCCGACCCGATCCCAAGAGCGACGCCGAGGCTCGCGTGTTCGAGCTGTTGAGTGCCTATGCGAGCGGCTTGGACCGTCGAGACATGGTCGAGCCCTGCGAGGCGGCTGACCTTATGGCCGAGGTGCTGGCCGACAACCTTCCGGCGTGCGCCCGCGCGGTATGTGTGCGCGGTGTCACGTCATTTACGTATAGCCTGCTCGGGCTGCTGTCCGCCGTGGCGAACAACGGGGGAGAGGTTGTCGTGCTGCTCGCTCGCGAGCAGGCGGCGATGCGTGAGGAGCTGGCCACGGCCCTTGATGCCCGCGGCGTGCTGTTTGAGGCCGCGCCGCTGGGGGAGGGTGCCGCCGCGCCCCAGACTGCCTCCAAGTCCGCCGCTCAGCCTACCTTTGTAGAGGTTGCCGGACCTCACGCCCGCGCCCACGCCTATGTGGATGCAATCGATGAGCTGGTAAAAACGTGTGAGGACGCCGCGGTCGACGGCGGTGTCGCGGCGTCCGCGGACCCCGTGCGCGTGCTCGTGGTGTCTGCCCGGGCGCCCCAGCTGTTCGGTGAACTCGCTGCCCGTTTGGCGGCGCGTCATATTGCGGCCGAGACAACCGAGTTCACGGCGTTTTCCCAATCCATCGCGGGCGGGCAGTTCACGGCGCTCGCCAATCTGATTGAGCGCATGAAGGCCGCCGACGAGGGTGTCGCCTCCAAGACCGAGTGGTGGCCCGCACCGGAGCTTACCGACTGGATTTACAGTCCGCTTTCGGGTGCCGATGCCGCCAGCGCGCGCACCTTCGACAAGAACATGCGCCTGTCGCGCGGCAAGACCACCACGGCCGTCAAGAGCCTGCTGCAGAGCGTGCAGGGCCAGGTCAGGGGCACGCGCAAGGCTGCCAGTGATGAGAACTGGTTTAAGAACGTGCCGTGCGTGGTCTCGGACGTGTTCCAGGCGCTGTGGCGCGACAAACCCGTGACGGCGCTCAAGGCAATGCTCGCCGTCGCCGAGGCGTTGCCCGATCGCGCCCTTGGAGGCCTTGACGGTCAGGCTCGTCGCCAGGAGGAGACCGCCCTGCTGCGCCATGCCATCGACATCCTTATGAACGATGCCCGCGCGCTCGACGTGTCGCAGGCCGCGACCGTGCCCGTACTCGACGGCGTTCGTACCAAGGTGGACACGCGCAGCACCGCATACGATTACGAGACCTACGAGGTCGACCGCGCGCCGCGCGCCCAGGTGCGCTTTGCGTCGCTTGCCGATGCGGCAGCCCTGCGCCCCGACAGCTACGATGCCGTGCTGTTTGCCGACGTCGACCTGGACAGTTATCCGCTCTCACATGAGGAGGGCCCGCTAGCCACGCTGACGGCAGAGCTGGGGCGCAGCGGCGTGACGCTTGAGCCCGCGGCCCTGTTGCGCGTGCGCTTTGGCCGCGCGATGCGGGCGGCACGCGGCCCGGTTGCGCTCGCCCGTGTGACCCACGATCGCCAGGCGCGCGAGTGCTATCCGGCGGCCGCGTGGACCGAGCTGCGGGCGCACGCCGAGGCTGCCGGCGCCGCCAGGGTTGCGTGCGTGGGCGAGGGCGGTATCGTCGCCGATTTTGATCCAGCGGCCGGTGAGGGCATCGAGTGCAAGCGCGTCGCGTGCGAGGCTCCTCAACATTTGGGTGAGGCGGCTGTGCCGTACTTGGTCCTGCGTCGTCGCGATGGCGCGGGCGAGAACGCGCCACTCGTGCCGCGTCTGACGTCCGCCTCGCAGATTGAGGCGTACTCGACGTGCCCGCTGTGCTGGTTCGTGTCGTATCGCGTCAAACCTCAGTCCATCGACGCGGGCTTTGGCAACATGGAGAAGGGCAACTTTGTCCACGATGTGCTGGAGCACCTGCATGCCCGCCTGCCCCAGGAGGGCATGGAACGCGTGACGCCCGAGAACCTGCCGCGCGCTCAGGAGCTGCTGCGCGAGGTCTTTGACGAGACGTTGGCCGAGCACGCCGGCAAGCGAGGCGCGGAGGGCCCGCTCGTGCCGCTCTCTGCGGTGGAGGAGCGCCAGGTGGCAGAGATCTTGCCGCAGCTGGAGGGCGTGCTTGCCTACGAGTCCGAGGCGCTTGCCCCCTTTGCCCCGCGCTACCTGGAGTTTGCCTTCAACGAGCTCAAGGTCGAGTATGCCGGTTGGCCGCTTGGCGGGCGCATCGACCGCGTGGACGTGGACGCCGAGAATCGTGCCGTGGTGATCGACTACAAGCACCGCACGGGCGTTGAGGAGTTTAAGCTCGCCGACCCTACGGTGCGCGACGAGGAATCGGGGACGGCGCCCATCGACGATCCGCGCTGGTTGCCGCCACATACCCAAACGCTCATCTACGCCCAGGCCATGCGCCGGGCGCTGGATTTGGACACCCGCGCGGCGCTCTATTTTTCGACGAAGGGCGGCAAGCCGGCGTTGCGCGGTGCCGCGAGCGCCGAACTGCTCGAGGAAGAGCGCGGCGACGGTCACATCCCGGGCCTTAAGAAAGGTTTCCCTGGCGAGGGTGGCAGCATGGACTTCGACGCCCTGCTCGATCGCGTGGAGGCCGGCATCGCCGAGCGCCTGCGCGAGCTCGAGGCAGGCAACGTTGCCGCCGTCGACCCGACGTCGGCTCAGGCCGCGCATGCGCGCTGCTCGTATAACCACGAAGGAACGTTTGTAAGGAGGGACGTGTAGACCATGGATCTTTCGACTTTGATGCCGCAACAGCTGCAGATCGTCAAAACGCTCGACCGTCCGCTGTTTGTCTCGGCGGGCGCCGGTTCGGGCAAGACCTTTACCCTCACGCGCCGCATCGTCTACGCGCTCTCGCCCGAATCCGGTCCGTTCGTCGAGCATCTTGACCAGGTGCTCGCCATTACCTTTACCAAAGATGCCGCGGCTGAGATCCGTGACCGCGTGCGCCGCGCGCTCATCGACGAGGGCATGGACGAGGAGGCCCTGACCGTCGACGATGCGTGGATCTCGACCATTCACGGCATGTGCTCGCGCATCCTGCGCGCACACGCGTTGGAGTTGGGCATCGATCCCGAGTTCACGGTGCTCACCGATACCGACGAGCTCATGGATCAGGCTGTTGAGCATGTGCTGGGTCGCGCGACGGCGCCCGATGCCGCCCCCGAGCTCGCGGCATCGCTCAAGGCCCTCTACGCCTGGTATCCCATGGCGGGCGAGGGCGGTCCTTTTGGCGCCGGCACGACCATCAAGGGTCTGGTGCGCGACCTGCTGGAGCTGTCGAGCCAGTTGCCGGGCGGTATGGACGATGTGCGCGTGGCGCGCGGCCAGGCCGATACCTCGGCACTCGCCGATGCCTATCGCGCGGCGCTGGGCGCAAGCAAGGCCGCGACCGAGAAGGCGCAGGTGGCACTCGATGCCATCGACGCGTTCGAGGCGAGCGGCAAGACCATGGCCGATGCGGCGCGACTCATGATGTCGTGCACCATGCCGCGCGCGAGCAAGGCATTCCCCAAGGAGCAGGTCGAGCTGCTCAAGGCCGAGGCCGCCGATGCGTTTATCAATATCGTGCTTGCCTGCGGTGGTCCCGCGCTCGATGCACTGGTGGGCTTGGCCCGTTCCGTGGAGGCTGAGTACCGCGCGCTCAAGGCCGGCCAGTCTGCCCTCGACAACAACGACCTGCTCCGCATGGCATACGAGGCGCTACGCGACTACCCGGCCATTCGAGCGGCATATGAGGGACGCTTTAAGATGGTCATGATCGACGAGTTCCAGGATACCGATCAGATGCAGGTCGACCTGATCCGTTACCTGACGGGTGCGGGGGAGCGCGCGCTGTGCACCGTGGGCGATGCACAGCAGTCGATCTATCGCTTCCGTGGCGCCGAGGTCGAGGTCTTCCGCCGCCAGGAGCGCAAGGTGGGCGCTTCGGGGACGGCCGGGGCAGCGTCCGGCGCTGGCGCTGCCGCTGCCGCCGATGTCCCCGCCGGCGAGCTCGTCAAACTCGTTCGCAACTTCCGCAGCCATGACGAGGTGCTGCGTTACGTGGCACGCGTCTTCGACGGCGACGACGGCGGCCTGATGCAGGGCTTTTTGGAGCTTGAGGCGAGCGACGGCCGCAAGGACACGCTGGTGGCAGACGTCTCGCGTCGTCAGGCCCTCTTTGTTGTCGGCGGCAGTACGCAGGAGCGCACGCAGGCCAAGGCCCGTGCGATCGCCGAGCGATTCCGCGCGCTTGCCGATGCCGGCCAGCCCCAGGGCGGCATGGTGCTGCTGCTGGGCCGCATGACCAACGCCGACGTCTATGCCCAGGCCTTCCGCGACCAAGGGCTCGACTGCGTCATCGCGGGCGGCTCGGTCTTTGCGCAGGCTGCCGAGGTGCAGACGGTGCGCGCCCTGGTTTTCGCGCTCGCCAATCCGGCCGATACGGCGCAGGGCCTTATGCCGCTGCTGGCCTCGCCGATGTTTGCCCTGGGCGCCCAGGAATTCCTGGCGCTGGCGACCAGGCTCGACGATCAGACGGGGGAGACCTCGCGTCGCAATATCGATATGGGCATCATGAGCGATTCCGATGTGCCGGGTTTGCAGAACCTGCCGCTCGTGACGCGTGCCCGCGAGGTGCTGCGCTCCGCGCTTCGTCGCGTGGGTCGCGATTCGTTCGCCTCCATCGCGTGCGACGTGGTCAACGCCTCTGGCTGGTTCGTGCGTCTGGCGCAGCGTGGTCCCGAGGGCAGGGCCATCGCCGCCAACGTGCTCAAGGCGCTCGACGCCGTGGCCGAGGCGGAGGCCGAGTTCGGGAACTCGCCGCGCTCCATTGCGCTGGCCTTCGATCGCTTCCTGGCGGGCAAGGAGGCACCGGGCGCGCTCAACGAGGAGGGCGATGGCGCGGTACGCATTATGACCGTGCACGCGTCCAAGGGTCTGGAGTATCCGGTCGTCGCGGTGTCCGAGTGTTTTGGCGTGCGCAAATCGTCCGGTGCGGCTCAGATGGGGCGTGTCGAGGGCGGAGCGCAGGTCGTGGCGCTGCCGGCACGCTTCGACGGCGTTAAACTCGCGGACGGCACGTTCGTAAAGGGCGATGACGTCAAAAAGCAGTTTGAGCACGCGTTTAAGGGCAAGGGCACGTCGCTGTGGCTGCCGCCAGAGCTCATGGAGGATGTCTGCGCGACGGGTTCTCCCGCCGAGGCATTTGCTCGCCTGCGCAACGACGACCTGCAGCTTTCGCTCGAGGAGCGGGCTCGTTTGCTCTATGTCGCCATGACGCGAGCGCGTGAGCTGGTGATCTTGGCGATGGATGCCGGCGTGAGCCGTGGCAAGGTGACGGCGCCGACCTTCGACGTCGAGACCGATCTGACCTACGACGTGCTGCGCCGTATTCTGCCGACGGACGGCCTGGACATGCCACAGCTCGATGCCGACCGCCTGGTGTTCGACAACTCCCAGCCGGGCGACTACGAGCTTATCTCGCTGGCGGACTTTACGTTTGGCGAGCAGGCGTTTGAGGCCAACGCTTTACTGGATGCCGAGGGCAGGCTTGTCCGCGGCGATGCGGAGCCGGAGGGTGCCGGTGCAGATGCCCGCGCCGCCGTTCCCGGTCCTGCCGACCCCGAGCCCGATGCGTTTGAGCTCGTGTATCCCCAGGCGGTGGGCGTGCGCATGGGCACCTGCCCGTATCCGGCGCGCGATTCGTACAGCTACTCGTCAATTGCCACGGCGCTGCATGCCGAGTCCGAGGACCGTGCCGCCGAGGCACACGTGCCCATGGACGAGGCTGGCGATGATGCCGAGTCGGATGGCTCGGAGATGGCCGATGCGGACGTGGCCTCCGTTGAGCCCGCCGGCAACCCCATGGCGCTGGGCTCAGCGTTCCATGCCGCCTGCCAGTGGCTCATCGAGATGGGTGCCGATGAGCTGCCCACCGCGCGCGCCGAAGCGCTGGCGCGTCTGTGGCGCCTGACGCCGGAGCAGCGCGAGCGCTTCGACGTTGCCCTGGACCGCTGGCTCAAGTCGGCTGTTCGTGCCGACCTGCTCGCGTGGCCGTGCGTTCGCGCCGAGGTGCCGTTCTTCTCGCTGGGTTGCGAAGACGAGGACATTGCCCGCTACGGTGCATATGCCGAAGGCGCCATCGACGCTTTGGCGACGAACCCGGCGGATTCGTCGCGCGCGCTGGTCATTGACTACAAGACGGGCGGCACACCGGACGAGACGCCGGAACAGCTGCAGGAGAAGCATGCCCTGCAGGCGCGCGTCTACGCTGATGTTCTGCACAAGGCGGGCTTTGAGGCCGTGACGGTCAAGTTCGTCCGCGTGGAACAGGTCGATCCAGCCATCTTCGTCGAACCCGCCGAACCTCAAGTGGTCACCTACAACCTCTAGCCTCAATAACTTGCGGTGGAATAGTTCCTGAATTGCTGCCCAGGCGGGCCAACCAGGAACTATTTCACCGCAACTCAAAAGCAGCCAACAGTGCGTGCTCTTTCGTCGGAGCCCCTCATCTGTCACGGAACGGTCACGCTCCTGCATAAACGGAACGGGCGGTCGCTATCGTAATTTGCGAAAGGGGCTGCTATTTCATGAAGCAAGAAACAGACAATCGATTGATTGCCGCCGGTGGCGAGCACGACATCATGCACCATCTGGGTGGATACCATCGATGCTGCCTGGGCGATCCGATGCATCTGGAATTTGCAGGTAAGAATTTCTGCGAGATGCTGGGTTACCAAGAGACCGAGCTGGCCGAGCTTACCGGTGAGGTGTACACGGCGTTGGTACATCCCGACGATACGGCCCTTTTCGATGATTTCGCTCAGCGTTTGGCCGAAAACGAAGGCTGCGACAGTGTCGTATACCGGTTAATCCGCCGAGACGGATCCGTCATCCGCGTGGTCGATACCATGGCGTCCGTCGTTTGCGAGGACGGCGTCATTCGCGGTTACTCAGTTGTTTGCGAGGTACCGGACGATCAGCTGGAGTCCGCATCGACCGTTCCGGGCGAGCGGATGGCAATCCTTAAGGTGTATGGAAACGCCGCCGTTGACATAGAGCGCATGTGTGGTGTTGCATCCAGTTTGCTCGGTGTGAAAGACTCACACTCGAGTACAGGGGGACTTCTCGATTTTATTGCGATATCCGATCGCGTTAAGGTCAGGAAGGCTATCGATAAGGCGCATGTGGAGGAGTACTCCGACATGGAGACCTGCGCTCTGATATCTGCGGATGGCGAAACGCAGGTATGCGATCTGTGGGTCGAGTGCATTCAGCTCGAGGAATCCGTCGAGGACAGCCTTTTTTGCATCAAGATTGAGGGGGATATCGAGCATCAGCGCAACAGCGAGGATAAGCTCTCGTTTGGCAGACTCCTTTTTTCGAGTTTTGCCGAGGATTTGTTTGAGGTTGACCGGCTTGAGGGCTCCGTAACGTATATCGCCCGTAGTGACAATGGCATCATTAATTTGCCGCTCAATGTGCGGATGTTCATGGATGACACGACAAAATACCTTATTGATCATGTGGGACCGGAAGACATCGTTGCCGCGAGGGACTTTTGCGAAAAGGTTACGTCGGGCGATCCCGAATCGGGTGATATCGAGTCGGCGAAGCTGAAATTCTCGGTGGTGTTCCGCGATGGCTCCGTTAGGCCCGCCCTGCTTACGATGGCTTCGATTTCTAGGGCTAAGTGTTTTATCGGGCTGAGTTTCGATCATGCCGATGCCGGGGGAGATCCGCTTTCCACCGTCGCAACGCAGAAGCAAATCAATGTCGCGCTATTTGGTTCGTTCCGATTGGTCGTTGATGGCAAGGCCGTTAATATCCGCTCTGCAAAAGCTAAGGAGCTCTTGGCGCTTCTCATTGAGAGGCGCGGCGCGTTTGTCTCCACGCGTGAGATCATCGCGATGCTGTGGGAGTGCGAGCCCGACGAGACGACGAGGGCGCGAGCGAGGAAAGTTGCCTCGCGCCTTATGTCCGAACTCAACAGGAATGGTATCGGATATATCGTGGAGAGCGATCGAGGAGCCCGCCGCGTTATTGCCGAGTATATCGAGTGCGACTACTACGACTATCGCGATGGGCTCAGGGGGCCTTCGGGAGATTTTCTGCCAGAATACTCTTGGGCGGAGTACGTAAGAATCGACTAGATGCCTCGTTGACAAATTAATGCTGAGCGAGTCTTGGTTCGGGTTCCGTGGGAGCCTTGGCGGGTCGAGACTCGTTCATGCTGTCACGGAACTGTCACGCTTGTTCGCTTTTCGGACGTTCCTAAAGATACGCTTATTGGCAACCATTGGAATGGGGGAGCCATGAAGCAGAATAAGAGGGGCGAAGCGCTTTCCGTTGCAGACGCCGGTAAGGGCATCATGGATCGTTTGGGCGGATACCATCGTTGTTTTTTGGGCGGACCTATCTATCTTGAGTTTGTGAGTCAAAACTTTTGCTCGATGTTGGGCTATCGGAAAACAGAGTTTTCAGAGCTTGTTGAGGGCGTCTATACCGTGACGGTGCATGCGGATGACGTTTCGACGTTCGTGGATTTCGTTCAAAGAATGGCAAAAGAAGAGACCTCTGAGAGCCTCTCCTATCGTCTGATTAAAAAAGACGGATCGATAATCCGCGTTGCCGACACGATGACGTCGGTTGTTGGTAACGATGGCTTTATGAGGGGCTATTCGGTCGTTAGCGAAATACACGAAGGCTCAAATGAGGCTTGGGCTTGCGATCAGAAGATTGCGATTCTAAAAGTGCTCGGCGGCAATGAGGCAAAGATAATGCAGGTGAGTGGTGCTGCTTTCGACTTTGCCGCAAACTTAGAGGTTACAAAGAGGCTTAGCTTTTTAGACTTTGTCTCTATTTCCGATCGTGCTCGAATTTGCGGTGCCTTAAAAAAGGCATATAGCGAGTGGCGCTCGGGCGCTGATTCCTACACACTTGTCTCCGTTGACGGTTCTGCTCATGTCTGCAAGGTTTGGGTTGAGCGTATTCGCGATGACGGCGACTTTGACTCTGCCGTTTTTTGCGTCAAGGTACAGATCGAAAACGAAAGCCTGCGCGAAGAGGAGAATAAGGTTGCGTTTAGCAGGCAACTATTTTCCAGTTTTGCCGAGGATCTTTTCGAAGCCGATCGGGCGCAGGATACTGTAACGTATATCGCTCGCAGCGACAGCTCCTTGTTCGACATTCCCTTAAACGTGAGGATGTTTACGGACGACATTACAAGGCATTTGCTCGATCGTGTTGCCCCCGAGAGCCGGGAGGCAGTGAAACAGTTTTGTATTCGTGTTCGATCCACCCAGTTTTGTGAGGGGAGCATCGGAACCGCGAAGATTGGCTTTTTATTGCGTGATCGCTATGGAGATTATGTTCCTGCCACTGCTACGGTGGTAGCGGTTTCTGAGAGAAAATACCTCATGGGGCTTAGTCTCGATTCGGATTCACCGCATGTCGAGCCAAGCGGCGCGCTTATCGTGACGCAAAAACAAGTGATTGCGACGCTGTTTGGCTCCTTTTCGCTTTCCGTCGATGGCAAGGCCGTCAACATAAGGTCTGCTAAGGCAAAAGAGCTGCTCGCCCTTTTGATTGAGCGCCGGGGAGCGTTTGTTTCTTCGCGTGAGGCAATTGCCATGCTTTGGGAATGCGAACCGGACCAAACTACAAGGGCTCGCTATCGTAAAACGGCATCGCGTTTGGTATCTGAGCTCAAGAGAAACGGCATCGAATATATCGTTGAGAGTGACCGCGGGGCGCGAAGAGTCGTGCCCGAGTGTCTTGAATGCGACTATTACGATTACCGTGACGGATTGCGAGCGCCTTCGGGAGTCTTGCTTCCTGAGTATTCGTGGTCAGAGTTCATTTTGATTGACTGATTTTTTGGTTATTGGTGTGTTGAACAAATAATGTTGGATGCACCGCAATTATCGCGTGGATTATTGTGGGATAACCGTTCGTCGGCCTTTTTATAAACCTTGAATCGCCGCATGAGCAACACTTGAATTATTGCTGCCTGTAGCGACCGCACATCCGTTCCGCCGAACCCTTGTCAGACTATGGCCCGCTATAACTGCTCGCCCTTTCGTACGGGGCAAGGATCTCATCCGAAAGAATGGTTGAAGCATGGGATACATTGGTGGGACCGAGGCCGTTCTTGATGCGAACGCTAGCTTCGTGGATCGTCTAGGCGGTTTTTACTGCAGATGCGTTTTGGACGGTGCCACGCGCTTGGAGTTTGCCAGCCAGGGGCTGTGCAAGATGCTGGGATACCAGAAGGACGAGCTCTTTAGCATTACCGAGGGCATATTCGAGGCCTTGGTCCATCCCGATGACAGAGAGTCCCACCTTGCTTTTACGCGGCACTTGTCCATGGCGGAAGGAAATGCAAGTGCGGCGTACCGTCTGATAGCAAAAGACGGTGCCGTAATTTGCGTACACGAGATTGCGGTATCGAGTATGGGCGACGACAGCGTCATGAGAAAAACCGCGATTGCATTCGAAGGTCGCGTTTGGCAAGAGGTGGAGCCGGGCATATGCGGCGAGCGCTTTTCTGTCATGAAAGTGTTTGGAGATAACGATGCTACGATCGCCTGCTCAAACAGCTTTACGAATGAGCTGCTTAGAATTGGCTCATGCATCGACTGCCTCCGCCTTATGGACTTTGTGGCCTTGGCGGATCGCGCATGCGTTGGCGAGATGTTCGACGAGGCGTATGCTCAGATGATACCCGTTGCGGATGTATGTACGCTTGTGTCTTCCGTTGGAGCTCCCCATGCGTGCAAGATTTGGGTTGAGTGCGTCCGCAGGAAGGATACGAAGAAAGACTCACTATTCTGCGTTAAGGCGGCGAGCGCACCTGACCGTGACGTGGAGTTCCAAGAACTGCTTTCATTGAGCAAAAAACTACTTGCTAGCTTTGCCGATGATCTGTTCGAGTTTGACAAGTCGGACAATTCGATAACGTGTATCGCGCGGAGCGACGGGGGCGTTTCCAGCTTTCCTCTCAACATAAGAGTGTTTGCAGACGATATGATTGAGCGTCTCCTGTCCTTTGTGAGCCCAAGAGATAAAGAGCGTGTGATGGGGTTTTGCAATTGTTCACGATTGGCTGCGCTTGGAGAAGATGGCCCTCATACGGATAAAATCACGTTTGAGCTGGGCGATGCAGCTGGATGCACAAAAGCCGCTACGCTTGTTATGGTATCGGCGTCGAAGGGCAAATCCTATATTGGTTTTCGCCTTGAGGCGGCTGCTGGCGATTCAGCTGTTGGCCATGCGCCATATGAGAATGATCATAGCATTGCCGTCAGGCTTTTCGGCTCCTTTAGTTTGTCTGTAGACGGCAGGGCTATCAATATACGTTCCGAGAAGGCCAAAGAGCTGCTTGCCCTCCTGGTGGAGCGCCGCGGTTCTTTCGTGTCTTCCCGCGAGGCTATTGCGATGCTATGGGAGTGCGAGCCAAATAAGACAACGCGGGCAAGGTACCGCAAGACGGCTTCCCGACTTATGATTGAGCTTGGCAGAAATGGCATTGCCTATATTGTTGAAAGCGATCGCGGGGCACGCAGGATCGTTCCGGAGTGCATTGAGTGCGACTATTACGACTATCGCGACGGTGTCGGCGGTTTGCCAACGGGGGGGGGGGGGCTCCCCGAGTATGCCTGGTCGGAGTTTATTTCGCTGTAAGAGGCGGTTCATCCAATCACATGAGTGCGGCTCGTTAGCGGATGTCGTTGGGGCATGAAGTCCAGATAGTGCTTTTATTGCTTGCCGAGTGTCACATTTGGCAAAAATGACGCGTAGCGTCCGTCGAGCGTGACTGTCACGCTTTGACCAAAGGCGTCACAACCGATTCATACCATATCAAAAAGAGTCTAAATGAGACCGAGGAAAAAGCTGCTTAAAGGGCAGCGAACGGATTGAGACGGTATGATGACGAGTCGAAATATCAAGCGCAAAAGGATGATGGCGGGGGCAGTCCTGTCCATCTGCTTTGCCGCGTTACTTGCTATGCCGCTTGTCGCGCGTGCTGCGGGGGATAACGGCTGGCAGATCGTAAGCGGGCGCTATGACGCATCGCATAAGACGAGCGAGGGAATTGCAGCGGACCAGCTGGGCAACTATGGCTTTATCGAGTCGGCAGATGGCAGCGTCCGCGTAAATAAAACCGTCGAACCCACGGGCGTGGAGGACGAGTTCATCGTGCACCTCTCGGTGGATACCTGCGCCGTCGCCTCGCAGCAGACGGACTACTATACCTTTTTTACCACGGCACCTTACGATGGGGTGACCTCAAATTGGGCACACGGGATGACGCCGGGCACCGTGACCGGCTCCGTCAACGGCTCCGGCATTGATGTGACCGGAGATCCGAACTCCGGTTATGGGAAATCGGGCGTTTTCGACATCCAGTACCCGGCTGGCAAGACCATCGCGAAGAACGTGAGACTGTCTTGGAGCAAGGGCAACAACACCACAATATTCCTCAAGCTTGACGATTCGCACTATGTCCTCATGGGCGTTCAGGTCAACACCGGATCGAACAACACGGTTGTCCTTTCCGATGAGGCGTACAACCTCATCAACGAGAAAATCAAGGGCCAGGTCAAGCCGGGCCCCGCGCCGACCCTCAATTCGGTGACCGATGTCATGGGTAACAACATCGAGTACCTGGGTTCCGCCAGCGCCGACGCCGGCACGGCGAGTTTCGACAATGCATCTTCGACGCTCACCTGGAACCCGCAGTACTCCAATTCGGCAAAGAAGGTCGTCGAGGAACCCGTCTACGATTACGACTACACCGAGGGCGGTGCGGTGGGCAAGCTGACCATTACGCAGCGCACGTGGTACTACGGGGCGGCGTCGCTCACGTACAAGGTTCGCCTCAAGACCGGGGAGGGTTTTGCGAGCTCCTATGATCCCGGCAAGATCTCCAACCCCTACAACACCAACGACCACGCGACGCTTGACTACACTTACAGCTCGTACAGCAAGGACGACAACCAGTTCCACGAGCACCCCAACGCCACATGCGACTTCCCCAAGCCCCAGGTCAAGGGTATTACGTATGATCTTCAGGTGGGAAAGCGCGACGCGACATACGATGAGGGGCTCGCCGGCGCTACCTTCAAGCTCACGCGCGCCTGGACCGACTCCGACGGCGTCGCCCACAGCGATGTCGTGTCCGACAGCCTGATCTCGGGCGCAGACGGTTCCGTGAAAATGACGGGGCTTTCTTGGGGCCGCTATACCCTGGTGGAGATTGCCGCCCCCTCGGGCTTTGTGCTTCCGCCTGAGGCGCAGACGACGCATACCTTCGATCTGTGCTACACGACGGGAGCGGACGGCTTGAAGTCCTCCTGGGTTTCCTCTGCATCGGATCACCGGGCCATGAGTTCGGGTAACTTTATCTGGATCGACAACGAACGCGTCAAGACCGACGTCTATCTGCGCAAGGTCGATGCGTCTCATACGACTCGGCCGGTCCGGGGCGCATCGTTTAAGCTCTACTACGATTCAGCCGACGGCATCCACGACAACGGCGACGGCGTGTTCGATCCCAAGGTCGATACACTCGTGTCGGAGGGGACCACCGACGAGCAAGGGACCGTCGGCTTTGCGAAGCTCAAGGTGGGCACGTACTTCCTCGTTGAGACCAACACCCCCGCGGGCTACCAAATCAACGACGAGGTCTTCCGCATCCAGGTCTTTGACGTCGCCGGCCAGGCGGGCGGGGCGGCGGGCAATATGATCCAAGTCGGCAAGGCCGATGGGTCGGACATGCGTGCCCCCGATACCCCGAACACGATTCCCGTGCCCGACAAGCCGATCCCCTCCATACCTTCCACGGGCGGCCCGGGAGTCGTCGGGCTCGTGGCGGCGGGCGGCTGCCTGTCGGCCACCGGGGCGGGCGCGCTCCTCGGCGTCCTCGGGCGCCGGCGCAGGCGCCGCTAATCATCGGTGCTAACGACCGAAAACGTCGGTCGAGCATATATAGAAGGCACTTAGCCAATGGGGCCGCGGCCCCGGAAGGAGAACAACATGTATAAACCTAAGAAGATTGCCAGTGCTGCCGTAGCAGCGGTACTGGTTGCCGGCCTCGGGCTTACGCCGATCAGCTCGTTTGCCAATACGAGCGCGACCGACGTCCCCGACACCCCGGTTACCATCACGGGCGTCAACGACGGCGACACCGTCAAGTTCTACCAGGTCTTCGACGCCGACATCGACGCCAGCAACAACCTCACCTACACCACCAAGGTGACCGGCCTGCCTGGTGCGTACGACACCGCCGCCGAGGTCGCCGGCAAGGACGGCCGCACCGTCGCCGACGCCATCGCCCCCGTGGTCACCGCCGGCACCGCCACCTACACCGCGACGGCGGCGGGCGGCAAGGTCACCCAGAGCCTCGACTCGGGCCTGTATCTGGTCACCGTGACCACCACGAGCGGCACCACCAAGATCTACCAGACCATGCTCGTCAACGCCTCGCCCGTCGTCAAGAATGGCCAGTACGCCGCCGCCACCCTCGAAAACGTGGAGGCCAAGTCCCAGCCGGTGACCCCGCCGGACAAGACGGTCGTCTCCCCCGACGGCAGCACCTCAGGCAAGCTGACCGACTCCTACTCCGTGGGCGATACCGCGACCTTCCGCATCGACACCGCCGTCCCCAGCTTCCCGTCCGACGCCACCCACGCCTCCTTCTCCGTGACCGATGTCCCCGAGGCGGGCCTCAAGCTCGAGAAGGACAGCATCAAGGTCTACGACGGCAACGGCTACAAGAACATAGTCGGGGCTGAGAACTACGATATCGCTTACAACAAGGACGGCGGCTTCACCGTCAAGTTCAAGTGGGACTACCTGAAGGGCCATGCCGGTCAGAAGGTCCGTGTCGAGTACAGGTCCAAGGTCGTCTCGATCAACGTAGAGACCGGCAAGGTCGGCAACAAGGCCTACGGCACCTTCACCCCGAACCCCTACGAAGACAAGGAGGTCAGCACCGAGCCGGCCGACCCGCAGGTCCAGACCTACGGCTTCGTCTTCAAGAAGGTCACCCCGACCGGCACCGCCCTGCCTGGCGCTGAGTTCACGATCGCCAATGCCGACGGCCCCGTTACCTATATCGATGCCGCCGGCAAGACGCACACCGACGGCAAGGTCGTCTCCGATGCCAACGGCTACGTGCATGTCAACGGCCTCCACAAGGGCACCTACACCGTGACTGAGACCGGCGTTCCGGCGGGCTATCAGAAGGTCGACCCCTTCAACATCAGCCTTGACGAGACCGACAAGGGCGACTCCCCGGCCACCCCTAACGTGACCGAGAAGAACTTCGACGTCAACACCGCCGACGTGACCGACCCCAAGCAGGGCCAGCTGCCCACTACCGGCGGTGCGGGTACGGTTGCCTTTACGGCGGGCGGCGTCCTGCTCATCGCTGGCGGCGCTGTGGTCGTCTTCCGTTCGCGCAAGCGCGACTAGTCTAACCGTTCTGTAGGCCATGACGCGCAAAGGGCTACATAGCAAAAAGGGGAGGGGGCATAACGCTCCTTCCCTTTCTCTTGCTCGGATGAATGGGAGGCATGGCGGCTGCCCTGCCATGGCTTCTCGGGGCGGTTCTCCGGTTGCTCGTGCGGAGCGTCCTCGAAAGGCGCGTCGTTGGCTGGCCCCCGCGCTGGCCATACTCTTGGTGCTTACGGGCCTTTGCCTGCTTTTGTATCCTGTCGCGAGCGACTACCTCAATAAGGTGGAGCAGGCAAAGGTTTCCAACAACCTGCGTCAGGTTGTTCAAGAGGCGACGCCCGAGGATCTTTCGGCTTGGCGCCAGCAGGCGATTGACTACAACGATCGGCTGTATTCGGGTGCCGCCTATGTTATAGACCCGTTTGATCCAAACGCTCCAAAGACATCAGATGAGGAATACCTCTCGTGCCTCAATTTGGCTGGTGACGGGGCCATGGGGACAATTGTTATTCCGTCGATAGGTGTCGATTTGCCCATCTACCACGGCGTCACGGGCGAAGGCATGGACCATGGCGTGGGGCACGAACCAAACTCATCTCTGCCGGTGGGCGGTCCTTCGACACATGCTGTTCTTGCGGGACATACGGGGCTTCCCTCTGCCGTTATCTTCGATAAGCTCGATAAGCTTCATGTTGGAGACTACTTTGTGCTTCAGGTTTTGGGTGAGGACCTTGCCTATCGTGTGACTTCGACCGAGGTCGTTCTACCAGACGATACCTCGAGTCTTGCCATTCAAAAGGATAAGGACCTTGTTACTCTGGTGACGTGTACGCCGTACGGCGTCAACTCGCATCGCCTTTTGATTCACGCGGAACGCTGCGATGTTCCCAAGGATTGGCTCGAAAGGAAGGACCGCGATACCGGTCTGGCTTCGGCTTATAACACCCTGGGCGACAAGATTGGCGTGCCGCCTGCGCTAATTGGCGTTTTGCTTGCGATTGTGGTTCTTGCCGCTGCATATGCGGCGAGCCGAAGGCGTAAGCGGCATGCCGGTCGCGACAAAGAGGTGACGCGGTAGCATGGCATCGCATTTTGATGCAGAGCACTCCTCTAAGAAGCGGTTGAATATTGCCGCTGTTGGCTGGGTTGTCCTGTTTGCGGGCGCGCTGTTACTGCTTGTGCCGGATTTTGTCGAGTTGAGCTACGGGTTGCGTGCCAACTCGGAGATGGCCGCAGCGTCGAAGGCAATCGATGCAGCGAGTGATAGCAATGCTGTATCGGAGTCTGCCGCAGGCGAGGAAGCGCTCGAGACGGCTGACAGGGGCGTGTCGTCACGTCCCTGGCTGGAGTCCTACAACGAGCGCGTCCGCCAAGGCGGGGGGATGGTCATCAACGATCCCTTTACGTTTGGAGCCGCCGATCAGTCGTTTGCCAAGACGGGTCTTGCAGGATTGCCCGTGGGCGTGTTGACGGTAGACTCGATGGCTTGCGAAGCCCCGGTATATTTGGGCTCGAGCGAGCAGAACATGTTGAACGGTGCCGCAGTGGTGGCGGGAACGTCGGCCCCGCTGGGGGAGCCCTCGTCCAATTGCGTCATCGCCGCCCACCGTAACATGTTCTTTAAGCAGATCGAGAACGTGCGAGTCGGAGATCGCGTGTGCCTGCGGACCATTTGGGGCGGTTATGTTTACCGCGTTGCCGAGATTCGGATCATTTCGCCTTCCGATATCAAAGCGGCTGCCGTCCAGAAGGACAAAGATCTGCTCACGCTGGTCACCTGCCATCCGTACGGCTCGAACCGCCAGCGCATTATTGCGGTGTGCGAGCGAGACAAAGGTGTCGAGGCGTTGGCCGCGCCCGCGGCCGCGAGCTTGCCACGAAAGACTGCCGAGCAGGCGATGGGCAGATCGGCTCTCTCGAATATTCTCGCAACGATTGAGCGAGGCGGTGCCATCGATGAGTTGTTTATCGAAGACTGCGGGCGACTGCTGGGCAGGGCATTGCTGGTGTTCCTGCTCGTCCGCTTTATTGCCGCGGCCGTGAAAAGGCGAACGGCTGCATGCTGAGCTTGTGCCGCCCTGCGTTGCGGCAAAACGCTCTCTGTTTGGCTTCCCCCACCCCAATCCCAAGCTGAACAGGGAGCACTTCGCCGCAACCCCTTTGCAAGTTGCGGTGGAATACGGACTGTTCGAGGCACGGGGCGCCCCATCCAGTCCGTATTTCGCCGCAACGCATGGGAGAGCCTGGGGCGGTACAATGGCTCGAACGGTTCAAACGAATAAGGAGCCATCATGCAGCTCACCAAAACGCTTAAGGTGACGCCGGAGGAGCTTTTTGACGCTCTGGCGGGGTCCATCATGCAGGATATCGAGAACGCCACGGGCAAGCATCCCAGCCGCAACAAGCTCAACGGCTATAAGTACGAGAAGCGCGCCCAGTCCGCAAAAGGCAAGGCCAAGGGCACGGCGATCAAGGTTAAGATCAAGCACTTTGACTACCCGTGTCTCTATGAGGTCCGTTTTCAGTATGCGGCGGGCATCAATACCATGCGCTATGAGGCTGCACCTGCTGGCGATGGTGCCTGCGAACTTACCTATACCGAGGATTTTCAGGGTGTGGGTGGCAACACGTCTGGCACGCGCGGCAAGCTCGGTCTCTTCTTCTATGAGCGCAAGCTCAAGAGCCACGCCAACCAGACGATTGATCAAATCGTCAAATACATAGAGGGTGAGCGCCGCGTAAAGGCTAATCCCGCCTTCGCCGATGATACTGCTGAAAACGCTTCGGATGTATGCCATTGATACCCTGTGCAAAAGCTTTACCGCTCTTCACATCAACTGTGAACATTTCAGGCTTCGAGTCGGTAGCGAGCGGCCCGATAAAATCAGTTGATGGAAGTGCCACATGAATAAGAATGCCGCTACGCAACTGCACATCTATTCCGCCTTTTTCGTTCTCGCGGATTTGTTTTAAATCGGGGAGTGTTTCTACTTTTCCTTGCGGAGAAAGGAATGTCTGTCACGGAAATCGCGCTTTATCAAGCCCTGTTTAACATTGCAACGGTCGTCCTCGAGCTGCCAACAGGGCTGATAGGCGATTTCTTTGGAAAGAAGTTTTCGATTCAAGTGGGCGTGCTGCTGCTTTTCTTCCATACGGCTGGCATGCTGTTGCTCTCAGGTCCCTTTCTTGTCGTGCTTTCCCTTGTTGAGGCGCTCGCCTACTCCCTTCAATCGGGATCCGAACAGGCACTTTTATATGAAATTGCCCGAAATGCCGGTCAAGGAGAGCGCTTCCTCACCATCAACGCTCGGCTGCTTGCCGCGCAATCAATCGCGACGGGAGTGGCAATCGTACTTGGATCATTCATTGCCCAAGTATCTTGGAGTGCCCTCTACGTATGTGTCTCCGTTTTCTATCTCCTGCAGCTTTTCCTTCTGTATCCCATTGAGAGGATGGAAGCGACCCATTCCAAAAACTCTGGGGAGGAAAGGTTTGACGCGGCCAAGATGTTCAGACGCGAAACCTGGCGTGTTGGAGAATCCACTTTTGCGGTACTGCTTCTTCTAATCGGCACAAGCATGCTCGATGGATTCTATGGGAGTTATTACAGCTTGAATCAGTTGGTATTCGACGCATTTGATGCTCCCGTCTCCATAATAGGAATCTTCTTCGGTGCATCCTATGCAGTAAATGCGACGGCCTACATTGCAGCAGATTTCTTCTCATCGCGTTTCGGGAAAAGAAATACCATGCTCGGCTCGATGCTAATCGAGGCCGGTCTTTTCATGGTTCTTCCGTGGTTCGCTTCAAATCCGCTGTGTTTGTTTGGCCTTAGCATGGTGCTTTGTTTTCTCCCAGAAGTGGTGTACATCACTTCGGAAAACTTAATCCAAGACGCGATAGCGGACGATCTCCGCGCGACGATCCTTTCCGTCGCGTCTCTGGTAAGGGCTCTCTTTTCTGCAATGTTTTTCTCCATATTTGGATATGTGTTGGGGTTATATCCCATTCAGATAGCGCTCGGTGTTATTGGCGCAATCGCGATAGCAATTACCGCCGTTGTTTCTTTAAAAATGGTAGGAATACAGGTCTCCAAGAATTGATATATCGATTGACGAGCTGCCCGAGGCGTCGAGCCTTCTTGATGGACATGACTATTCGTCACAAATCATTCAGCGTATCGCCGGGGTTCCAGTAATACTCGATGCATCGGGATGCCCTCATTCCCCTTTCTGAAGGTCCCAAAAAGACTGCACGTGTGGGTTTGGCTAGGTTCGGGTGCCGTCCGCGCCGTGCGGTAAAATCGTTCAGTCAGAACACGAACCCGCATCGGAGCTCATCACATGGCATTCGTCCATCTGCACAATCACACTGTTTTCTCCATGCTCGACGGCGCAACCCGTATCCAGGATATGGTCAACCGTGCCGTAGAGCTGGGCATGCCCGCCGTGGCCATTACCGACCACGGCTACATGTATGGCGTGCCCGACCTGGCGCTGGCCTGCGACGCCGTCAACCACAATACGCCCGAGTACAAAACCTGGAGCCACGACAAGGCCTTCTTGGAAAAGGACCGCCGCGACGAGTTGGTGGAGCCCGATCCCGAGGCAAACCCGCGCGAGCATGCCCAGTATGTGAAGGACATGGCCATGTGGGATGAGAAGGGCAACATCGACGAGCTCAAGCCGCCCCTGGTCATCAAGCCCATCTTTGGCTGCGAGGTCTACTTTACGCCGGACGAGACCCTTGCCCGCGACCATAAGCCCGAGCTCTACCACATGATCCTTCTGGCCAAGGACCAGGAGGGCTACGTCAACCTGATGCAGACGGTCTCCGAGGCCGCCGTGCAGGGCTTTTACTACAAGCCGCGCGTGACGCTCGACAACCTGCGCCGCCATGCCAAGGGTATGATCTGCACGAGCGCCTGCATCGCCGGCATCATCCCCAAATACATCGACCGCGGTGACATGGAGGGCGCCATCAAGTGGGCCGAGACCTTCCGTGACACCTTCGATCCCGGCGACTTCTATATCGAGATTCAGGAACACGGCATTACCACCGATAACGGTCTGACCGACGAGCAGATGGACCGCACGCTCATCGACATCGCCAAACAGGTGGGCGTCAAGGTCATCGCCACCAACGACTTCCACTATCTGCGCCGCGAGGACGCGCCCGTGCAGGACGTCATCATGTGCATCGGCATGAACGCCAAGGTCGACGACCCCAACCGCATGCGCATGACCGGCTCGGAGTTCTACATGAAGACCGAGGAGGAGATGCGGGCGATGTTTCCGTATTGCCCCGAGGCCTGCGACAACACAATCGAGATCGCCAACAAGTGCTACGTGGAGCTGGACTGGGACTCCATCATCCTGCCGCGCTTCCCGTTGCTCGATCCCGGCGAGACGCACGAGAGTCAGTTCCGGCGCGAGTGCGAGAAGGGCCTGCGTCAGCACTACGGCGACGACTGGGCTACGCGCGAGATCGGCGGCGTCAACATCAAAGAGCGCTTTGAGTACGAATACAAGGTTATTTGCGACAAGGGCTTTGCCGCCTACTTTTTGATCGTCGCCGAGTACGTGCAATGGGCCAAGGACAACGGCATCGGCGTCGGCCCCGGCCGTGGCTCGGCCGCCGGCGCCATCGTCGCCTACGCCATGAACATCACCGCGTTCGACCCGCTCGAAAACGGCCTGATGTTCGAGAGGTTCCTGTCCCCGCAGCGTACCGAGATGCCCGATATCGATATGGACTTCGACGATGAGCGGCGCCTCGAGGTCGTGGAGCACGTTCGCCAGCTCTACGGCCCCGAGAAGGTCACCCACGTCATCACCTACTCGACCATCAAGGCCAAGCAGGCCATCAACGACGCCGCGCGCGTCCTGGACTACCCGGTCTACATGGGCCAGCGCCTGTCCAAGATGGTCTCGAGCGATCCCAAGGTCAAGCTCAAGCAGGTGCTCGACAAACAACCCGGCAAAGAGGATCTGTTTAACCCCGACTTTGCCGAGGCCTATAAAAAGGACGACGACGCCCGCCGCATCATCGACACGGCGCTCTCGATCGAGGGCCTCACCCGTGGCGAGGGCGTGCACGCGTGCGCCGTTCTGATCTGCCGTGACCCCGTCAACGAGCACGTGCCCACCAAGCTCGACACCAAGGGCGGCGTCGAGATTACCCAGTACGAGGGCCATACCGTCGCCGACATGGGCCTGCTCAAGATGGACTTCTTGGGCCTGCGCACGCTGACGGTTATCTCCAAGGCCAAGGCAAACATCAAGAAGAACTTCGGTATCGACATCAAAGAGGAAGAGATCCCCTTTGACGATCCCGAGATCTTTAAGCTCATGGGTTCCGGCCACACCGCCGGCGTCTTCCAGGTCGAGTCCGCCGGCATGACGGCCACGATCAAGAACATGAAGCCCACCGAGTACAAGCACGTCGTGGCATTGATCGCCCTGTACCGCCCGGGCCCGCTCGGCGCCGGCATGGTCTCGTCCTACATCAACCGTATGAATGGCAAGGAGCCGGCCGTCTCCTATGACGACCGCCTGGACGACATCCTGGGTGAAACCTACGGCACTATGGTCTACCAGGAGCAGGTTATGCTCATCTCCGTCGAGATGTGCGGCTTCTCCAAGGGCGAATCGGACTCGCGTATCCGTAAGCCCGTGGCTAAGAAAAAGATCAAACTGCTCACGTCGACGGTGCTCCACTGGGAGGATGGCTCGGACGAGACCACCTACGACCACTGGATGAACGGCGCTATCAAGAACAACTACACGCGCGAGGTCGCCCAGAAGATCTGGGACGATGTTCTTGAGTTCGCGTCCTACGCCTTTAACAAGTCGCACTCCGCCGGCTACGCCATCCTGGTTATGCAGACGGCATGGCTCAAGGCGCACTATCCACACGAGTACATGGCGGCCGTCCTGACGTCCTATACGGGCAAGACCGACAAGATCGTTCACTACGTCTCGGCATGCCGTCACGACGGCATCCCCGTGCTGTCGCCAGATGTCAACGAGTCCGGTACCGAGTTCACGGCTACCAAGGAAGGCGTGCGCTTTGGCCTGGCCGGCATCCGCGGCGTGGGCACCGGCGTGGCGCAGACGATTATCGCCGAGCGCGAGGCGGGCGGCCCGTTTAAGACGCTGCACGACTTTGTCGAGCGCGTGGACTCGAGCCAGGCCAACCGCCGCGTGATCGAATCGCTGATCAAGGCAGGCGCCTTCGACTCCACAGGCTATCCGCGCCGCCAGATGATGCACTTTGTGGACAAGAACAACCCCGAGAACATCATCGACGCCGCAGTAAAGCGCCAGAAGGACCGCGCGAGCGGCCAGACCTCGTTCTTCGATATGTTCGGCGACGTTGAGGGCTCGGGCTTCGAGGTCAGCGTGCCCGATCCGGACGGTCAGGAGTGGGACCGCCACCTCAAACTGAGCCAGGAGAAGGAGGTTCTGGGCATCTATGTCTCGGACCACCCGCTGCGCCCGTTTGAGTATGCACTAGCCAAGGCGCGCGACTTTTCGTTCTCGCAGATCGACACCGGCTACGAAGTTCAGAATCCTACGGGCGGTACCATCAACCAGGAGATTCCCGAGGGTAAGGCGCTGTGGTGGGCCGGCATGGTCTCGAGCGTGTCCAAGCGCGTGACCAAAAACGGCGACCCCATGGGCATCGTGCAGCTCGAGGACATGGAAGGCGAGGCCACCGTCGTGGTGTTCCCCAAGACCTACAAGGAGGCCGAGGGGTATCTGTACGGCGAGGTCGATCCCGAGACCGGCGTGCAACTGTCCGACGCGTTTGTGCGCATTAAGGGCAAACTCGAGCGCTCGGACCGCGGCGACCAGATCATCGCGCAGGAGATCGTGCCGCTCGAGCTCAACGAGGAGAACAACAAGCCCAAGGTGTTTGAGGTCATGGTGCCCAACAGTCGCTTTAGCCAGGGCAATATGGCGCGTCTTGCCACGGTGCTCACCACCAACCCGGGCGGCGACCGCGTGGAGATCTTTATCGAGCAGGTGGACGGGCGCGTGCTGCGTGCCGAGGTACCTGCCAAGGTCAACGCGCGCTCGATTCCGCTGCTGGCCGAGGCCAAGGCCATCGTGGGTAACCAGGGCAGAGTAACGGTGATCTAGGGACGGCGTTGCTGA
>NZ_CAAKNY010000016.1:0-40057 GCF_901212495.1 Collinsella aerofaciens | reverse complement strand
TTGGGACGGGGCTATTTTAGCTACCCTTTGGCTGGCGGCGAATGAGTCGGGGTTGGAATACATCTCAACCGACATTTGGGGGTAGCTAAAATAGCCCCGTCCCAAATTAGCTACCCTGTGTGGATTGGAGGAAGTAATGGCGCAGGGGACGTTTGTGCAGGCGCTCCGGAAAGAGGCGGCGCTGAGCGGCACCTTTATGAAGGGGCGTTCGCTCATGCTCAACGGCGCCGTGCTGTCGATCGAGGACGGCGGCTCGCGCTTCTCCAAGAATGTGACGGTTGAGGGATCGGTGCGCGGCTCGCGCGGCGACCTGTACAAGACGCATGTGGCGCTCGACATGGACGAGCACGAGGTGATCGACTACGACTGCGATTGCCCCGCTGCCTATCGCTACCCCGGCATGTGCAAGCATGCCATCGCCACAGCGCTGGCGTACCTGGACGCCGGCGGCATCGAGCCTGTTGAGGGGCTGCGTACGCCGGTTCGCACGTTTGCGGCGCAGCCGAAACAGCCCGCGCGCACCGCGCCCAAGGCGCCGGCCGTCAACCCCAACTTTCCCTTTCCGGCGCCCGTCCCCACGAGCCCCAGTCTCATGGCGGCGCTCTCCGATCTTTCGGACGCGCGCATGGATGAGCTGGCGAGCATGCGCCGCAAGCTTGCCGGTGCCGTTGATCCCGACGCCCCCAAAGCGGCGTTGGAGCCCTCGTTGGTGCCGTACTACAATCCGCTGTTCGCCGATCGCTTTAGCTGGGCGCTCGAGTTCCGCATTCGCTGCGGTTCGGTGTCCTACGTGGTCAAGGATATCGACGGCATGGCCGACGCCTATGTCCGAGGCGGCACCTTCTCGTACGGCAAGAAGCTCACGTTTGTCCATACGCCCGAAGCCTTCGAAGACGTGTCGACAAAGCTGCTCAACCTTGTTGTGACGACAGTTGCCTATCTCGATGACATCACAAGCTCGCGCTCGGCGTCGTACGATTTTGCACGCAGCGGCTTTGTCGCCGAGCGCCAGTTGCCGCTGTCCGAGCATAGCATCGTATATGTGCTGGACCTGCTGCGCGGCCGGACCATCTCCTTTGAGCCCGCCTGGTCGCGGGGGACGACGACGCATCGCACCTATGACGTGGCGGTCGAGATGCCTCCGGAAGGGGATGACGAGGTACTGTCTAAGCGCCCACCGCTCCTTGCCGCCAAGATCGCGCCGGCGGCTGGCGGCAGCTTCGATCTGCGCCTGCCGGCCGATACATACTGCTTTGCTTCGGGCGACGTTGCCTATCTGGTTGACACCCGCCGTGCGCGCCGTACCAATGTGGCGTTCGCCCAGCATGCGGCGCCGTTCCTATCGCGCTTGCTGCCCTGTCGCACGCCGGTTCATATCGCTGCCGACCAGGTGGGGGAGTTCTGTCGTATGGCGCTGCCCATTTTGCGCGACTACACCGACCTTACCGCGCCCGCGGCGCTCGATACCGTGGCGCCCGAGCCGAGCTTTGCTATGGCGATCGGCGTCGACGATGGGCTCGTGACCTGCAAAATTACGGTTACCTACGGCGACTGGTCGGCAGATCTCTTTAGCCTGGGCGCTCCGGGCAGCCCCTTCGAAGAGCGGCGCCCGGGCGTGCCGCCGCGCGACGAGGTGGCAGAGTTTCGCGTTATGGACACGGCGGCCCTGTATTTCGACTTTTACGAGGGCGGCCTGGCGTTTGAGGAACGCGATGACGAGAGCCTGTTCCACTTGCTGACCGAGGGCCTGTCTGCCCTGTCCGAGCTGGGCGAGGTCATGCTCAGCGACCGCCTACGCCAGATTTCGGTCCGCCCTGCGCCCAAGCTTTCGGTGCGCGCGACCGTCAAGAGCAATCTGCTCGATGTCGAATTGGGCGCGAGCGGCCTTTCGGCGGCAGACCTTGCCATCTATCTGGATTCGTACAAGCGTCACCAGACGTTTGCGCGTCTCACGTCGGGCGACATCATTCGCTTGGACGAGGGAGCGCGCGCCGCGTTTGGCCTTGCCGAGGATCTGGGGGTCGATGCTGTCGACCTGCTCGACGGCGTGTCGCTTCCCGCGTCGAGTACCCTGTTCGTCGACAGCATGCTTGCGCGCACGCCCGCGCTCGAAGCCGATCGCGACGCTGCATTCCGTCGCACCGTCGAGCGCTTGGATACGCTTGGCAAGATGGACTTTACGGTGCCGGTCTCGCTCAAGGCCTCACTGCGCGGCTATCAGGTCGACGGCTACCAGTGGCTTGGCTCGCTCGAGCACCTGGGCCTCGGCGGCATCTTGGCCGACGATATGGGCCTGGGTAAAACGCTGCAGATGATCGCACATATCCTGGCGCGCGTGGAGGCGGGGGACACTAAGCCCACGCTTGTGGTGTGCCCTGCGTCGCTTGTGTACAACTGGACCGCCGAGCTGGAGCGCTTTGCCCCGTCGCTCGATGTGTGTGCCATTGTGGACGCCAAGGCTCAACGCCGCGTGCAGATCGCCGGCGCCGACGAGCATAACGTGGTTGTAACGTCGTATGACCTCATGCGCCGCGATATCGACGAGTATGCCGAGCAGGACTTTGCCCGCGTGGTGCTCGACGAGGCCCAGTACATTAAAAATCCGCTCACGCAGGTGGCGCGCGCCGCCAAGCGCCTGCCTGCCGGCGTGCGCTTTGCCCTGACGGGCACGCCCATCGAAAACCGCTTGTCCGAGCTCTGGAGCATCTTCGACTTTTTGATGCCGGGCCTGCTTGGCACGCGCGAGTCGTTTGCCAAGCGCTTCGAAAGCCCGGTCGAGCACGCCGAGGGTGACAGCGCCGCTCGCCTGCAGGCGCTGGTATCGCCGTTTGTGCTGCGCCGTGTCAAGGAGGACGTGGTGGCCGATCTGCCCGAGAAGATCGAGGACACCGTCATGGCGCAGCTCACCGGCGAGCAGCGCAAGCTCTACCTGGCCAACCAAGACCGCATCGCCCAGCAGGTGCAGCATCGCGAGGCATCCGAGTTTAAGAAAGACAAGCTCAAGGTGCTCGCCGAGCTCACCAAGCTGCGCCAGATCTGCTGCGACCCGCGTCTACACTACGAGGACTACAAGGCGGGGAGCGCCAAGCTCGACGCTTGCATGGAACTCGTGCACGGTGCGCTCGACGGCGGACATCACATTCTGCTGTTCAGCCAGTTCACGGGCATGCTCGATATCATTGGCAAGCGCTTGGCCAAGGAGGACATCGCCTTCCTTAAGCTCACGGGCGCTTCGTCCAAGGAGAGCCGCGCCAAGATGGTCGCGCAGTTCCAGGCGGGCGAGGTGCCGGTGTTTCTGATCTCGCTCAAGGCGGGCGGCGTGGGTCTCAACCTGACGGCGGCCGACGTGGTCATTCACTACGACCCATGGTGGAACGTGGCCGCGCAGGACCAGGCGACCGACCGCGCGCACCGTATTGGCCAGCAACATACCGTGACCGTGTACAAGCTCATCGCTAAGGACACGATCGAGGAGCGCATCATGCAGATGCAGGAGTCCAAACGCGACCTGGTCAACAGCGTGCTCGGCGGCGACGGCATTTCCTCGGCGCTGTTTACCCGTGAGGATGTTCTGGCGCTGCTCGGCGGCGACGGGCGCTAGCCTCGCTCGTTATGTGTTCATTTGCGATGCCGTGGATGGTTCGCGCGCCTTTGGGCATAAGAAGCATCGAGGACATCGGCACATCAGCAAAGGAGAACATCATGGCGAAATTCTTTAAGGACCCCGACGGCAAGCTCATCGCCGCCCTTGGCAACGACGTTGCAACCCCTGCCGGCTGCACGGAGCTGACCGCGAACACCGAGGACGCGGCGCACGAGAAGCACGTGCCCGTCGTCGAGAGCGAGCGCGACGGTCACGTGATCCGTGCGCGCGTGGGCTCGGTCGAGCATCCTATGGTGCCCGAGCACTACATCGAGTGGATTGCCCTTGAGGCCGAGGGCCGTCTGGAGGTCCATTACCTCCAGCCCGGCATGAAGCCCGCGACATTTTTTGCCGGCGGTTCCAAGACCGGTACCGTCTATGCCTATTGCAACCTGCACGGGCTGTGGTCCGCGACGTTCTAGGAGCGCGCCCCCGCTCGGGGTATCATAGCTAGCATATGCACATGCAAGCGCCGACTGCATCTTGCGGCCGGCGCTTTTACTGCGATAACGACGGTTTACGACGGAAAGGGCTGAGCCATGAAGCTCGCACTTGCACAGATCGATATGCGCCTGGGTGATATTGAGGGTATCTGCGGTCGCATCGAGGACCAGGCGCGCCTGGCTCACGAGCGCGGTGCGCGTGTGCTGTGCGTGCCGGCTCCGCTCTTTATGGGAGCCCTGCCCGGCGGCCTGGTGGGCGCTGCCGACTTTGAGCACGACATGCTTTCCGGCTTGACCGGCGTCGCCGAGCGTATTCAAGAGCTCGATATGATCTGCATCGTGCCCGCAGCGGTTTCGTTTGAGGGCCAGCCCCTGCTCGACTATATGATGCTCAAGGACGGTCGCGTGGTGCCCGCGCGTGCGAGCATTGCCCTGCAGCGTGGCGAGAACAACGACGCGCGTTGGGCGCCGCCGGTGTTCGACGTGGACGGCGTGCGCACCGCGGTGATCTTCGACCTGGCCCGCGAGCTCGAGATGCTGCCGACCGGCGTCGACCTCATTGCCTATTTCCAGTTCAACGCATTCGATATGACCGACCGCGAGACCGCCGCGATCGCCGCCGTGCGCAGCGGAGCCTACCGCAAGATCGCATCTAAGCGCAGCGTGTGGTTTGCCTGCATGGCGCCGGTCGGTGCATACGATGAGTCGGTGTATACCGGCGGCTCGTTTGTGCTCGACGACTGCGGCCGCGTGGTGGCCCAAGCGCCGTGTTTTGAGGAGAGCCTGCTGGTTCAGGAGATCCAGCGCGGTGTGATGCTCGATGCCTTGGAGGACCACGAGCTGCCCGAGTTTTGCTCTGAGGAATGGCTGTGGCAGGCGCTGGTGCTCGCCGTGCGCGATAACGCCCGCGCCCGCGGTACGTCGCGCGCCGTGGTGGCGCTCGAGGGCGACTTGCCGTCGTCTGTGCTTGCGGCACTGGCTGTCGATGCATTGGGCTCGCGCAACGTGATCGGCCTGGTGTTGGGGCGCAACCGCATCTTTACGCCGGCGCAGGAAGAGGCCGAGGCTGCTCGCTGTGCCGCCGTTCGCTCCATTGCCGAGCGCCTGCATATTCGCACGGTTGAGCGCGATGCGCCGGATGCCGCGCGTGTGCTCGACCGTGATGTGTCGGCGGGCGACGCCGAGCGCCTGCGTTCTCGCACGCTGGGCCTGATGCTGGAGGATACGGCGCTCGAGCTGGGTGCGATGGCGTTGAGCCCGCTGTCCAAAACTGAGTACGCGCTGGCGGCGCCCGCGCTTTGCGGTGGCTACCAGGGCGATTATGCGCCCTTTGGCGATGTGTACCTGTCGACGCTCGAGTTTGTTGCGCGCGCACGCAACCGTACGTCTGCCGTGGTGCCGCAGGAGCTCGTGACGCTCAACGCGGTGGAGGATTGCATGGAGCGCGTGCTGGCGCAGGCGCTCTCGGCGCTTGACGGTCCGGTCGACATGCTCGACCGCGCGGCGCAGCTGCTCGGCGGGCTTGAGCCGGGCGAGGTCGATGGCACGCTCGAGGCGCACGTGGACCGCAACCGTCCCTTTGACGATATCCCGATGGCCGCTGGCAAGCCCGAGGCCTGCTCGCTGCTGCTGATGCTCGTGCGCCAGGGAGAGGCGGCTCGCCGCCAGCTGCCGACGGCGCCGATCGTCTCGGCCCGTTCGTTTGCCGAGCGTGCCTGGCCGTATATGCTCGCGTGGTCCGATCTTGGCCTGAGCGGTAAAGGGCGTATGACGGTCGATTCGTTGGCGCACGCCGAGGTGCGCCGCTTTGCCGACGACGATACGAGTGACCGCATGCGTGGCGAGATGATGGGCATTTTGGGCGAGCTGCTGGGTATTTCGCCCGAGCAGATGGAGGAGCTGCGCTCCGAGGACGGCCAGCGCCGCCTGCACGAGGGCATGAAGAAGTTTGAGGGCGAGGTCCAGGACGCCATCGATAAGATGATGGGCGGCCAGGGTGGCCCGCAGGGTGGGCCCCAGGGCACGCCGATACCGCAGCCGCCGGTTGATCCGAGACAGTTTCCGTTCTTCTCGCAGAACTAACTATGGGATAGGGGCAAGGTTACGCGGTTTTGCCAAACCGCGTAACGAGCCGACGCTGCGCGAGCCCCTGCCGGGCAATCTGCCGCTCAAGCCGTCGCTTGCGTACAGAAGTACGCGGCGCTCCTCTTTCGCGACGCCTTGCCACGGCAGGGACTCGCTCGCTGACTTATGCTCAACCTATGGTTCAACCTTGCTCGCTCTGGCGGGCGCTCGCTGGCGTGTGGTCAACCTGCGATTCGACCTTGCTTGGCTCATGCTTCCCAGGTTGTGTTATTCTAGAACAGACGTTCGTGAATAATGCGCGGGGCCTTGTCTCGCGCCGTGCTGGTGGCGAGGGGAGGCTGGCTTGGTTATCTTGGGTATCGACCCCGGTTTGGCCCATACGGGTTGGGGGATTATCGAGGAGCGGCGCGGAGAGGTTCGCTGTCGTGCCTACGGTTGTATTGAGACCAGTGCCGGAAGCCCGCTCGCGGTGCGCCTGTCTCACATCGCCCGCGACCTCAAGGATGTCGTCGAGCGCTACCGCCCCGATACCGCCGCCATCGAGAGCATCTACTTTGGCGCCAACGTCCGCTCGGCAATTCCTACGGCACATGCCCGCGGGTCTGCGCTTGTGGCGCTTTCGGAGTGCGCGCTCGAGATCGGCGAGTACACGCCTATGCAGATCAAGCAGGCTGTGGTGGGCACCGGTGCCGCAGATAAGCGGCAGGTCGCCTACATGGTGCGCACGCTCACGCAGCTCGACCACGACCCGCATCCCGACCATGCCGCCGATGCCCTGGCTTGCGCCATCTGCCACGTAAACCTCAGCCGCACCCGTGCCCTTACCGGTGGCGAGTTCTATCAACAGAGAGGAACCGGATACTGATGATTTCCCAGCTCCACGGAACGCTTGTCGAGGCCACGATGAGCTCAGCCGTCGTCGATGTGTCGGGCGTGGGCTTTGAGCTCGGCATCTCGGGCAGCACCGCGGCCACATTGCCGACGCCCGGCGGCGAGGTTCGCCTCTACACGCGCATGCAGGTACGTGAGGACGCCATGACGCTCTTTGGTTTTGCCTCCAAGGACGAGCGCACGATGTTCGATCGGCTCGTGTCCGTCTCTGGTGTTGGCCCGCGCCCGGCGCTCGCCGTGCTTTCCACCTATACCGTGGGGCAGCTGTATTCGCTGGTGATGGCCGAGGACGACAAGGGCATGGCCAAGGTACCCGGTGTGGGCAAAAAGACGGCGCAGCGCCTCATCTTGGAACTCAAGAGCACCTTTGCCAAGGACAAGGGCTTTGTGCCGGTCGACGTGATTCCCGAACAGGTTGCGATGCCCGTGCCCGCTGCCGCTCCCTCGGCCATCGACGATGCCCGCGCGGCACTCCTTTCCATGGGCTTTAGCCCACAGGAGACCGATGTCGCCCTGAGCGGGTATGATGGGCAGGATATGCGTGTCGAGGATCTGCTCGGCGCGGCGCTTAAGCGACTCGGAATGGATGCGTGATGTGGGAAGCCGATGACTCTCAGGACTTGTGGGCGACGCCCGGCAACTCGCCGGCGGCATCCATGGCACATGGCGAGCGCATGGTGGGCTCGGAGCTGACGCCCGAGGACCTCGATGTCGACCGTACCCTGCGCCCCCAGCGCCTGGATGACTACTGCGGCCAGGAGCACATCAAGCAGAGCTTGCGCGTGCTCATCGAGGCGGCGCAGAGCCGTGGCGAGACGCTCGACCACGTGATCTTCTCGGGCCCTCCGGGTCTGGGCAAGACCACGCTGGCTACCGTTATCGCCAACGAGCTGGGCGCTCAGATTAAAACCACGAGTGGCCCGGCCATCGCGCGCACCGGTGACCTGGCGGCCATCCTGACTAACCTGCAGCCGGGTGACGTACTGTTTATCGACGAGATCCACCGCCTCAACCGCTCGGTCGAGGAAGTTCTGTATCCCGCGATGGAGGACTTTGCCCTCGATATCGTGATCGGCAAGGGTCCAGCCGCGCGCTCGATTCGCCTGGATATCCCCAAGTTCACGCTGGTGGCGGCAACGACGCGCTCGGGCATGTTGACCGGCCCGCTACGCGACCGCTTTGGCATTTCGTATCGCCTGGATTACTACACCGTTGAGGAGCTCGCGCAGATCGTGACGCGCTCGGCGACCATCTTGGGCGTGACGATTGACCACCCCAGCGCGCTCGAGATCGGCTCGCGTTCGCGCGGTACGCCGCGCCCCGCCAATCGTCTGCTCAAGCGCGTGCGCGACTATGCGCAGGTGCGCGGCAACGGGCCTATTGAGCTTGATATTTGCCGTCAGGCGCTCGAGTTCTTTGAGATCGATGAGCTTGGTCTGGACTGGATGGACATTCGCATCTTGGAGACGCTTGCCAAGACGTTCTCCGGTCGTGCCGTGGGCCTGACGACACTTGCCAGCGCGGTGGGCGAGGACCCGGGAACGCTCGAGGATGTCTATGAGCCGTATCTGCTGCAGTGCGGATTGATGATTCGCACACCGCAGGGTCGCCAGGCAACCCTGCGCACATTCGAGCATTTGGGTATTGAACCGACCCTGTAGGAATGGGGCTTGATTTAGCACATCTGTAGGCTATCGCTGGGTATCGGGTAAACATATCGTCGTTCATCGGTTATGGGCGTTTTACTATTGCACGCGCGTGCTATGCTGAATTGGTCTTTTTCTCATCCGGTAACGAAAGGACCGTCCATGCCTACTGACATCGAAATCGCACGTTCTGTTACGCCGCTGCCTATTATCGAGGTGGCCAAGAACGCCGGCGTCGACGTTAAGCATCTGATTCCGTACGGCTTTGACAAGGCTAAGGTCGACTATTCCCTGCTCAACGAGCCAACTGATCATCAGGCCAAGCTCGTCCTCGTGACCGCTATCAATCCCACGCCCGCCGGCGAGGGCAAGACCACCACGACCATCGGCCTGGCCGACGGTCTGCGTCGTCGCGGCGTCAAGAGCGCCGTGGCCCTGCGCGAGCCTTCGCTCGGTCCCGTGTTTGGCGTGAAGGGCGGTGCCGCCGGTGGCGGTTGGGCCCAGGTCATCCCCATGGAGGACATCAACCTGCACTTTACCGGCGACTTCCATGCCATCGGTGCCGCCAACAATCTGCTGGCAGCCATGCTCGACAACCATATTCAGCAGGGCAATCAGCTCGGCATCGACGTTAAGCGCATCACCTGGAAGCGCGTTGTCGATATGAACGACCGTCAGCTGCGCCATGTTATCGACGGCATTGGCGGCAAGGCCCAGGGAGTGCCGCGCGAGGATGGCTTCGACATCACTGTTGCCTCCGAGGTCATGGCAATCCTGTGCCTGTCCACGAGCATCAATGACCTCAAGGAGCGCTTGGGCGAGATCGTTGTCGGCTACAGCTATGCCGGAGAGCCCGTCCGCGCCCGCGACCTTAAGGCCCAGGGAGCTATGGCCGCGCTGCTCAAGGACGCGCTCAAGCCCAATCTGGTGCAGACGCTCGAGGGTACGCCCGCGTTTGTCCACGGCGGTCCCTTCGCCAATATCGCCCACGGCTGCAACTCCATCATGGCCACCCGCATGGCTATGCGTTTTGGCGATGTCGCCATTACCGAGGCCGGCTTCGGTGCCGACCTGGGTGCCGAGAAATTCCTGGACATCAAGTGCCGCATGACGGGCGTTCGTCCCAACGCCGTCGTGGTCGTCGCGACCGCCCGCGCGCTTAAGTACAACGGCGGTGTTGCCAAGGCCGACCTCAACGAGGAGAACCTCGAGGCCCTCAAGGCCGGCATGCCCAACTTGCTGCGCCACGTCGAAAACATCCAGAACGTCTACGGCCTGCCCTGCGTGGTCGCCATCAACCGCTTCCCGACGGACACCGAGGCCGAACTCGAGCTCATCGAGTCCGTGTGCCAGAAGCTCGGTGTCAACGTTAAGCTGTCCGAGGTTTGGGCTAAGGGCGGCGAGGGCGCGCTCGACCTGGCCGATGAGGTCATGCGCCTGATCGAGCAGCCGAGCGAGCTCAAGTTTGCCTACGAGGACGGTGCCGATGTGGCAGACGCCCTGGAGGCCGTTGCCACCAAGGTCTACCGCGCCGATGGCGTCGACTTCACCCCGGCTGCCAAGCGCCAACTCGCCGAGCTGCGCGAGAACGGCTTTGGCAACCTGCCGGTGTGCGTGGCCAAGACGCAGTACAGCTTTAGCGACAACGCCAGGGCGATGGGTGCTCCCGAGGGCTTCCGCATCACCGTGCGCGAGCTCAAGGTTTCCGCCGGTGCCCACTTTGTGGTCGCGTTGACTGGCAGCGTTCTGACCATGCCGGGCCTGCCCAAGGTTCCCGCGGCCGAGAACATCGACGTCGACAACGACGGCAACATCACCGGCCTGTTCTAAGCCTGCTGCTCATAGCTGCTTGTCCGCCCCGCCGCGCCTACCAAGGCCCGGCGGGGCTTTTTGATCCCTTGGGGACGGAAGGATTACGGATCACCGCACAGGGCCGACCCCTAAGTGATCCATAATCCTTCCGTCCCCAAGGGATCATTAGACCAGGTCGCGTACTTTGTTGAGGACGTCTTGCAGGCGCTGCGCGCGGTGGCCGAGCAATTTGACCAGGCAGTCTCCGGTGGCAAGACGCGTGATACCGCCCGCAATGGCGTCTGCTGCCGGAGCGTCGCTTGCGGGGGCTGCGGCGCTGGCGCCGATCTCGCCCGTTTGGGATTGCAGGTAGTCGCGGATGGTGGCAAAGCGCGCGCCATCGATATCGAGGTTTACCAGCACCAGATTGGCCAGATGCGAGTAGGCGCCAAAAAAGCCAAACCCCTCCATGTCGGTCGAGGTGGGCCGGTAGATGGTGTTGTCGATAAAGACCGGCGTGCCCGAGCAGGTCACACGTACATGGCTGCGATAATCGCGGTACGCAAACCGTTCACCGCGCGCCACGCGCCCGCAACTAAGAATCTCCTCGTATGCCATATGCGAACTATCGTCGGTGAGCTCGATGACCGTGTCGGTCGAAAACGACGACGCCGCAAAGGGAATCTGCGGGAGGGGCTGATAGTCCAGGTAGGCATGCGCGCCAACATGGATGCGAGTCGTGCGCTCGGCATGCTCGCCGTCTTCCATACGGTGGATCTTCTCGAAGGCTTGCGTGGTCATGGAAAGCGCGGCGCCCGGCTCAACGTCAACCGTAAGCTCCTGACGGTCGCCTGCCATAATGCCTGCCGACACGCTCATGACCATGAGTTGCTTTGGTGCCGCGAGCTTGCTGCGCCCGTCGTCTTGCCCCGCAAGGCGCCCGTAGCCAGGTAGATCGTGCTCGCACACATCAAACGCATGCGTCACCTTAAAGGGCATCGATGCATACAGCTCGGGCACGGCCGTCACGCCATCGCGGGCGGTTGCCTTCAGGCGCAGCTCGGAGGTGCGACCAAATCGATTTTCGCCATCGTTGCGGTGCTCGTCGTGCATTTAGGCCTCCTCAGCAAGGTCCTCGAGCAGTACGTCGTGTTTGATCCACGAGATGACTTCGTCCACGCCTTCGCCCTTCATAATGTTCGTGAAGAGGAAGGGGCGCGCTCCGCGCATACGGCGGGAGTCGCGGTCCATGACCTCGAGCGATGCGCCTACGTAGGGCGCCAGATCGATTTTATTGATGACCAAAAGGTCACTCTTCATAATGCCGGGGCCGCCTTTGCGAGGGATCTTATCGCCCTCGGCCACATCGATAACAAACACTGTGGCATCGGCGAGCTCGGGGGAGAACGTGGCGGAAAGGTTATCGCCGCCACTCTCCACAAAGACGATCTGGATATCGGGGTGGCTCTCTACAAGTCCCTCGACGGCCTCGAGGTTCATACTTGCGTCCTCGCGAATGGCGGTGTGCGGGCAGCCGCCGGTCTCCACGCCCACGATACGGTCGGCGGGCAGCACCGAGTTCTTGGTCAAAAACTGTGCGTCCTCGTGTGTGTAGATGTCGTTGGTGACGACGCCGATCGGGTACTCGTCCGCCATCTTGCGCACGAGGGCCTCAATCAATGCGGTTTTGCCAGACCCTACGGGACCGGCGATTCCGATGCGAACGTGCGACATGTAGTTTCCTTTCCGATGGCGGATTAACAGGTTGGGACGCTTCCGACGGGGGCGGCAGGGGCATTTCTAACTCATATAGAGCCGCGAGTAGAGCGTCTCGTGCTCGATGCAGCGCGTGTCAAAACCGGGGCACGAAAGTCCGAGCATAGTTGCTTCGCAGTTCAGGGCGGTATCGTTGGCCGTCTCCATGGCACTAAACGAACCGGTGATGATCTGCTGTCCCGCAGTCTGCGACAGCGGCACCGTCTTGACACAGTTGACGACTATGGCAGAGACCTGGGAATAGAGATAGCGATGCATAAGGGGTGCGAGATCTATGTCGGCAAGGGCGGCAAGCACTCCATAGGCCACGTTGACGGCATGATCGCGCTGCGAGGCCGCATAGCCCGAAAAGAACGCGGCGGCCTCGGGATCTAAAACCTCGAGTTCGCTGACTGTGCGGATAAACCGCGCCGCCAGCTTATTCATGGCGGCGCGGGGCTCGGTAGGCGTTTTGAGCGCCTGCAGCTCGAGTTCCAGTGCGACCAGTGCATCCATATCCGCATGCCGAGTGGCCTCGTAGCCAAGGCGCATACCCAACAGCTCGGTATAGGTGAGTGGGTATGCGATCTGGCCCGCAACATAGGCGGCAGCGCTGTCGGCATCACGAACGATGCCAAGCTGGATAAAGGTCTCGAGTCCAAAAGAATGGGAGTACGTACCAATGGGAAAGACCGAGTCGCAAATCTGCTGCAGGAGAAGTTCGGATGCGGGACTCACGATGCGGTACCTTTCTTTTGGACGATCTTAAAATCGCTGGCAAGCTCGACGGTCGCCTGCACGGCGCGCGTCGAGAAACGCCGATCCGCGGGAAGCGGGCAGACCGTTTTGGATACACGCACGCCGGGAATGCCGGCAAGCATGCGGTCGAGGACGGGCATGGCGGGGGCGAGCAGGCGCACCGTGTGTTCGTCGCTGTCGCCGCGAAAGAATGGCGCATGCATGTTGCCCACTTCCCAGCAGGCGTGGGCCAAGGCAAGGGGTTCCATCCGGTCGCATTCGATGAGCAACGCTTCTGCGCGCCGCGGTCGCGCGACGACCACGATGGGAACCTCGCCTACATCCTCGACGCATCCCAGCACGTCGCCGTCTGTAAGGGGCTGGTCGAGCGCCGCGTCTCCCAAGCGAATGCCAACATCGCGTCCCGCCTCGCTTGCTTTGCGGATTACGCGCCGGCGGCATTCGTCCCAGTCGAGCAGAACCTCGTCGGTTGTGAACGCCCCGCCCAGACGCCGGCGAAGCGCCAGCTCAAAGGAGGGGTCGTTGAGGTTGCCCTCGATATGTGTGCAGAGCATGCGCCCCTCCTTGTGCTGATCGTGGGCCGCGTGGAGCCGGGGGCTGTGCCCGGGTCCACGCGGTGGCAAAGTGGTTATTAGAACAGGTTGTAGAGCTGCGTGAGCGGCAGCTTGGTCGCCGGCTCGCAGCTGGCGAGCTTGCCGTCGACGGTGACCTTGTAGGTCTCGGGGTCGACCTCGATCGTGGGCATGGCGCCGTTGAGCTTCATGTCGGCCTTGCCCACGGTGCGGCAGCCGTGTACGGGCACGACGTGTTTCTTAAGGCCGAGCTTCTTGGGTACCTCCAGGTCCAGGGCGGCCTGGCTCATAAACGTCAGGCAGCTCGTTGCGCGGGCGAGACCGTCAGCCGCGAACATGTGGCGGTAGGTGACCGGCTCGGTGGTGGGGATGGAGGCGTTGGCGTCACCCATCTTGGAGGCGACGATCATGCCGCCCTTGATGATGATATCCGGGCGCGAGCCAAAGAAGGCCGGGTTCCACAACACCAAGTCGGCAAACTTACCCACCTCGACCGAGCCCACGTAATCGGCCACACCGTGGGTGAGCGCCGGGTTAATCGTGTACTTGGCAACGTAGCGGCGGGCGCGGAAGGTGTCGTTGTCGTGACCCTCGTCCTCGGGAAGCGGTCCGCGTTGGGCACGCATCTTGGATGCCGTCTGCCAGGTGCGGGTGATGACCTCGCCCACACGGCCCATGGCCTGGCTGTCGGAGCTCATCATGCTAAAGACGCCCATGTCCTGCAAAACATCCTCGGCCGCAATCGTCTCGGGGCGGATACGGCTGTCGGCAAAGGCGACGTCCTCGGGGATGCGCTTGTCCAGATGGTGGCAGACCATGAGCATGTCCATATGCTCGTCGAGCGTATTGTGGGTGAAGGGCATGGTGGGGTTGGTGGAGCTGGGCAGCACGTTGGGCTCGCTCGCAATGCGGATGATGTCGGGCGCGTGGCCGCCGCCGGCGCCCTCGGTGTGGTAGGTGTGGATGGCACGGCCGCCAATCGCGGCGATGGTGTCCTCGACGCAGCCGGCTTCGTTGAGCGTGTCGGTGTGAAGGGCAACCTGCACGTCGTAGCTATCGGCCACGTTGAGTGCATGGTTGATAGCCGCCGGGGTGGCGCCCCAGTCCTCGTGGACCTTCAGGCCGATGGCGCCGGCCTCGATCTGCTCGGCCAGCGGACGCTCGTCCGAGCAGTTGCCCTTGCCGGTGAAACCCAGGTTCATGGGGTATTCCTCGGCAGCCTTGAGCATCATCGAGATGTTCCAGGGGCCAGGGGTGGAGGTGACGGCGTTGGTGCCGTCGGCCGGGCCCGTGCCGCCGCCGATCATGGTGGTCACGCCCGAGTAGAGGGCGCAGTCGATCTGCTGCGGGCAGATGAAGTGGATATGCGTGTCCAGGCCGCCTGCGGTAAGGATGAGCCCCTCGCCGGCCAGGGCCTCGGTGCCCGCGCCAACGGTCATGCCCGGGGTGACGCCGTCCATGATGTCGGGGTTGCCGGCATGGCCGATGCCGACGATGTAGCCGCCCTTAATGCCAATGTCGGCCTTGTAGATACCCGTGTAGTCGAGCACAAGCGCGTTGGTGATTACCAGGTCCAGATCGCCGTCGGCGCTGGTGGTGGTGACGGACTGGCCCATGCCGTCGCGCAGCGTCTTGCCGCCGCCAAACTTGGCCTCCTCGCCATAGGTGGTCAAGTCGCGCTCCACCTCGATGATCAGGTCGGTATCGGCCAGACGAACCTTGTCTCCGACGGTGGGTCCGTACATGGCGGCGTATTTATTGCGGTCGATAGAAAATGACATGGCTAGCGCGCCTCCTCGATATCGTTATCCCAGCCCTCGGGGAATCCCGTCGCCGGGCCCTCGCGATAGTCGAGGAAGCCGCGACGACGGGCCTTCTCCATGCTCGCTGCGAGGTTGCGGGGAACCGCCTCGCCGCGCGTGAGGTCGTTGAGGCCAAAGACGCGCTTGGCGCCTCCCAGCTCAACAAGATTCACGACCTTTTCCTCGCCCGGCTCAAAACGGACGGAATTGCCGCTGGGAATGTCGAGTCGATAGCCAAAGGCCTCGGCACGATCGAAGGACAGCGCGCGGTTAACCTCAAAGAAGTGAAAATGGCTACCGACCTGCACGGGGCGGTCGCCCTTGTTGGTGACCCGGATCTGTTTGGTGGCGCGTCCGGCGTTGAGCGTGATCGGCTCGTCGCCGCAGATGACTTCTCCAACTTTCATGCGTGATACTCCTTGCTATTACTGGATGGGGTCGTGGACGGTGACGAGCTTGGTGCCGTCGGGGAAAGTCGCCTCGACTTGAACCTCGGCCACCATATCGGCCACGCCCTCCATGACGTCGTCGCGGGTGAGGATTTGCTTGCCCAGGCTCATGAGCTCGGCGACGTCGTGACCGTCGCGGGCGAGCTCCAAAAGCTCCGAGCTAATGAGCGCGACGGACTCGGGGTAGTTGAGCTTGAGTCCGCGCGCGCGACGCTCCTTGGCAAGATTGCCCGCCACGTGGAGCATCAGTTTCTCCTGGTCTTTTTCGTTGAGTCTCACGATGCGGTTCCTTTCTTATCAGGGTCTGGTGTGGCTGAGGTTACGAGGGACTTGACTGGGGTCGATGATTGGCTGCACTTACAACCACAGCAGCGCGCCCAAGTAGGCGTAGGTAAAGCTCGTCGCCAGCGCGCTCATGGCGATATAGACGACGCTCGTGGTAATGGCCATGGATGCGACGTTGGCCACGGTGCCGTGGATGTCTTTGGGAAGCCAGCTGGCGACCAGCTCGGCAATGGGTGCGCCCAGGATGCCGCCGAGCACGCCGGCGACAAGGGCAACCGGGATATTGGCGCCCAATGCGAGCACGCAGGCGGGTCCGGTGCTGACGACGGGAACGTAGGTGGCGCACCAGCCGCCGTCGGCAAATTTGCTCGCGTAGAGCAGCACGCCCACGGCCGCCGAGGTAAACTGCGACAGCACGATGGCGGGAAGTGCCGCCCCGGCTCCGTTGACATTGTGGCCGGGGCACAGGATGGTGCCCAGGATGAGGCCGGCGAAGATAAAGAGGCTTACGACCTCGTTGCCGTAGAACGGGGCCTCGGAGAACTCGGCCAGAACGCGACGGACAAACCACAGGGGTGTCGTGACGTCCTCGACGGGGCTGAGCGTGCCGCGGTTCTGGGGAATATCCTGCTTGGTGATCCAGGGGAGCTCACGAAGCACGATAAAGATGACAAAGCCCGTGAGTGCCATAGCGGTGACGTTGGAGACGACGCCGGGCAATCCGAGCGGCGTGCCAATGGTTGCCGTCAGCCAGGTTGCGGTGGGAGAGCACAGCAGCGCCGCCAGCACGCTCGAGGTGAGCAGTGCCGGTACGCTGGGGCCGTAGAGCAGCATCGTTGCGGGCGGGGCGGCGACGATGGGGATGAAGGTGGCGACACAGGTCACATCACCCGCGGCGCCGAAGCCGTCGATAAAACGGAAGACAAAGATGGTGAGTGCCAAGCTCAGCACCTGCGATGCGAGGACCCAGGGAAACATGCGGTGCTCGCCATAGCAGACGGTAAAGCCTTGGAAGCGGCTGTTTTTGCGCGCGAGCAGGTAGGCGGCCGCGCCGCCGATGATGGTGCCGGCGCCGGCAAAGACGCTCGCGTAGAACTGCGGTTCTGTGAAGTCCATCAAAAACCATACGAGCTGCCTGGGGAGTGAAGCGGTGATGCCGGTGATGACGTTTGTGTAGTCAAGCTGGGGGATGAGCGTCGACCCTTGTGCGACGAGGATACTCAGTAGGGCGTAGAGGCCAAAGCCGATCGCCATGCTGATGACAAAGCCTACAGGGGAGCCGAATGTGGGCGAAGGGACATTTTGCTTGGAGTCGGTATGGGGCATAGGTATTCCTCTCGTTTCTCTAGAGAGGAATGCTAGTGAGATGCCCGTCCCATAGGGGGCGTCATTGGAGCGGTTTAACCGCCTCATAACAAAGTGCCACGTTTCTTGAAATACATTGATCCGCATGCGACGGAGGAAAACGGATCATTTTGTGGCTGTTGGGTCAAGGATGGGGTCGTTCGTTCAAAACTATGCCGGTTTACTACGATGAATCGGTATACCTCGACCATACCTTGATTTTCCGATAATGGCCGATTCGTCTACCTGCGGTTTTGTTTTCTTATAAAGTAGCGTGCTCAGGTTCGGGCGATTTATCGTAGTAAACCGGCATAGTTTTGGACGTGGCGGCAATGTTGCGCAACAAGAATGGAGATTTCTCCCGTACGGTGTAGTTGGAAGAACTGCGCGGGCGCATTGCGGCTGCGACGAGAGACGGGAGATGCGCAGTATTGCACTAAGTGCGGAGCTCAGATACCCGATGGCTCCATGGTTTGCACGAGCTGCGGCGGTCGCGTGGGCGGAGTTGAGGACCAGGCGGAGCCTGTGGCGTTTCCGGTAGGGGATGCGCCGGAGACCGCTCCTGCGGGGCAGCACGCTCCTCAGGGTGCCTCGGCTCATATGGCGGCGCAGTCTCGTTATGAGGAACCTATGCCCGCGCCTGCTGAGGCCTCTCAGCCGTTTGTTCCTACGCCGCCCAAGAAACCCAAGCACAAGGGCCGTATTGTCGCTGCCGTTATCGGCGGTGTTGCCGTTGTCGCCATTGTGGCGGCAAGTGTTGTCGTGCCGCGTATCAGCGCATCTTCCGAGGTGACCTCGGGTGGCAAGGGCTACGTTGTCTGCGCATGCGAGACCAAGATTCTGCCAACTCTAAGGACTCGATAAACAAAACCATCGCAACGGTCGCCACGACGCTGGAGCAGCTGAAGTCGAAGGACGATGACAGTGCGCAGGCGAGCTACGAAGCCGTTTCCGCCACGCAGGATGTCAACTTTACGGCTGCGGTTGGCGAAGGCCCGCTGAATCCGTCCCCCGGTGACACGTGCCAGATCACGGCTACGTGGACCTATCCCCAGGTGAAGGGCCAGGGCGTGGGCGCCGCCAAGTTTAACAAGGATATGGTTCAACTCGTTGCGGACACGCTCGATGCGAGCAAGCAGGCCTCGATGGATGACGAGGACAGCCGCGTGACCATGATGTATACCGCCGAGATCGTCTCGATTGACGGCGATATCGCCTGCGTGCGAACCTCCACCGACAGCTATCAACCTCCGTATCGTTCGGAGCGAGTGACAAGGTCGGCGTACTACAACCTTAAGACGGGCGAGCGGGTTTCGCTCGAGGATTCGCTTGCGCAGCATGGGCTCTCGTTCGACACCCTCAAGAGTGAGGCCAAGCAGGCAATTAAGACGGCAAAGCCGAATTTTGACTCTGTGTCCGAAGACAACATCGACGATGACGATAACTACACCGAGGATCATTTCTACTACGATGGCAAGGGCTATATCATCGTCCTCGATACTGGCGAGTTTGACTGCATGGCATGGGATACGCACGACTTGGTTGCGCACGCCTTCGACTCGAGCTATTCCTGCGATCAGGACGTGACGCCCGAGCGAGCCAAGGCTACATACGTGTCCAACGAGTAGAGTAAGGCGGCAGGGAGTGATCTGAACAGTCCCCGGTGGCGCAAAGCGCAGCGACGTCGGGGTCTTTTTGATGCAGATTGGCTCCGAAACAAGCCGTCTGGGCCAGCCGCGCCACGAAAAGCGCCCATCTACTACGTTTGTCCAGGTTGTACCGGCCATGGAGCGTTTTTTAACAATGCGGCAAGACGTTTACCTGCGGTTTTGTTAACTCAAATTTGGCTATGGTTAGCACCCTTGGGTTAAACGTAGTAGATGGGCGCATTTCGTGGCATACGACCCAAGCGGGGAGGTATTAGCCGCGTTGGAGGCCGAAGAGTTTGGCGTTGCGCTCGGCGACCATCATGTTGATGTCGGCGATTTCCATCTCGCCGTCAATGTAGGGCTGGTAGGTGCCGTACGGGTCGCCAGCGCCCAGGCTGCAACTGCCACAGTTGTCGCAGCTGCCGTTGCCACAGCCTGCGAGCGCCAGCTTGATGATATCCTCGCGCTCGGCACGCGTCGTGTCTTTGATGAGCTTGCTTTTTGCCATGACGTTCCTCGATTCGCTTGTTGCCGCCTGTCGCGCATGTCTTGTAAATACCGACGGCCTTTGCCCATCATAGGCTTTTGCGCGGGTAGAATGCATGGATAACTTGATGCTTACAGGCGACGGAAAGGAATCGTTGCATGGACCAGGATAAGACGACCGTGATGGGCGGGTACGGTTCCGCGCAGGCTGGCGATAGCGCCGATGCGACCCGCGTTGTTCCCAACCCCGGTTATACCGACCCCGCCGCGACGCAGCCTTCTGCCGAGCCCACCCGGGTAATGGGCTATGGCGACACGGCGCAGGATTCTTACGCTGCATCTTCGCAAGGCCCCTATGGCAACGCAGCTCCGGACCCGTTTGATTGTGCGCCGCAGGATTCTTATGCCGCCTCGACGCCGAATTCCTATGATGACCTGCCGCAAAATCCCATTCCGCAGCCTCAGCAGACGACGTATATGCCTCGCACGGCGCAGCCTCGCTATGAGTCGCGCGAGCCGTATCGCGAGTATCCCAAGTCGATTCCGCAATATGGCGAGGACGAGGAGCAGAAGCCGTCGCGTTCGTCGAGCGTGATCAAGAAAATCCTGATCGTGCTGGCGATCTTCTTTGCCCTGTCGGTCGTGTTTGCCATCGTGTCGGGCATGCTCAACAAGCGTGGCGCCACGACTGATACCACGGCCGAGCAGACCGAGACTGCCCAGTCCAGCACCGTTAACCTGAGCGATATCCCGGGTCAGTACTGGTCCAACGCCAAGAAGCTCCTCAAGTCGCGCGGGGCCGATCTTTCGAACGCCGTGATCCTGACCGATGACGGCTCAACGCCTATTGTCGACGCCAACTGGGTGGTTACGTCTGCATACTACAACGGCGATGGCAACCTGGAGGTCCAGCTCACGCACAAGGGCGGCTCGTCGAGGAATGCGTCCGGCGACCAAGGCGCCACGGACAGCTCGAGCTCTAACATGCTGGAGGACTTGAGCAGCAAGGCGCAGGAGCTGGGAGATAAGGCCCAGAATCTGGGCGATACCGCGCGGAACCTGGGCGACATGGCGACGAACGCCTGGGATGCCCTGCAAAACGGCATTTCGAACGCGCAGGGAAACTAGCGGTCGAGCGGTTAGAGCCTTAGCAGTGCAAACAAAAATGGGGCGCAGGATTGCGTGACCGGGCGCATATGCGCATTGGTCGGCGGTCCTGCGTCCCGTTTTGCTGTCGATTACAGCTGCTCGGCCGGACGGTCGGGCGAGCTGAAGCCCGAGTCAAATGTGACGACGCACGAGACATCGGGCCGGCGTTCGTGTACGATGCGCGTGACGAGCTCCAGCAGCTCCTCGTCGGATATGTCAAAGCCGTCGGGACGCACCAGGTCAAACGAAACGAACCCGTCGTGCTCGTGCAGGTCGTGGATGGAGAGCGCGGGATCGATCTGCATGACGCCGCGCTTGACCCAGCCGCGCAGGTCGTCGCCGGTGGTGGCGATGGGGTCGCAGTGTAGCGTGATGTCGATGCCCATCTGATGCTTGATTTCGTGTTCGATGGTGTCCAGAATCTCGTGGTGCTCAAAGGCATCGCCCTCGCCGGGCATTTCCACGTGCGCACTGGCAAATTGCCGACCGGGGCCGTAGTCATGCACCATGAGGTCGTGTGTGCCCAAGACCTGGGGGTACGACATAATCCTGTCGCGGATTTCCTGGACGAGCTTGGGGTCGGGCGCTTGTCCCAACAGCGGACTGATGGCATCGCGCACCAGGCCCATGCCGCTGATGCAAATGAAGATGCCCACGCCCAGGCCCGCCCAGCCGTCGAGGTCAAAGCCTGTCGTTTGCGAAATAAGCGCCGCCGCTAAGACCGAGCCCGAGGTGATGACGTCATTCTTGGAGTCCTGCGCCGTAGCGATGAGCGTCTCCGAGTCGATGCGGTCGCCCAGCGTGCGGTTGAACGCAGCCATCCAGAGCTTAACGAGCATGGACGTAGCCAGTGCCGCAAGGGAAACAAGCGTGTAGGCGGTGGGGGAGGGCTTGATGATCTTGGTGACCGACTCCAGGATCAGGTTGATGCCGACGGCGCAAACGAGGACGGCGACAAACAAGCCGGCGAGGTACTCGTAGCGGCCGTGGCCATAGGGGTGCCCCTCGTCGGCCGGGCGGCTGGCAAGGCGGAATCCGAGCAGGCTCACGATGTTGCTCGAGGCGTCGGAAAGATTGTTGAAGGCATCGGCGATAAGCGAGACGGAGCCCGCGAGCAGACCAGCTATGCCCTTGGCCAGACACAGGGTGATGTTGAGCCCGATGCAGATGAGGCCAGCGGCAAAGCCGGCGTTGGTGCGGCAGGAGGTATCGACCGGCTCGCCCTCGCTGCCGGGAACAAGCGTATGTACCAGCCGATTTACAAATAGCATGGTGTGTCTCCTCGCATTCTTATTAAGGGGATAGTGTAGCTCGCACAGACGCAACGCGCGCCGGTGCTCAGAAAATGCAGTAATGGTCTGCCGGCGCTAACGGGCGCGAGGCGGAGGGGGGCGACTGCCCGTACGCCTTCGAGTTCACTGTGCCTTTCCGTCCGACCGAGTGCTCCATTTTGGGCCACATGGGTATGGGTGTGTGCCGGTTTGCTCGACATACTTAATGTTGACAGTCCCTGTGCAAAGGAGGACGTTTCTATGGACGAGATGTTTGCCATTAAATGCCTTGAGGGCGAGTCGACCCAGCGCGTGTTTGAGTGCCCGTTCTGCGGTAATAAGATCGGCGTTGCCGACCTGCTCAAGCCAGGGACGTTTAGGAGCTCCTGACCATGGGCGTCGGTGTGGAGTACGTGCCCGAGCAGGGTGTTTCCTGTGAGATAACGCCGCAGCAGGCGCATGTCAACGCGCTGCATGAAGCGTTTTGTCAAGTGCTTTTTAGAGTTATTGCCGCAAGGCACAATGCTTTCAAAGACCGCGCCCCGGACAATAAGGCGGTGGCTGCGCGTTCTGCGTTCCTCTTTGGAAAGCTTCTGACGCAACATCTTTTCCCGGTTCTCAAACTGCCGGATTTTCTTCTTTCCGTCCTCAATCTCGGCTTGTAGTTCCTCGCGGGTTTTTCTCTCTTGGTTTTGTCATGGTTGGTCGCTCCTTTCTGCTCATAGGCATAGAAAAAGGACAGTCGATTTTCTCGGCTGCCCTTGTGGGTGGGTATTAAGTTTTATTGTGTGCTGTTTTATCTTACCCTTATTGTTTTGACACTTCACTTAAACGGGATATTTCATCATCATTATTTAATAATCGTGTTGATAGCAGACTGTACCGCTTTATATCTCCCCTCATTTGAGGGTGCTGCTAAACAGGTAATCAAATATGCTTTTCCATCTTTTTTATACAGAACAACAAGGCTATAGGAAGATGCCATTGTTCCTGTTTTCATTCCTTTAACATTTTCATTATAGTACGGTGAATTTTCATCCAAAAACTCATTTGTATTTTTCCATGTAAATTCGCCTTGCGGAGTTTGAATTGAAAATTCGCTTTTTCCAATACATTCTTTAACAAAATCGTAGTTAAGGAGCTTCAACGCTACGCGGTTAATGTCCTCTAAATGAGAGTTAGCTTGCATAGACGCGCCACTTGGGTCATTATATAAGTTTGTTTTGGAATAGCCTGCTTTGATTAAATACTCATTAAGTTCTGTCATGAAATAATCTATATATTCCGTTGCTGTATAACCTTCGCCTAATTCGTTTTTAGCGATATGATATGCCAAGGCATATGCTGCGTCATTTCCCGAAGGAACAAGCATAGCCTCCACGATTTGTTTAACTGTGTATTCCCCAGCATACAGATTTGCTAAAGATGAACCCGCCGGTACAAGTTCCAATACTTCTTGATTTACTTCAACAATATCTTCCAAATCTACTTTTCCCAAAGCATAATCAATGGCAAATAGTTTTGCCAAACTTGCGACAGTGGGCAACTGGCTATCGCCCTCGTATAATAAATATTCTTCTTGCTCAATATCATAAACAGAAAACGAAAGCGCGTCCTGCGGAATATTAAGTTCATTTGTATTCATTTGAAAATCAACTTTTTTTAAGACATCTTTCAAAAAGTCAAAACGATAGATACCTGTTTTATATAGTCCAACTGCCGCAACAAGTGATACGAACAGCATTGTTACAAAAATTATTATTATCTTTTTATATTTTCTGCTTCTGCGTTTTTTCATATTTTCTCACCCACAAACTCTTGCTTGTCATTTGGTTGCTTTGAGAAATGTATATCATAATAATGTGAACTAAGGCGTACAACCTCGGCAGCTTCCTCGTTGATTATCCAAAAATCCTTGTTGTCCGGGTCTTTGACATAGCCGTAAGGGGCTTCGGTGGCAATCGGCTTTCCACTCATGCCTTTGGTCTTAATGCCCGTTTTCACTTTCTTACTGATGTCCTTTGCGTACCACTCCGACATGATATTGATAAAGGGGGCAAACTCCAATGTGTCGGGGTTTTCGCTGTCTATGCCGTTGTTGACTGCGATAAAGCGCACATTGTTTCGTCTGAAAATCTCCATAGCGTTGCCGACTTGGAGATAGTCGCGCCCCCAGCGGGTAAGGTCTTTCATAATGCAGACACCGATTTTGCCGCTTTCCACATCTTCAATCATGCGGGAATAAGCAGAACGGTCAAAAAATCTGCCGCTTTCGTCGTCGTCAATGTAGTGCCGGATATTGGTTAGGTGTTGCCCTTTGGCGTAGTTCTCCAAAAAGATTTTTTTGGTTCTGTATGCTGTTACTCTCGCCGCCGTTCCTGTCCTCGTCGCCTACGGAAAGGCGGGAATATAGGGCTGTGATTTTATTATAATTGCTCATGTGCATATCCCTCCTGCGTCTATAAAGGTGTTGCTTACAGTTAAGATTATGCACTCCAGCTGGTGCGTCAGTATCCCGACGCTTTTGCCGGGCACGACGTGGAAGACGCGATTCAAAATGACCTGATGCTCTTCTATTTACCCATGGCGCTCGCGGGCCTGCGCATGATGGCGTCCTTCCCGGGCAAAGGGCTGAGCAAGGAGACCCTGGTGTACTACGAGGTGCTCGACTGGGCTTATTCCAGGGCCAACTACCTGGATGTTCGCCTTATGGGCATTTTGGAGCCGTGGGACTTTGGCAAGGTGGGGCCGTTCGATCCTGCTATGCAGGAAGGCGACTTCCGCGTCGTTTCCGTCGATGCGTCTACCAAGGACCAGGTGGTCATTGATAAGTTGGCACTCGATATTGCCGGCAACGATGCCGAGGCGGTGCTGGGGCTCAAAAAAGAGCATCCGCGCCTGGGCGCACAAGGCCCACAAGCATAAGGACGGCCTGGTGATGGCGCCGGCCTACTTTGTCGATCGTTCGGCGACGGACAGCCGCGATGGCGAGCAGGTGCGTATTGCCGTAAACGGCCAGACGGGTCGTGCGGCCGCGAGACGGATAAAGAGGACGCCCGCATTTCATCACAATTGGAGCATCGCCGTCGCAAAGGTGAATCCGGCAAGGCTTGGCAGATTCTGCAGCAGCGGATCGACATGCGCCAAACCACCGAAAATGATACCATCTCAGGGATAGACAAATCGCCTGAGGCTCGTGAGGTTCGCGCTGGAATGGTGAAGACCATGAGGAAGCTGAAGCAGGCCGTGGAAGAAGCCCGACATGACGACAACAGCGAGTTGGGGGCGGAGCTTCGCGAGATGGATGAACTTAACGAGCGATTAACGAAGATCGGTGACGCGATGGCTGGAGGTATTTCGCGGTGTTCGAAGGTTTGCGTGAGGCTCGTCGGATGAACGATCCCGCGTCCAATCCTTTGCATTGGGCGAATCGTGGTTGGTCAGACAGCAGGTTCAGCATAATTCCGGGGACGGTTCGTAAGGGTCCCGGTACGCATCCCCGCGCGGAGTTCGATCTTCCGTTGGCTTTGTTCTGGACTGCGGTATCGGGTCTGGATGCTTCTACGCGGCGTGATCTTGGCGGTACGCTACTTGAGCCGAGAATCCCGTGGGCGGCAAGTTATTGGCCCGTCTCCTTTTGCTGGCGTGATGGATGGATTATTCTTGAGGACATGAGCTCCATCAATAACGACAGCTCCTCCCGATATATGACGTACTACCGTCCCGTGCGCAAGCTCCCCAATAAGCGTGATGCCATGTTGCATGTGCTGCGTGCCCCGTTCCCGCTGACCACTGACAAGGTTTTCACGGCGTTTTCGACGTGCTCGTTGGGCCATACTGACGACCCGGCGTTCATGCCGCCGTACAATGGGCGCCCTTCCGAGACGATGGTGAGTCTGATGAATTCGTTCCGCATGAAACCGGGCTATATCGTGTGGGGCGGGTATCTGCACGTGTGGGTGAACATCCTGTACTGGATGCGGGAGAGCCGTGACCTTGATTTCCGTCATACGGTCGGTGCTGTCTCCGCCGTCGAGGAGCTGGAGCTGTTCCGTGCGTACAAGGCTTACTATGACCAGCTGCGCCGTGAGGTTCCGGCACCGTACGCGGGCGCGGTGACATGGCCGGACCAGTGCGACCCGCGTTTCCCACCGCCGGGCGACCCTCGCCGCGCGAACTACATCCTCGCGTGAGGTGCGCGCGGTTCCTGCATGGCATCCGACCAATAAGACCATGCGGCGCATGGTTCGTGTCACCGAGTATCGTGGGTGGCAAGAGACTGACAGGGAAGGGTTCGTCCATATTTGCGATCTCTCTTTCCATGGTGCCTCCCGGTCAGTTTCTATCGTAAGTGCGCCCTAAAACAAACACTGCTCAATCAGCTCTTTTCTGCGCAGGGTATCGACCCACTCCTGCGGGATGGCTTTGAGACCGTATGCCGTGCCGGCGAGGGCGCCGGCGACGGCTGCGGTGGTGTCGGTGTCGTCGCCCAGGTTGACGGCGGCAAGGACGCAGGCTTCGTAGCTGTCGGTGTTCACCAAGCACCAGGTAGCGGCTTTAAGCGTGTCGCGCACGAAGCCACCTGACCTGATCTCCTGCTCAGGCATGCCTTTCAGATGGAGTGCCCACGAGGGGAGCGCGCCGTTCATCACATTCCTCATCAGCTCGACAAATATGATGCATGCGTCGGTCGACGTTCTGTGGGCGTGCGTAATCGCGGAGACCTCACCGATCTCTTCGTCTGTCGCATCGGTGAACGCCAGGGGCGCGATGCGCATGAGCGATCCGTTGCCGTTGTCGCGCTCGCCGGAGCCTCCTTTGCCGGTGTGCAGGGCGCGGGCGGTGGTGCCGCCATAATCGAAAACGCCGTCGATCGTATACTCGCCACGGGCAATCCAGCTCACGAATTTGTCGCGCATGTCCTCGGTGTCAATGCGGCCGAGCTCTCTGATGGAGTCGCAGGTGGCGAGCGTCATAGATGTGTCGTCGCTCCAGGTGCCGGCGGGCTGCTCGTGTGTGCCGTAGCCGATCATGTCGGTGCATTCGAACGTGCCACGGGGCTTGAACTCGTAGGGAACGCCCAGCGCGTCGCCGACGGCAAGTCCATAGATGCAGTCGCTCAGTGTCGTTTTCGGTCTGTCTGTCATGGAGCGCTCCTCTTATGTCGGGGGTATCGGTCGCAACGTGCTGCTACCCTTGCGCTTCGCCATTAGTCGCTTCGTTGATGGCGCGGTACTCGGCACTCAGCTCGCGCGCCAGCTCTTCCTTGCTTGGAAGATACGGCAAGTATTTGGCGGCAAACACTTGGTCGTTGTCTTCGGGCAGCGTGTACTCGACAATCGAGTCGCTTTTGTCTGCGCAGAGCACGATGCCTATAGGCGGATTGTCGCCTTCGTTCATGAGCTCGCGCGCGTAGTAGTTCACATACATTTGCATCTGGCCCAGGTCCTGATGCGTAAGGTCATCGGTCTTAAGGTCGATGAGCACGAAGCAGCGCATCAGATAGTTGTAAAACACAAGGTCAATATAGAAATGGCGCCCATCAAAGGTGATGCGCTTTTGGCGCGCCTCGAAAGCGAAACCACGGCAAAGCTCCAGCAGGAACTTCTGAAGATGCGTGATGAGCGCCTGCTCTAGATCGCTCTCGCGAAACGCAGTATCGTCCGAGAAGCCTAAAAACTCCAGTACATATGGGTCGCGGATGATATCCTCGGGGCGATGAGCCGGGGCGCTCTTTTGGATTTCCTGGGTGACGGCCTCCTTGTCCTTGCTGGCAAGCAGGCGCTTGCGGAACATGGTGTTGATCTGGCGCTCGAGCTGACGCGTGCTCCAACGAGAATCGGCGCATTCGTTCATGTACCATGTTCGAGCATCAGGGTCGGGAATGCGCATCAACCTGCGGTAATGAGTCCAGCTCAATTCGCTACGCAGTGCGTCGCGAATTGGAAACGCAAGAAAGAACTGACGCATATTGCGAAGGTTTGCGATGCCAAAGCCTCTTCCGAAATCCGCGGTAAGCCTTCTGGAGAGGCCTGCAATCAATGCCTCTCCATATGCTGCGCGCTCCTCTCCGCCCTGTTCGTCAACAATGCTCTTGCCGATCTCCCAATACGCCTCAACCATCGCAAAGTTAACTGCGGTATAGGCCTTGTCGCGAGCGGCGTTGAGAATCGAGGAAACCTGCTTGTAAAAAACTACTGGCACGATTGCCGATTCTCCACGGTTTACCAGTTCACCCATCAAAGTCGCCCCACTTTCCTCTTGTGGAATGCATCTTTATCGCATTTAGTTTAAAGCCTCGCGCGGACACGAATTGCTGTGCTGTCTGGCACCTTCGCATGGGAGCCTTGCGGTGACTAAAATGTGGCCATAGAGGCAGTTTTAGCGAACCCCGCGGGAGTGACACGCATGGATAACAACACTTTGCTGTTCCAGGACAAAGGTTCGGGTAGGTTTAAAGACGTTAAGATCTACCCCAACCGTATTGAGGTGCTCAAGAAGGGCACGTTCGGCGGCAAGCACACCGAGATTGTCTATCTTAAGGACATCACGGGGGTCAACAGGATCAAGGGCCGCGACGTTTTCCTACGTAACAGGCTGTTGACTGCTTGTGTCTTTAGCCTGAGCAGCCGTGCGAAGGCCCAGGAGTTTGTTAACGCGCTGAACATGGTGATGTAGCCTATGGCGGCGTTCGGGCCACGGTAAAAATCGGGGGCGCAGAACGGTACCCTGCGCCCCCGATTGAGTCGATATGTCCAAAAGGCCGACTTGCCTATTCGACAACGTCCTCGTTGTTTTCACCGTCACTGGCAAGCATCGCCGCGCCGGCGACCGTTGTCGCTACGGCGGCAGCGGCGAGCCCGGCGGCGATGCCAGAGCCGTCGCCCGTGTCGGCGAGCTTTCCGCCCGAGCCCTTGCCCTTGTTACCCTTGCCGTTCTTGTCGGCGCTGCCTGCGTTGGAACCCGTGCCGCTGCCGGTGCCGGCGCCGCCTGCACTGTCCGAGGCCGCTACGGTAAAGCTTGCGGCTCCGTCGCTGGCGAGCTTGTAGTTCTGCGCCGCGTCGCCCAAGAGACCGTTCACGCGCACCCAGTACGTTCCTGCAGCAAATGTTTCGCCCTCGGCCATTGCTGTGCCCGGAGCGCCGTTCGCGTCGTGCACAAACTCGAGCTGGGCCGTGCAGGCATCGGTTTCGAGCTTGCCCTCGAGTGATGCCGCAATCTTGGCGCGCACGTCTTCGCCGGCCTTAAGGCCTTCGAGTCCCTCAAAATGGGGCGTCAGCGCGCGTGGATCGATATCGATGGGCACAGAGCCCTGCAGCCCCGTAACGGTCTCGTTGCCCAGGGCGTCGACATCCACGTATTCAATGGCAAACGCATGGCCCGAAGCTGTCGCGTTGAGCGCGTTGCTGCTGTCGGCAAGGCGGAAATGACCCTCGCCAACGGTCTTGCCATCCTGGAATGAGGCATCGCTCAGCGAGTCGCCGTACGTCATGCGCATGCGGGCCGGGAGATAGTACGGGAGATAGCACGAAGCCGTCTGCTTGTGCTCCGTATCGTAATTGCGCTGATAGATGCTCCGGGCCAGCGCCGCATCAACAAAGTCGGATGCGATGATGCCAATGTGCTTGAGGTAATCTGACTTTGTGTCCTCGTTGCCGCTGGGATTGATATACGGGCTCTTATACAGATGCTCGTTGACCACTCGTGCCGAGGTAAAAGGATTGCCTCCGTGCGACAAGCCCGTGCAGCTGGTGTAGTTGATAGACCAGCAACGCTCCTGGACTTGCACCTTGGCCCCGTCATCGTTCACGACGTCCACCTTGTTGCGCGTGCGCCCGGTCGTTTCCTTCAGCGCATTATCGACCCAGCTGAGCTTGTCGGTTCCCGTGAGTTTGTACTTGTCCTGGGCGTATACCTTGGTGCAATAGGGCTCTTTGTCGCCTGTTTCCCCCGCGGCTTCAAAGCCCCGCGCGTCCTGGACGAGACACATAGCGGTGCTGTCGGAGTGAGCCTTGATCTTGTCATCCCATTCGGTAAGGTCGAGGCCCCACGTATGGCCGCTTTCACTGTTGCCGGCGAGCCTAAATCGACGCAGCAGAACGATCTTTCCGCGAACCTCGCCCAGCGTGGGGGCATGGCTCGACGTGTAGAACAGATCGGGATTATCGTCCATAACCTTGGCGAAAGCCGTCGTAACACTGTCATCGGTAGCCTCGTCGTTGCCGCGCGATGCGAGCATGATAAGCGCTTCTCTCGGGTTTTCGCTCAAAAACGTTTTAAAGTACCCGATGACATCGGAGAGATGCAGATAGTTCCCGTCTTTTTTGAATAGGTAGAAATCCCCGTGGCAGATACCGGGGTCGTTGCCCTTTCCGAGTCGGATATCAAAATAGCGGATTCCCTCGAGCAACTGCGTGGGAATGTAATCCTGCTGGCATTTTACTTGCGAGGATTGGGGCTCAGTGTCGTTGTCCACGCTGCAGGTGCCCGAATCGTGCGTACCCGGGATGCTCAGCTCGTCGAGGAACTTGTTGTCGTTGACGTATTTCATCCAACATGGCCCATCGACGTAGCTGCTGTACGTGATCCAGTCGAGGCTGCTAACCGTGGCATCGTTCTTTTTCATGTCGTAACCGATAAGTTCGAGCTCCCACGGAATGCTCTTACTCTTATGGCAGATCTTATTGTTGTCCTGGTCTTCGCCGTTCGATTCTATTGCCAGGTACTTAATGTCTTTTTTCTCGGTTTCTTTCTCGACCGTGCGGTCTCGGATGATATAGGTTCCGTTTGATTGGCGCTCGAACGCAAAAGCGCGGCTGGGCTTGTTGTCATACTCGCCGCCCCATACGTGGATGACCTTTCCATCTTTGTCCGAGTCGTCGTCGACCGACCAAATGCTGTAGCCCGTCTTTTTATGCTCTTCGAAATTGAGCAAGGTGCGGATAGCATACCAGTTTGTATCGTCATTCTTGGTCGTTACGTTCTCAAGGATGAGCTTGCTGGACGTGCCGTCGTTAAACAGGTGGCAGACGTTGCCGCGAACGTTGCCGTCTTGGTTGACGCTCGCGGTGCGAAAATAGCCCGCGGGGCGAAGGCGAATGACGAAATTGTCGAGGCTGACTGCTGGCCCGGCCGTGCCGTCCGCAAAGGCTGCCCGCGGGCCAATGCCCAGCGTGGCGGTTTCGGGCAGGCTTGCCAGTGGCGACAACGCTGCAAGTCCAAGGCCCAGCGTAAACGCTCGGCGACTGATGGCATGATGTTCGGTCATAACTCCTCCGTTCGCAGGGTGCGGTCATGCTCTCGTTTTGGTAACTATACTGCCCGAATGATAAAAGGCGTTGGCTTAAGATGTCTGCGCGGCGCCATAAATCGGCGGGCGGACGCGTTGGGGCGCTTGTCTATTTGTGCCGCTACCGTGTCTGGGATGGTTTCGGAGTCCGGCATCTTCGCGTTCGTCGGCTGCCGGCATAAGAAAGGGAGGGTCGGTTTACCGGCCCTCCCTTAGTGCGAAGCGCTGGGGTACCGTCGCTTGTTTGCACTGCGCCCGTGTTTCCCGCTGCGCTCGCCAGTCGCTTAGCGCTTGATCTCGATATCGTCGAGCTTGACGTCCATGGCTTCGGCGATGTCTTCGGCAAATTCCAGAGACTTCATCATGGTCTCGACGGCGTCCTTGTGCTCCTCGACGTTGTCGATGCGCACGTACACGCTGCCGCCGCCTGCTTCGGTGAAGTACTCAGTCGTCACGCCGCCCGAGTGTGTATAGGAGGCGTTGCGCCAAGTCTTGCCGTTGTACTTGACGGGGTCATTCTCGGTCCACTCAAAGTTGGCCTTCCATTTGGCCTCGTAGTCGAACGGCTCGTCGGCGTTCTTGTCAGAGTCGAAGACAGGATGAGGCGATCGCTGGCGTGCTCGCTCTCGGTGAACTTAAGTTGGGCCCTGTCGGCGGTATCGCCTGCGACGTCCGTGATTTCGACGCCCTCGGGCACCTCGGCCTTAAACCAAATGAAGCCGGTCCTCATATCCACGGCTGGCTTTTCCGTGGCGCCACCGCCACTGCCGGTAGCGCCGCCACTGCCACCGCAGCCCACCAGGGCAACCGCGGCAAAGAGACTGATGCAGAGGGTGAGGATCGCAAAGGCCTTCTTTTTCATGGTCGTGTCCTCCGCTATCTGCAACCGCCCATGGATTACCTGCCTTTACTGTGCGCGCGGACGGCTCGCTAGGGTGGGCCATGTGTCCCATGTTTGCGTGTACGGGCTTGCCGCAAGGTGGGCCTGGCGCTGGGCAAGCGTGCGGATTGGTTGATTCTCCCAATGTTGCGCAACAGCGATACCGGCTTAGGGTTTTAAACTTGGCTGTGACAAAAGCTAAACAACGAAAGGTCGAACGATGTTCTGTCAAAAATGCGGACAGCAAGTTCCCGATGGATCGACGTTTTGCACGCATTGCGGGGCGTCGCTGGCTGGCGGTTCCGTGCCGACGCCTACGGGCGCTGGTCCTTCCTCTGCCCCGGGCCTAACCCAATCGATGCCGCCGGTCGCGCCTGCGCCTCAAAAGCCCAAGAGCAAAGTTCCGATTGTCATCGCGGTGGCGTGTGCCGCCGTGGTACTCCTTGGGGGAGGCACGGTGTTTGCGCTCGCGATGCTTAACGGGTCCAAGAGCTCCGACACGCAAATCTCGGTGATCGATACCGGGTCTTCGGACGAGAAAGATTCTTCTGCCAAGAAGAAGAGAGACAAGTCCAAGGCCAAGGAGTCTTCGTCGTCGGATGACGAGGCCGTTTCCGAGGACGAATCGGCATACTACGGCTCGGGCGATTCGGACGATTTCCTAACCGACGTGCAGACGTACACAAACGACCTTCACCCTTATAGCATGTCGATTCCCAATCGCTTTGAGATGGAAGATACTTCCAGCGGCAGCGGCGCCAGGTATAAGGATCCGGAGACGGGCTTTGTAATCAACCTGTTTGGCTATGTCAACATTAACGAAGAAACCGCACACGAGATGTTCGTCGACGCGGACACCTCGGGCAAGGCCGACCTCTATACCGCAGAGGGCGACAACTGGTACGTGGTCTCGTGGCGCGAGGACGATACGATCATTTACGAAAAAACGATCGTCACGGATTCGACGATTGCCACGGCGCATTTGGAGTACTCGACTGCAAACCGCGATATGGGGTCGAAGATTATCGACACGCTGCTGCCGACGTTTCAGGTGGACTAGGAGCCCGTGCCTATAGCCGGCAATCGGAAACACCGATAGCCAGAGCTCCTGACAGCCTTTGTCTTATGGGTTAGACTGGGTTTCAATAAAACCGATGAATGGGACAACCGCTTCCTGGCGTCGTTGTCCCATTTTTTTATTATGCGTGCGGCCCATGGTGGCCGGCGCGGTGGGCAGAGGTGTTTCGATGAGCCAAGAGATGATGGATAAAACCTGCCGAGGGTTTGCCGAGGCGCTTGCCGCGCGTGAGCCGGTTCCCGGCGGCGGTAGCGCGAGCGCCTTTGTAGGCGCGCTGGGCGCTTCGCTGTGCGGGATGGTTGCTCGCTATGGGGTGACCAATCCCGCGCTTTCCGATCGCGCGGACGATCTGACGCGCGCATTTGCCCAGGCAGACGAGCTGGCGCAGGAACTTGTGGGTCTGGTCGCCGAGGACGTTCGTGCGTACGGCCAGGTGTCGGCGGCATACGGTATTCCGCGCGATGATCCGGCTCGACCCGCGACGATTCAAGATGCGTTGCACGTGGCGGCCATGCCACCGTATCGGATCATGGATGCCTGCGGGCGCGCGCTGGCGCTGCTCGAGGACATGGCCGATAAGGGCTCGCGCCAGCTGCTGTCCGATGTGGCGTGCGGTGCCGTGTTTTGCCGCGCGGCCATGCAGGGTGCGAGCTTGACACTCTTTGCGAACACCACGTCTATGAAAGACCGGGCACGCGCCGAGGAGCTCGAGGCGGCGTGCGATGAGCTGCTGGATACGTGGCTGCCGCGTGCCGATGCGCTGGCGCGCCGTGCCGCCGATGCCGCAAGGAAGAGGGGATAGTCATGGCTGAGCTGTTGAAGGGCGCTCCCGTCGCCCGCGCGTTGACTGAGGAGCTTGCCGCTCGTTGTGCTGTTCTGCGCGAGCGCGGCGTTGTGCCGACGCTGGCCATCGTTCGCGTGGGCGAGCGCGAGGACGACCTATCCTACGAGCGCGGTGCCCTCAAGCGCTGCGATAAGGTTGGCATTGAGGCTCGTCGCATTTTGCTTCCTGCTGATGTTTCGCAGGATGAGCTGCTGGCGGCTATTAAGGACATCAATGCCGACTCGGCCGTTCACGGCTGCCTGATGTTTCGCCCGCTGCCCGCTGGGCTTGACGAGGATGCAGTTGCCGCGGCACTCGATCCCGCCAAGGATGTTGACTCCATGACGCCGGCCTCGCTGCTTACCACGCTTTCGGGGCGAGGCGAGGGCTTTGCTCCTTGCACGGCCGAGGCCGTGCTGGCGTTGCTGGACCATTACGGCGTTGAGCTGGATGGGGCCAAGGTCGCGGTCGTCGGTCGATCGCTGGTGATTGGCCGTCCCGTTGCCGCCATGCTTACGGCCCGCAATGCCACGGTGACGACGTGCCATACGCATACGCGCGACTTGGCTGCCGAGTGCCGTTCTGCCGACATTGTTGTTGCCGCGGTTGGACGTGCGCGCACGATTGGCGCGGATGCGGTTCGCAAGGGCCAGACGATCATCGATGTGGGCATCAACTGGGACGAGGCCGCCGGCAAGCTGGTCGGCGACGTCGATTTTGATGCTGCAGAGCCGATCGTTGGCGCAATTACTCCCGTGCCGGGTGGCGTGGGCGCTGTAACGACGGCGATTCTCGCCAAGCACGTGATCGAGGCGGCGGAGCGTGTATCGAAATAGGCGTTTTGGGCTGTTTGAGGGGTTAGCCATATACCACGTGGCCAAAAAACGCCAAATTTGAGTACTGTTGCCAAGATAGTCACATATGTTTTACGTCTTTTAAACTCCCTAACGATATTCATTCTCGTTAGGGAGTCCATTTTATTGAACCTGTGGGGAATAACGTTGTCTTGCTTTTGGACAAATGGGGATTTTCAGCACTCATTACAAGGTAATTTGCTGCTACTAAATTGGTGACAGTACTCAAAGTTGGCATTTTTTGGCCACAGGGGTTACCGGGGCGGCGGTTTCGCTCTTTTTGCGCCGAAGCGATACACTGTTGCCGTTTGATTTCTTCGCTCAAGGAGGATGCGCATGCCGTGCACAACGATTTTGGTTGGTAAGAATGCGAGCTACGACGGGTCGACGCTTGTCGCCCGCAACGAGGACTCGTCCAACGGGGTGTTTGAGCCCAAGCGTATGCGCGTGGTGCATCCCGACGAGCAGCCGCGTGTCTACACGAGTGTCCTGAGCCACCTGACCGTTGAGCTGCCCGACAATCCCATGCGTTACACAAGCGTCCCCGACGTTGTCCCGGGTCATGGCATTTGGGCCGAGGCCGGCTTCAACGAGCTCAATGTGGGCATGTCCGCAACCGAGACGCTCACCACCAACGAGCGCGTCCGCGGCGCCGATCCGCTTGTCGACTACGTGCCCGCCAAGGGCAACGAGGGCGAGGACGGCTATGTTCCGGCGCAGCCCGGCGGTCTGGGTGAGGAGGACATGGTGACCCTGGTGCTGCCGTACGCTAAGTCTGCCCGCGACGGCGTGCGCATTCTGGGCGAGCTGCTCGAGCGCTACGGCACCTATGAGAACAACGGCATTGCCTTTAGTGACGTTGATGAGATCTGGTGGCTCGAGACCATCGGCGGGCACCACTGGATCGCCAAGCGCGTGCCCGATGACGCCTATGTGACCATGCCTAACCAGCTGGGTATCGACAGCTTTGACCTGGACGATGCCGAGGGCACCCAGGCCGATCACATGTGCTCTGCTGACCTGCGCTCCTGGATGGACAAGTGGCATCTGGACCTGACGCTGGGCGTCGAGGGCGACGGTCCGGCGACGGTCTTCAACCCGCGCGAGGCCTTTGGCTCGCACAGCGACAGCGACCACGTCTACAACACGCCGCGCGCCTGGTATATGCAGCGCTGCCTCAACCCCAGCGATGTGTGGGACGGTCCCGACGCCGATTACACGCCCGAGAGTGACGACATCCCCTGGAGCCGCGTGCCCGAGCGCAAGGTGACCATCGAGGACATCAAGTACGTGCTTTCGAGCCACTACCAGGGCACGGAGTACGATTGCTACGGCAGCAAGGGCACGCCCGCCACGCGCGGCGCCTATCGTCCCATCGGCATCAACCGCAACAGCCAGCTTGCCGTGCTGCAGCTGCGCCCCTATGCGCAGCCGGCGTATCGCGCCGTGCAGTGGATGGCGTTTGGCTCCAACTCGTTTAACGCGCTCGTGCCGCTGTACGCCAATGTCGAGACCATGCCCGAGTACTATGCCGACACGCAGGCCCGCGTGACGTCCGAGAATTTCTATTGGGCAAATCGCCTGATCGGTGCCTTGGCCGATGTTCGTTTCCATGAGTGCGGTCGCGCCGTCGAGGATTATCAGGAGAAAGTCGGCGGCATGGGCCACAAGCAGATTCACGACGTTGACGCTGTCGTAGCTGCGCTGCCCGAGGCCGAGGTGCCCGCCGAGCTCGCCCGCGCCAACGAGGTCTTTGCCGAGCTCGTACGCGTTGAGACCGATGCTCTGTTGGGCAAGGTGCTCTACACCACGAGCTGTGCCATGAAGAATTCCTTCGCGATGAACGATAATGTGAGGTAAAGACGACCTTGCAACGAGCGAGCGGGGCAAGCGCCATCGAAGGCTTTGCCCCGCTCGATTCCTATCTTGGCGGTAAAACGATTTTGTGTCGTTCGCTCAATCTTGGGTACAAGAAGGCTAATGCAGTTGTTCACGATTGGAGCCAACCATGGTTATGAAATTCGATCAGCTTGTTAACGGTGCCATCAACGTGGGCTTCGGCGCCGCTGCCGTTGCCGTCGAGGGCGGCAAGAAGGTTCTTGACGACCTCGGTACCAAGGGCGAGCAGGTTCGCAAGGATGCTGGTACCCCCGATATCGCCCGCAGCGTGTCCGACATGTTCGAGCAGGCGGGTGGCACCATCTCCGACCTGACCGAGCGCCTGGGCATGCAGGGCGAGACCGCGGCGCAGCGCGTACTCGACGAGCTCATCTTGGCCCGCGTCCGCGTTATGACCGCCCCCCAGCGCACGGCCTTTTTGGCCCATGTGCGCGACATCGTCGATGCGGTCGAGGACAACGTGACCTCGGTGCCCGTCGAGTCCGTTGAGCCCGACGACGCAGAGGACGCCGAAGAGGCCGAGTAGCAGCGCAGATGGCAGATTCCACCACCGATTACAACAATCTAGATCCCTTGGGTGACGAGACGGCGGTTGTCGATGAGGTCGATGCCACCGTCTCGGGCGCTCGCAAGAAGCCTCGCGCTGTCGATATGGTCCCCGAGGAGCCCGACGCGATGGCGCCGGACGAGGAATACCAGCTCACGCCGGCAGGTCGTCGTGAGCGCATTGGGCAGATCGTTCGCCTGATCAAAAAGTACCGCGTATGGGATAACCTCACACCGGTGCGCCTGCGCCGTCTGCTTGAAGAGCTCGGCCCCATGTTCGTCAAGATGGGGCAGATTCTGGCCAACCGCTCCGAGATTTTGCCGCAGCGGTTTTGCGACGAGCTGCGTCGCCTTCGCTCCGACGTAGAGCCGGTGCCGTATGAGGTAGTGCTCCGCTGTCTGGAAGAGGAGTACGGCCAGCGCCTGGGGCAGATGTTCGACGCGATCGACCCCAACCCGCTCGGTAGCGCTTCTCTTGCACAAGTTCACCGTGCCCGCCTGGTGACGGGCGAGGACGTGGCCGTTAAGGTGCAGCGCCCCGGCGCGCAGCAGGTCATGGCGCAGGACATCGACATCATTCGCTCGGTGGTGCGCATCGTCTCAAAGTTCGTCAACACCGACCAGTTTGTTGACTTACACGCCGTCGTCGAGGAGTTGTGGGCCTCGTTTCGCGAGGAGACCAACTTTTTGGCCGAGGCCAAAAACCTCAACGATTTCTATGAGTTCCATAAGAGCGTCCATGGCGTGACGTGCCCCAAGTCCTATCTGGATCTGTGCACCGAGCACGTCGTGGTCATGGATTACGTCGACGGCATCTCGATTGCCGATCCCGAGCGCCTGGTGGCCGAGGGCTATGACCTGGAAAAGATTGGCTCGGCGATTGTCGAGGACTATTCGACGCAGGTGCTCGATGACGGCTTTTTCCATGCCGACCCGCATGCAGGAAACATCATTCTCAAGGACGGCGTCGTTTACTTTATCGACCTGGGCATGGTTGGGCGCATGTCGAGTCACGACCGCGGTATCGTCAAGGACATGATTTTCGCCGTGGCCGAGGGCGACGTGCCCAAGCTCAAGGATTCGCTTATGCGCTTTGCCGTGACGCGCGGCGATTCTGCCGAGCTCGACCATTCGGCCTTTTTGTCCGACTTGGACTTTATCGTCGCCGACTTTGCGGGCCTCGATCTTAAGGACCTGGATATCGGCGAGTTTTTGACCTCGCTGCTAAACCTGGCGCGCAAAAACGACGTTGAGCTGCCGAGCGTGGTGACGATGTTCGCCCGTGGCATGGTGACGCTCGAGGGCCTGCTGACCGAGTACATGCCCAACGTCAACATGATCCAGATCATACAGACGCATATCAAAAACGAAAAAAGCACCTATGCGCGCGTACGCGATATGGGGCGCGATCTTGTCGCGAGCAGCTATCGCGCGGCAAAAGGCTCGCTCGAGGCGGCTGAGTATCTGGGCTTGGCGTCGCGCATGCTCACGCGCGGCCAGCTTAAGGTGAACACGCAGATCATGAGCAGCGATAAGGCGTTGCGGCAGCTGGGCGGGATTATCGACCGCATGTCGATGGCAATTGTGATCGCCGGCCTGTTTATCGGTTCGTCGGTGGTGTACTACGCGCGCATCGAGCCGGTTGTGTTCGGTATCCCTGTCATTGGCTTTATGGGCTACGTGAGTGCGCTGGTGCTGGCGCTGATGCTGGGCCGCGAGATCTGGCGCAACAGCCACGGCGGCAAGCGCTAGAGGCTGCGACCGTCACCGCATTCTCCTATCGCAAACAATAGCTTTTACCTTGGGCTTCGCCTGCGTGTGAGGCCCTTTTGCGTGCTACCATATTGACGGTAATAATCGATGGCCTAGATGGTGGTGCGGAGACGCACGAATGCGCGGTTTTCCTGCGCGTTTGGGAGAATCGGGGTGCAAGTCCCCGGCTGTACCAGTAACCGTAATTCCTCTTGGCTCGGGATGGTCGCGTCGCAGATCGGACGGCGCGCCCGGGTCGTTAAGGTTAAGTCGGATCGCCTCCCATCTTGTATGCGGTCGCGGCGCATGCCGCCGGTACGCGTGGGCTCTGGAGGGAAGGGGGACCCTGATGGGGGTACTCGAGCGCAATGTGCGCGATGACGTGGGGCAGCCTCAAGGTAACGCTCCAAGTACAGACAATGGGGGACAAATGGATATGTTTGAGGACGAGCGCGAGCGCGCCTCGTTGCATCGCCGTGGCACGATTGCACGCGGTGTAGCCAAGCGCGGCCTGGTGGCATTCCTGGCTTTTGCCATGGCTTTTGGTGCCACGCCGGCGCAACTTTGGGCCGACGGCGCCGAGGGCATTGCCGAGGCCGTGGCGCAGGCGGCACCGCCTGCCGAGAACGGCTCTGGTGAGTCCGCGACAAGCCCGGCTGCCGACCCCAATGCGAGCGGCGTGGTGGCGAATGGGGGCACTGCCGACCAAGATGCCGCCGCGACAGCTTCGGGCCCTACCGGCAAGACTGAGGGCGATAGCGCTGCCGGCAATGAGGCGACGGCTGCATCGACGTCCGATGCCTCGAAGCAGGACGCCGCCGTTGTCTCTGCTGCTGGAGAGGCCAAGGCTCAGCCTGCCAAGGCCGAAAGCCAGGATGTTGCCGCGACGTGCTCCGTCGTCGGCACCGACGCCAAG
>NZ_CAAKNY010000015.1 GCF_901212495.1 Collinsella aerofaciens | reverse complement strand
GCGGCTCGGGCGCGGAGGGCTACGGCCTCGGCCTCTCCATCGCCCGACGCCGCGCCGAGGCCCTCGGCGGCTCCATCTCCTGCGAGAGCGACCCCGGCCGCCTCACGACCTTCACCTTCGAGCTCCCGGCGAGGTGACAAACCGGTCAGGTCGATTTGTCATCTAAGGCGCACGTGCAGCCGAAGACGTCCGACCGGAATCTGAGAAGATATGTAGGCGGCCGCTCTCGGGGGCAGGTGCCTGGGCTCGCCCCTACAATTGCCGATGAGACGTGCAATCGCTCTTGAGGTCCTGAGACAGAGGTTTCCAATGAGGGATATCGAGACATCTCGCCTGCTGCTGCGGGCGTGGCGCGTGAACGATGCCGCGGAGGCAGCGTCGGTCTTCCGATACGCGTCAGATCCTCTGGTCGGCCCTCGCGCCGGCTGGCCTCCGCACGCGAGCGTCGAGGAGAGTGCACGGATCGTCCGGGACGTCCTCGCCGTTGAGAACAACTGGGCGATCATCGTGAAGTTCGAAGGGGACGGTCCGGTCGGCAGCATCGCCCTCAAGCCGTTCAGCTCGCAGCTCCTGGACTGCTTTGACTCTGCTCCCGAGCTCCGGGAGCACTTCGGCAGGCTCGCGGGCGAGGGTGCGCTCGAGGTGGGCTACTGGATCGGTCGCTCCCTCTGGGGCAGGGGCTACATGACGGAGTCGCTCGGAGCGGTGCTCGAGTACGCATTCGGAACCTTGGGCGCCCCGGCCGTTTGGGGCCTGCACTTCGCCTCGAACGATGGTTCTGGTCGGGTGATGGAAAAGTGCGGTATGGCACCGGCGTTCGAACAGAGGGATGTGGCTTACCCGCTCGTGGGCGAGTCGCACGACACTGTCTGTCGCCTCGTCACCGCGGACCAGTGGGACTCGGTGCGGTAGCCTCGGGTTGAGCGCGAGTGGGCTGGTTTCTTCCGGCGTCTGGTTCCAGCAACTCCGTGACAATTCGACTTGATCGTGACAAACCGACCCGACCGATTTGTCACCCGAGCAACGGCATCAACCGCGCCCATGCCTCGTCGACGAACGTCGCTGCTGCACCATCCTCGCTCCCATGCACAAGCACCCACTCGAGCATGGTGAGCGCGCTTGAGGCGTAGAGCTTGGCGAGCAGCTCGACGGGCACGGTGGGCGTACCGTCCCCGGTGCCCCCACCGCCCACAAGCCGCTCCTCGAAGCCCTCCTCCAACAGGGCGCGGAACTGCGCCGCGAGGTCAGCCTCGGGGACGTGGATGGTCAGCAGGCAGGACAACTCGTCGCGCTCGCTCTCAAACCACGCGTACGCCCCGCCGACCACCGCCGCTACGTCCGAGGCCGCCGCGAACCGTTCCTCCATCATGGCCTGCGCTCGGGTCAAGACCTCCCCGACCAGGCAGCTGAGCAGCTCATACTTGTCCTCGTGGTGGTCGTAGAACGTCGAGCGTCCCACGCGGGCGCGGCGGCACAGCTCACCGACCGTCACGCGCTCGAATCCACGCTCGCGCACGAGCTCGAAAAATGCTGCGCGGATGGCCTCCTCCGACTTCTCCGTCCTTAGGTCTCCCACGC
>NZ_CAAKNY010000014.1 GCF_901212495.1 Collinsella aerofaciens | reverse complement strand
CTTAGAGGTCCTCGCGCCAGAAGGGCATGCTCATGCAGCGCGGGCCGCCGCGGCCGCGGGAGAGCTCGGCGGAGGGCACGACGAGGAGGTCCAGGCCCTCCTTGTACAGCACGTCGTTGGTGACGGTGTTGCGGGCGTAGACGCAGATCTTGCCGGGCTCGACGCACAGGGTGTTGGAGCCGTCGTTCCACTGCTCGCGGGAGGCCGCGATCGGGTCGCCGCCGCCGCAGGGGATCAGCTTGACCTGGTCGACGCCGGTGGCGTCCTCCAGGACGTGCTCGAGGGTGTCCTCGATCAGGCGGATGTTCACGTCGCCCGGGTTCTTGCCGGCGGTCAGCTCGTAGACGCGCAGGGTGCCCATGATGGCGGGGTGGATCGTGAACTTATCGACGTCGATCTGGGTGAAGACCGTGTCGAGGTGCATGAAGGCGCGCGAGACCGGGATGTCGAAGGCCAGGATGCGCTCGACCCTGGAGTCGGAGTTCCAGAAGATGTTCTGGGCCATGACGTCGATCGCGGCGGCCTGGGTGCGCTGGGAGATGCCGACGGCGAGGGTCTTCTCGTTGATGTTCAGCACGTCGCCGCCCTCGGTGTGGAACTGGCAGTCGCGGCGGAAGTACAGGGAGACGTCCCTGTAGTCGGGGTGGTACTTGAAGACGTACTTGCCGTACAGGGTCTCGCGGTTGCGGGTGACCGAGTACATGCGGTTGAGGTTGACGCCCTCGCCGACGACCGCGAACGGGTCGCGGGTGAAGTAGAGGTTGGGCATCGGGTCGATGATCAGGTCGGACTCGGACTCGGAGTTGACCAGGGAGTCGAGGGTCGTGGACGCCGTGAGGGGCAGCTCGATCTCGGCCTTGGTCATGCCGGCCATGGTCTTCTTGACGAACTCGAGGTTGTCCTCGATGGAGTCCAGCTTCTCGCGGACGACCTGCGGCATGTGCTGGCCGCGGATGCCGGCCTCGGCGATGTACTGGTCGGTGAACTCGGCGCGGGCGCCGGGGACCTGGTCGAACACCTCGGCGACGAGGTTCTCGAGGTAGAGGACCTCCACGCCCTGGTCCCTCAGGATCTGGGCGAAGGTGTCGTGCTCCTGCTGCGCGACCTCAAGGAACGGGACGTCGTCGAACAGGAGCCGCTCGAGCTCGTCGGGCGGCAGGTTGAGGAGCTCGTCGCCGGGACGGTGCAGGCAGACCTTCCTGAGCTTGCCGATCTCGGAAGGCACGTGCAGACCTTTCGTCATGGCCTCCTACCTTTCTTTCGGGCCTTACTGGCCGA
>NZ_CAAKNY010000013.1:32-576 GCF_901212495.1 Collinsella aerofaciens | reverse complement strand
GTGCTGCCAGCCCTTGGCCTGCAGCAGCGCCTTAATAGCAGCGGGGCTCACATGCTTGCCATCGCAGATGATCTCGGCGTAGGTGTTGGGCGTGGCCATGGCGGCCCCGACGACACCGGGCTCACGGTGATGCAGACCGCGCTGGCCGTTGTAGGTGTGCGTGAAGCAGCTGGCGCCAGCATTGATAGCGGCGGCGCACTCATCATAGGTGGCATCGGAGTGGCCAATGCAGGTCACAACGCCCTTTGCGCTCAGAGCCGCGGCGTAAGCGGCGGCGCCGTCACGCTCGGGCGCCATGGCGCTCTTGACGATGCGTCCGCCGGCGGCCTCCTGCCACCGGTCGAAGACCTCCTCGGAGGGGTCGATCAGATAAGCGGGGTTCTGAGCGCCCACGTGCTTCATGGTAAAGAAGGGGCCCTCCAGGTAGATGCCCTGAATGCGAGCACCGCAGAACTCGGGGCCACGTTCTTCGTCCGCCTGTGCAATGGCGGCGCAGGCGTTCTTAATCTGCTCCACGCCGTCAGTGAAGGTCGTAGGCAGCCAA
>NZ_CAAKNY010000012.1 GCF_901212495.1 Collinsella aerofaciens | reverse complement strand
TGTGACGGCGTGCCTTTTGTAGAATGAGCCAGCGAGTCGCTGGCGCGGGGCGAGGTTAACCGAGAGGGAGCCGTAGCGAAAGCGAGCCTTAACAGGGCGACTTGAGTCCCGCGCCGCGGACGCGAAGCCGGGTGAGCTATCCGTGGGCAGGCTGAAGCGGGGGTAAGACCCCGTGGAGGGCCGAACGCACGTCGGTTGAAAACGGCGGCGATGACCTGCGGATAGGGGTGAAAGGCCAATCAAACCCGGAGATATCTCGTTCTCCCCGAAATAGCTTTAGGGCTAGCGTCGCGCGTTCACCGCCGGAGGTAGAGCACCGGATGGACGAGGGGGCTTCGCCGCCTACCGAATCCAACCGAACTCCGAATGCCGGCGGCCCAGAGCGCGGCAGTCAGAGCATGTGGGCTAAGCTGTGTGCTCGAGAGGGAAACAGCCCGGACCGCCCGCTAAGGTCCCCAAGTTCCAGCCGAGTGGCAAAGGATGTGCGTCCGCCCAGACAACCAGGATGTTGGCTTAGAAGCAGCCATGCATTCAAAGAGTGCGTAACAGCTCACTGGTCGAGTGGACATGCGCCGACAATACACGGGGCTAAGCTGGACACCGAAGCGGCGGGATTTTATCTATTAGAATCGGTAGGGGAGCTTCCCATGGGCGGTGAAGCCGCCGGGCGACCGGCGGTGGAGCGCATGGGAGTGAGAATGCTGGCATGAGTAGCGAGAGACGAGAGAGTAACTCGTCCGCCGTGAACCCGAGGTTTCCTGGGCAAGGCTAATCCTCCCAGGGTCAGTCGGGGGCTAAGGCGAGGCCGGTAGGCGTAGCCGACGCGCAGCAGGCAGACATTCCTGCACCGCGCACGCGGCGCTACGACCGACGGGGCGACGGATGGGGGTGGCTCGGCGGGGTTCTGGACGTCCCCGTGATGGAGCGCGGCCCGCGGACCAGGGAAATCCGGTCCGCACGAGGGCGAGGCTCCGGACGAAGCGATTGAGCGAAGCGAGTGAGCCCGAGGTCCCCAGAAAAACCCCTAGGCAGGCGCGTGCGCGCCCGTACCGCAAACCGACACAGGTGGGTGGGTAGAACATACCGAGGCGATCGGGTCAACCATGGTCAAGGAACTCGGCACAATGGCCCCGTAACTTCGGGAGAAGGGGTGCCCGCGCGTACGTGAACGGACTTGCTCCGGGAGCGGAGGCGGGCCGCAGTGGAGAGGCCCAAGCGACTGTTTACCAAAAACACAGGACTCTGCAGAAGCCGCAAGGCGACGTATAGGGTCTGACGCCTGCCCGGTGCCGGAAGGTCACGCGGAGGGGTTAGCGCACCGCGCGAAGCCCCGAAGCCAAGCCCCGGTAAACGGCGGCCGTAACTATAACGGTCCTAAGGTAGCGAAATTCCTTGTCGGGTAAGTTCCGACCTGCACGAAAGGCGCAACGACTTGGGCGCTGTCTCGACCATGGACCCGGTGAAATTGCACTGGTCGTGAAGATGCGACTTACCCGCGGAAGGACGGAAAGACCCCGTGAACCTTCACTGCAGCTTGGCATTGGCCGCTGGTCCCGCGTGTAGAGGATAGGCAGGAGGCATCGATCCGGAGGCGCCAGCCCCCGGGGAGCCGCCCTTGGAATACTGCCCCCGCGCGACCGGCGTCCTAACCCGAGGCCGTCGACCGGCTCGGGGACCGTGCCAGGCGGGCAGTTTGACTGGGGCGGTCGCCTCCTAAAGGGTAACGGAGGCGCGCGAAGGTCCGCTCGGGACGGTCGGCAACCGTCCTTTTGAATGCAAGAGTACAAGCGGGCTTGACTGCGAGGCCCACGAGCCGAGCAGGTGCGAAAGCAGGCTCTAGTGATCCGGCGGCCCCGAGTGGGTGGGCCGTCGCTCAACGGATAAAAGGTACTCCGGGGATAACAGGCTGATCTTGCCCAAGAGTCCACATCGACGGCAAGGTTTGGCACCTCGATGTCGGCTCATCGCATCCTGGGGCTGGAGCAGGTCCCAAGGGTACGGCTGTTCGCCGTTTAAAGCGGTACGCGAGCTGGGTTCAGAACGTCGTGAGACAGTTCGGTCCCTATCCTCCGTGGGCGCAGGAGAATCGATGGAGGCTGCCCCCAGTACGAGAGGACCGGGGTGGACGCACCTCCGGTGAACCGGTTGTCGACCAACGGCACGGCCGGGTAGCCGCGTGCGGCGCGGATAACCGCTGAAGGCATCTAAGCGGGAAGCCGTTCCAGGGATTAGTTCTCCTTCCGGTAAGGGCCCAGGTAGACTACCTGGTCGATAGACGGCAGGTGCAAGGACGGCGACGTCCTCAGCCGAGCCGCACTAATCGCCCGAGCTCTTCCGGAACCGCACCTCGCGGCCCGCGGGAC
>NZ_CAAKNY010000011.1:23717-68329 GCF_901212495.1 Collinsella aerofaciens | reverse complement strand
CTTGTCGGCCTTGATAGCATACGTGCTCATCTATGCTCCCGTACCCGCAGTGTGTTTAAGGGCGGGTCAAAAACCACTGCATTGTTAATTTGAGCGATTGTTCATTGCCTTCTACCGCTCGGCACACTTTGCACCCGTCGCAAAACACGCCAAGCCGTTTATACCCAATAACTCTAGACGGCGCGGTTGTGGTAGACCTTGTACTTAAACTGGTCGGCGCGCGCAACCGAACGCGTATACTCGATAATCTCGTTGTTCATGTCATAGGTGGTACGAACCAAATCGAGGACCGGCGCACCTTCGGCAATCTCGAGCAGACGTGCATCGGAATGGCGGGCGATACTCGCATAGAACTCCTCCTCGGCCAGTCGAACTTTCTCGTGATAGTCCTGCTCGATCATGTCGTACAGCGATTTGTTCTCAATCATGGGACGCTTAAGCGCAAAGAATTTGCGGCTTGGCAGATACGTGCACTCAATCATCAGCGGCACGCCATCGGCAATGCGCAGGCGCTTGATCTTGTACAGACGCTCGCCCAGACGCGCGTTCATCTCTACGGCAATATTCTTGTCAGCTTCGACCTCGGTAAACTCAAGAATCGTCGTCTTGGGCACACGGCCAATCGCCTTCATCTGTTCGGTAAAGCTATAGGTTTGCGTGAGGTTTGCCGTCTGCAGAGAGCGGTCGCACACCATGGTTCCGCGGCCGCGCTGACGGACCACCAAGCCCAAGCGCTCAAGCTCCTGCAGAGCAAGGCGAACCGTCGTACGCGAAAGCCCGTAGCGTTCCGACAGATCGCGCTCGGACGGCAAATAGTCGCCGGGTCGAAGCTCGTGATCGATCTTATCGGTCAGCAAATCGACGAGCTGATCGTACAGAGGTTGTTTGCGCGCTCCCATTGCCATAATGATACCTGCCGGATAAATGACTCGAAATTGGTTGTAACCAGACACCACGTACTATAGCAGTTTTAATAGAATAACAGCAGGTCAACCCATATATTTCAATTTTTACGAGTAGATAAGCTTTACACTGTAATACCAATCTCTCCCGCAACGCAAAAAGCCCGTTAGAACGATGTCCGTTCTAACGGGCTTAATCAGATATACCGGCTTCGCACTCGGAAGCTCAGGCGAACCTTATGCAAACAGGCCGTAGATGCTGATGTTGGCCTTGGCGTACAGGCCGTTGGCGTACCCGGTCCACTTGGAGCTGGCGCTGGAGGCCTGCGAAGAATACTGCTGATAGGCGGTGTAGTAGGCGGTCATGGCCTGCTTATAGGTTGCGCTATCGGCGGTAAAGGAATCGTTGGCGAAGGCCTTAGCGTAGGTGCTGTTCTCGTCCTTCCAGGTGCCCTTCTCGCTATCCCACTCGTCACCGGCAAGGTTGATGATGTAGTCGGCATAATCCTTGCTCGCGGTGTCCTCGTTGCCGTCGGAAGGCTCGGTTGGAGCGGTCGGCATACTCGCACTATCGCCCGCCTTCTTCTTGTAGAGCTTCTGCAGCGTCGCGGACTGGCGGACGATCTGCTTGGCCTGATCCTTGGACACGCCGTACTGCTTGGCCATGGTGCCGTAATCCGAAGTGCCGATAGAATCCTCGGCGTACTTCTTCATCTCCTTAGAAGAGACAGTGATGCCCTCGTCCTCGGCAGCATCGAGTAGGATCTTGTTGCGCACATAGGACAGGATGACGTCGGCGGACGGAGCGGTGTAATTGCCATCGCTATTCTTGACTTTATCGAGGCTATACTGGCTCTCGATGGCCTCGCGCGCGGTGATATCGCTCTTCTTGCCGTTGTAGCTATAGCTTGCCACGGTCGAATCGAGCTGGTCCTCGGTGAGGGTAGCCGAGCCGACACCCTTGCCGCCAAAGCCGCCATTGCCAATAAAGAAGCCGACCACCGCAGCAATCACGATGGCGACCACAAAGGCGGCAATCATCGTCTTCTTGTGCTTGGATGCATGGTCGTCCACGTCGCAGTCGTCATCGTCCTGCTCTTCGGGCATGAGGTTCTCGTCGGCGGCGTCGGCGGCGACCTTTGCCTCCAGGCGAGCGTCCTCCTCCTCGGCGGTCGTGCCGGCGGCAATATGTTCGGCAGACGTGCCGGCGACCAGATCGATCTTCTCGTCATCATCACCGTCGGGGCCTTCGCCGCGCTCGATGATCTGGATGCCGTCGATCTCGTCCTTCTCGTCCTTCTTTTGAATCAGACCCATAGTCAGCTACTCCTTATTGGGAACACAATCCCTAACAGAATACGCCCGACGAGGCGCCGGGCATATTGATTCTTAGGTTATACGCAAACACTTAAGTACTATTTAGGCGTTTGCAGCCTGCATGCTTTAGGCCAGGTGCTCAATAACGGCATCGGCGAAGGCCTGCGTACCCACCGCACCCTCGACGGAACCAGTCTGGGCACGACGTACGTCGCCGGTAACCTGCTTACCCTCATCGAGCGTGGCAGAGACGGCGGCGCGGATACGATTGGCAGCATCGTTCTCGCCCAGATGATCGAGCATCATAGCCGCAGACAGAATCTCGGCCGTGGGGTTGGCGATATCCTGACCAGCGATATCGGGCGCGGAGCCGTGCGTTGCCTCGAAGATGGCGCAGTCGGCACCGATGTTGGAGCCGGGGGCCATACCCAGGCCACCCACCAGGCCAGCGCACAGATCGCTCACAATGTCACCGTACAGATTGGGCAGCACCAGGACATCGAAGTCGTCGGGGTTTTGGACCAGGCCCATGCAGGTGGCGTCGACGATCTTGTCGTTGAACTCGATATCGGGATAGTTGGCGGCCACCTCGCGCGCAACGCGTAGGAACAGGCCGTCGGTCGCTTTCATGATGTTGGCCTTGTGTACGGCCGTCACCTTTTTGCGGCCGCAGCGGCGGGCGTACTCAAAGGCATACTCCACAATACGGCGACTCTTGGCGATGGAGATCGGCTTGATCGAAATCGCGGAATCGGCGGCGAAGGTCTTTTGGCCCGAACGCTCAACGAGATGCGAGAGCTCCTCGACCTCGGCAGCGCCCTCATCGAACTCGATGCCGGCGTAGAGGTCCTCGGTGTTCTCGCGCACGATGACCAGGTCGACGTCGCGGAAACGCGAGCCGTCGCCCGGCTGCGACAGACAGGGGCGCACGCAGGCGTACAGGTCAAAGTGCTTGCGCAGGGCCACGTTGACGCTGCGGAAGCCCGTGCCAACCGGTGTGGTGATGGGACCCTTGATGGCAACCTTGGTCTCGGCGACCGCATCGAGCACATGCTGGGGCAGCGGCGTGCCAAACTCGTCCATGACGCCGGCGCCGGCCTCCTGGACGTTCCAGTTGATCTGGACACCGGTGGCCTCGACCACGCGGCGCATGGCCTGCGTAATCTCGGGACCGATACCGTCGCCGGGAATCAGGACTACATCGTGCGCCATAATCTGTTACTCCTCGTCTTCGGCGTCGTCGGATTTTTTAACGCTAGCACGCTTCTTCTTTTTGGAGAGATCCAGGCCAAAACGTTTAACAAGCATTTCGCAGATCTCGCTCGAACGGGCCTTGAGATAGCTGCCCTTGCCGTTCTCGGCGTCGAACTTAAGGCGCAGTGCGAGCTTCTCGGCAACCTCGGCGTCGATCTCGCCCCGGCCGAACTCGTACAGGCAACCGAGCATGTCGCGATACTCGAGGTCGCCGTGGTAGCACTGGATGGCCTCGTCCAGAATCGGCCAAGCCTCGCGCGACCGCTCGACGCCCGTGGCTCCCCACACGCACAGCAGGCGGAAGGCGGCGTAGCGCAGCGTGGAGGAAATCTCGTCGAACAGCGCGGTCTCGGCGCCCTCGAAGGCATCGCCCAGCTGCTCGGGGCAGGTAGTGGCGAGCGCCGCCAGGGCATCGAGGGCCTCCCAGCGGGTCTGAGCCTCGGGGCGGTCGAGCGCCTCGATCAGCGCGGGCGCGCAGGGCACGACGCGCTGGGGATCGCGCTCAGCAAGCAGATGCAGCACGCGGGCGGCAAACTGGCGGATGCGGCGCGTGGGACAGCCAAGCTCTTGGACCAGGCGGTCGACGGCGTTCTCGTTCTCCTCTGCCAGCTGAAGCTGTGCCAGCTCCTCGTCGGTGAGCTGTTCGTCTTTATTTTCTGCCATAGTTACCTCTTCTATTTATTTCTTGGCGTGCTTGCCAGCACCCTTGCTGTCATCGGTGACTGAGATGAGCTGTCGGTCGGAAGCGCCATTGTGGCGTGCGCGACGGCGGTCCTCGGCGTCGCCCGCATCGGCGGCGGCGCGATGGGCCTTGTTGACATTAAAGACCTCGTCGTGCTTGCGCCATGGGCCGACGGATTCGCCAAAGCTCATCTTAAGGCCGGCGATAAAGCCGCCGAGCCAGCCGATCGGCGCAAACTGCACCAGCGGGAACAGCGAGAACACCCAGGTCAGCAGGACGACTGCCGCCGCTCCCGCAAAGTTGGCAATCCAGTAGTCGCGCTTGGTGATGACGCGCTTTTCGCACGCCCACTGGCCGCACAAAAAGCCAATGTAGATCGCAAAGAGAAAGAGCACCAGCGCAAGTACCACGAACGTCCAGCTCATGGGCGCTACTCCCCGTGATGGTGGCCGCAGCAGCACTCGTGGCCGTCGTCATGGCCGTGGCCGCCGCAACACTCGTGGGCCTCGCCATGGTGGTGGCCACAACCGCACTCATGGTCGTCGCCATGTTCGCCGCAACCGCAGCCTTCCTCGTGAGCACCGTGCTCCTCGGGACGATACTGCGACCAGTCCAGACCGGCGGCGATGGCGTCGGCCTCCTCCTTGTAGAGGACCGTGATGGCCTGGGTGCCCAGCTTGGCACCACCGATGGCGTCGAGCATGTCGTAGAGCGTAAAGGCGACATCGGCGCCGGGCAGCGCGAGCTCGCGGTCATCGGCGTAGGCGAGCGCCAGACGCAGGTCCTTAATGAAATGCTCGACCATAAAGCCGGGCTTGTAGTCGCCGTCGAGCGCCTTGGGAGCCAGGCTCTCCATGGCGCCGGACTTGCCGGTACCGCCCAGGATCATCTGGCGGGTCTTCTCCAGGTCAAGGCCGCTCAGCTCGGCAAATGCCATGGCGTCTGCCATGCCGACCATGCAGGCGCCCAGCGACACCTGGTTGGCGAGTTTGGCAGCCTGGCCCTTGCCGGCGCCGTCGAAGCAGCAGATGTTGGCCGCAAAGGTGGCAAGGATGTCGCGAACCGGCGCGATGTCGTTCTCGGTAGCGCCCACGATAGCCGTGAGCGTACCGGCGATAGCGCCCGACTCGCCGCCGGTGACGGGGCAGTCAAACGCCATGCGGCCAGATACCTGGGCGGCCTCGGCAATGTCACGGGCGAGCTCGGGCGAGCTCGTGGTGAGGTCGATCAAGACCGCACCCGGCTTGGTGCACGCGAGCAGGCCGTCGCCCGCCAGGTAGAGTTCCTCGACCTCGGAGGGATAGCCCACCATGGTGAAGACGACATCGGCGTTAGCCACGGCCTCGGCCGGCGTATCGGCCCAGACGGCACCGCGCTCGATAAGCGCTGCGGCCTTGGACTTGGTGCGGTTGTTGACCGTGACGGGATAGCCGGCGTCCAAGATGTGGCCGGCGATGGGGGCACCCATGATTCCGGTGCCGATAAATGCGACAGAGAGCTTGTTTGCCATGAAACCTTTCCTTTTGGGTTGGGTGTTGCTACCAGGTTAAATACTCGGTGCCAGCGCTTGAGTTGCGGGGCGCCCGTGGTTGTAGCGCCTGTCTACTCACCGCGCACACGGCGCGCGATGCGGTCGGAAAGCGAGGCTTTCTCGGCGCGATTCTTGCCCCAAAATGCAAGCGCCACCATGCCGGGCCCCACGTGCGAGCCGATGGTAGGACCGACGGAACTACGGATAATCGTGGCGTCGGCGCAGCCTTCCTCCTTGCGGATGGCGGCCTCGAGCCAGTCACCGTCCTTCTCGGCATCGGCAGTCATAATAGCGATGGGCATGGTGCGATCGGGCACGTAGTTCTCGCGGAACGACTTGAGGATGGACTTGAGTGCCTTCTTGCGGCCGCGGTTGACGCCGATCAGCGACAGCGAGCCGGCCAGGTCGTAGGAGAGCTCGGGCTTGACGTCGAGCTTTGCCGTGAGCTGCGCCGCCGCGGGTGGAATGCGGCCGCCGGCGGCCAGTGCGTCAAAGCTCTCGAGCGTAAAGTAGCCGTGCACGTAGGTCTTGGCCTCGTTTGCCCAATCGACCAGCTGCCTGGCGGTGAGTCCCGCCGAGCGCTGGCGCACGGCTTCGAGCGCCAGAAGCTCGCCGGTCGCGCAGGGTAGGGCGTTATCGACCACGTAGAGCTCAAAGTTGGGATACTCGGCGCGCACGGCATCTGCCGCCTGGCACGCGGAGTTGTAGCTCGACGACAGCGCCGAGGTAAAGCACAGGTAGACCGTGGGCGTGCCCTCTTTGGCGCACTCGGTAAAGAACTCGATATAGCGACCGAGCGACACAGCCGAGGTGGACACGCGGGCACCGGCGCGCATGCGGTCGTAGAACTCCTTAGGGCTCATGCTCGACCAGATGTCGTCCGTGCGCTCCTCGCCATCGATAATGAAGGGGAAACCCAGGATATCGACATCGAGGTTCACGGCGACCTCGGGGCTAAAGTCGCAGCAGGTATCGACAACGATGCGGCAACGGTCCGAATGACCGGCGGATGCGGCCTTGTCCATCAAAGCGACTCCTTACGTAAAAAAGGCGGCCATCCGCATGGGATGGCCGCCAGCCGTTAACTCATGCAAGTTAACGTATTTTACTCGTCAAGTGTTTCGATACGGGGCTTGATGATGCCATATCCACCATTCTTACGGTGATACACCACATTGATGAGACCGGTCGTCGCGTTCTCGAACACGTAGAAGTCGTGACCGAGCAGATCGGTCTGCACCAGCGCCTGCTCCTCGGTCATCGGGGTGACATCGATGACCTTCTCGCGGACGAGCAGGTCGTCCTCCTCCTCGGGCAGCAGCAGGTCGGCCAGATCCTCGACGCGCTCGACCGGTGCGACATCCGCGGCGCTGGCACCACCCTGGCGGTTGTCCACGACTTTGGTCTTGAACTTGCGCAGCTGGCGGGTAACCTTATCGGCAGAGAGATCGATGGCGGCATACATATCTGCGCCGTGCTCGGCAACGCGAATCACAGAACCGCGGGCACGAACCGTGACCTCGACAATTGCCGGGTTGGGGTTCGAGGGATTCTTCTCATAACGAAGCACAACGTCGACCGTCATGGGCTCGATATCGAAAACCTTGAGCGCCTCGCCGATCTTCTCATCCACATGCGCACGCAGAGCATCGGTTACCGTCGTCTTGCGTCCAGAAACCTTGATATCCATACGTGGCTCCAATCTGCCTCGGGAACTTACTGTACTGGCTATGTACCCATTGCCGTGCATTTAATCACGCGGATTCCCAAAGACCCGAATAACGATTGCTTGATACCGCATACCGAAGTCTCGCACTTTTCCGTGGCAAAGTGCGCTATGGGAGCGCGACGGCCGCTGTGGTTTTGCACCTGAAAAATGTCTTTGACCTGCTGGTTTTATGGAAACGAAAAAGCCGGGCTCCCCTGTCGGGAAAGCCCGGCCATGCGTGTTGAAACCGTGAAGAGGTATCTCTCCCAGCGTATAGGAGACACCGCCCCTAGCAATAACTAGCTATTAAGCTTGTTAATGTCATCGTCGGTGATAGTGCCCTCCTGGCTGGACGATTTATTCTCGGAAGTTGCACCCTCGCTGCTCGAATCGGAGGATGCGGACTCGCTGGATCCGGTGTCGGTCGACTGCACATCAGCGCCCGAAACCGTCTTAGTGGTAAGGTCATAGGGCATCGTGCCATACCAGACAGAGTGGACAGCATCGAGCGTGCCGTCGGCCGTAATACCGTCGAGGGCATCGCCCACGGCACGGCACAGTTCATCGTTGGCGGCAGGGCCTGCAACGCCGAGCGTCGAGGGCGTCTCGAGAGCGCCAACGTAGGAGATCTGGCTCATCAGACGTGCGAGGTAACCGCCGGCCGTGGAATCGCAGATCACATAGTCGACCTCGCCGGACTCGAGCGCTTCAAAGCACTCATTAATGTTGGAGAAGGTCTTTTGGTTGGCCGTGACGCTCTGTTTGGCGAGCGCTTCCCGCGATGCCGAGGAAGCCTGAACGCCCAGGGTAGCGGTGTTAAGCTTTTCGGTGGAAACGCTCAGTGACTCGCCGTCGCTCGTCTTTCCGAACACCGCCGCAGCGTCGTACAGGCAGGTACCAAGCGTGCTGATATCACCATCCGTGGAATTGATGTCACCAATGAAGATGTCAGCTTTTTTGTCGCCAAGCGCGGAATTGGCAGATGACGCATCGACGAAGGCAACCTTAAGGCCCATACGGCTTGCAAGGGCGCGGGCAGCGTCGACCGCGTAGCCCGTGAGGTTACCATCGGAACCCTGCATGGCCTGCGGAGCATCGGAGGTATCGAGGGCAACCGTCAGGGTACCGGGAGTGACCAGGGCATCGTCCGACACCGCCGGCGTGACGGTCTCGCGCTCGATCTGGTTAATCGTGGGTGTCGTGAACGTGGACAGTGGATTGAACGCGCATCCGCTCAAGCCCAATACGGCAATGACCGCCGCGGTCCCAGCACCCAACCGAGCCGCGTGCATCAAGCTGCCCCTCACCATGTCCACTACCCTGCCTTCTGTGTCGTATACAATCCGTGCGTTGCGCGGAATAACGGGTTGTTCCCACCAGCTGACCTGGTATTTGACCCCACACTTGCGCACCGGGGTGTTTGCTCGGGAGGCCGTAGCCACCTTCACGACTGGCCCGCTCGCCCGCGAGGCGGTATTGCCCCAAAGAAAGTAGAACGGACGGTGCGGCTTACATCTAGGACGCGCCATGATCGCGCCGCGCGCACGCGGTCGCTTACGTGGATCCCTTTGACCGCGTCTGTCTTGGACTAGGATGGACATTACGTCCGTCCGCAACCACAGCCTGGCAGGAACGTAGCGCATTATAGCTAAGTTCAAGCTAAAGTTTAAGGTTAGGGACGCCATTCGCACCGTGAGCACAGATTTTGCAGGTCGGAGCGGACCATTCGTGCCCCCATGAAGCCCGGAGCTCCCCTACGGGGAGCTCCACTGCACCCTTCTTAGGGTGCAGTGGCCAAAAAGTTGTAAATATGAGTACTGTTACCAAATTAGTGGCAGGAATTTTTGGCTCTGCAAGCAGTTTTCACGCTCTATAACGTCAGATTGATGCCAGGATATTCCTCATTTGGGTAGCGCCTCTTGTTTCTTTCTGCGAGCGTCAACACGGTTGCGATATCGCTTACCCATGCGCTGGTGGATGCGCCATGCGAGCGCTTCCATCGCTTCCATATCGCAGAGCATTTCGTTGTTGACCGTCGCGACCTCGATTCCCATAGTAATCAAGCCCGTGTTGCGTTTTTCATCATGGATACGTCCCCTCCGGGAGGAATGGCCCAGCTCACCGTTGTATTCCAGGTCAAACCGGGCTGCTTCCTGATACGCATCGCAAACTGCATGCGGCATCCCCGAGATTGCCTGCGCGCGGTCATCGAACTCGATCTTGTAGTCGGTCTTAAAGGGACCGCAGGCAAATCCGCCATAGGAAAACGGAAGCGAAAACAGAGCGAGCATGATACACTCCATGGGCGAGAGCAGGTTTTCTGACAGGTAGGGACACAGGCGCAGCAGCTGTTTGGCCACATTCCCCTTGCATGCCGCAAGGTAATCTGCCAGGCGATCGGGCGTCAACACCGGCTCGACTTCAAAGTAGCCCACGTCTGCCGGTTGGTCCTTGTCCTTTGCAAGTCTATTCGCAACAGGCGAGGTGTAGGGAGGCAGATACTTCCCGCGATCGCTCAGTGAAATCTTGGAACACAGTTCCTGGGCCAGGGCAAACGCCTGGATACAGCCGACCTCGCGGGCGACGGCAACACAAAGGGCCTCGGGAGACAGGCTGTACACCCCCGGTTCCACCTCTAGAATCGAGCCGGCAGGCAACCCGGAACACACGGACCAGCCCACGCCAGGTATGCGGCGGCGCTGCACCGCAGATCCCACCAGCAAGCACAGATCTTCTTGTACCTCGCCGCTTTTGGCTCCAATTCGCACCAAGTCGGGAAGATAGATGTCCTCGGTCGAGGGCGACGACGCACACAGCACGCGGCGCTCCTCCTCAGGCTCAAGGTCCTTCCAGCCGATGTAGCCCATCTGCCGGCGCTCGGCTCGAATCATACGCAACGCCGAGGCACCCGCCAGAATCACGGAAGCCGCTAGCTGTTCTTTTGTCGGTTTGTTGCACCGCCTGATTGTTACCGCCACATGAATCACCCCTACCAAACGCGTGCGATAGCGAGGCCATCAACGGCCGCGGCACCGGCGCGCTTGAGTTCCGCCGAAGCCGCTGCCATCGTCGCGCCCGTGGTGATGACGTCGTCGATAAGCAGCAGGCGGCGGCCCCGCACGTCCTCAACGGTCTCGTACATGCCTCGGGCGCGTTCACGGCGTTCTTCACGACCGAGTTCACGCTGGTCGCCATGACCGTACTTAACGAGGGCGTCGAGCAGCGGAACACCCGACAGCTCGCAAAATGGGCGCGCGATGGCTTCCATATGATCGAAGCCGCGTCGCCGAAACGCCGCCGCCGTCGCGGGCACAAACACCACTGCATCGGCGCCGGACAACACACCGCCCAAGCGTTCGGGTGCCGCGACCTGAGCATGTAAGGCGGTGTCGTATAGCAGCTCTGCCAGATACGGCGCCAGGCGTCGCTCGCCCGCGTCTTTGTACGCTTTAATAATCCGCGGCAACGGATGCGTGTAAACGGCACATGCCAGGCACCGGTCGAGCGCTTCGGCCATCGCCGAGGACGTACCCTCGACCGAGCACTCGGTGCACAGCAAGTCTCCAAACGGGGCGCCGCATCGAGTGCAGCTATGCCGCGGGTCGATGAGCGCGAGCGCGGCCAGGCAGTCTTGGCAAATAAGAGCACCGGCGCGCTCGCAGCCGGCGCATCGCGTGGGCGACAACACCTCAAGCGCCTCGTGCGCCGCCCGCTCGGCAAACGGTAGCAATTCATCCGCAAACGGTAGGATGCCGGCACCTTGCAGGCGTCCCAACACATTCAAATGTCTCTTCACGACACAACCCTCCCTACGCTCGGTCGCAGGGAGGGTTGTTGATTCAGCGCTATAGTACCCCGACGCGTTTGGGGTCAGGCAGGTTAAATCCGTTTGCGGGCGCTATTCGCCGGTGGGCGGTTGCGGTGTGGACGAGTTTTGGTTCGAGCCCTCGCCACCGTCTTGACGCGGCTTGCGGGAACGACGACGGCGACGGCGCTTCTGGCCCTGGTCAGCCGAACCCTCGCCACCGCGATCTTCGCGCGACTCGCGTTCGTCGCGAGCAGCGCCGTGCGCGGCCTTGGCCGCCGCCCCTCCGCCATCTCCGGGACGACGACGTGTGACCTTGACCTCGCCATCCGAGACCTGATCGGCCACGGAGGGCACCGAGGGCTTTTGCTGCGTGCCCGAGGAATGGCGACGACGCGGACGCGGGGCGCGCTCGTCATCGTTGCGCTGCTTGCCACCCTTGTCGGCAGGCGTATCGGAACCCAAACCACCCTTGGGGGCGGCACCGGCTTCGCGAGCGGCTGCGGCGCGGAAGGCGTCCTCACGCTCCTCGCTCGACAAATGGCGGCGGCGACGGCGCGTGGGGTTCATGCCACCGCCGCGGTTTTGCTGCTGAGGCTGCTGAGCTTCGCGCTCGCGGGGGGAATTCTTGCCTGCGGGAGCGGCCTCGCCGGCATTGCCCGAACCCGAGCGATTGCGGCGGCGACGTCCACCGGAAGCCTCCTCAGCCTCGGGTGCCTCGGCCTTTCCGCGACCCTTGCCGCGGCCGCGACTCTCGCCCTGGCTCTGACCGGCACGGGTATCGGCGTCTGCATCGCGACGGCGGCGCTTGGGCATCGTCGTCCCCGCCAGACGGTCGGCGCTCGACAGGCCATCGCCCACGTCGACGCCGTTCTCGCGGTCGAGCTCCATAAGCGCCAGGCGCATCTCGGGCGACTCGATACGCTCGAGCACATCGCGCGTCACGCAGTCGGGGCGGCAGTTGCAGCCCTGCTCGGCGGCCTTCTTTTTGCAGCCCTCAGAGCAGGTCATGTCGGCCAGGTTGACCTTAAAGACTTTGCCGTTCTCCAGGCGCAACACCAGCTGTTCACGCGGCGTGTCATATTCCTGGATGCGCGCCTTTCCAAGCGGCGTATCGATAAGCGTCTTCTTTTTGGGCGCGCGGCTCTTAAAGTCCTTGTACGCCTCAAACTCGTAGCGCAGGCAGCACATCAGGCGGCCGCATACGCCGCTAATCTTGGACGAGTTGAGCGGCAAGTCCTGCTCTTTTGCCATACGGATCGAAACCGGCTCAAACTGTCCGCCAAAGCGCGTGCAGCAGAGCTCCTGGCCGCACTGGGCATAGCCGCCCACCAGGCGGGTCTCGTCACGCACGCCGATCTGGCGCATGTCGACGCGAATGTGCAGCGTCGAGGACAGGTCCTTGACGAGCTGACGGAAATCGACGCGCTCCTCGGCAGCAAAGTAGAACACGGCCTTCTCGCCGCCAAACAGGTACTCGACGCCGACCGGCTTCATCTCGAGGTCGAGCTCCTTGACCAGGCGGCGGAAATCGACCATGGCCTCGTCACCCTGGATAGCCAGGTCGTCGGCAAGTTGCAGGTCGATGTCGCTCGCTACGCGCAACACGGGCTTGAGCGGCTGACCGATCTCGTCGAGCGGCACCTCGAAGGGATCGGCCGTGACCAGGCCGATCTCGGTTCCGCGCTCGGTAGAACAAATGGCATAATCGGCCTCGAGGATATCCAAATCCTGTGGGTCGAACCACAGGTCGCGCGAGGCGTAGGTAAACTTAACGGGTACGACTAACGGCATTTCAGTGCCTTCCTGATATCGAACAGCATGACCTCGATGGCCAGCTGGGGAGTAACGTTTCTGGCGATGTTGCGCTCAGCGGTGGCAACCGCCTCGAGCGCCTGGGTGGCACCCGCAACATTCGTCGCCGCGGCAAGCCGCCCGATCGTGTCGCGCACGTCCTCGTTCACCACGTCTGCCGCCTCGTCCTGAAGTGTCAGCAGCACGTCGCGCATGAGCGTCCGCGCGCTCGCCAGCGCTTCCATGATACCCGAACGCTCGCGCGCGTTGAGTTCGCGCTTGTTGCGGTCCTCAAGCTGCTTCAATGCTCCACGCGACAGGTAGTCGGCATTTTGCTCGAGCACCTTTTCCTGCGTTGATTTGACCTCGGCGAGCGGCGCCTTGACGGCGACGATGAGCGACTTGGCGCGACTGAGCACATCGGCCTCGTCGGCGGCGATGAGCGAGTCGATGGCACGGACCATCTGGCGACGGGCGTCCTGGCGCTCGGCGCTCTTGAGGAACTCGATACCGCGCGTAGGGCTGCCCGCCACAGCGACGGCCATGCGGCAGCGCGCGGGATCCTGACCGGTGGCGCGACTCACGGCCTGAGCGGCCACAGTGGGCGACACCAGCCGAAACGGTACGCACTGGCAGCGGCTCACGATGGTGGGCAGCATCACGTCGGCCGAGGTGCCCAACAGGATGAACATGACGCCCTCGGGCGGTTCCTCGAGCGTTTTGAGCAGCGCGTTGGCGGTGTTGGCGCGCAGCTGCTCGGCACGGTCGATGATGTAGACCTTTGCCTTGGCGCGGATGGGCGCCAGGGGCACGTCATCGAGCAGCTCGCGAGTCTGCGCGATGAGGTAGCCCGTAGCGCTTTCGGGGGTGTAATAGTGCACGTCGGGGTGCGTATGGCGCGCGCCGCGCACGCAGCTGTCGCACGAGCCGCAGCCGTCCTGCTCGCACAGAAATGCCTGGGCAAGCGCCCATGCGGCATCGAGCTTACCGGCGCCGGGCGCGCCCAAAAACAGGTAGGCGTGCGATGCGCGGCCGCTGGAGACGGCGTTGGTCAAAAAATCGCGCACGCGCTGTTGGGTGTCGAGCTTGGCCAGCAGGCTTGCCTGAGCGGGGGCCATGTTACTCGGCCTCCTTGGCAAGCGCGGCGACGACAGCGTCTTGCGGAATGCCGAGACCATACGCGCGAACCTGCTCGACCGTCTTCCCGAAAACCTCCTCGATGGGCACGGTGGCGTCGATGAGCTTTACGCGGTCTGGCTCCTCGGCAGCAATGGCACAAAATCCCTGATAGACGAGCTCCTGGAAGGCCATGCCCTTGGCCTCCATGCGATCGGCCGCACCGCGGGCCGCCATGCGCAGCGCCGCCTGCTCGGGCGTGATGTGATAGACGAGCGTGAGCGCCGGATGCGTACCGGCGACAGCCAGGTTGTTGGCATCGCGTACCATCTGACGGTCGAGACCATCGGCAAACGCCTGATAGCAGGTCGTGGAATCGTAGAAGCGGTCGCACAGGACCACCTTGCCGGCAGCGAGGGCGGGAGCTATGACCTCGTGCACCAGCTGGGCACGCGCGGCCTCGTAGAGCAGCAGCTCGCAGGTATCGCCCATCGCCGTATTGGCGGGGTCGAGCAGCAGAGTGCGAATCTTTTCGCCGATGGCGGTGCCGCCCGGCTCGCGCAGAGTTACGACCTGATAGCCAGCGAGGTCGAGCGCGCGGGCCAGCAGGCGCGCCTGCGTGGACTTGCCGGCACCGTCGACGCCCTCGAGCGTGATAAAGCTATGTTGAGCGGGCTCAAAAGCCATGGGCGCAGCCCCTTCCTACAAGGCGCGAAAATGCAAGTTATAGCAACCAAGCCATGATACCCCAGCGTCCGGCGCACCCCAAATCGGGCCTAGTCATTGGGGACGTTCTTAAATGACTAGGTGGCAGTTAGGGACGTTCCTAAAGTGCCGGCAGAAAAGGAACGTCCCCAGCTGCCGACCCTCTAAGTTGCGGTGAAATAGGGACTGAATACGCCTTCTAACAGCAAGTACAATCCCTATTTCACCGCAAGTTAGGAGTGGGCGCGAGCGTTGATGGCGAAGGAAATGTCGCGCTCGAGGGCTAGGGCCTGTTCGCGCTCGAGGTCTTGGGTGAGGATTGCCAGCACGTAAGGACGCTCGGCGTAGACGATTGCGACATCGTGCTGAGCATGCGCCAGGCTGCCCGTTTTGTGCGCGACCAAAACGCCGCCGGGAACGCCTTCGACAATACCGCGCGCGTCTTCCTGAGCCAGCAGATATCCGCGCGCCCGCTCGCACAGCGCGGGCGTCGCGACTGTCCCCGCCGCCAGGCGCTGCAACACGGCCGCAGCATCACGGGCGCTCGTATAGTTCTCGCGACCTTGTGCCTGGGCATCGGTGTCCATCATCAAACGAGCGAGCACGGTCTTTGTGACGCATGCGACAGGGCTTGCGCGGCATGACTATCCTCATATAACCAGTTGGGTCGGCGCGGTCCAACCGCACCTGAACCACCTTATAATCTAGCCAACACATCGAATGGAAGGAACCATCATGCCCCGGTTTTGCACCCATTGCGGCAAGCTTCTGAAAGACGGCGAGCGCTTCTGCACCAACTGCGGAACGCCGGTAACCGATGATGGCCAGGCCTCTCAGCCGCAAGAGGGTGCGCAGGCAGCCGAACATGCCGCCGCGTCCGATGCCGCCTTCGACACCGCCGCGACCACGGTTCAGTCTGCGCAGCAGCCCACGGCGACTCAGCCCCAGCAGGCGGACGTGACCATGCGGTCCGCTCATCAGCCCGCACCCGCTCCCCAGCCGGAAGTTAGTGCGACGCAGCAATGGGCGACGCCAGCCGGCTCCGCGCCCCAGCAGCCCATACCGACCGCCACTCCACAGGCCGGCACCCCCGCTGCCCCCAAGAACAACAATGCGCTGCTCATCGGCATTATCGCCGTACTCGTTGTCGTGATTATCGCGCTCGTCATGTTCTTTATGATCAAGCCTTTCGACAAGGGCGCCGATGATACCAAGGGCACGACGATCGAAAAGGTCAAAATCGACCACGATGACGATGATGCCTCCGTTAAGGGTGACCCCAACAAGCTTGACGATGATGACGAGGCTGGCGGCGAGCAGAACATCTACGACCAGCTGAGCTCCTACTACAGCAGGCTCTCCAATCTTGACCAGCAGATCCGCGACTGCGCCACCACATTCAACACGTATTACCTTAAGGATGACCGCAGTTCGCGTCAGTCGGCCAGCGACACCGCCGAGGCGCTCGAGGATCAGATCGGCGCCCTCAAGGACGAGGTCGAGGACCTGGATGTTCCCGTCGACTCGCAGAACTACAGCTCGTGGAAAGACATCATCGCGCTCTACGACGACCTGGAGAATCGCATTGACGTCATTTGCGACGCTTGGGAGATCAGCCTTGAGTACTCCAGCCCCGCCAACCACAAGGATGAGATCGTGGCGCCGCTGGCGCGCGACAACGTTGCAGGCACCAACGACAACAAATACCGTCTGGACTTTGAGGACCGCTACCCCGGCGCAAAGCCCGTCGAAGTGAACTAGTCATTGGGGACGTTCTTAAACGACTAGTCATTAAAGAACGTCCCCAATGACTACCCAAAAAAACGAGCGAGGATCTTGAGGTCCTCGCTCGTTTTTGTTTTAGGTGATGTTTCGACCGTGCGGCTACTTGTCGGCAGCGGTCTTTTTGGCAGTCGACTTCTTCGCGGTCGTCTTCTTGGCGGCAGTGGCTTTCTTAGCCGTCGTCTTCTTTGCCGCCGTGGTCTTCTTCGCCGTGCTAGCCTTGGTCGCGGTCTTGCGGCCGCGGGCGGGCTTCTTCTCCTTGGTCGGGCAGTCCATGTTGACGCAGATGCGCCACGGGCCGCGCGCCGTGTTGACCACCACGATGGGGGCGCCGCACTCGGGACAGGTCTCGCCCGTCGCCTCGAGCTTGCCACGCGCCGGCAGCGGATAGCTCACGCCGCAGTCATCGTAGTTGGTGCAGCGGATAAAGCGCTTGCCGCTCTTCTCGCTCTTGTGCGCAATCAGATCGCCATGGCGTCCTGCCTCGGCACACACCTTGCACTCGCCCACCTTAAGATCGGGCTCGTAGTTGGTGGGGCACGTCGGGTTCACGCAGATCTCGAAAGCCTTCTGGCGGAACGACTGGCACTTAATGCGCGGCGCACCGCACTCGGGACACACAGCGGCCTCGCCCTCAAGCGGGCTCACCTTGACGCCGCTCGGCACCGGATAGGTCACGTCGCAGTCGGGCCAGCCCATGCAGCCGATAAAGCTGCCGCGGGTCTTGGCACTCGTCTTCATGACCAGGTCCTTGCCGCACTTGGGGCAGGCGCCCACGCGCGCATCGGCCGTGACGGCGTCGCTGATGGCGTCGCCGAGCTCCTGCGTGTGTTTGAGCAGCTCGTCGAGCACGCCGGCCAGCAGCGCGCGCGAGTGCGTCACGACATGCTCTTCGGTGTCCTCGCCGCGCTCCACGCGGGTCATGTCGCCGTCGAGCTCGCTGGTCATATCGGGGCTCGTGATACGCGGGGCAAACTGCGTCAGCGCGTCGATGATGGCGATGCCCAGCTGGCTCGGCTCCACGGGATCGTTCTTGAGATAGCGCACGGCATACAGGCGCTCGATGATGCTCGCGCGCGTGGACTTGGTACCCAAGCCGCGCTTCTCCATCTCCTGCACGAGCTTGCCCTGGCTGTAGCGCGCGGGCGGCTCGGTCTGCTTGGCCTCGAGCTTCATGTCGAACACGTCGACCGTGTCGTCCTGCTCCAGCGGCGGCATCTGCTCGTCGCGCTTAAGGCCGTACGGGTACGCCTCGCGGAAACCCGGGGTCACGAGCACATCGCCCGAAGCCACGAACGGCTCGCCGTTCACATCGAGCTCGAGCTTGGTGTTCTCGATGGTCGCAGGACCCATAAGCGTCGCCAGGAAGCGACGGGCAATGAGGTCGTAGAGCTTGCGCTGGCCGCCGTCGAGCGTGGACGGATCGCCCTCGCCCGTGGGATAGATAGGCGGGTGGTCGGTAGTCTCGACCTTGCCGCGCGTGGGCTTCATGGGACCGGCGAGTACCTTTTTGCACACGGGCGCCAGCGCCGGGTTGATCTTTGCCAGGTCGCTCACCACGGCGCCCAGATCGAGCGTCGCGGGGTACACGGTATTGTCGACACGCGGGTAGCTGATGAGACCGGCCATGTAGAGGGACTCGGCGATGCGCATCGTACGCGCAGGCGAGATGCCCTCGGCCGCGGCGGCAGCCTGCAGCGAGGTCGTCGCAAACGGCGTGGGCGGCTGCTGCTTACGCGAGCGCTTGGTCACCGCGGCAACGGTCGCCGTCTTGGCGCCGTCGACGTGACCATACGCCGTCTCGGCAGCATCTTTGTCGGTAAAGCGCGCTGTCTTGTGCGCGATCTTAAAGCGATCGTCCTCGGCAGCGCCCTGCGCGGCACCCATGCCGCGAATCTGCCAATAGTCCTCGGGCACAAACGCCATGCGCTCGCGCTCGCGCTCGACCACCAGGGCGAGCGTCGGCGTCTGCACGCGGCCGGCGGAGCGCACGTTACCAAAGCCGCCAAACTTGGCGAGCGTCAGGTAACGCGTGAGCACCGCGCCCCAAATGAGGTCGATGTGCTGACGGCTCTCGCCGGCGTCGGCCAGATTCTGGTCGAGCGAGACGAGATTATCGAAGGCCTGCGTGATCTCGGCCTTGGTAAACGAAGAGTATTGGGCGCGGGCAACCGGCAAGTCCGGCGCAACCTCGCGCACCTTGTTGAGAGCGTCCGAGCCGATCAGCTCGCCCTCGCGGTCGAAGTCCGTGGCGATGATAACGCTGTCGGACTTTTTAGCAAGGTTCTTGAGCGAACGAATGAGCTCCTTCTCGGCCGGCAACTTAATGACGGGCGCCCAGGTGAGGTAAGGCAGGCTCTCGAGCTTCCAGCCCTTGATGGAGATACCATCGGCAAGGAACGGCTTGCGCTTGGTGTCGTACGGCGGGCGGGCCAGGCCATCGGGCATATCGGCCGGCAACATCTCACCGTCCTCGGTCACCGAATACCAGCCCAGCTTTTTATCGAACAGCACGCTGTCGCAAAAATCGGGCGCCAGGATGTGACCGGCAAGGCCGATGGTCACGCACTCCTCGCCCTTCCACTCAAAACGGTAGATGGCGGTGTTGTACACCTTGTCCTTTTTGGGCTTACCCGTGGACAGCCGCTCGGCGATTTGACGCGCGGCGTCGTTTTTCTCGGCGATGATGAGCTTCAAAAGAGGCTCCTATCTCGTATCTCTGCGGCTACGCCCGCGCTCATGGCGGCCGACTTACGCCCTTGCTTGCTCAATCTGCCCGATGAGCCAATCGCACCAGGCATCCATGCCCTCGCCCTTGCGCGCGCTCACGGCAAACCGCGGCGCCTGCGGATTGAGGTCATCGAGTGTCTTAGTATACCTATCCATGTCAAAATCGAAAGCCGGGGCCACATCGACCTTGTTGAGCAGCTGCGCGCCGGCGTGCTGGAAGATGCCCGGGTACTTGATGGGTTTATCGTCGCCCTCGGGCACCGAGAGGATCATGATGGACAGGTTCTCGCCCAGGTCAAAGTCGACTGGGCAGACCAGGTTACCCACGTTTTCGATAAAGATGACGTCGATATTCTGAAGGCCCACCGCCTGGTCGAAGGCGTCGACGGCCTCCATGATCATGTTGCCCTCGAGGTGGCACAGGCCGCCCGTGTTGATCTGGATGGCGGGCATGCCGGCTTCCTTCATGGTGATCGCGTCGACGTCCGAGGCGATATCGCCCTCGATGACGGCGCAACGCAGGCCGGCCTTGTCGCGCAGGCGCTCGTTGGTGCCCAGAATCGTAGTGGTCTTACCCGAACCGGGGCTCGACAGCACATTGACCACATAGGTGTTTGTCTCATTAAATCTCTGACGCAGCTGATCTGCCAGGCGCTCGTTGCGCGACAGAATCGGCGATGCGATATCAATCGTTTTCTCGGCCATATTCGGCACTCCTTAACTTCTAACAGTTATACCCCGTTCCCAGGTGGCTGGTGGGCTAATCGTCGGGGGTTTCGATTTCGATACTGGCGATGTCGAGCTCGCGGCCGTGCAGCAGGCGCACGTTGGCGCCGCCACATTGGGGGCAGCGGCAATGGAAACGGTCGTGCTCAAAGACCTCTCCGCAGTCCAGGCACTCGCTTTGTGGATGGACCTCCTCCACGGCAAGCTCGCAGCCGCGCGTGAGCGGGTCCTCGTCGCGAAACGTTTCCCACGCAAAGTCGAGCGCCTCGCGCACGACCTCGGTCATATCCCCAATACGCAGCGTTACCAAAACGGCGCGCGAGGCCCCCGCCCCACGCGCCGCGCGAATCACCGTATCGAGTATGCCGTTGACAATGCCAACCTCGTGCATACCGATTTACTCCTCGTCGTCCTCGTCGTCCGAGAACAGGTCCAGATGGCTCACAAACAAGCCCTCCTTGCCCTCGCGCGCGGTAATGACCACGCGGGCGATAGCGAGCGAGATCTCGTAGAGCGAGAGCAGGGCGCCATACATGAGACCCAGCGTAACGGGCGAGCCGTCGGGCGTGATCACAGCCGAACCCACGAGCAGGCCAACGTACACGTAGCGCCAGGCGCTGCGGAAGGCCGCGTAGGACACGATGTGGAAAACGGACAGGTAGAAGATGATGAGTGGCAGCTCAAACGCCACACCAAAGCCGATCATAAAGAGCAGCTCCATGTTGACGTAGTCCTCCAGATCGGGCAGCGACGTGGCGACAGCCGAGGTTTCGCCGATGAGCCACTCAAAGCCTGCCGGGATAATGATGAGGTAGCAAAAGATGGCGCCCAGGAAGAACAGCACCGTCGAGGCGAGCACCGTGGGCACGACCCACTTGCGCTCGTTGGGGCGCAGCGCCGGCAGGAAAAATGCCAGGATCTGCCAGATGATCATGGGCGTGCACATGACCACGGCCATCTTGATGGCCAGCGAGAAGCGCAGGCCAAAACCGCCGAGCGTGGTGGTGATGTAGAACTTACCGTCCGGCACAAAGGAGCGGATGGGGTCTTTCAGGATGTCGAGCACCACGGGCGTGGCGAAATACAGCACGATGGCTGCGGCAAATACCGACACGACCACGATGGTCAAGCGGCGACGGAGCTCTCCCAGATGATCGAAGAGCGGCATTCGCGCAGGTCCGATAGGCATTACTCATCGCCTCCCTTCGGGGCGTCGGCGGCAGCGGTGTCGTCCTCGGCTTCGAGCTCGCGGGCGAGCTGGTCGACGACGGCCTTGCGCTTGCGGGGACGACGGGCATAGAGATCGGCCGTTGTGGGCTCTGCCGGCTCGGGCTCCGACTCTGCAGCGGAAGTGGACTCGGCAGCAGCGGCGGGCTCGGCGCCCTCGGTCGCAGGCTCCTCGGAAACATTCTCGCCCTCAGCAGCACCCTCGCTTGCGGCCTTCTCGGCAGCAAGACGGGCGCGACGCTCGGCAAAGGTCTCCTTCTTGGCGGGCGCTGCCGTCTCGGCGGCATCCTCGTCCGCATCGGAATCGTCGTCGGTCGCAGCAGCCTTCTTGGGCTTGACCGGGGCCGACGCGGCCTCGCTCACCGGATCGATAATCTCGGACTGAACAACGGCCGTCATCTTTTCCTGCGTCTCGCGGAACTGACGGATGGCACGGCCGATCGTGCGGCCCATCTGCGGGAGCTTATCCGGGCCAAACAGCAAAAAGCCGAAGACCACGATGATCGCGAGCTCACCCTCTCCAATACCAAACACACATACCTCCAAGGCTCGATGTGAGTCGAGCCCGCACCGCGCCATTCGGCCGGAACTCGTCTATTCATTCGGTTAAGTATAGCGCCCGGACGCCAAAACGTCCGAGCGCATCACAAACATATGCCAAACGGCACGCCCTTTTGGGGCAGGGATTATGCAGCGGTGATCGAAATCTCCTGGTCGACACCCAACAGCTGAACCACGCGCATCACCGGGGGCTGCACATTGGTGCAGCTAAAGCGCTTGCCGTGGTCGACCGCGTGGTGCGCGGCGCCCACGAGCACGCCAATGCCCGTCGAATCGATGTAGCTCACCTGGGCAAAATCGAGCTCAACGGCCTCAGTAGGCTGCTCGAGCGCCAGGTCGATGGCATTGCGCAGGCTATCGGCGTTAGAGATATCGATCTCGCCGGTTACCTTAATGGTGTAGAGCTCTGGCGTGGGGTTGGTGGAAATACCCAAATCCATGTATACGCTCCTTTACGTATCGAAAGTGCGGATAGTACGGGAAGCCGCGCGTTAGGCGCGCTCGGCACGCGCAAGCTCGGCAGCGACCAGCTTAACGGCCAGCACCAGCACATCGAGCGCGGCCTCCAGGTCCTCGACCGTGGGATAGCTCGGCGCGATGCGGATGTTGGTGTCGCGCGGGTCCTTGCCATAGGGCCAGGTAGCGCCGGCCGGCGTGAGCTTGACGCCCAGGTCGGCGCAAAGCGCGGCGACCTTTTTGGCCGAGCCCTCGGGACCATCGAAGCTCACAAAGTAGCCGCCGCGGGGATGCGTCCAGGTGGCACAGCCCGTGTCGCCCAAGCCCTCGGTGAGCTTGCGCTCGACGGCCTCAAAGCGCGGGCGCAGGAACTCGGCATGCTTTTTCATGTGCTCCTTGACCGCCTCGATGGTGGGAAGGAAGCGCACGTGACGCAGCTGGTTGAGCTTGTCGGCGCTGATGAGGCCGGCCTTCAGGCGCTTGGAGAACTCGGCGATGACCGCGGGGCTCGCACCGATAAAGCCGATGCCGGCGCCCGGGAAGGTGATCTTGGACGTCGAGGCAAAGGCCACCACGCGATCCTCGGTGCCCGCCGCCCGAGCGAGGTCCAAGATGTTTGCGAGCTCGTCTGACTCGTCGTACAGGTCGTGCACGCAGTAGGCGTTGTCCCAAAAGATGCGGAAATCGGGCGCGGCCGTGGGCATCTCGACCAGGCGGCGCACAGTGTCCTCGCTAAAGGTGACGCCCGTGGGATTGGAGTACTTGGGCACGCACCAGATACCCTTGATGGAATCGTCGGCGGCAACGAGGCGCTCGATCTCGTCCATGTCGGGACCGTTGTCGGTCATCGCGACGGGGACGTTCTCGATGCCCAAGTCGGCGGTGATGCCAAAGTGGCGATCGTAGCCGGGAACGGGGCACAGGAACTTGACCTTCTTGCCGTCGTGTGCGGCCTCGTAGGCGTCCCAGGGCTCGCTGCCGCACGAACCGCAACGCCAGAACATGCCGGCGATGTCATGCTCGATCAAAAGGCTCGACGAACCCAGCACGAGCGTCTGCTCGGCGGGGCAGCCCAGGAACTCCCCTGCCAACTTGCGTGCCGAGGGAATGCCCTCGAAGCAGCCATAGTTGGAGCAGTCGACGCTGCCGTCGTGCAGATCGGCGTCGGCGTTGAGGATATCGAGCATGGGGCGCGAGATGTCCACCTGGGAGGGTGACGGCTTGCCGCGGGCCATATCGAGCGCCAGGCCCTTGGCCTTGACCTCGGCGACCTCGGCTTTGAGCGTCTCGATGGCGGCATCGAGTTCGGTGGTCTCCATCTTCTGGTAGATCGTCTGCATGGGTGCGACCTTTCGCGAAGCGGTACATTGCAGTTCTTCTAAGTATAGACCGCCACCGTCGAAACGTTATGAAGCCGTGATAGATTAAGTCCATCGCAATGAATTACGAATCGCCGCGCATGCCGGCGTGGGGCGCCCAAGGAGGCACTATGGAGTACGGATCGTTCCAGGCCGAGGAATTCGGTGACCTGCAACGCCTGGTCGACGGGCTGTTTTACGACCGCCACGCCATCGATCGCCTGGATCTGATCGTACAGGCCGAAATCTTGGACCTGGCACCCGATCTCATGGAAATCGTCAACCTGCTACCGCCCGGCTATTATGACCGCCAGTCACTTTGCGACCAGCTCAACTCCGCCTTGGCCGCCCACGGCTGGGGCGCCGTCTACGGCACCGTGGAATAAGCCTCAAGGCCGACGATTTGGCCCGTTTCCCGACCCTGGCGAGGCTTGTTTTAGGGCTTGCGGCCAAAAAAGGGCAAATATGAGTACTGTTACCTTTTTAGTAGCAGCGATTCTTGGCCGTAATCGGCAAAACTGGACTTGAAATTCCCTAATCAACGTCAGCTAGCGCCAAATTGGAAGTCGATGGTCACTCATTAACGTACAGTTCTTATAACTTTGTTCATTATTTTCCACACCTAAAATGAAACGCCGTTTGTAACAGTACTCACAAACGGCGTTTTTTGACCACGGGGTATCTGGCAGGGGGCCAGTAGCACCCGGATCCGAGTTTCGAACGCATCCAAACCGGTTCTGGTGTCTTTTTTCGAGTTTTTACTCGCCCTTGGGCGCGGGGTGTTTGCAGACCACGCTCATGTAGATCATGCCGAGCACGGCAGCGGTGACCGAACCGGCAAGGATGGCGGCCTTGGCAGCCAGAACCTCAAACTGAGCCGTCGGGAAGGCAAGGCCGCTGATGAGAATCGACATGGTAAAGCCGATGCCGCCCAAAATACCCACACCGGCAATCATGTGCCAGTTGACATTGTGCGGCAGCTCGCAGGCCCTAAGCTTAACCAGGGCAAACGTCATGCCAAAGATACCGATCGGCTTGCCCAGCAGCATGCCAAAGTACACGCCGAGCGTCACCGGGTCGGAGAGCAGCGTGCTCATGTCCACGCCCACTAGACGAACCTGTGCGTTCACGAACGCAAAGATCGGCAGAATCACAAAGTTGACCGGCGTGGAGATCAGACGCTCCATGCGGATGAGCGGCGGGGTCACGCGGTGCATGACGCGCTCGACCTTGGTGGTCGAGACGGTAAAGTCATGCTGGCCCAGGATGTGTGCCTCATCGTCGTAGCGGTCATCGAGCAGCGGCAGGCACTCGCCCAACCAATCGGTGAGGTTATCGAGCTTGACGCCGCACTTGGCCGGGATGGTAAAGGCCAAGATGACGCCAGCAAGCGTGGCATGCACGCCGCTCTTGAACATGCAGAACCACAACAGTAGACCCAGTACCGAATACGGGGCAAGGCGGTAATGCTGCGTCTTGTTGAGCCACACGAGTGCGCAGGTCACAAGCGCGGCGGCGCCCAACCAAAACGGATTGGGGCTCTGACCGTAGAAGATGGCGATGGCGGCGATGGAGATGAGATCGTCGGCGATAGCGAGCGTCGAGAAGAACACGCGCACGCCGTTGGGCACGCGATTGCCCAAAAGCGACAGCACACCCAGCGCAAAGGCAATATCGGTTGCCATGGGAATGGCCCAACCGTTGCGGGCGCCGGCATGGTTAAAGATCAGGTAGATGCAGGCGGGAACGACGACGCCGCCAACGGCCGCCAGCATGGGAAGCATGGCCTGACGCGGATTCTTGAGCTCGCCGACCGTCATCTCGTACTTGAGCTCAATGCCCACCAACAAAAAGAAGATCGCCATGAGAAAGTCGTTGACGAAAAGCTCGACGGTAAGGCCAGCCGTAAGGTTGCCCAGACCCACATACAGCGGGGTCTCTAAAAAGTGATGGATGGCCTCGTAGGCATCGGTGTTGGCGCAGATGACGGCGGCGATGGCGGCGCAGACCATGACGGCGGCGGAAATCGTGCCGTTCTCGGCAATGCGCTCCCAAATGTCGTGACGCTCAAAACGCTTGCGCTCACGGACGTTGAACAGCTGCTCGGGTGCTGCCATGGGCGGCTCCTTTCACGGGAGGGTTCCCGTCTTAAAAAAGCACGGCCCGCCCAAGTGGCGGAGCCGCGCTCTAACGTATTACGCTTGCATCTAGCCTACCCTGCACGACAAGCACGCAGGCGTGGCCGAAAAGCGGAACCACAGGTTGAACATTATTTGCCCAACGGCACGGGCACGCCTGTCCAAGAGACGACGCGGCGCCGTGCACAAAAAACGACCGGAGCGCGGGGCGTCCGCGGTCCGGTCGTGGCGTTTGGTCAAAAGAACCTAGCAGGCGGCCATGATGGGGGCAGCGACCTGCTTCTTACGGGAGAGGACGCCCGGCATCCAGACGCCGTCGTGCTCGTCGGCAATGCCCAGGCCCTTCTGAGCAGCCTCGGTCTCGCCCTCGAGCAGGACCTGCGAGCCCTCCTCCATGATGTCGGTGATGCACAGGACAATGCCGTCAGCACCCTTCTCGGCGGCGTAGGCGCGCATGGCCTCGCGAATCTCGTCGATCATGCCGAGCGCACGGCTCTTGTCGACGGTCTCGTACTGACCGATGAGCAGCTTCTTGCCGGCGGGCTCGAACATCTTGATGTCGTTGCCGACCATCTCGGCTGCGGTGAAGGAGCCGGACGGACGGGTGAGGAAGACCTCCATGCCAAACTTGACCGGGTCGACGCCCACCTGCTCGCCGAGCTTGGCGGCGACGGCGCGGTCGACATCGGTGGTGGTGGGGCTCTTGAGCATGAGCGTATCGGTCATCATGGCCGAGAGCAGCAGCTTGGCCTGAACGTCGGAAAGCTCAACGCCGAGCACGCCGGCGATCTTGGTGACGATGGTGCAGCTGGAGCCCCAGGGCAGGCAGATGTAGTGCAGCGGGCCGGCGGTCTCGAAGTCGCCGATGCGGTGATGGTCGACGACACCAAAGACCGTGGCGTCCTTAAGGCCGGCGACGGACTGGGCGGACTCGTTGTGGTCGGTGAGGACGACGAGCTGACCGGCCTCGACGGAATCGATCATGCGGGGCTCGGCGATGCCGGCGTCGGCGAGCAGCTTGGCGGACTCGGCCGGAAGCTGGCCAAGGGCGCAGACCTCGTAGGTGTTGCCGGCATACTCAACCTGGTTGAGCAGCTGAGACAGGACAACGGCACTCATGATGGCGTCGTTATCGGGGTTCTGGTGACCAAAGACAAGAACGTTTGCCATGGATATCCTCCACTTGATATGTGTACTTGGACGTAGCTATGGTAGCACGCCGATGCCGAGCCTTCGCAGATGGAAGGGCCACGGCGCAATTTGGGGCGAGCCTGGGGGGCGACGTTTGTCCCCCTTGCACCACTCGCCATCCTGCATCGACTATTTACCGGCGGCGCGCAGGGCTACGTAGGCGGCACCGATGATGCCGGCGTCGTTGCCGAGCGAAGCGACCTTAATGGGCGTCTCGCGCGAGGCGGAAAGCGCGTAGCGCTGGAAGTGCTCACGAACAGCGTCGAGGTAGACATCGGCCGAAGCGGACGCGCCGCCACCGATCAGGAACACCTCGGGGTCAACCACGTTGGCAATAAGCGCCAGAGCACGACCGAGATAGTCGGCCATGGTATCGGCTGCGGCAAGCGCAAGCTTATCGCCCTCGCGGCAGGCTTGGAACACGTGCTTGGAATCGGAAGGACCGGTGAGCTCGATGGGCTCGACGCCCGCCTTCTTGCACTCGGTTAGGTAGTTGCTCACCACGCCGGTGGCGCTGGAATACTGCTCCAGGTGGCCATGGCCGCCGCAGCCGCAGGTGCGCTCCTCAGCCGGGTTCAGACACATGTGGCCAATCTCGCCGCCGGCGCCCACAACGCCCGATACCACGTCGCCGTTAACGATAACACCGCCGCCCACGCCGGTACCGATGGTGACCATCACCACGTTCTGCACGCCCTTGGCAGAGCCGAGCCAGGCCTCGCCCATGGCAGCGGCGTTGGCATCGTTCTCGTACTTAACGACCGCGTCGGGGCAGTGCTCCTGAATGGCGATCCTCAGCTCGGGCAGGTTAATGGCAATGTTGGCCTTGACCTTGGCATCGCCCGACGCCGGGATGGGGCACGGAACGGCCAGGCCAATGCCCGCCACAAAGGCGCGCGGAATCTGGGCCTTGGCAACCACCTGGTCGATAGCCTCGGTCACCGCGGCAAAGCCCGCAGCGTCAACGATGGGAGGCGTGGGCACGCTGGCCTTGGCCAGCAGGTTTCCGTCCTCGTCGAACAGACCCTCCTTAACCGAGGTACCGCCGACGTCGATGCCGATGTAATACTGCTTGGGTTCCATAGGGGCCCACCTTTCTCGTTTAATCATTGCCTGTATGGTACCGCTCCCAAGGCAAAAACCTACCAAAAAGGGACAGGTTTGTTTTGGTAGGTTTTATCCGGGGAAGCGCAGAATACGGGATTCGGTTCGCTGGGTGCTATATCGGTTCGGCCCCGTCCTCGGACCGATCATTTCTCAACACGACACTACCCAGATGTTTATCACTTAAAACGCTCTGATTTTGCAAGCAGGGCGAGTTTTTATTTTATCTTTCTCGAACTTTTCAACAACTCAATAGAGATACTTAGGTATTGACTATACTTTTTTATTCTCAATCAGGTTGGAAAGGAGGTTCCATGATTCCCAAATACGAGTCGATAGCTGCAGATATTCGTCGAAGTATCGAGAATGGCGCTCTTAAACCGGGCGACAAACTTCCCACCGTCGTTGAGTTCTGCGAGCTCTATAGCGTTTCCAAAATCACCGTCAAACGAGCTATCGAGCAAATCACCGAGGAAGGTCTTATTACCAGCCGGCGCGGATCGGGCACCTACGTTAAGGACACGGCGGGACTTCCTGACAAGGCGTTTTTCCAGGGCAAGAACGACCGCGCCCAGGGCTTTTCATATGCACACCGCGGGGAGAAGGTTGCCTCGGTGGTCTACGATTTCTCGATCGTCAATCCGCCGGCGGACGTCGCCGCCCAGCTGGGAATGGCCGAGGATGACTTCGCCTATCACATCGTTCGTGTGCGCCAGGTCGATGAGAAGCCCATCGTTATCGAGTACACCTATATGCCAATCGAACTGATTCCGGGCCTTAAAAAGAAAGACCTATACGGATCGGTCTACAGCTTCATTCACAAGCAATGCGGGCTGAAGATTTCAAGCTTCCACCGCACTATCCGTGCTGTAGCGGCAACCGAGGAAGAAGCTGAGCGCCTGGACACCAAACCCGGCTCTCCCCTGCTCGAGCTCAGCCAGATCGGCTTCTTGGATAGCGGCACTGCTTTTGAGCATTCGATCTCGCGCAACGTTGGCGACCGCTTTGAGCTGCACAATGTAACGTTGGCATAGGTTTTTGTAGTTTTGTAGTCATGCGGACGCTCATTATGTTTAGAAGGGGCGACCGCACAACACCATGGGGGTATGAATATGTCCGATTTGATTAAACTGACGCCGATCTTCCACGAGAAGATCTGGGGCGGCCGCCAGCTCGAAACCGTATTTGGCTACGACATTCCCGAGGGCCCCATCGGTGAGTGCTGGGCCATCTCGGCCCATCCCAACGGCGACTGCCAGATTGCGGAGGGCCCGTATGCCGGTCACACGCTGTCGTGGCTGTGGACCGAGCACCGCGAGCTCTTTGGCAACTGCGAGGGCAAGGAGTTCCCGCTGCTCATTAAGATTCTGGACGCCAAGGACGATCTTTCGATCCAGGTTCATCCCAACGACGAGTACGCCGCCGAGCACGAGAACGGCAGCCTGGGCAAGACCGAGTGCTGGTATGTGCTGGACTGCGAGCCCGGCGCCACGATCATCGTCGGCCAGCGCGCGCATGGCCGCGCCGAGGCCGCGCAGATGATCGAGGAAGGCCGTTGGGACGACATGCTCAACGTGCTGCCGATTCACAAGGGCGACTTTTTCCAGATCGATTCCGGTACCGTGCACGCCGTCAAGACCGGCACGCTCATTTTGGAGACGCAGCAGTCGAGCGACGTCACCTATCGCCTGTACGACTACGACCGTCCCGGCACCGACGGCAAACTGCGCCCGCTGCACATTGAGCAGAGCCTCGACTGCATCGACTTTGATGCTCAGGCTCCGACCGATGGCACGGTGACCGCGCCCGAGGTGGGCGGCGTGACCGAACTCGAGTCTAACTCCTGCTACACCGTCGATCGCGTACGTGTTGACGGCAACAAGACCCTCGACCAGCGCTGGCCCTTCATGTGCCTGTCGGTCATCGACGGCGAAGGCACCGTCTGCGGCGACCCCGTCCACAAGGGAAGCCACCTGCTGGCTCCGAGCACCGTGGACCAGATCGAACTCGAAGGCAAAATGGATCTGATCATCAGCCACCTGTAAGCTACCGATCCCCGAGCGCTCGCCGGGATGAGCGCGGGGTTTGATCGCCTGCTCGGGCAGTCCTGCTCGCACGGAGAGCACATTAAGTACTCTCCGGCTCGTGCGGAACTCGCGATCGACCAAACCCCGCGCCCCATCCAGGCGAGCCTCCGACTAGCAACAACAATCAAAACGCAACAAGGGGCTCTTCCGTTCATCAACGGAAGAGCCCCTGCTATACATAACGAATCAAGGTGCCTATAGGTAGACCTTTTCGAGAAACGATAACGTGTCCTGAAGCCGAGCCCTTTCCTTACGGTTGGTCTGCCGATTTACATACGAATTAAAGTCCGTAAGAAAATCCTCCGCATCAACCCTCATTTGCCCCGTTAGCTCCAAACGTGCTGAGGACGACAACAAACCGGCAAGTCGAGCAACATCTGAACGATGCTTCCGCCGATCTATATCGTTGCAATGACGCCCTTCTTCATAGCTCCTGTTGATATCAATGTGCGCACGCATCTTGAGGGGGATGATATGGAGCGCATCGAGCAACGTGATGCCCTCTACGTTCGTTGTGTTGTCGCGAATAAATTCGTAGTAGCCATCGTCGAGAATAATGGCGGAAAGACTCGATATCGCCCCGTCAAAGGAAAGAGGAGCTACCTCGCTCATTTCGTCTTCGAGCACAAAATCGGGATGTCGGGCAAACAACTCGATTTGACCGGGATAGTCTAGGGCTCGCCTTGATCCTTTGGGCAAACAGAACCGATAGTAAGTGCACTTTCCATCGCCGACCTTTCCAACCTCGTATCCAGCTGCTTTGATAAATGCCCACAATGCAGCGGCGAATTCAACGCCTTCCCCATCAACAATTACGACGACATCCAAATCTTCGGTTGCCCTAAACGAATCACCTTCGCTGTCAAATAGAACGCTGCAGGCCCCTCCACCAATAAGGACGTAACCACCTTTGCAACTGCTCATGGCGTCGGCAAATCGCTCTATTCCCTTCACTTTTGGCATATCGCCCTCCTGAGCTGTTCGACCGCATCGAGCAGACGGTCGTCTTTGTAATTCGTTTTTGCGCAGGCAACGTATAAGGAGAACGGGTCGACACATTGCAAACCCGTCGTGTCAAAACTAACATCGAACGGCTCGTCCACGGGATACGACCAGACCTCAATCTCGATAGCAGCCGGTTCGTACCACTGGGCCTCCAGCCATTTGTCGCCCATATGCTCTTTTAAGGCCTCTAGCTGATACTTTTCGAGAGCAATGGTTGGAGCAGAGTCTTCATGGGCAAGATCGGACATATAGCTAAGGGCAGACACACCGGAAAGCAGCGCATCAACGGCCCGCAATTCTACCCTGTTGATTGTCCCCTTAAGCCGAATGCGTTCTATAACTGGCGTGCGAAGATAGTCCTCAAACCCATCCAGCAACGTCTCGGTCGACAGCCCGGCGTCGCACAATATACGCTTTTTGCCGTCACGCATAATCAGCCCAGGAGCTATAGCAGCGATTTCCGAAAGATAGCCGCTGACGCTTGCCGCGCTTTTGCCACACAAACGCGCTAGGTCGCCGGCGGAGCAGTCAACCCATCGTCCCGCAATGAGATTTAGAACGATTCGTTGAGATTGGGGCGAAAGCGGGGCAGCAAGAGAAGCACCCAGCACCTCATCGGAAATAACGGCTCCGATAAACGGCAGAAACGCATTTCGCTCATCTCGGATATATGCAAGCCCCTCCGAAGAAAGCGCGCGCATAAAACCTAAATCCATAGCATCCCAGCAAATTGCCACCGGACGAGCATCTATCTTGCGCACTGCATTGACGAGATTTCGCGCCGAAATGACACTGGGCGGTTCTTTTGGTTCCGCAACAATAAAACGGCCTTGCTCAGACATGCCGAGTCGTGCCAAGCGAAGCGAAAACCGCTCAAGATACATGCGAGGAATCTGCATCTCAACTGGCTCTGAGTCGATGGCGAGCTCTAAAGAGAAGAGTCTTTTAGGGAGACAATTTAGCAGCATGTCCACTCACCGTTTTCATTTCAGTTAGATTTTAGTATCTATCTGAAATTATACTGAATCGTATAAAATCATCAATCATCAAAGCCAAGCGCACCATTCAAAACGCAACAAGGGGCTCCCCCGTTCTTTAACGGGGGAGCCCCTTGCCATATCTATTTATCAGCCTACCCGGTTCTCCAGATCAAAAAGCGCACGAGCAAAGTGACGTTCGTCCAGCAACGTTACCCAAGGATCTGGGCGGGCGTATAGGGCAACATCGATCGCGGGTTTTGCACGCAAAGGAGGCCACTTAATGTGGCCTCCGTCTTGCGCAGGACTGCCCGAGCAGGCGACCAAAGCCCCCGGCGCGCCCGTCTAGCCAGATGTACGGGTTTTCCAGGTGCGGCAAATCGGCCTGAAAGAGGAGGGCATAGACCTTGAGGTCATGCCCGACGATTGAAGGCCGAAGTGCCGTGCCTGGGAAAGCCGCCTAGGTCAGTTTCACTATAGGTGCAAAGCCCTTCATAAGCTTTTTGGTCTGGCCGGTCTTTTCGAATTGAACCTCGATCATGTCTCCGGCGACCAAGATCACGGTACCCGCGCCAAAGGTCTTGTGGCTCACGGTATCGCCCGCGGCAAAGTCCTGCGATGCGCTGGCGCGATCGACCTTGCGCTCCACCGTCGGCGACACCTTAGACGACGGCTTTTTGGCTCGCGGCGCGCCCGAGCCAAAGGTCGAGGCAACACGGCCGGCGTCGGGCGAGACCCCACGATGGCGCTCGGTCCCATAAGTGCTGCCGCCAAAGAAATCGTCAAAGCTCGATCCGCCGCGCGAACCGGAACCGCCGGTCGAGCGCGTATGCGAACCGAACACCTTGCCGCCGTACATATCCGAGCCCATACCCGATCCAAAGGTGCCGTGTCGGTCGCCGCGCTTCTCCCAGCCCGTGCCCTCAAAACCAGCAGAACCGATACCGCTAAACTCGATATCCTCAAACGGTATCTCGTTGAGGAAGCGCGAGCGCGGGTTGGCAGAGGTCGAGCCGTAGGTGCGACGCGTGGCCGCATAGGTCAAGAACAGTCGCTTACGGGCGCGCGTGATGGCGACGTAGGCCAGGCGACGCTCCTCCTCGAGCTTACCCGGGTCATCGCTGCCGCTAAAATCGTGCACGTGCGGGAAGATACCCTCCTCCATGCCGGCCACGAACACCGCCGGGAACTCCAGGCCCTTGGCGGAGTGGATGGTCATCATGGTGATGGCATGCGTCTCGCCGGCCAGGGAATCCAAGTCGGAGCGCAGGGCCAGCCACTCCATGAGTGCCGGCAGCGCCTTGCAGGTGAGCGGACCGTAGGTGCGCTCGATCTCGTCGGCATGCACGGCACCCGCCGGCAGCTCTGTCGGCGCGGCATACGCGTTGCCCGCGATGGCGGCGGCCAGGGCATCCTGCGGCGAGAGCACCGGGGCGGCTAGGCTATCGAGTGGATTGGAACCTGCGGCATCGCGCGCGCCGACAAGTGCCTCAAACGAGGATGCCGGGGCGGACGGCCCTGGCTCGGGCGCGGGCGCACTCACCACGACGGGCTCGGACTCGACGCCGGCAGGCACATCGGCAACACCGGCTGCACGCAGCTCTTCCAAGCTCTCGAGCGTACCCTCTATATCCTCGTGCGTCTCCTCAAATTCGGCGGCGACGCCCAGGAATTCCTGGATGTTCTCGGCGCGGCTCTCGGACTCCATGGTGCCTTCGGCGCGGAAAGCCTGCAGCAGGCCCGTCTTATCGACGATCATCTCGACAACATCCTTGAGCTCGCCGTCCATGCGGCGACCCTCGCGCACCAGCGACACAAAGTTCGACAGACCGTTGCGCACCTTGGCGCTAAACATGCCCGTCTCGGCGCACGCGATCTCGCAGGCCTGGAAGAACGAGCAGCGGTTGTCGCGCGCCAGCTGTTCGATCTTTTGGATCGAGGTGGAGCCGATGCCGCGGCGCGGCGTATTGATGACGCGTTTGACGCTCATCTCGTCGGCCGGGTTCACGATCATCTTGAGGTAAGCCATGACGTCGCGGATCTCGGCACGGTCGAAGAATCGCGTGCCGCCCACGATCTTATAAGGCACGCCCGCGCGCAGGAACATATCTTCGAGGATACGCGACTGGGCGTTGGTGCGGTAGAACACGGCGATGTCGTCGTAGCTCGTGCCCTTGGCGTGCAGCTTTTCGATCTCGCCGGCAATCCAGCGACCCTCGTCGCGCTCGTCACTCGCCTGGAAGGCCTGAATCTTCTCGCCATCGCCCTCGGCCGTAAACAGGCGCTTGTCCTTGCGCTGCGAGTTATGGCGTACCACGGCGTTGGCGGCGCTCAGGATATGGCCCGTGGAGCGGTAGTTCTGCTCCAGCTTAACGGTCTTGCAGTCTTTAAAGTCCTTCTCAAAGTCCAGGATATTGGTAATGTCGGCGCCACGCCAGCTATAAATGGACTGGTCGTCGTCGCCCACGACCATGAGGTTTTGGTACTTGGCGGCCAGCAGGTTGGCGATCTCGTACTGGACGTGGTTGGTGTCCTGATACTCGTCGACGCTAATGTAGCGGAAGCGCTCTTGGTACTTGTCGAGCACCTCGGAGCGGGTGCGCAGAAGCTCGAGCGCGCGCACGAGCAGGTCGTCGAAGTCCATAGCATTGGCGGCGCGCAGGCGGCGCTCCAGCTCCAAGTAGACCTGCGCGGCCTTTTTGTCGTTGGGGCTATCGGCGGATTTGAGCATGTCCTCGGGCCCGATCATGGCGTTTTTGGCCGAGCTGATCTTGCTGCGGATCATATTGATGGGGAATTGCTTTTGCTCGATGCCGAGCGCCTGCATAATATCACGCACCATGCGCTTTGAGTCGTCATCATCGTAGATGGTGAACTGACCGGTGTAGCCCAGCAGGTCGGCGTCCTCGCGCAGCATGCGCACGCACATGGCATGGAAGGTACACACCCACATGCCGCGGGTGCCGCTGGGAATGAGTGCCGCCAGACGCTCGCGCATCTCGGCCGCAGCCTTGTTGGTAAACGTAATGGCGAGAACCTGCCAAGGCTTAACACCCAGGTCGCCGAGCATATGTGCGATGCGGAAGGTCAAGACGCGGGTTTTGCCCGAGCCGGCACCGGCGAGCACCAGCAACGGGCCCTCGGTGGTCAGAACTGCCTCGCGCTGGGCGGGGTTCAGGCTGTCAATGTCGACGAACGGCTTGGCGGGCTTGGGTGCCGGCGCGGGAGCGTCGTAGATGTCGAGCGGGACGAGCTCGGGCTCCGGCGCTGCAGGGGCGGTGTATGCATCGAGCGGCACGGGTTCCGGCGCGGGCGGCACGGGTACCGCGGCATTCTTTTCCCAGGGCAAGGGCTGGGTCATGGGCGACTCCTCATCTGACGGACGGCGCGCCTGCGGGCGGCGCCATAGTTTGAGCCGTACCAGTATACCGAGCCGCGCGGACACCGACGTAAATCACACCGCGACTCCGTCCGCCGCCGCCACCCAAGCATCACCAAATAAGTTGCGGTGAAATAGTTCCTGAAACCAGCCTTCTGGCCCCCAAACAGGAACTATTCCACCGCAACTTCGATTGGCTCAGAGGTATAGAATATCTACCATTTCTACCCCGTCCCCAAATGGCAGGAGGGTTGCTGTGAAGCATAGGGTGCTCTATTACATGGTCGACGGTTCGACCGAGGCAGGCCAGGCGGCGCTCGACACAATCGAAGGTGGCGATCAGATTGAGCTGGTGGGCTGCGCGCATGAACCCAATGTCTGCCCCGCCGCCGAGCAGCTGGCCGGCTGCGAGGGCTTTGTCGGCGAGTTTGGTCCCGTCGATGATGCATGTGCCGACGCCATGGCCGCCACGGGGATGCGTATCGTTTCGAACATGTCCATCGGTCTGAACCACGTTGCTGTCGACCGCCTTGCCTCACACGGCATCACCGTCACCAACTGCCCCGGGTATTGCTCGGACGACGTCGCTCAGCACGCCATCGCTTTAATGCTTGACCTGATGCGCCAAGTTACGTTCCTCAACCGCGACGTGCGCGACGGCATCTGGAATCCGATGGGTGGCTACATCATGCACCGCACGCAGGGCCGTACACTGGGGCTTGTCTTTTTTGGCAGCATCGCGCGCGCCGTGGCACCCATCGCACAGGCGCTCGGCATGAAGGTGCTGGTGTGGGCACCGACCAAGAGCGCAGAAGAGCTTGCCGCCGCCAGCTGCGTCAAAGCGCAGACGCTCGACGAGCTGCTCGGTGCCTCCGATATCGTCAGTCTGCACTGCCCGCTGATTCCCGAGACCGAGAGTCTCATTGGCGAGCGCGAGCTTGCGCTTATGAAACCCACGGCGTTTTTGATCAACACGGCCCGCGGACCCATTGTGAATGAGAATGCCTTGGTCGCCGCACTAGACGAGGGCATCGCCAGCGGTGGCACGCGCGGTATCTGCGGCGCCGCACTTGACGTGCTTGCCGACGAAACCGAACCCAACCAGGCCTTGATCGCCCACCCACGCTGCATCGTCACGCCCCATTGCGCCTACAGCACGCAGGAGGCCTACGACACCGTCCGTCGCATGTCGTTGCAAGCCGTGGTCGACAAACTCGTCTTTAACCGCAAGCCCCAGCACACCGTTGCCTGAATGCGGTAAAGGGACAGTCCCTTTACCGCATTCGGCATTGCCCTCAAACCGCCACCAACATTTTTCGAGTTGTTCGGCCTTTTCCACTGGCGCCACGCAAGGGTTACTGAAATAACTTGAGCGTTCTTGTCCTATTTTGGGAATATTCTCGCTAATTTACGCATATAGTTCACAGAAGCAAACACTACTGAGAATGTTAATGGTGCCGAGATGGCGTTTTTGGTCAGCGAGAGACCTCCAAGAGACCGCACAACTCGATTTTTGCTGGTGGCCAGGAAGAACAGCCAGCTCATTCGCCCAGATCACCATCTCCCCCTGGGATTGGTGAAAAGGGGTCAAGCTAATCTGCGCCAAGTTGGTGCAAAATTACCTGACCCCTTTTCACCAATCCTTTGACAAAGAGGGCGGCATAGACCTTTTGTCCATGCCGCCCGCTTTGAATGACAAGCTGTCGCCCTGGCCGCCGCGCAGCGTCAACCAAGTTACAGGCCGAGCATAGGCTCCAGAACAAAGAAGTACGCAAGCACCACGATGCCCAGGATGATGCGGTAGACGCCGAAGCACTTGAAGTCGTGACGGCGGACGAAGCCCATGAGCCACTTGATGGCAATGAGCGACACCACAAAGGCGACGACGCAGCCCACGCCCAAGATAGCGACCTCGTTGGTGCCGAAAGTACCACCCTTAATAAAGTACTTGACCAGCTTGAGCGCACTTGCGCCAAACATAACGGGAATAGCCAGGAAGAACGTGAACTTAGACGCCACCGAGCGCGTGCAGCCCAGCAGCAGGCCGCCGATGATGGTGGAGCCGGAGCGCGATGTGCCCGGAATCAGCGAAAGTACCTGGAAGCAACCGATACCCAGCGCGGTCTTCCAGCTCAGATCTTCGAGCGTAGTGATGGAGCCAAAGTCCAGGCTATCGTCATCGTCTGCAGCGGCAGTCGCAGCGGGCGCGGCAAAATGCGCACCAGCGGGGCGTCCGCCCGCCACCACGGCACGCGAACCGAACGAACCGGCAAGAGCGGCCTGATCGCGCTTGTTCGCGCGCCAGTTCTCAATCACGATAAACAGCACGCCGTACACAATGAGCGCCAGCGCCACGACGGGAGCATTGTAGAAATGCTCCTCCATCCAGTCGTTGAGCGGCAGACCGATCGCCGCGGCGGGAATGCAGCCGAGCACAATCTTGCCCCACAGCACCCAAGTGTCGCGACGGCCCTCCTTGCCCTTGCTGGGAGAAAACGGGTTAAGGTCGTAGAAGAACAGGACGCAGACGGCCAAAATGGCGCCAAGCTGAATCACGACCAGGAACATATTCCAGAACGTCTCGCTCACGTTCATCTTGACGAACTCGTCCACCAAGATCATGTGACCCGTCGACGAAACGGGCAGCCATTCGGTGATGCCCTCGACCAGGCCCATGAAGGCAGATTTTAGAAGCTCGATAATATCCAAAGGGACCCCCTCGTTAGACACCCGCCGGTAGATGTTCTGCGGACGATGCGGGCGATGTCCCATTATCAACCGTTGGCGGTGCGACCGCGCCCGCCCTTACCAAAAAAACTCGCCCGTTCACAGAATTGCGAGCGGTCAAACCGAAATCCTTGGGTATAACTGCGACAAGGTAAAGTGTCCAGCGGTCAACGCACCCGCGCCCGCCCGACGCACGAGCCCCGCGCCCGTGCGATAGACCAAGGAGGAAACCATGAACGAGGGCTACACCAAGGTATTTGTTTCACTCGACGGTACTGAGCAGCAGGATTTTGTGCTCGCACGCGCCATCAAGGTCGCCGCGAACAACGGCGCTAAGCTGATCATCGGCCACGTCATCGACTCCACCGCACTCGAGAGCGCCGGTTCCTATCCGGTCGATCTGGTCAACGGCCTAGAGGAGGCATTTAAGAACTCCATCGCCAAGCAGCTCGAAGAGGCCAAGGCCAATCCCGACATTCCCGAGGTCGAGGTCATGATTCGCGCCGGCCGTATTCGCGAGACGCTCAAAGACGAGATGCTCGACGTGGTCAAGCCCGACCTGGTGCTCTGCGGCGCGCGCGGCCTGTCCTCGATCAAGTATGCGCTCCTGGGCTCGATTTCGACGTTCCTGCTACGCAACACCGACTGCGACATTCTGGTCGTGAAGTAGCGTTGCTCCCCCCGGCCGCGGGGCCTTCGCAGCCTTACTTCAGCGAGCTGGCTGATGGAAAAATGGCGTGCCGCCCCGATTGGGACGGCACGTTTTTGTTATGACACGTTTTTTGTTATGGGAGATTCATTTGAGCCTCATAGCTATGTTCACGTTCGGGAACATAGCGCCAGCTGCCTTAGCTAAGTTCACGTTCGGGAACATAGCCGTCCGCACCGCAAGACGGCCCGACTACTCAAAGTATTGGAACTTGTTGGTCGAGAAGGCAAACGTGACGACAAAGCCTTCGCCGGAGTCGGATGCCGCGGTGACGTCGATGCCCATCTTGGAGCACAGACGCGCCACCAGGTAGAGGCCGATGCCCGTTGCGCGCTTGGTGGTACGACCGTTGTCGCCGGTAAAGCCCTTCTCGAACACGCGGGGCAGATCTGCCGCGCTCACGCCACAGCCGTTGTCGGCAACGATAAGCTCGATGTGCTCGCTTGCCAGGCCCTCGTCCAGCAACGCACCCGAAAACACGATCCTTGCGCCGTCCTCACGCGCATACTTTATGCTGTTCTGAATGAGCTGGCCCAGAATAAACTCGAGCCACTTCTCGTCGGTAAAGACCTCAAAGTCGAGGTTCTCGCACACCGGGGCCACGTGCGCCGCGATGAGCTCACGCGCGTTGGCTTTTATCGCACCCGTCACCAAGGTCTTGAGATCCCAGCGGCGAATCAGGTAGTCGCGCTCCACGACTTCCGAGCGCGCGTAGTACAGCGCCTGGTCGATATAGCGCTCCATACGAGCCAGCTCACGGCCCAGGTCATCCACGCGCGACAGGTCGTCTTCGCTGCCGTCCAGGTTTTCCAAAATCAGGTGAGCCGCCGCCAGGGGCAGCTTGGCCTCGTGGACCCAGCTCTCGATATAGTCGCGATAGTCATCGGTCTGATGCCGGCCTTCGGCAACCTCGTCGCAGGCAGCTTTGCCCACCCGTCGTAAAACCTCGTACTCGAGCTCGCCCTCGGCATAGGTTGGGCATTGCACCATCTCTTGCACCCATGCGGGGCTCTCCAGCTCCTCGGCCGCGCGCTCCAGCTGACGCAGAAAACGGCGACGACGCGCGTACTCGATCACAATACCCAGCATGCCAAAGATCAAGGACACGCCGACCGCCACGACCACGATAGAAACGGGTGCGCCGCCGACCGTCAGCACAAAGCAGCTCAGCAGTACGCCGCCCGTCCACACGGCGACGGGAAGCAGCGCGTCTTTAAAGAATTTGGCAAACGACATGACCGGCACCTAGACTGAATAGCCCTGACCGCGGTGCGTGGTCAGATACCCCTTGATACCGATTTTTTCGAGTGTAGTGCGTAGGCGGTTGATGTTGACGGTGAGCGTATTGTCGTCCACGAAGGCATCGGAGTCCCACAGGTCCTGCATAATAGCCGAGCGCGAAACGATCTTGCCCGCGCGGCTCAGAAGCAGCGAGAGGATACGCAGTTCGTTTTTGGTGAGCACGGTACTGTCGCCGGATGCCGTATTGCTGGCTATGGAGCGGGCGAGATCGAGCTCCAGCCCCTTATGGACGAGCGTGCTGCGCTCGCCCGCCGTCGCGGTGCGACGCAGCAAGGCATTGATGCGCGCCACGAGCACGCGCGCGCTATAGGGCTTGGGAACGAAGTCGTCCGCGCCGAGCGTCATGGCCATGACCTCGTCGATCTCGGTCGTGCGCGACGTGAGGACGATGATGGGGACCTCGGATTCGTGACGGACTTCGTGGCAGATATGCTGGCCGTCCTTGACGGGAAGCGTGAGGTCGAGCAGCACCAGGTCGGGCGCGGCGGCGAGAATATCGCGCGAGACGTGCTCAAACGATTCGCATGCCTCAACCTCAAAACCGGCACGGGCAAGGATATCGACAAGCTCGCGACGAATGGGCTCGTCGTCCTCAACGATATAGATCAGCGCCATGGATTCCGCTCCCCTCTTGGTTGTCTTGCCACCATTATGGCTGCGAAACTGCAGGTGTGCACCGCGCGCGGTGCCAAGGTGACAGAACTGTTCGCGAGCGGGGGCGTTTTGTCCGCCTCGCACTCGCAGCGGTGGCGGGGACCAAAATGATTCTTTAATCCCCGTCCCAAAATAATCATTTAGCGGCGGGCGCGGAGCTTTTCGTAGCCGTCGGCGAAGAAGGCGACCGTGGCGGCGTCGGCCTCGGCGGCGTCCGTCTCGGCGGCGGGAACCACGCCGTGCTCGTCGCTCACCAGGAACAGCGCGCCCTTGAGCTGAGCGGGAATGTCCACGCGCGTGACCGGGATGCCCTTGGTCTGGGCCAGCTGTTCGATGAGCGTCGCCGTGCCGCACAGGCACTCGTCCGCTGGCGCCACAAAGGCCAGCTCACCGTTGTTGACGGCGGCGAGCAGCTCGGGCGCCACGCCGGTCTCGTCGGCCTCGGAGCGAGCCTCGGCGGAGCGGGCACGCAGCGCCTTGGCCGACGTATCGGCCAGCGGCTCGTACTCACCCACCGTCATGGCGGCATTGCCGTTAACGTCGATTACCAGCATGAGTACGCCGTCGCGCGCGGTGTAGTCGCCCTCGGCAAGCGACCACTCAACGTGCTGCTTGGCCCAGCTGAGCATGTTATGGGTAAGCGGTTCGCCCTGCACCAGGCGCTCGGACAACGCGCGGATGTGACGATTGAGCATGGGTACCTTTTTGTTGGACATGCGCCAACGGCAGATGAGCGCAGGCTTGTCGAGCGTGAACTTCTCGACCGCCTCCTGATTGGCGCAAAAATCCTCGTACGCACGCTGATCCTCGGCATTGCCAAACAGCTCGGCATCATCAATCTGGGGCATGGTTGTACCTTTCGTGTTAGTCATTCCGTCCTCTTATACCAAAAAGACGGTCCTCCAAACGGAGCGACCGTCTTTTGCAGAGATTATTTTGACGATATGGTCAGGCGAACGATCAGCTTAATGGGATAGAACAACATCCCATTAAGGGTTTTCCAAGTGCCCGAGATTGCCCCGAAAGAGGAGCGCCGCGTACTAAATGTACGCAAGCGACGGTTTGAGGGGCAAGGTGCGGTGGCTGGGCAAGCCGCAGCGCCGCTTCCCTACTTAATGGCGGAAATGCCTGGCACCGGTGAAGACCATCGCAATGCCGTGCTCGTTGCAGGCCTGGATGCTCTCGTCGTCGCGCTTGGAGCCGCCGGGCTGGATGATGCAGGTCACACCATGCTCGGCAAGCACGTCGACGTTGTCGCGGAACGGGAAGAACGCGTCGCTTGCGCAGGCAAAGCCGCCCTTCTCCACGCCCTCGCGTTCGCAGAAGTCCTCGGCGCGCTCGCAGGCAAGCAGAGCAGAGTCAACGCGGTTGGGCTGACCCGGGCCCACGCCAATGCCGGCCTTACCCTTGGAGACCAAGATGGCGTTGGACTTGACGCCCTTGCAGACCTTCCAGGCAAACTCGAGCTCAGCCATCTCGGCGTCGGTGGGCTTGCGGTCGGTGGGGAACGTAAAGGTCGCGGGATCCTCGGTTACGTGGTCGACTTCCTGCACCAGCATGCCGCCGTCGACGGAGCGCAGCTCCACCTGAGCGCCGTGGTCCACGCCGCCGGTAGCCAGCACGCGCAGGTTGGGGCGCTTAGCCATGCGTTCGAGCGCCTCGGCGGTGTAGCTCGGGGCGATGATAACCTCGACGAACTGCTTGTTCTGATCGGCGAAGTGCTCAACCAGCTCATAGGGAACCTCGCGGTTGCAGGCGATGATGCCGCCGAAGGCGCTCTTGGGATCGCAGGCGAAAGCGCGGTCGTAGGCGGCCGTGATACCCTCGGCAACGGCAGAACCGCAGGGGTTCTGGTGCTTGAGGATCACACAGGCCGGCTCGTCGAACTCGCGGACCAGGTTCCAGGCGGCGTCGGCATCCAGATAGTTGTTGTAGCTGAGCGGCTTGCCCTGGATCTGCTCGGAGCCCACAAGCGGGAACTGCGAGCTCGCGGTGTTCTCGCAGCCTTCGGCAAAGCGATAGACCGTGGCCTTCTGCTGCGGGTTCTCGCCATAGCGCAGGTCGTCGACCTTCTCCAGCGAAACCTCGAGCTTGGCAGAGGTATCCGCCACGTCGCTTGCCTGGGCGGCAAGCCAACGGGAGATAGCCGTGTCGAAGGCGGCGGTGGTCTGGTAGACCTTCACCTGCAGGCGGCGACGGGTGGAAAGCGTGGTGCAACCGCCGGTCTCGCGCATCTCGGCCAGGACGGCGTCGTAGTCGGCCGGGTCGGAGATGACGGTAACGCTCGCGGCGTTCTTAGCAGCGGAGCGCAGCATGGAGGGGCCACCGATGTCGATGTGCTCGATGGCGTCCGCGAAGGTGACCTCGGGGTTAGCGACGGTCTTCTCGAACTCGTACAGGTTGACAACGACCAGGTCGATCAGCTTAATGCCGTGCTGAGCGGCCTCCTGCATGTGCTGCTCGGAATCGCGACGGGCCAGCAGCGCGCCGTGGACCTTGGGGTGCAGGGTCTTAACGCGGCCGTCCATCATCTCGGGATAGCCCGTGAACTCCTCGATGGGGGTTACGGAAATGCCCGCGTCCTCGATGGCACGAGCCGTGCCGCCCGTAGAGATGATCTCGACGCCAAAGTCGTCAACCAGCGTCCGTGCGAAATCGACGACGCCCGTCTTATCGGTAACCGAGATCAACGCGCGTGCGATCTTCACATCAGATCCCATGCAGTCCTCCTGTCTGGTACGCCGCCGTGCTCTGTGAGTCGGTGATACGTCGATCTGCAGCGCTCGCGCAGCGGCATTGAAAATACTGATTCAATGTAGCGCATCGAGCGCGACGATGCACCCCGCAACGGTCGCATGTGCAGAAAAAGCTCGCGAGCGGGGGTTGCAGGTGTGCCACTGGGCACGGTGAGTTGATGGAACACAGGGGCACCATAATTAGATGCCAACGGCGTGGTAGAACTGTGCTCGATATGCATCCGCAAAAGAAAGAGGCACCATGGTCTCGCGGGTTCTCTACCGACCGTTTGATACCGAAGACTTCGACGCCATCGCGCTGATCTTGCAGCAGCTTTGGCACAACAACTCGGATAACGATGAGTACAACCGCCTCGAAGCCGCATGCGATCTTGCCTACTGCCTTTCGTCCTCGACGTTTTCGCAGGTTGCGGTGATTGACGGCGAGGCGCGCGGCATTGCGCTTGCGCGTGCAGGACAGAGCTCCGGCGTCACTATCAACGAGCATTGGATGGATACCGAACGCTCGTTGCTGTCGCAGATGCGCGAGCTAGAACCCGAGTCGTGCGCCGAGTATCTCTCGTTTGTGCGCACAACCATCCGAACCAACAACCGCCTGCTCGAGAAAAGCCCACTGCCGCATGACAACGAAGTCACGCTGCTTGCCGTGGATCGCGACGTCCATGGCCTGGGCGTGGGCTCGGTGTTGCTCGATGCCGCGATCTCGTACCTTTCCTCGCGCGGGGCGACAAGGGCACACCTGTACACCGACTCCAACTGCTCGTGGAAGTTCTACGAGCTGCACGGCTTTAAGCGCACCGCCACGCACCGCGCCAACCGCGAGGAACGCCGCCACGCCATGCCGCGCGAAAGCTTCCTCTATGAGCTCGACCTAACGGCCTAGTCTCAGCAGCCACACCTAGTCATTTAAGTCTGTCCCCAATGACTGA
>NZ_CAAKNY010000011.1:0-23707 GCF_901212495.1 Collinsella aerofaciens | reverse complement strand
TGGTCATTTAAGTCTGTCCCCAATGAGTAGCCTGGGGGTCTGCAAATGGCTGTGGTCAAAAAACATCAAATATGAGTACTGTTACCATTTTAGTAGCAGCAATTTGGGGCATTTTTGAGGCTTTTAGACACGGCGGTCAGCCGGGCGAGCTGACGTATCTCCCCAAATGTTCGATAAAATTGGCTCTTAACGAGAAATGTTCTCATTAGAAGCCAATAAATGAACGCAAATTAATGCAACTATTTCGGCAACAGTACTCATATTTGCCATTTTTTGTCCACCACCCCTTGCGCGAAGGTCCTCAGCAGAAAGCTTGGCCCGTTTCGATGCACAAAAATGGGATGGATCTTCCCAGGCAACCGCCCAGAAAGGTCCATCCCAAAGCAAGCGCTCGCTAGAACGTTCCACCGCCGCCTCCACCGGCGCCGCCACCGCCGCCGCCCGAGAAGCCGCCGCCTCCGCCGCCGCTCGAACTGTCGGAGCTCGACGCGAGCTCACGAATGCTCTCGTGATACACGCCGTCGAACGAATCCATCGGCGACTCGGTACCGTAATGATGGTAGTACCACCAGTAGCAGGGGTAATTGTCGTAGAAGCCGTCGGCCTCGCGCACCTCGGGCGGCACGGCCTCGGCAAGCTGGCGCAATACTTCCTTGGAAACGCCCAGCGCTGCGCCCATTACCAGTAGCTTGTTCCACAGCACCAGATCGCCCGGGACGGCCTCCTTGAGGCGCGTGAAATCCTCGAGCCAATGCTTGAGCGCCTTGCAGCGAGCCGCCACCTCGGCGCCCTCCGGCGTAAAGCGGCGAAACGTAAGGCCCAGGCCAATACCCACCAGCACGATGGGCACCGAGATAACCGCGGCGATAATGTTCGCCTGCGCGCCGTCGGTAAAGAAGATGGATCCCATGGGAATAAAGGCAATCAGAATACCAAGAACCAGGCAAAACACCATTGCGACAATGCCGTCCGAGGCAACGTACTCGCTATCGGCCAGCTTGCCCTTAACGGTGTTCTGATAGTCCTCGAGTTTGTCGCCCACGGGTGTGGCGTGCTGCTTGACGTAGTGCCGCAGCTCGTCAAACGTGCGCGAGCGATCACCGTTCTCGTCGGGCTTAGCGCCGGCAAAGAAGACCTTGAGCACCGTGCGGTCAATGCCCTTGGCCGACTTCCAACCCGCATCACTCACCGTCACGCGATACGTCTGCTCTTCTTTTTCACGCCCCAACAGACCCTTCTTGGCCTTGGTCACGGTCGCCTGCTCCAGCTTGATCACACGGTCGTCAGTGAGCTTCATGAGCGTGGCGATATATGCCTGATCGGGCACCTCGTTCCAGTTCATGAGGGCCGAAAGCACGGCGGGATGGTCGGCCGAAGGCACATCGCGGAAATATTCGTCCTGGAAAAGCGGCTTTGGCTTGCGGCGGCGCAGCTTGAGCACAACGATTGTGCCGGTAAAGGCCACCGCCGCGACAACACTTAGCACGGCAAGTGCATTGGCAATCATGCGCGCGCGGGCGCGGCGGGCATTAGCTTCGTCGGCCCATTCCTTCTCCTCGCTTAGGATCGTCGGCAGACGTTCCTCGCTCGAGGCGGCAAGCTGCGGTACCCAATCGCTGGGGAAGGCGATGCGCGCCTCGGCAAACTCACCCTCGTGCACGCAGGAAATGGTATAGGTAACCATAGGCTCGTCCGTGTCGAGCGATACGTTGCCCGTGAGCGGACCGTGGCCCCACGCGCGGAAGTTGTCACCCTTGGTTGCCGGGGTCCCCGCGGCAGCGTTTGCGAAGTGGACTTCCATCTCAACATCGTCGGAATCCGCCGACCAGCCGTCGCCCACAAACTTCCAGTAGAGTTCGGCGGTATCGGACCAGTTCATGACCGCACCGGTCATGGTGTAGCTCACGTAATAAATCGCGCTGTCGCCGCTCTCGTGGGGGCTGAAAACCTTGATCTTTACGCCGCCGTCGGACTGCTCAACCGTATAGACACCGTTGTCGCCCTTGTTTGCATAATCGACTCTGTTAAACGCGGTGCCATCTTCCTCGACGCTCAGCACATTGACGCCCGCCGCGCCTCCCTGCTGGTTGGAACCCGTATTGATCTCCCAAAACACGCCGTTGATGTCGTCATCGAAATCAAACTGGCGTCTCTCGACAACGGTCAGCGAGCCATCGGCCTCGACCGTGGCGCCGATGTGGGTTTGGCTCATGGAGTAGCCGTCGGCGTGCGCGGCGGCAGGCAGCAGCAGCAACGCAAGCGCGGCGAGCGCGCAGGCGGAAGCGAATCGCGCGAATAGGCGGCGCTGCCGACAGGTCTTGGCAACGGGGGCGTTCATAGGCACATCCTTTGTCTGTAAAACCAACAGCGCCATTGTCCCACGTTTGCGAACGCACATGACGAATATCTAGGCGACCGGAACGCCAAACGGGATGAAAGTCACGCCCGCCGCCAGCAGCTAGTCATTGGGGACGTTCTTAAATGACTAGTCATTAGGGACACTCTTTGGCACGGCCTGCACCAACGATAGATACCACTTCACAGCTCCGTCACAGGTGTAGTGGCTTTGTGTTGCTGCGACACGCGCTGATTGAGCCGGCGGGCAAGGGGCATAAAGCAGTTGAGCGAAAACGGTTGTCCCTTTCCCGTTCGCTCGAGGATCATGTCCCCCTTTTCCGCGGAGACCCCGGCAGTTGCGAAGAGCTGCCGGGGTTTCTGTCGTTTGAGGGGTTGAAGGGGCTAAGCTTGCGGGCGGTAATCGAGATGTTGAGTCGGTGCCCGTCGAGCACAACACGCGGCCTCGGCAACTTGCGAGCATCGACGACGCCTCCCCCACCCCACCCCGCGCTATACTCGTCCGCATGGATATCAAAGCACGCAACATAGCAACGCCCGCCGCGGACGCGCCAACGGCGCCCAACAGCAAGCTCGCCCCCGCTCCCGCGCCCGTCGTGGGTCGCTTTGCCCCGTCGCCCTCGGGCCGCATGCACCTGGGCAACGTGTTCAGCTGCCTGTGCGCGTGGCTTTCGGTCCGCAGCCAGGGCGGCAGCATCGTGCTGCGCATCGAGGACCTGGACGACCGCTGCAAGCGCCCCGAGCTTGCCGCCCAACTGATCGACGACCTGGCATGGCTAGGACTCGAGTGGGACGAAGGCCCCCACTACCAGCACGATCGCCTGGATCTGTACGAGAGCGCCCTGCACCAGCTGCAAGACGCCGGCCTCACCTATCCCTGCTTTTGCACGCGCGCCGAGCTCCACGCCGCAAGCGCACCGCACGCCAGCGACGGCACGCCCATCTACCGCGGCTCCTGCCGAAACCTTTCTGCCAAAGAGATCGCTCGCCGCAGCGCCCTGCGCGCCCCGGCCACACGTCTGCGCGTGCCCACCGTCGATGACCTCGCAGACGATGTGGTCGAATTTGTGGACCGCACGTACGGCGCCCAATGCGAGGCGCTCGCCACCGAGTGCGGCGACTTTTTGGTGCGTCGCAGCGACGGCGTGTTTGCCTACCAGCTAGCCGTGGTGGTCGACGACGCCGCCATGGGCGCCACCGAGGTCGTGCGCGGATGCGACTTGTTGGGCTCCACGCCCCGCCAAATCTACCTGCAGCATCTGCTGGGACTTCCCACGCCGCGCTACGCGCACATTCCGCTGATCATATCGCCGGATGGCCGTCGCCTTTCCAAGCGCGACCGCGATCTGGACCTGGGCGAACTACGCGCCCGCTTTGGCGCGCCCGAGGCACTGCTGGGATGGCTCGCCGGACAAACGGGCATCGCGCCGGACACCACACCGCGCTCTGCCGAGCAGCTGGCCGAGCACTTTAGCTGGGACGTCATCCGCGCGCACCGGGAGAACATCACTGTAACGGTCGAGTAGCCAAACGTATCGCCGCTACGCAACATCCCAGGGCATAAGCTCGTCGCCCAGGCGAACGATGCAGTCGTAGAGCACGGTGTGGCGCTCGGCTGGGTTGGCGTCCCGATGAAAATGCCCGTAGTACCAGCGCTTGTAGCCCAAGCGGTCCTCCAGCTCATCGAAAAATGCCGTAAGTCGGTCAACGGCGGGGCAATTCCAGCCGGGTGCCGGATAGAGCGTGGGCGAAAGCATGCGCGTAGAGCAGGTGTGGGTGATTACGTAGTCGACCTTCCAGCCCACGCTGTCGAGCTTTGCCCGCGCCTCCTCAAAGTTGCGCTCACTCGGCAGCTCATGCGGCCACCAGCTGGAATACGGAATGCGGTATTCCTTGTCCACGCTCGTGGCGCCGCCCATGGTAAAGACCGTTGAGCCGTCGAGGTCAAAAACCTCGCCGCGCGTCAGGCGCCGTATGGGGGAGGTATCCGACAGACGCTGCGTCAGCCCACCGTGCCACAACTCCATGGGACGCTCTGCCCAATGGTCGAAACGCTCGTGGTTGCCGTCGACGAACAGCACGGTATAGGGGCGCGACTCCAGCCAAGCGATATCGGCACATTCCTCGGCAGAGAAATCCCAGGGAAAGCCAAAGTCGCCCGCGACAATCAGATAGTCATCGCTCGTCAGACTATCCCCAAGATCCCAATCGCGCAACTTTTGCATGTCGATGCCACCGTGAATATCGCCCGTCACATAGACCGTCATCGAATCACCACTTCTTTGTAAGTCGCTAGCCCACATTCTGCACGATCACTAAGCCAACCGTTCCAGCCCTTCCATCCTTTAGGACCTACCCCTCGTTCTTCCATCCAAACGGGTCAAGTACCCAAAAAATCAGATCGAGTACGCCGCCGGTCATCATGGCGCCGGCAAGGGCCATGCAAACGCGCAGGGTACTGGCACTTCGGAGCGCATCGAACGGTCCTAGAACAGCCAGCAGCGCGACCGCTGCGCCGGCCACGCACAGCGCAAGACACGGCCCCGCGTCCTTGACACACTTTTTTGCGAGATGTTTGGTGTTGCCACTCATCGATATTGAACTCCTTAGAGGGTCGTTATTCAGGTACGTGCCGTCGCGGCAGGGCAGGGCGGCAGATTAAGTGTCACATGTCGTGCGGGCATCAATGGAGACACCGCCTGCTCGACCAACCCTTGACGCCGTTTTGTACCGGCTCACCATCCCCCGCTATCGAGGTCAAATACTTTTCCCGAGAAGTGAACGGCTGTTTTTGGACCCCTGGAGCATCCGCATTTTTCAACGGCATAAACGCAGGATTCTGGCATCAAAACCGCAGGAAACGGCGCCCTCAAAGTGTCGATGCTTCGGGGGTCCGATTTAGCTCGTTCACTTCTCGGAAAAGTATTAGACCTCGCTGCTAGCTACCCAGAAGGACACCTCTCCCTTCCCCACCGCCACCCAAAAACTCATCCAACATTAATCTTGGCTCAAGAATCGCTTAATCTATATCCTGCACTATAGAGTTCGACCAAGGGCGGGGCGGCGCCGCGCGACGCAGGCCGCCGAACGCAACGCTCGCGCCCGGGCAAAACGCCCGGCGTCGCGCCCATCGAACGAAAGGACAGGTCATGGACGACCTCGAAAAAGTTGAAACCATCCGCACCAAGTGCGACGTGAGCTACACCGATGCCAAGGCCGCGCTCGACGCCACCGACGGCAACGTTCTGGATGCCATCATTTGGCTCGAGTCGCAGGGCAAGACCCAGACCACGTCGGCGCACGCCGCCACCGAGTCCGTTCCGGTCGACGAGCCCTCTGCCGAGATGGTTGCCGCGCAGGCCGCCTACGAAAAGTCGAGCGAAAAGACCGACTTCTCCAAGAAGATGGACAGCGTGTGGGAGTACCTCAAAAAGCTCTTCCGCCTGAGCCTGGACACCAAGTTTATCGCCACGCGCCGCGATGCGATCATCCTCAACATCCCCATCCTGATCCCCATCATCGCCCTGTTTGCCTGGGGTGCCACGATCTGGCTGATGCTGATTGGCCTGTTCTTTGGCATGCGCTACCGCATCGACAGCGACGGCGACGTGCCCGGCAGCATCAACAACTTGATGGACAGCGCTGCCAATGCCGCGGACGATATCAAACAAAATCTGAACGACGACAAGTAATCGCAGACGGGGGCACGCATGGCACGGATCCTGATCGTAGAGGACGAAGAGAAAATCGCCCGCTTTGTGACACTCGAGCTGGAGCACGAGGGTTACCAGGTGGAGCACGCCGCCGACGGCCGCACCGCCGTGGACCTGGCATTGGAGCGCGACTACGATCTGATTCTGCTCGATGTACTGCTGCCGCAGCTCAACGGCATGGAGGTCCTGCGGCGTGTCCGCAAGCACAAGGATGTACCGGTGATCATGGTCACCGCGCGCGATGCCGTGATGGACAAGGTTGCCGGGCTCGACGCCGGCGCCGACGATTACCTGACCAAGCCGTTTGCGATTGAGGAGCTGTTCGCACGGATCCGCGTGGCGTTGAAGCGCGCGGAGGCCGTGCGAACAGCTTCGGGCGTTGGCGGCGTTGAGGCCGGGGAGGGCGCCACGGGCGCCGGTACCGCCGCGACGTCCCCGGTCGGCGACTCGGCCAAGACCTCTGCCGCGCCCTCCCCCACCGCGCTCGCCGTGGGCTCGGTCGCACTCGACCCCGACCGCCGCGAAGTTACGGTCGGCGGCTCGCCCATCGCGCTCACGGCCCGCGAGTTCGACGTCCTCGCCCTGCTTATGGCGCACGCCGGCACCGTGCTCACGCGCGAGCGCATCGCGCACGAGGCGCTGGGCTACGACTACGTGGGCGACACCAACAACGTCGACGTGCACATCGCGCACCTGCGTGCCAAGATCGAGGACGCCGGCGGCGCCCGCATCATCCAGACCGTGCGCGGGGTGGGCTATGTCTGCCGCGCGTAACGACGAGGCCAAGCGCGTCACCTCCATCGCCCGCGCCATCAACTGGAGCTATATGTGGCGCCGCTTGGTGAGCTACGTCTGGCTGGATCTGTTACTGCTGCTTGTTGCGGCGGCAATCCTCGTCTATGGCTACAACCAGACGCTGCCCGACGGCGCGTTTACCGCGGGATGGATCCCCGGCGCCGCCGTTCACGGCATGTCGCTGGCGCCCGCGCGCGGCTGGGACCTGACCACGCTCACCTATACCGTCGAGCTTGCGCGTAGCACCAAGACCTTCCCCTTCGCACAGGACCTCGTCACGCTATGGCCTCTCTGTCTTGTCGTTGCGGGCTGGCAGGTTATCAGCGTGCTCGATATGCTCGGCGGCGCCCGTCGCGTGCGCCGCACTATGGCACCGCTCAACGACCTGGCCCTGCGCGTTGACGAGCTCGGCCGCATGCAGCTCGCCGGCGGCAAGATGGAAACATTGGAGCAAGCCATCGAACGCGCGAGCGTCGACTCGCCGAGCGTCACCACCGGCGACGCCGATCTGGCGAGTATCGAGGTCGCGCTCAACCGCCTGCTGCGCCAGATGCAAGAGGCCAAGCTGCAGCAGATGCGCTTTGTCAACGATGCGAGTCACGAGCTACGCACGCCCATCGCGGTGATTCAGGGCTACGTGAACATGCTCGACCGCTGGGGCAAAGACGACCCGGACGTGCTGGCAGAGTCCATCGCATCGCTCAAGGCCGAAAGCGAGCATATGCAGGAGCTCGTGGAGCAGCTGCTGTTTTTGGCGCGCGGCGATGCCGGACGCACGGTCCTGCGGCGTGCGCATACCAACCTGGCAGCACTGGTCGGCGAGGTGTGCGAGGAATCGCAGATGATTGATACCGCGCACGCGTATCGGCTGGCTTTTGACCCCGCGTTTGCCAGCGACCCGCGCTGCGACGCATCTGTCGACGTGGCGCTTGTGAAGCAGGCCCTGCGCGTGATCGTGCAAAACGCCGCCAAGTACTCGGATGCGGGAACGACCGTCACGTTTGGTATAACACCCGATGCGGGCACGGGCACGATCGAGATAGCCGTTGAGGACGAGGGTATCGGCATGAACCAGGAATCCGCAGCTCACGCGTTTGAACGGTTCTACCGCGCCGACAACGCGCGCGATGCCGGCGCGCAGGGCTCGGGCCTGGGGCTCGCTATCGCCAAGTGGATCGTCGACAACCACGGCGGCGTCATCGGTGTGACCTCAGTCGAGGGCGTCGGCAGCCGCTTTACGATTCGCCTGCCGCGGTAGGGGCGTCTCTCACGAATCGAAGGTGAATGCTTTTCCGCGAAGTGAACGACCTATTTTGGGCGCCCGAAGCATCCGCACTTTTTGGCGCCAAAACCGCAGGAAACAGTGCCTCCAAAGTGTTGATGCTCCAGGGGTTCGATTTCACTCGTTCACTTCGCGGAAAGCCATTCACCTTCGATTTACGGCAGCCCGTCAGTCACCCTCTCGGTATTAAAAATGGGGCAAGGCCACACGCCTTACCCCATTTTTTGCTAACTATAGCAACTTGTGCGCTACTCGCGGCACAGGTGCACGGCAAAGCCGGCGAACTCGCGCTTAAAGTACACGAGCTTGGTGCCACCGTCGGGCAGCAGCACGCGCGACTCTTCGTTGATCTCGAGCCCGCGCTCGACGAACCACTTCTCTGCTACGTCAATGTCATTGACGGCAAAGCCAATGTGGCCCTTGGCGCCACGACCATTCTGCTTCATGACCTCGACCAGCGAATCATTGAAGTACGAAACCGGGGTCTCGATGACGGGCAGGCCCATCATCGTCGAGAACAGCTCCGCGATCTCCAGGGCATCGGCCGGGTCGGTGGCGTTGATGCCCACGTGGGCAACGCGCATGCCGAAGAGCTCTACCGGGTTGGCATTCTGCTCACTCATACAGTCAGCGCCTACTGAGCCATGACGTCAAGAACGGCCTTCTCGGCAGCGACGCGGTTCATGCCGGTCATGAAGGGCACGCCGCTCACATACGGGCAGGTGAGGCCCTCGGGGGCAACGGTGGTGGCGATCAGCAGGTCGGCGCCCTCGTCGCAAGTGTCCTTGGCCTCGGAGATGGCGCACTGCACGATCTCGTACTTGTCGGCGTAACCGTTGGCGTCGAGCAGGGTGGCGACCTTCTGGGCAACAAGCGTGGAAGTGGCAGCGCCAGCGCCGCAAGCCAAAACGATTTTCTTCATAGGTAATGTCTCCCTTCATGGTTTACTTTTGCTAAGTGTACCGCAGCGAGCGATGGCACTCAGCCTCGATGCGCTTTTATGCCAGTTTGCTTGCACACTGCGTATAATACATCTAGTACGTGTTGTCATACCACTCGCTTTATGAGCGACTAAGGACCCTAATATGCCCGATTCCCGCACCCTCTGGACCACCGTCGTCGTCATCTGTATCGCCGTGTCGGTATTCTTTAGCTTCAAAAAACGTACCACGTTTAAGCGCCTGCAACAGCTTATGGCTGCCAAACAGTGGGACGAGTTCGATCGTTTGCTCGACGGCAAACTCACCAGCATGTTGTATCCGCGCTACAACCGCGACTACCTGCGCCTGAACTCCTATCTGCTACGCGAGGACCACGAGCGCGCCGACGAGATGTTCGACCTGCTGCTGAGCCTCAACCTGCCCAAGATGCAGCGTGTCGACCTGGTGATCAAGGCCTTTAACTACTACGTTGGCCAGGAGAGCCGCGAAAAGTCCAAGGAGCTTTTGCACGAGATCAAGGGCTTCGAGGGCGGTCAGGCCGAGGCAGTCGCACACGAATGCCGGCTGATGTACGACACGATGATCCTCAAGCGTCACAACGACATTCCCGAGCTGGAGCGTATGCTCAAGGAAGCCGGTGACGACAAGGTCAAGCGCTGCCGCCTGGAATACCTGCTGGCCCTGCAGTACCAGAACAAGGGTGACGAAGCCAAGTTCCAAGAGTTCCTGGAGAAGTCAGGCCAACACTCGATGGCCGTCAACGCGTAGCGGACGGCTTGTGCTAGACTTCTAGTCTTACGGGGGCGTGGCGGAATTGGCATACGCAGGAGACTTAAAATCTCTCGCCGCAAGGATTGTGGGTTCGAGTCCCACCGCCCCTACCACGTATTGCTTACGAGCCCGTGTCCCCTAGGGATGCGGGCTCGTTTCTTTCGGATGCCGGTGGGGCTCGAACCCGCGAGGGGGCGAGCGTCAAGCGGACGCGCAGCGTCCGTAGCGAGCCGGCGAGGGCGCCGGCAGGCGACCGAAGCCGGTGCGTATTTGCACAGCAAATACGCAGACGTCCCACCGCCCCTACCACGTATTGTTTACGAGCCCGTGTCCCCCAGGGATGCGGGCTCGTTTCTTTTAGATGCCAGTACAGATGGTGAGTTGCGGTGGAATAGTTCTTGTTTATGCCGTTTACCAGCCTATTTAGGAACTATTTCACCGCAGCTTAGGTTGATACTCGCACATTTTTCGATGGAAAAACGTGTTTGTCTCCCACATTTTTCGATTGAAAGATGTGGTTGTCTCGCACATTTTCCAAGGGAAATGCGCATATGGCCTTATACTATCCGAAAGGGTTGGGAGGCAATATGCAGCGACAGCTTATGAGCGAACTTATCGCTTGGAAATCAAGAGCGAATCGCAAACCCCTCTTGCTTAAGGGGGCCCGCCAGACAGGTAAGACTTGGCTTCTTAACGAATTTGCAAGCCAGCAGTATCAAAACGCCATTCGTTTTGACTTTATGCTCGAGCCGAACGCACGCTCGCTGTTCGATGGGGACCTCGACCCCAAGCGCATCATCTCCCAGATAGAACTCCTGCGCGGCCAAACCGTAACGCCGGCAGACACGCTCGTCATCTTCGACGAGATCCAAGAGGCACCACGCGGGATCACCTCGCTCAAGTACTTCAACGAGCTTGCACCCGAATACCACATCGTGGCAGCCGGTTCCTATATGGGCCTCGCGCTCCGACGCGAAAACGAGTCATTTCCCGTCGGCAAAATTGACCAGCTCACCATGCGTCCCATGGGGTTTGCCGAGTTCGTTCGTGCCGTCGACGGCAACCCGCTCGCCGATGCCATCCTTGCCGCAGACATGAACCTTCTAGCAAACGTTACCGAAAAGCTCGAGCACTTGCTCAAGGAATACCTTGTTGTCGGCGGTATGCCCGAAGTTGTCTCCGCTTTCGCCGAGACACGCGACTTCATCGAAGCCCGAAGACTTCAACAGCAAATCATCGAGGCTTACGAATCCGATTTTGGCAAACATACACCCGCCCGCATCGTCGAACGCATGAGGTTGGTTTGGAAAACCCTTCCCGGCCAGCTTGCCAAGGAGAACAAAAAGTTTGTCTATGGCGCCCTTCGCCCCGGAGCGCGCGCACGCGATTTTGAGGAAAGCCTCCAGTGGCTCACGGACTACGGAATCGTTCATAAGGTGTCACGTGTTTCCGCTCTAAAGGCACCGCTCTCGAGCTACGAAGACCTCTCGGGCTTCAAACTGTTCTGCATCGACACCGGCATCCTCGGAGCGCTCTCCGGCCTCTCTCCAGCCATCGTTCTTAACGGATCCGCTGTTTTTACCGAGTTCAAAGGTTCGTTGACCGAACAATATGTCGCGCAGGAACTTTTGCTCCAGGACAAAACTCCCGCGTATTGGTCCTCTATCTCTGGCAATGCCGAAACCGACTTTGCCATTGACCATGCGGGAACCGTGCTTCCGCTTGAGGTCAAGGCGGCAGAGAACCTTAAAGCGAAGAGCCTGAAAATAGCCTGCGAAAAATTCAAACTCGAGCGTTGCGTGAGGAGCTCCCTGGCGGCATATAGAGACGAGGGCATGCTCGTCAATATTCCGCTTTGGGAGATTGGGCAAATCGACAAGCTGGCATAGGCGCTGTGGGGACGCTCCGCAAGGACTGTCCCCAGATGCCGGCAGAAAAGGAACGTCCCCAGGTGCCGGCTGTTGAGTTGCGGTGGAATAGGGACTATTTGGTGCCCGAAAGGGCGATTTTGGTCCGTATTTCACCGCAACTTATGAGGGGATGGCTAAAGGGTACTGAGAGTGGGGATCCAGGCGATGGTGGGGGTCGCGCCGTCGAGAACCTCGTTAATGGTGGCGGCCATGCCGGCAAGCAGGCTGTTCTCGCTTACGGTGAGCGTGTCGTAGCCACCGGCGCGCATGAGCTCGCGAATTACCACGGCACCGGCCAAGATCACGCCCGCGCGTTTGGGCTGCACGCCTGGCAACGCGGCAATGCCTGCAACATCCAGCGCAGACATGCGCTCGACAGCAGCCGAGACCTGCTCCAGCGAAAGCTCGCGCAGGTGCACAAAGCTCGAATCATACGGCTCCAGCTCGTGAACGAGCGCAACGAGCGTGGTGACGGTGCCACCCACCGCGACCAGGCGCTCAGCACGCTCAAAATCGTTGGGCAGGCCTTCAAAATAGGCGGCGAACTGCTCGCCTGCCCACGCGGCAGCGGCGGCAAGCTCACTGTCCGTTGGCGGCAGTGTCGAGAAAAACCGCTCGGTCACGCGGCGACAACCGATGTCCAGCGAGCGCGTCCCTTCCAGCGCAAAGACGCCGCTCTCCGGCGCATAGACGCCCGTCGCGAGCTCCGTGGATCCGCCGCCCGAATCGGCAACAATGATGCGCTCGCCGGCAAAGTCGTGCGCCACGCCAAAAAATGTCAGGCGCGCCTCGACCTCACCCGGAATCACCTGTGGCTCAAGCCCCAAATCGCGCAGGCCGTCCAGCAGCAGCACGGCATTAGACGCATCGCGCGCGGCACTCGTGCACGTGGTGCAGATGCACACGGTCCCAAAAGCACGCGCCTCGTCCACAAACATGCGGCATGCGGCGAGCACGCGCTCGACCGCCGCCTCGCAAAAGCGCCCCGTCGCGTCGACGCCCTCGCCCAGGTCGGTAATCTCGGTATGCTTGGACGATTCCACGATTGCCCCGGCCTCGACCTGCGCCAGCACCAGTCGCGACGACACCGTTCCCAGGTCGATCGCCGCCACCTTATATCGTTTGCAATCTGCCATTGCGGGCTCCCCTCTGGGCGCTACTTGCCGCTGGACGCGACCGTCTGACCTTCGACGCCGTTAAAACCAAACAGCATGTCGAGCGTCTGAATGTACCACGGCGCGTCCTTGCCGACTTCCTCAATCTCCTTGGCCACTTCGCTGGCCTTTTTGGCGTTCGAGGACTTTTTGCTCGAAGACGAATCCGAATCGCCGTCCAGGCCCTGCACTTCAATCCTCTTCTCGCCGGGCATCACCAGGCCCAGGTCCTCGGATGCCGCATCCTTGATACCCTGCTCCGAGAGCAACTTGTCGACGCTTTTTTGCAGTTCGTCGTTGTACTGTTGGCGAATCTCGACCTGTTTGGCCAAGATATCGCTCGAGCGTTTGGCAACGTAGAGGTCGCGAACGGGAAAGTACAGGCTCACGAGCGCCAGGGCGACGACAATGCCAACAAACAGCCCGCGCTGGGGCCCATGGGTAAAGTCGTAGATTGCCTTGACCAACGCGTTATCGTTGGCGTAGTGCATGAAGTCCGAGCCCAAAAGACGGTTCGAGGGCCTGGTCGACTTTTCGTGCGCTTGAGCCGAGGGGCTCTGCGCGCGCGAAGCATGCGTCGCGCGCGCCGAACGTGGCGGACGGTCCGCCGACGTATTCATTTGCGCACGGGGACGCGAGGTGTTTGGCGGACGTTGCGCGGGGCGGTCAGCACCAGTGTAGCCGGACCCACCGAGCTGCACCGTACGTGCACGACGAGACGACGGTTCGTGCGAACCGGCGGAATAATACCTGTTGTCGTAAATCTGATCCATGTGCGCCTTGTGCGGTTGAGGTTTGTTTGCGCTAAGTCCTTTAGTTATAGCACGAGCGCCCGCACTTCCTTCGCCAGCCTTTGCTCGACATAAAAAAGGCGCTGAGCCACACGGCCCAGCGCCCAATGGCAGCCATCAGAAGTGGAGCGGAGCCGAGTCAACCCCGCCCCCCCGCGAGCACCACTTGTTTAGCGAATGTTGTAGAACGCGGCCTTGCCGGCGTAGCGCGCGCTGTCCTCGAGCTCGTCCTCGATGCGGATGAGCTGGTTGTACTTGGCGATACGGTCGCTGCGGCACGGGGCGCCCGACTTGATCTGACCGGCGTTGACGCCCACGACCAGGTCGGCGATCGTGGAGTCCTCGGTCTCGCCGGAGCGGTGGCTCACGATGCAAGCGTAGCCTGCCTCCTTGGCGGTCTCGATAGCCTCGAGCGACTCGGTGAGCGTGCCAATCTGGTTGACCTTGACCAGGATCGCGTTGGCGGCGCCCAGCTCGATGCCCTTCTTGAGGCGCTCGGTGTTGGTGACGAACAGGTCATCGCCCACCAGCTGCACCTTGTTGCCAATGCGCCGGGTGAGCTCGACCCAGCCGTCCCAGTCCTCCTCGGCCATGCCGTCCTCGATGGAGATGATGGGATAGGTGTCGACGAGCTTCTCCCAGTAATCGACCATCTGGGCGCTCGTGTACTCAACACCCTCGCCCTTGAGCTCGTACATGCCGGTCTCGGCGTTGTAGAACTCGGTCGAGGCCGGATCCATGGCGTACATGAAGTCGACGCCGGGCGTAAAGCCGGCCTTCTCCACGGCCTTGGTAATGTACTCGAACGGCTCGGCGTTGGTCTTGAGGTTGGGCGCAAAGCCGCCCTCGTCGCCCACGCCGCCGCCCAGGCCTGCCTCGTGCAGCACGCCCTTGAGGGTGTGGTAGACCTCAGCGCACCAACGCAAGCCCTCGGCAAAGCTCGGGGCGCCCACCGGCATAATCATGAACTCCTGGAAGTCAACGTTATTGTCGGCATGCACGCCGCCGTTGAGGATGTTCATCATAGGTGTGGGCAGCAGGTGGGCGTTGACGCCACCCAGGTACTGATACAGCGACAGGCCTGCCGACTCGGCAGCGGCGCGGGCAACTGCCAGCGATACGCCCAGGATGGCGTTGGCGCCGAGCTTGGTCTTGTTGGGCGTACCGTCGGCGGCAATCAGCGCGGCATCGACGGCGCGCTGATCGAAGGCATCGAGGCCCACGACGGCGTTGGCGCACTCGTTGTTGACGTGCTCGACGGCCTGCGAGACGCCCTTGCCCAGGTAGCGGCCCTTGTCGCCGTCGCGCAGCTCGCAAGCTTCGAAAGCGCCGGTCGAAGCGCCCGAAGGCACCATCGCGCGACCGAAGCTGCCGTCCTCGAGCACGACCTCGACCTCGACGGTGGGGTTGCCGCGGCTGTCGAGCACTTCACGACCGTAGACGTCCAAAATGTCACTCATGTTGTCTCCCTCTCACTTGGAAACGGGTTGAATGCTTGGCGACGCGGCATTGCGCCAATGTGGCGCTTTGGTTTTCAAGTTAGCCTTGTCGCACTTTTTGCATTATGCCCTAAGTTAGCCAATGGATACATATGAATTGGAGAAATCATTCTTTTGGGCCCTTGTTTTTACACCAGGCATTCATCTCAAGAGGTCCTCTCCATTAAAATCTCCAATCCGCATTCCGTTTCTACCCGACTTGAGAATGTAAGAGCCAATAATGTGCTTTGCATCGTGCAAAGTTCTGGATATCGTGCAAATCTAAGGGTTTAAAGTTCTGGATATCGTGCATAATCAGGTTATAAAAGTTCTGGATATCGTGCACGAGGTAGCCATGCTTAAACGAAAAGCCTATGACACACTACTAAAATGGAAGCATGAAAGCGCTGGTAAAACAGCACTTCTTATTGAAGGAGCCCGCCGCGTCGGCAAGAGCACGCTTGCCCGCATGTTTGGAGAAATCGAATACAAGTCCTGCCTTGTCATTGATTTCTTTCAAGCACCTGCCGAAGTTAAGCAATATTTTGAGGACTATCGCACTGACTTCGACTCGCTCTTCCTCTATCTCTCGGTTTTCTATAACGTCAAACTCTATGAACACGAGACGCTTATCGTCTTTGACGAGGTCCAGATGTACCCGCAAGCACGCGGACTCATCAAGTATCTCGTTGCAGACGGACGTTACGACTACATCGAAACTGGATCCCTGCTCAGCATCAAGCAGAACATTAAAGATATCGTCATCCCGTCCGAGGAAGAGTCTTTGGAACTTGAGCCCCTCGACTTTGAGGAGTTCCTCTGGGGCATAAACGAAAAGGGGCTGGCCGATCTCATTCGCATGAGCTTTAGCAAAATGAAGCCGCTCCCCGATGCCCTACATCGCAGAGCGCTCTCCCTTATGCGCGAATACATGCTCGTAGGCGGCATGCCTGAGCCGGTATCCATCTATGTTGAACAGCGCGCTTTTGCGCCCGTCGACGCATCGAAACACCGAATCGTCCAGCTCTATCGCAACGATATCTCTCGTTTTGCAACCGGTTACGAATTCAAAGTCGTCTCCGTACTCGATGGCATCCCGGGTCAACTCTCTAGGCACGAAAAGCGATTCAAGCTTTCCTCACTTGATAAAAACGCGCGCATGCGCACCTACGAAGAAGCCTTCTTTTGGCTGGCAGACGCGCGAATTGCCAATATCTGCTATGCCGCAAGCGAGCCGAGCGTGGGCCTTTCACTCAGCATGAAGCAAACAGCACTCAAGTGCTACATGGCAGACACCGGCCTGCTTGTAACGCTTGCCTTCTCTGACAACAACGATACCGATGAAGACGTTTACAGGGCCGTGCTTCGCGGCAACATCGGATTGAACGAAGGAATGCTTACCGAAAACTACGTTGCCCAATCTCTAAAGGCCAATGGACACAGGCTCTTCTTTTATTCCCAAAGCGGAAAGAAGGAGGGGGAGGAGCGCATGGAAATCGACTTCCTCGTTACCCGACCCTATGTCAATGCCGCCGGAAAGCCGCGCATCAGCCCCATCGAAGTTAAGTCGCCACGCAGATACGGAACCATCTCCCTCGACCGATTCCGCGCGCGCTTTAACAAGAAAATTGGGACGGCTTACGTGTTGCACCCTAAACAACTCGAATGGGATGCCGAAGCGCAGCTGGCACATCTTCCGTTGTATATGGCTTTTTGCTTGTAGAGACCTCTCTGCGAATGGATGCCGTGAGAGACGCAGGTCTCACTCGCTTGCTTTTGCTTGGTCCCACAGGTCGTTGAGTTGAGCGGTTGAGCAGGCGGCGAGGTCATCGCCCGCCTCGCGCGCAGCAGCCTCCATCGCAGCCCAGCGACGGCGGAACTTGGCCGTGCTCGCGCGCAGGGCGCTCTCGGCGTCGATGCCCTCTTTGCGCGCAATGTTGACCAGGGCAAAGAGCAGGTCGCCAAACTCCATCTCGCGTTCAGGCGAGCCGGGGGCCTCGGCCTCAAACTCGGCACGCTCCTCGGCGACCTCGTCCCACACATCCTGGACCGTCTCCCACTCAAAGCCCACGGCCGCTGCCTTGCGCGACACCTTCTGCGCCTGCATCAGCGCCGGCAGATGCGTGGGCACGCCGTCGAGCAGGCCCTCGGGCGCAGCCTCGCCTGCTGCCACGGCCTTGTCCTTGGCAGCCTTCTCGGCAAGTTTGACCTCGTCCCAGATCTTGAGCACTTCGTCGGGGCCGTCGGCGTCCGCATCGCCAAACACGTGCGGGTGACGACGGATGAGCTTGGCGTCGATATCGCGCGCCACATCGGCAAGCGTAAACTCACCGGCGTCCGCCGCAATCTGCGCATGCAGCACGACCTGCATGAGCACGTCGCCGAGCTCCTCGCGCAGATGCGCCACGTCGTCCGCCTCGATGCAATCGAGCGCCTCGTAGGCTTCCTCGATCATATTCTTGCCGATGCTCTGATGCGTCTGCTCGCGGTCCCACGGGCAGCCATCGGGCTGACGAAGACGCCAGATGGTCTGCACCAGATGCTGTAGCTCGGCCGACGCGTCGACCAGCATGGACAGATCGCGCGAGCCCTCGGCATTTTGCTGAGCCATATGCTGCGCCATGGTTATTCCTCCTCCATGACCACGTGACGGAACGCGCCGCCCTCGTAGATGCCGTAGCTGTGCGTACCGTCCTTGGGAATGCTCACGCTGCCGGGGTTGAAGAGCCACAGGCCCGGGTGCGCGGTGCTTTCCTCGTTAACCTTGATGTGTGTGTGGCCGTAGACGAGCGCGGAGCCCTCGGGCAGCGCGGGCGCATGGTCGACGCTGTTGTGCATGCCGGCGCCAAAGACGTGGCCGTGTGTCAGGAACAGCTCGCGGCCGGCCTCGTCGAACAGCGTGGCGTAGTCGGCCATGACGGGAAAGTCGAGGACCATCTGGTCGACCTCGGCGTCGCAGTTACCGCGCACCGCGATGATGCGGTCAGCCAGGGCGTTGAGCAGCGGAATCACGCGCTTGGGGGCGTAGTCGCGCGGCAGGTCGTTGCGCGGACCGTGGTAGAGCAGGTCGCCCAGCAGCACGATGCGGTCGGGCTGCTCGGATTCGATGGCGGCGACCAGACGCTCGGTCCAGTATGCCGAGCCGTGAATGTCGGAAGCGATGAGGTATTTCATGGTGGTCCTTTCGGGTGGGGTTGATGGGGCTGAATATGGGGTCCGGCGGATGTGGGGCCCATCTACCGTGTTACTCGAATCGCAGCGCCACGCTCTGGGCCGCCTGCATCACGCGCTGGAGCGGCACGTTGTGCTCACGGGCAAGACGGGCGCAATCCTCGTACTCGGGAGCCGCGCGCTCGATGCCGTCGGGCAGGGTCGCCACCTTAACGGATACCTCGCCCCAAGGCGTCGCCACCCGCTCAAAGCGGCGTGGCAGGCAGACGCGTTCCATTACCTGGCGTCGGATACCGTTGGTCGTGGTTTCCAAAAAGATAATCGTCTGTAGGCGCTCGATATCCTCGTGCGAGCAGATCACCTGCAACTGCCATCCGGGGCGGCCCTTCTTGCAGTAAAGGGGCAGCCAGTGCGCCTCGCGCGCGCCTGCCTCGCGCAGGCGGTCCGCGGCATAGGCGAGTACCTCGGGTGACGCATCGTCGATGTCGCACTCCAGCTTGACGATAGTTTCGGGCGCATCGGTCTCGCGGGATAGCGGAGATGTACTTCCACGTTGCATACGGTCCGGATCCTTTCCGCACGGGCTCATTTTATTCACCCAAACGCTAGCACATCGGACGTGGCACAGGCGTGACTTTCGTCCATCGCCGCCCTCGCTCCTATCCAAACATGTACGTCAGCCTCCAAACATGTCATTTTCTGCAGCTTTTGGAGGCTGACGTACACGTTTTGACGCGGGGCCGATGCTGCGTGGCGACCCTCGCGCGCAACCCGCCTTTCCAGTCGATTTCGGCCCCCAGCGCGCTCGTTGCATCGGGGGCCGCGCCATTACAATGGAGCGGATTCACCAAATGCAAAGGAGTCGCCATGTCCGCCTGCCCGCTGGTCGATTGCCACACCCATACCTCGTTTTCGGACGGCCATGCCACGTTTGAGGACAACGTCCGCGCTGCTGCCGCCGCCGGATGCCGTGTCATGGTCTCGACCGACCACCTCACCCTGCCCGCCAGCATGGATGCTAACTGCGAGGTGCAAGTCGTCGAGGGCGACTTGCCAGCACATCGTCTGGCCTTTGAGGACGCCCGCAAGCTCGCCGCACAGATTGCGCCGGAGCTCGCCTTTATCTACGGTTTTGAATGCGATTGGTACGAAGGTTGCGAGCCTTTGGTTGAGCGCTGGTCCGCGGGTGCCATAGTGCGCTTGGGCAGCGTGCACTGGATTGGCGACCCCGGCGGTATCATGGCCGGTGCCGCGGGTACGGCGGGAACGGAAAACATCGCTCGCCCCGATACGCCCGATTCCCTTTGCGGTTGGATCGACGATGACACCAACCTGCACGTTTGGGAAAACCTGGGGGTACGCGGTGTGTGGGAGCGCTACGTCGACGACTGGTGCCGTGCTTGCGAAAGCTCACTCAACTTTGACGTGATGGCCCATCCCGACCTGGTCATGCGCTTTTCGAAGGAAGGCTTTGCGCCCGATTTTGACCCGGCGCCGTTTTGGGAGCAGATGGCCGAATGTGCCCACGATACGGGTCGCCGCGTTGAGGTCTCGACCGCCGCACCGCGCAAGGGCCTCGACGACTACTATCCCGCGACCGGGCTGTTGCGTTGCTTCGCCCACGCCGAGGTGCCGATTACTTTTGGCTCGGACGCACACCGCGCCTGCGACATCTGCTGGAATATCCGCGAGGCTCAGGCCCATGCCTACGACTGCGGTTATCGAACCTTCGACATCCCCCACCCCACCGGCGAATGGGAGTCCACGCCCCTCGCCTAGACATCCCTTCATGAGTTGCGGTGAAATAGTTCCTGTTTATGGCCCTAAGACCGTCAAACAAGAACTATTCCACCGCAACTTCTATTTCATTGGCAACTCCCGAAAGACTGTCCCTAACGACTAGTCGCTTAAGAACGTCCCCAATGACTGCCAATGACTAGTGGCGGCGAGCGTTGAGTTCGCCGGCCAGCTCGTCGAGGGTGATGCCGTAGCGTTCGAGCGTCACGAGCAGGTGGTAGACCAGATCGCCGGCTTCGTAGCGGATGTGGTCGTGGTCGTTGTCCTTGCAGGCCATGATGACCTCGCTCGCCTCCTCGGCAAGCTTCTTGAGCAGTTCGTCCTCGACGTCGGTCAGCAGACGGGCGGTATAGCTCTCCTCCGGCGACGCATCGCGACGACCGTGAATCACCTCGGCCAGTCCCGTCAGCGTCTCGCCGATATTTCCCGGCTGCACGTTAGCTGTTCTGACTCCCATGGTTATTTCCTCTCGTTACTGCAGCGTAAAGTAGGTACCGGTCTCATCGAACCGAGGCTTTGCGCCCTTTTTCTCAAAGAACTCGACGATGACGGCATGGGCCCCATCGAGCCTTTCCCTCTCGGCCTCGAGCCAAAGCGACTGCGCCCCGCAGGCATCAGTCAGGTGCACGCGGCATGGCACGCCCGCGCGGAGGAGCTCGGTGTTGCAGTCGGCGACCTCGAACGGCGTCACAACTTTCATCGCACGCCCCCTTCCACGCGCTTAAAGAAGCAGGTACGGTTGCCGGTATGGCAGGCCGGGCCTGGCGAGTCAACCTCGACCAGCAGCGTATCGCTATCGCAGTCGGCCCAGAGCTCGCGGACCTCCTGCATGTTGCCGCTCGTCGCGCCCTTGTTCCAGAGCTCCTGGCGGCTACGGCTCCAAAACCACGTGGTCCCGGTCTTGAGCGTCAGCCCCACCGATTCCTCGTTCATCCAAGCAACCATAAGCACCTCACCGGTGTCATACTGCTGAACCACACAAGGAATCAGCCCGCGGGCGTCGTACGTAAGCTTTGAAGGATCGGTTATCTCTTCCATTTTTCTCCCCAATTTAAATCCCACAGGTCGGCGAGGGCTGTCCAGGTGCCGCAGGTTGCCGCGAAAGAGGAGCGACGCGTACTTTGGTACGCGAGCGACGGTTTGAGCGGCAAGATGCGGTGCCTGGGCGGTCCGCAGCGCTAAAAGTCCAGTCTGACAGGGATGCCTTGAGAGGCCATATATTCTTTGACTTCGCGAATGCTGAAGGTTCCAAAGTGAAAGACGCTTGCCGCCAGTACGGCGTCGGCCTCGCCCTCGATCACACCCTCGGCAAAATGCTCGAGCGTGCCCACGCCGCCGCTCGCAATAACGGGAATCGGCACCGCACGCGCCACGGCGCGGGTGAGCGCCAGATCGAAGCCAGCCTTGGTGCCGTCGCGGTCCATGCTGGTGAGCAAAATCTCACCGGCGCCGCGACGAGCCGCCTCCTCGGCCCACGCCACCGCATCGATCCCCGTGGCGTTGCGCCCGCCCGCCGTGAAGACCTCCCACCTATCGGCACCGGATGCGCCGGGCAGGCCCACACGCTTGGCATCGATCGCCACGACCACGGCCTGGCTGCCAAACGCCGCGGCGGCCTGGCTGATCAACGACGGATCGCGCACGGCGGCAGAGTTAAGCGACACCTTGTCGGCACCGGCGGCAACCATGGTCCGCATGCCCGCCAAGTCGCGAAAACCACCGCCCACGGTATAGGGAATGGCCAGCTCCTCGGCCGCATGCGCCGCCATCTCGATGGTCGTCGCGCGGTTATCGCTCGTGGCGGTAATGTCCAGGAAGACGACCTCGTCCGCACCCTCGCGGTCGTAGGCGCGCGCCAACTCCACCGGATCGCCCGCATCGCGCAAGCCCACAAAGTTGACGCCCTTGACCACGCGGCCGTCCTTGACGTCCAGACAGGGAATCACGCGTTTGGTAAGCATGGGCTACTCCTCCCCTCGGGCGGCGGCCAGCGCCTGTGCCAGCGTAAAATTGCCCTCGTAGAGCGCACGGCCGGCAATGGCGCCCTCGATGGCATCCTCGCCCACCGCGGCGAGCGCGCGGATATCGTCGAGCGTCGAGATGCCGCCCGAAGCCACGACGGGAAAGCCCGCGACCTGCTCCACATGGCGATATGCTGCGACGTCGATGCCCGTCTGCATGCCGTCGCGCGCGATATCGGTATACACCAGATGCTTAAAGCCCAGCTCGGTGAGCTGCGCCACGGCGTCGTCGAGTGCCACGCCCGCGCCGTCACGCCAGCCGTTCACCTTGACCTGACCGTCGCGTGCGGCGATGTCTGCCACCAGCAACTCGCCAAAGCCTTGGGCTGCCACTTCGGCAAAACCCGGCTCGGTCACCAGCACGGTGCCCAGCGCAATGCGACGCGCACCGTAGCCGGCCAACTCGTCGATGCGCGCGAGCGAGCGGACGCCGCCGCCCACGTCCACGGACAGACCGTCGACGCCGCAGATGGCCTTAATCGCCGCCGAGTTGGCAGCGCACGCGTCCTCGTCCTCGCCAAAGGCAGCGGACAGGTCGACGACGTGCACCCAGCTCGCACCCTGCTCGGCAAACGAGCGGGCGACAGCCACGGGGTCGTCGGAATATACCTTGCAGCGGCTGCGGTCGCCGCGCTCCAGGCGCACGACCTTGCCGCCGATCAAATCGATTGCGGGAAACAGAATCATCGGCCGGCCCCCTCGACGATGCTCACAAAGTTCTTAAGAATGCGCTGACCCAGCGCAGAGGATTTCTCGGGATGGAACTGGCAGCCCCACACGTTGCCATGGCGCACGATGCACGGAAAGCTCCGCGTATAGTGCGTGCGCGCCAGCACATCGGCGGCATCGGCGTCGTCGGCCACCGCGTAGCTGTGGGTGAAGTACATGTTGGCACCCTCGGCAAAACCGGCAAGCAGTGGATCGGCCGCACCGGCGGGCGTCATGTGCACCTGGTCCCAGCCCACGTGCGGCACCTTCAGGCGGCTCGACTCCAGGCGCGTGCACGAGCCGCGCATAATGCCCAGGCCATCGACCCAGGGGCCGCCGGCCTGCTCAGAGGCATCGTCGTCCGCGTCCGCGCCCTCGTCCGCCGGCACGCCCTCGTCCGCCGGCACGCCCTCGTCGCCACGCTCAAAAAAGAGCTGAAGGCCCAGGCAGATGCCGAGCAGCGGAGTTCCGGCGGCAACGGCGTCGAGCACCGCGTCCGCCTCGTCGCTCTCGCGCATAAAGGCGATCGCGTCGTAGAACGCGCCCACGCCCGGGATGACCAGGCCGTCGGCGTTGCGGATCTGCTCCGGATCGTCCGACGTGCAGGCGGCAGCACCGGCGCGCACGAGCCCGCGCACGACGCTCGACAAGTTGCCCTTGTGGTAGTCGACCACCACGATCTTCGGTTCGCCCACGCGACCCTCCCTTATCTCATTCAAACCCTACCAAAAAGGGACAGGTTTATTTTGGTCGGTCAAACGTTCACCCACCGTATGAGACAGCATTTCCGCAGATAAAACCTGCCAAAATAAACCTGTCC
>NZ_CAAKNY010000010.1 GCF_901212495.1 Collinsella aerofaciens | reverse complement strand
TATTTTGGTCGGTTTTATCTGCAGAAACGCCACATTCCCCTCACCAAAAAAGTTGCGGTGAAATAGTACCTAAAAATGCCGCTAACGCCCTCAGGCAGGAACTATTTCACCGCAACTAATTGGTGCATGGGGGACAGATTACTTTTGTACCGACTTGTCCCTATGCACCAAAAAGCCCGAATGTCGCTAAGACACTCGGGCTCGTGGAAAGGGGTTAATCCTTATTCGGACTTAGGCGGAAACTGCGGCGGAAGCGGTGTTGCTCTCGTCCTCGTCAGTCCATGCGTGTTTAGGCATGGGACGGAAGATCTGGAAGAGCATCGCGGCCAGCAGCACAATGGCCACAACCGTCCAGATACCAAACTGCCCCAGAACAAACAGGTTGTAGAACTGGTTGATGAACAGGCCGATGACCCAAGCAAAGGCACACTCGTAGCCGATGGCAATCGCGGTCCACTTGCCGGAGTCCATCTGGTTGCGGATGGTGCCAATGGCGGCAAAGCACGGAGCGCACAGCAGGTTGAAGGCGCCGAAGGCAACGCAGGCGCCCATGGTGGGAAACATGCCGGCAAACGCGGTCCACAGGCTCGGATCGGTCTCGCCCGCGTCGGCGACGGACAGCAGCGAGCCGGCGGTGGCGACGACGTTCTCCTTAGCGACAAGGCCAGAGAAAGTCAGCGCAGCTGCCTGCCAGGTGCTAAAGCCGAGCGGGGCGAAGATCCAGGCAACCAGGTTGCCCAGCATGGCGAGCACGGAGTAGTCCATATACTCCTCGGGGATGCCGTCCATCGCAGGCAGGAAGCCAAAGGCACCGTTATAGCTACCAAAGTTGGAGAGGAACCAAACGACGACGGTGGATGCGAAGATGACCGTACCCGCCTTCTTGATAAAGGCCCAGCAGCGCTCCCACACGTGCAGCGCCCAAGAGCGGATCGCCGGGAAGTGGTAGGCAGGGAGCTCCATAACGAACGGCGTCGGGCGACCGGCGAAGAGCTTGGTCTTCTTGAGCATGAGGCCCGAGGCGATGACGGCAAAGACGCCCAGGAAGTAGAAGAGCGGGCTGATCCACTTCGCGGTGGTGGAAGAATCGCCGATGATGGAGCCCATGAGCAAGGCGATGATCGGCAGCTTGGCGCCACAGGGAATGAACGTGGTGGTCATGACCGTCATGCGGCGGTCCTTCTCGTTCTCGATAGTCTTGGTAGACATGACGCCGGGGACGCCGCAGCCCGAGGACACAAGCATGGGGATAAAGGACTTACCGGACAGGCCAAAGCGGCGAAACACGCGGTCCATGATAAAGGCGACGCGGGCCATATAGCCGCAGTCCTCCAGGAAGGACAGCATCACAAAGAGCAGGAACATCTGCGGGACGAAGCCGAAGATGGCGCCCAGGCCGGCGACGATGCCGTCGCAGACCAGCGAATCGACCAGGCCTCCGTCCTCGGTGCCGCCCGCCACAAGAGCGTTATGCACCGCGGTGGTGATGCCGGGGACGAACGGACCGTAGTCGGCGGGGTCGGGCTCGGTGACGTCGAGGTCCTTGACCGCCTGAGACGCAGTGACGGTAGCGGCAGTCGTACCGGCGTCCTCGTCCTCCTCGACCTTGCCCTTCACGGACGCGGCCTCAGGCTCGGCTGCGATGGTCTTGAGCGCGTCGGCGGCAGCGTCACCGTCCTCGGCGTCGACGGCATCGTTATAAGCAGAAACGTCGATGCCCTTGGCGTCGGCAGCGGCGATAAACGCGGCGATTTCGGCCTGAGCCTGCGTGTACTCGCCAGCAGCCTCGTCATATGCATCGCGGCCCTGGCCCAGCACGAACCAACCATCGGTGCCGAAGAGCTGGTCGTTGGTGAAGTCGGTCACCGTACCGCCCAAGGTGGAAACAGCGATGTAGTACACACAGAACATAATGACTACGAAGATCGGCAGGCCCAGAATGCGGTTGGTAACCACGTAGTCGATTTTCTCGGAGGTGCTCATCTTGGCCGGAGCCTTGGTGAGGCACTCATCGATGATGTGCGCGATGACGCCATAGCGCTCACCGGTGATGATGGACTCGGCATCGTCGTCGCAATCCTGCTCGCACTGAGCGATCAGCTCCTCCACGCGAGCGGCCTTCTCCTTGGTGAGGTTGATGAGTTTGCAGGCGTCCGTATCACGCTCGAACAGCTTGACGGCGTAATAGCGGCGCTTGTTGGCCGGAACGCTCGCCGGCAGGTTGTTCTCGATGTGGTCCAGAACGTCCTCGATGGAGGAGTCGAACTTGTGCTCCGGCACCTGGCCCTTGGAAGCAGCGGACTTTTTGACCTGCTCAAAGAGCTCGGTGATGCCCTTATTCTTAAGGGCCGAGATCATCATGACCGGGCAGCCGAGCTTCTTGGAAAGCTTGTCCGTGTCGATCTTGTCACCGTTCTTCTCGACCAAATCGGCCATATTGAGGGCAACGACCACGGGCAGGCCGGTCTCGATAACCTGAAGCGCCAGGTACAGGTTGCGCTCGAGGTTGGTGGCGTCGACCACCTGGACGACAACATCGGGCTCGCCGCTCATGAGGTAATCGCGTGAGCATTGCTCCTCGGGGCTGTAGGGGGAAAGCGAGTAGATGCCGGGGAGGTCCGTGATGGTAACGTTCTTGTCGCTTAGGAGCTTGGCCTCCTTTTTCTCAACCGTGACACCGGGCCAGTTGCCAACGTAGCCGTTAGCGCCGGTAATCAGGTTGAAAAGCGTGGTCTTGCCGCAGTTGGGGTTACCCGCCAGCGCGACATGGATCTGAGAATCCGCCATTCAATCCTTCTTCCTTGTGTGCCCGCGCTGCTTTCTCCGGGCGGGCTGGATAATGTGCTTCAAAGTTGCAGCATTAAGTTAGAAATACCTAACTTTATCTGCAGAAATATACGCCGGAGCCCTTACTGGACCTCGACGACGGCCGCCTCTTCCTTGCGAATGGAAAGCTCGTAGCCGCGCACGTTGATCTCGATCGGATCACCGAGCGGTGCAACCTTCACGACCTTAAACGAAGTGCCCTTGATGAGCCCCAGGTCCATAAGGTGGCGACGAAGCGCACCCTCACCGTGAAGCTTGACGATGGTAGAGCTCTCGCCCACCTTAACGTCACCCAACGTCTTCATTTACTTGTCCCCCTTTCAGTGCGTACAGAAATACCGTCGACTAACCGACGGTCATGATGTGCATGGCCACCTTGGAATCAATGCCAAAGCGTGCGCCCAGCACCGTGACGATGATATTGGCGCCACTCGAGCTCACCACGTGGACCTCGTTGCCCTCGACAAAGCCGAGGTCCTTGAGGTGGTGTTTCATGTCTTCATTGCCCTTTACGCGAGACACGCGCACGGTTTCGCCCGCCTTTACCATCGAAAGTGGCATGGCCGGCACCTGCGGTCCACAAGACATGAGTGGCTCCTAACGTCAGTTCGTCCTCAACATCGACGCGATAAAAGTTAACCACGTCTATGTTCGCTTTAGTAAACTAGCACGTGGTTAACTTTTTGGAAAGGGTCCCTATTCAGATTTCGAAAAAGTTTCCTATACGAAACAAAAAGACGCGGCAAAGAGCTGTCCTTTGCCGCGCCCTGTCATGCTTAGAGCGAGAGATTTCTGATCGACGTAACGCAGGAAGCCTCGTCTACGCCCGAAACGCGGAAGATGATGTCCTCGCCGCAGTCGCCATAGAGAGCCATGAGGCCCATCACGTCGCGACCGTCGGTATGGCGGTCGCCGATGCTGACCGACACGTCGCTACGATGCTTGGCGATGATGTCGTAGAGCAGCGCGACCGGGCGGGCATGCAGTCCCAACGGATCTTTAATCGTCTTCGTGAACTCGACCATGTCCCCTCCCACGACATCGCACATTCGGCCGGCAAACCCAGCCACGTGGTAGCTATTGTACGTTACCGGCGCACACCCCCGTCCCACAAAAAACGAGGGAAGGTACGCGTCCTTCCCTCGTTGTGGGCACTATGTAGCCGCTTGCCTACATCAGGCGCAGGCTGACGTCCTTGAGCTGGGCGCCACTAACGGCACTCGGGGCGCCCGACATGAGGTCGGAGCCGCTGGCCGTCTTGGGGAACGCCATGACGTCGCGGATGGAATCGGAGCCGGTAAGCAGCATGCACACGCGGTCCAGACCCAGGGCAAAACCGCCCATCGGGGGCGCACCAAACTTGAGCGCCTCCATGAGGAAGCCGAACTGCGACTCGGCGCGCTCCTCGGTAAAGCCCAGGAGCTTGAGCATGGACATCTGCATCCCGGCGTTGTGGATACGCATACCGCCGCCGCCGGCCTCAAAGCCGTCCATGACAAAGTCGTAGGTGCACGAACCGGCTGCCAGCGGATCGGCCTCAATCTTGGCGATATCGGTCTCGGTCGGCAGGGTAAACGGCTGGTGCTCGGCAGCGTAAGCCTTGCGATCCTCGTCCCAATGGAACAGCGGGAAGTTGACGACCCACAGGAAGTCGTGACCCTCGCGCTTGATCTCGAGCGCATTGGCCATGTGCGAACGCATGCCGCCCAGAATCTCGTCAGAAAGCAGGCGCGGGCCGGCGGCGAACATCACAAGGTCGCCGGGCTCGACGTCCATGCGCTCGCGCAGAGCGGCCATCTCCTCGTCCGAGAAGAACTTGACGATGGGGCTGTTGATGGAGCCGTCCTCGCGGAAAGCGATCCAAGCCAGGCCCTTGGCGCCAAACGTGGAGGCCACGCCGGCGAGCTTATCGATCTTGGCACGTGCCCAGGCACCGGCGCCCTTAGCGTTGATGGCCTTGACGACAGAGCCCTCCTCGTTTGCGGCAGTCGCAAAGACCTTGAACTTGGAGTTGGCAAACACGTCGGTCAGGTCGACCAGGTGCATACCGTAGCGAGTATCGGGCTTGTCGGAGCCATAGGTGTCCATGGCCTCCCAGTAGTCCATGCGACGCAGCGGCGTGGGCATCTCGACACCCATGCGGCCGAAAGCATCGGACAGGACCTCCTCGAGCGCGCTCATGACATCGTTCTGGTCCACGAAGGCCATCTCGATATCGACCTGGGTGAACTCGGGCTGACGGTCGGCGCGCAGGTCCTCGTCGCGGAAGCACTTGGCAACCTGGTAGTAGCGCTCGACGCCACCGACCATGAGCAGCTGCTTCAGGAGCTGCGGGGACTGCGGCAGGGCGTAGAAGTTGCCCGGCTGGATGCGGCTGGGAACGATGAAGTCGCGGGCGCCCTCGGGCGTGGACTTGAACAGGGAGGGCGTCTCGACCTCCATGAACTCACGGTTGTGCAGCGCCTCGCGAATGGCAAAGGTGAAGTCGGAGCGCAGCTTGAGGTTGGCCATCATCTCGGGACGACGGAGGTCCAGATAGCGATAGCGCAGGCGGGTGTCCTCGCTGGTCTCGATGCCGTCCTCGATCTGGAACGGCGGGGTGACGGACGTGTTGAGCACCTCGGCGTGGTCGGTCAGGACCTCGATCTCGCCGGTCGCGAGCTTGGCGTTGGTGGTCTCCTCACCACGGGCGCGCACGACGCCGTGAATCTTGATGGGCCACTCGGGACGCATGGTCTCGGCGATCTTAAAGGCGTCGCCGTCGGAGTGCTCGGGGTCGAAGGTAAGCTGTGTGATGCCCTCGCGGTCGCGAAGATCGCAGAAGATAAGGCCGCCGTGATCGCGGCGACGGCTCACCCAACCGGTGAGGGTAACCTCTTCGCCCACGTTCTCGCGGCGAAGCTCACCGCAGGTACGGGTGTGCATGGAATGCGCGTCGATGGGACGGGTCTGGCTCATACCAGTGATCCTCCTTTATGGATCTGTGCCGCCCCGTGTCGTTCCGGGCGGCGTCGTACAGATTTGCCCAGCCTGCGTAAACCGCGCAGCCAGACATGGCGTATTATCTTATCGCACCCGTGCCGATGTGCCGCGAAAAAGTGGCTCCCGCCCAAAGACTTGACGGAGACGAAACAATCGACGCGCCGCGGCACCCGCCCGCGCTCGTCACGTGCGACAATGTGCCCCAATAAAACAGCACCTGGAAAGGCCCGTCATGACTGCACGCCTCATCGTTATGGATATCGACTCCACCCTCATCAACCAGGAGGTCATCGACCTGTTGGGCGAAGAGGCCGGCGTGGGTGGGCAGGTGGCACAGATCACCGAACGCGCCATGCGCGGCGAGCTGGACTTTAAGCAAGCGCTCGTGGAGCGCGTGGGGCTGCTCGCCGGCCTGGACGAGAGCGTGTTCGAGCGCGCCTTTGAGCGCGTGACATTTACCCCCGGCGCGTTGGAGCTTGTGCGCTCGGCACACAGCAAGGGCTGGAAGGTCGGCGTGGTGAGCGGCGGCTTCCACGAGGTCGCTGACAAGATCGTGGCCGCCGCGGGCATCGATTTTTGCCTGGCCAACCGCCTGGAAGTCGTGGACGGCAAGCTCACCGGTAAGTTGGCCGCCGACATTGTGACCAAGGAGTCCAAGCTCATCCAGCTGCTGGACTGGGCAGTTGAGTGCGGCGTCGACATGGCCCACACGGTCGCTATTGGCGACGGGGCAAACGACATCCCCATGATCCAGGCCGCGGGCACGGGCATCGCTTTTTGCGCCAAGCCCAAGACGCGCGAAGCCGCTCCGTTTGCCATCGACGAGCGCAACCTGATGCTCGCCATGGACATCATCCTGCGTGACTAGCCGATCCGTCTAACAATTGAATCAGTCTGTCCTATAGTTTCCGAACAATTTTGTCTTAGTGTTCGGAAACATCCCCTTTGAGTGTTAGACTTTGCGCCGTCGAAGGGAACATATATGGATAAGCGAGATCTTGAGCAGCTGCTGAGCGATGTTGCCGGCGGAACAGTCACCCCGGCCGACGCCCTTACGCGCATCCAGACGGCTCCAACCGCCGATTTGGGCTTTGCGCAGCTCGATCTTTCGCGCGGAGTGCGCCAGGGGGCCGGTGAGGTTGTCTACGGTGCCGGTAAAACCGCCGAGCAAATTGCCGCCATTATCAAAGCATTGCTCGATGCAGGCCAGGAGCGCATCCTGGTCACACGCTTGGATGCCGAAAAAGCAGCGCGCACCGCTGAGCTTCTTGGCAATGACATTGACCTGGGATATGCCCCGGATGCCCAGCTCGCCCTGGTTGGTGGCAAGCCCTCCCCCACCGGCAACGGACGCGTTGTCGTCGCCTGCGCCGGCACGAGCGACCTGCCCGTCGCCGAAGAGGCGGCACTGACGGCCGAGTTCTACGGCAACGAGGTCGATCGCCTCTACGACGTGGGTGTCGCCGGCCTGCACCGCCTGCTCGCTCATGCTGAGGAACTTGCCCAGGCGCAGGTGATCATCGCCATCGCCGGTATGGAAGGCGCCCTGGCGAGCGTCATCGGAGGCCTTGTGAGCTGTCCGGTCATCGCCGTCCCCACCAGCGTGGGCTATGGCGCGAGCTTTGGCGGCGTGGCCGCACTGCTCGCCATGCTCAACTCCTGCGCCAGCGGCGTTTCGGTCGTCAACATCGACAACGGCTTCGGCGCCGCCTATCAGGCAAGTCTTATCAATCATCTGAGCGCCGGCACGTCCTGCGCCTGCTAAGGAGCATTTCATGTCCAACCATCAGCACACGCTTGTCATCGACGGCACCTCGGGCATCAGCGGCGACATGACCGTCGCGGCCCTGCTCGACCTGGGCGCCGGCGAGGAGCATCTGCGCGAGCAGCTCGCCACGCTTCCGGTCGGCGGCTTTGAGATTGCCGTTACGCGCGTAAACAAGCATGGCATCGACGCCTGCGACTTTGACGTTCGGCTGGCAGAGGAGCTCGAGAACCACGACCACGACATGGCCTGGCTCTACGGCAACGAAGCAGCTGCCGAGCACACACATGAGCATGAGCACCACCACCATGATCATGGTGAGCATAAACACGAGCACTGTCATGAGCAAGACCATGAGGGCCACGCCCATGAGCACGAGGGCCATCATCACGTCCACCATCATCACCACCGTTCTTTGGCGGACGTCACCGACATCATCGACGGCTCGCAGCTAAGCGATGGTGCCAAGCATCGCGCGCTCGCCATCTTTACCGCGCTTGCCGCCGCCGAGGCCAAGGCCCACGGCAAAACGCCCGAGACCGTCATGTTCCACGAGGTAGGCGCCATCGATTCCATCGTTGACATCTGCTCGGTCGCCATCTGCCTCGATGACCTGGGCATCGAGGATATTGTCGTCGAGTCTCTCTCCGAGGGTCACGGCACCATCCACTGTGCCCACGGCCTTATGCCCATCCCGGTGCCCGCCGTCGTCAACCTATGCCAAGCAGGCAATATCGCCCTCACGCCCGCACCGGTCGCCGGCGAGCTCGTGACGCCCACGGGCGCCGCCATCGTCGCCGCACTGCGCACGTCCGAGCACCTGCCGGCCCGCTACCGCATCGAGGCCGTCGGCTACGGCGCCGGTAAGCGCCCCTACGAGGGCTGCTCCGGCACGCTCCGTTGCCTGCTGGTTCACGTAGATGCATAGCCATGGATGCCCGCAAAACCAAAAGCCGTGCCGCTATTGTCACGGCGTTTTCCGAGCTCCTTCGCGAAGAGGACTACGGCAAGATCACCGTCGGCGACATCATCGCGCGCGCTCACGTAGGCCGCGCGACATTCTACGGCCTCTTTAAGAGCAAAGAAGACCTACTGTCCGAGCTCGTGAACGACATCTGCACCCATGCCCTCGACGACGATGGCACACCGCTCGACGACCCACTCGTGCAGGTCGAGCATATCCTCAACAACCTCTGGGAGCGCCGCCAGGGCGTTCGAGCCCTCGTAGCCGGCGCCGGCTCACGCGTCTTCGCCGACTGTTTACGCAAGACCATCATGTCGCGCGCGGCCGAAACCGTCCCTACCGACTCAAACGGCCCCGCCGCCACCATGGACCGCAGCTTCCTGCTACACCACATAGCCTCAAGCTTCGTAGGAATGGTCCAATGGTGGGCCTGGCACAACTTCCAAGCAGATAAGGCCGACGTCGCCAAAGACTACCTCTCGGCCATAAAGCCCCTCTTTAGCTAAGTAAGAAGCTCATCCCAAAGCATCGCCCCAACCCAGGGCACCACGCATCCCAAAGTGTCACTCGCACTTCAACGCCCCCAACAGCAACAAGCCCCTCCCATCCAAATTCAGATATATATGTTGGGTTGCTTGTTCCAACGCGACTAAAATCCCACAGCTGGCCGCATGGGGTAACTTCCCAGCGCATTCCGCAGGACACAAAAAGGCTCGCCGCACGAAGTGCGCAGCGAGCCTTTTTGCATGTCCGAGGACGCGCTGGGAAGTTACCCCATGCGGCCAGCGGACAACTATGTAGCCTTGGACTAGAACATGCCCAAGAAACCGTGTACAAACAGTGCAGCCAGAGCGGCACCGACAAACGGAGCGATGCCAGGAACAAGTAGGCCGTACTTCCAGTTGTTGTCGGCCTTGTTCTTGATCGGCAGCACCTGATAGGCCATGCGAGGACCAAGGTCACGAGCCTGGTTCATGGCGAAGCCGGTGATGCCGCCCATGCCCATACCAACAGCCCAAACGATCAGACCGACGCAGATAGCGAGCATCAAAACGTTCTCGCCGGCGCGGCTAGCGGCAGCAAGGATGGCGCTGATGAACACAAAGGTGCAGATAGCCTCGCAGAAGAAGTTACGGGCATAGTTGGTGCCCTCGGTGGTGGGGTTGGTCGAGAAGATATTGCGCTGTGCAATGGGGTCGACGGCACCCTCGGAGGCCTTGAACTCATCGGCATACATAAACCACGCGATCACGGCACCCACAAAGCCGCCGAGCATATCAGCGAGCATAAAGGGGATGCAGCTGCCCCACGGCACCAAACCGACGATGCACTGGGCAAGCACCATGGCAGGGTTCATGCATACGGCGCCGCCAAAGACAAACAGGCAGACCGAGATGCCAAAAGACCAGGTGGTGATGGCAAACATATGGCCGGAACCCTGATACTTGGTGCCCTTGAGCACGGTATCGCAGTGTACGCCCACGCCAAAGACGATCATGAGGGCCGTTGCGCCGAATTCGCAAAGGAGTTTGGTAAGCATAAAACTTTATCTTTCTTGTCAGTTACAAACGATTCGTTTGGGCCGCGCATTAGTGCTGCGCGACGACAACACCCAGGCCATCGGGGATAACGGCAACCTTGGCATCGGCACCCTTCATCTCAAAGGCAAGCTTGAGCGCCTCCTCGATAGTGTTGACCGGCGTCATGTGCATATCCTTGAGCATCTGGTGATCGCACAGGTCGGTGACCATGATCACAGGGTGATGCGCCAGGATGCGGGCAAAGATCTGGCTCGTCCACTGGTCGGGCAGGGTCTCATCCTTAGGACGGTCGATGCAGGCGCGCTCAAACTCTGCCGGATCATTGTCGGCGATGTTGTGATAGAAGCCCTCGCCACCGTGACCGTCGGCACAACCGGCGACATCGATAATCACGCCGCCCTCGGGAAGTGTGGCCTCGGCAGCGCACATGCCCTTCACGGCCTGATAGATGTTCTGATCGAGCGGATAGCCACCGTTGGTGGTGATGGCAATCTCGCACTCGACGGGCTCAACGCCGGCGAGGCTCTTCACGAACTCGCAGCCGGCCTCGTGCGCCTTGTGGATGTCGCCGGCAAAGGAGCCGATGACCTCGTGCTTGCCGTTGAGCACCACGTTGAGCACAAAGGCGAGGTGAGCCATCTCGGCAGCGGCAAACATGTCCTCGCTCACGTGGTTGTGGCACAGGTTGCCGGCACGCGAATGGGAGTCGTTTACAAACTGACCGTTGTGGTTGTACATGATGGTCTTATAGCTGGCGATGCCGGGCAGCACGGACTTGCGGCTACCAGAGAAACCGGCAAAGAAGTGCGGCTCGATAAAGCCCTCGGCGAGCAGCAGATCGCAATCGGCGGCAACTTTGTTGATGATGCACTCGCCACCAGAAGGCAGGGTGCCGATCTTTTTCATCATGCTGTCATCAGTCGCGACGTGCATGACGATCTCCTCGTTGGCAACGATCTCCTCGCCATACTTGTTGACGAGCTCCTCGTGCGTCGACGGACGATGCATACCCGTCGCAACCAAAATACGCACACGAGCCTCGGGCGCGGCAGTATGGATGTGATGCAGCAGAATAGGCATGGTAACGCGCGAGGGAACGGGACGCGTATGGTCGGAGCTGATGATGACGATATCCTTCTTGCCAGCACAAAGCTCCTCGAGCGAAGGTGAGCCATAAGGGTTGGCAAGCGACTCCTCTACCAGCTCTTCCTGAGATTTTGTAGTCTTAAACTCGTTTTGGTGACCTTCCATCACACCCGCGAAGTTCTTATCCTCGAGCTTTAGATGTAACGTCTTGTGGTCAAACGGCAGTTCACATTCAAACAATGTCGAGCGCCCTCTTCCTTTCAACTGACACACTAGATAAACCGTTGGAAGGATACGCCGCTCACCGAAAAACATCACCGTCCACTGACTCATTAACACAACGTTCATATTTGACCCACAAACAACGGCCGCGACCCCAAACGGGACCGCGGCCGCTACAGTCGTAAGGCGAGAAGCACACTTTAATCCCTCAGCCAGTAATCCGCCGAAGACCGGACATCGCAGGGCCCGCCATCAGTTCACTTTTAGGCACACTCCGCAGGACGCAAGAAGCCCTCGCCGCACTCCACTTTAGGCGCGAAGCGCACTTTATTCTCATAAGCTCCAGTCCCTGAAGACCGAGGACGAAGGGACCCGATGGGTTTCCCTCTGAATGCATTCCGCAGCACGAAGCCCCCTTATCCGCAGCTCCGAAGGAGCAGGATAAGGGGGCTTCAAGTGCGAGGACGCATTCAGAGGGAAACCCATCGATTCCCGGTGAGAGCCACAGGGCTATCGATTACCCCGTGTTCTGCAATCCTGCCGAGACGCCGGTCACAGTCGAAAGAATCAGGCCCATGTACTCGGCCTTCTTCTCCTCGGCCATCTCGTCCTGGTTCATACGCACCTCGCGAAGGGCGCGGACCTGGGCGATGGACAGGGCGTCGACGTAGGGGTTACGCACGCGAACGGCGCAGCCGAGCACGCGACGGCGCTGCAGCGGCCATTCGTCACCGACGATGGCAAGGACCCACTTACGGGTGAGCTGCATCTCGGTAAAGACCTTCTTGGACAGATCATCGCGGTCGCCCAGATGCAGATACATCTTGGCAATGCGCTGATCGGTCTTGGCGATCGACATCTCGATGTTGTCGATGAACGTGCGGAAGAACGGCCACTCCTGGTAGGCAGCCTTAAGCTGGTCCAGATCGCCAAACTGCTCGCAGGCGGTACCCAGGCCGTACCAAGCGGCCAGATTGATACGCGCTTGGCTCCAGCTGAAGATCCACGGAATGGTACGCAGGTCGTCGAGCGACTTGGCACCCAGGCCGCGCTTGGCGGGACGCGAGCCGATTGGCAACAGACCGACCTCGGTCAGCGGCGTCACGGTCGAGAACCACGGTGTAAAGTCCTCGGTGTTCAGCAGGTCCAGATAGCGCTCGTGGCTTGCGGCGTTAAGCTTCTCGGCCATATCCCAGAACTTCTGCGTGGTCTCGGTGTTGGTATTCTCGACACTCGGGGCCGATTGCAAAAGCGTTGCGGCGGCAACGGACTCAACATGGCGCTGAGCCAGCGTGCGGTTGCCGTAACGGGCAAAGATGACCTCGCCCTGCTCGGTGAGCTTAAAGAAGCAGTTGACCGAACCCTTGGGCTGCGCCAACACGGCCTTGTTGGCCGGGCCGCCACCACGGCCCACGGCACCGCCGCGACCGTGCATGAGCACCAGGTCGATATCGTTCTTCTCGGCCCACTTGGCAATGCGCTCCTGCGCGGAGTGCAGCGCGAGCATGGCCGTGGTAGGACCGGCATCCTTGGAGGAGTCGGAATAGCCCAGCATGACCTCCATGCGGCGGTTGGTCTGGGCAAGGCGCTTTTGCACCACGGGCAGCGTAAGCATCTGGTCGAGCACGTCGACGCAGTCCTCGAGGTCCTCGAGCTGCTCGAACAGCGGAATCACGTCGAGCTCGGGGACATCCTCCTCATGTGCAAAGGACAGGTGGGCAAGCTCGAAGACGTCGGCCACATGCTGGGCGCTCTTGGTGAACGAGATGATGTAGCGGTGCGCCATCTTCTTGCCGTAGCGCTTTTGGATGGAGCCGATAGCGCGGAAGGTGTCGATGACCTCACGCGTCATGGGCTGCAGATCGCCATGGATACCGTTCTCGTGGATATCCTTGAGGGCGCGGGCGTGCACCACGGAGTGCTGACGGAACTCCATCTCGACCATGTGGAAGCCGAAGGACTCGACCTGCCAGATGATGGTCTGCACCGGGCCGTAGGCGGCACGGACGGCACCGCAGGCAGCCAGCGAACGCTGGACGACGCGCAGGTCATCCAGGAACTCATCGGCGCTGTGGTACATGGTGTCGGTGATGCGACGCACGGTGGCGTTCAGACGATCGGCCATGACGAGCATGACGGCGCGATGCGGCTCGTGCTCGGAGATCAGTTCAGCACGTGCGGTGTACTGGGTGCTCATCTCGACCTGATGGTTCCACAGGTTGATGAGCTCGGCAGACGGCTTGCTGTAGGTGGCCTCGAGCGTGAGGTTGCGGCCGATGCGGCGGCACTTGTCCTCGAGCTTGAGCACCATATGGGTGAAATACTTGGCGGCGACTTCGCGGCTCACCTTGGCGGTGACGTTGGGGTTACCGTCGCGGTCGGAGCCGATCCAACTGCCGGGATGGAAGAACGCCGGGCACAGCGGCGGCACGGTACCGGCCTTATCGCCCAGCACCCAGTCGTCAAAACGACGATAGATGACGGGAATGACGTCAAACAGCGTGTTATCGAAGATGTCGATGATGGTATCGGCTTCCTCGACCGGCGTGGGCTTCTTCAACGCGATGGGGCTCGTGCGAACCAGGGCGTCAATCTCCTGCAGCATATGGCGCTCGTTCTCCACCAGGTCGGAGCCGCCCAGACGCGGACGCTCCTCCAGCAGGTTGGAGATACGACGAATCTTACCCTCGACGGCCTTGCGACGGGCCTCGGTGGGATGCGCGGTAAAGACGGGGTGGAACTCAAGCTTGTCGAGCAACTCGTTGGCGCCCTCGACACCCATCTCATCCACCAGCTGGTGATAGGCAACGGTGAGCTCGTTGGCGGGATCGACCTCGGTATCGGTCGATGCGCCGGCCTCACGCTCGCGCAGCTGCGCCACGCGGTAATTCTCCTCCGACAGGTTTGCCAGATGGAAGAAGCTCGTAAAGGCGCGGACGATAACCTGCTGCTTATCGAGCGGCAGACTGTCGATCAGATCGACGACCTCGCGAAACGCCACGGCGGTGGGCTCGTCGGCAGTGGGCACGCCCTGCTCGTCGACGGACTCGTCGGCGGCACGGGTGCCGGGGTTTCCGGCGTTGGCCACAATCTCGGCTGTCAAAATCTTGTCGAACAGGTCCGTGATCTCGGGATCATACTCGCTAAGCACACGGCGCTCCAGGCGCAAGAACAGCGCCAGATCGTCGCGCAGCTCCTCAGGAATCTCGATCTCGGCGAGACGCTCCTTGGACTCGGCATTCGAGCCGATTCGGTTAACGAGGCGGTTGACCACGGCAGCGACACGCGCCGCGGCTTCGGGTACAGACTGGTTGCTTAGGTTCTCAGCCACGTTTCCTCCCATTCCTCCTTCTATGCACGTAACATGCGGTATTCATTATAGGCACTCGGCAAAAACTTTCGGCGCTGATTGCGCTTTACCACACAAAAGTTTTTTCTGCATTGCAAGGCTTTTTGCCCCAAATGGTCGTATTTCTCGGTGGGCGGCATACGCAAACGGGGGCATTCAGCATAAAAGCGAAACGCCCCCGTAACAATCGTGCGCCGCGAGCGGGACGTTTTGGCGGACCCGCAGTTCAAAATGATGCGCTACAGGCGCTCGCGAACCGCCTCGACCACGTTGGTCAGATCGACGAGGACCTCGTCGTGGCTCTCCATGTCGCGCACTTTGACCTTGCCGGCGGCAAGCTCGTCGCCACCCAGGACCAGGATGAGCTTGGCACCCACCTTGTCGGCCTGCTTAAACTGGGCCTTGAGCGAACGGCCCTGATAGTCGGCCTCGGTCACGATCCCCGCGGCGCGAAGCTCCTGCGTAATGGTAAAGACGTTCTGACGCAGCTCCTTGCCGGCGTTGGCAACGTAGACGCACGGGACTTCCTCCGCACCCAGGTCGCTGCCAAAGGCCTGCAGGGCCAGCAGGGCGCGCTCAAAACCGACAGCGAAGCCGACGCCTGCCGTGGGCTTGCCGCCCTCGAGCTCGACCAGGCCGTCGTAGCGGCCGCCGCCACCGATGGAGCCGACACCTGCGCCAGGGGCCTCGACCTCAAAGACGGTGCGGGTGTAGTAGTCCAGGCCGCGCACCAGGGTGGGATCCTCGACATACTCGATACCGGCGGCATCCAGATAGCGCTTTACCTGCTCGTAGTGCTCGCGGCACTCATCGCACAGGTTGTCGCCCATCAGCGGGGCCTCGGCCATGATCTCGCGGCAATGGTCGTTCTTGCAGTCGAAGGCGCGCAGCGGATTGAGCTCGGCGCGCTCACGGCACTCGTCGCACATCTCGTCGGCGTGATCGAGGATAAACTGCTTGACCTGCTCGCGGTATGCCGGACGGCACTGGGCATCGCCCATCGAGTTAATGAGTAGACGGAGCTTGGAAAGATCGAAACCAAGGCGCTTGTAGAACTCCATGAGCATGATGATGCACTCGGCGTCTGCCGCCGGATCGGGAGCGCCGAGCCACTCGATGCCCACCTGGTGGAACTGGCGCAGGCGGCCCTTCTGGGGACGCTCGCCGCGGAACATGGCCTCGGCGTAGTAGGCCTTAAACGGCGTGGAGCCCTGGGGCACCAGGTTGTTCTCCACGACGGCGCGCACCACGCCGGCCGTGCCCTCGGGACGAAGGGCCAGGCGCTGCTTGGGCTTAAGCTTGGTGTCGGTGCCTTCGGTAAAGACGCGCTCCAGGTTGGCGCCGCTAAACACGCGGAACATCTCCTTGCGCACGACGTCGGTCGACTGGCCGATACCGTGGACAAACACGTCTACCTGCTCGATCGCGGGCGTCTCGATGGGCTTAAAACCAAACGGCTCGAACACGCCGGCAGCGATCTGCTGCATCTTTTGCCAGGCGCGCATCTCGGCGCCGATAAGGTCGCGGGTTCCCTCCGCCTTCTGTGCCTGCATGGGCAAACACCTTTCTTTTAGTATCGCGTCATAGGTAGTGGACATTATACGGCACAAACACAAGCAGCGGCGGGGCGTCTGGCCGAACGAGGGTATGGGAACTCGTTC
>NZ_CAAKNY010000009.1 GCF_901212495.1 Collinsella aerofaciens | reverse complement strand
TTGAGGTTGTGCTTGGTGACCGTCTCGTAGTAGCGGGCCAGGCGGTCAGTCACGAGCACCGTCAGAATCCACGGGGAAACGATGACGCGGAAGTCGTCGTCAAGGCCGGGGATGGCGAACTCGGCGGTGTCGATGATGTTGATGTCGGTGTCGCCGGTCACGCCGCGGGTGAGGAACGCGCGAGCACGCTCGTCGAGCTTGCGGTTCTCGTCCTCGCCCATGAACAGGAACACGGGGACGCCCGGCTCCACGAGCTCGAGCGTGCCGTGGAAGAAGTCGGCGGACGTAATGTAGCGGGTGCGCTTCCACTGCATCTCCTCGAGAATGCACATCGAGAAGAGGATGGTCTCGCCCCACAGGGCGCCGGAGCCGATGAACATGGTGTAGGGCGCGAGGGCGTACTTCTTGGCGAGCTCCTCGGCACGCGGCTCGAAGCGCTTACGGATATCGAGCATGTCCTTCCAGATGTCCTTGGTCTGCTCGATGAACAGATCGAACTTGGGGAAGCAGCCGCGACGGTTGAGCAGGCGCAGACCGAAGCAGTCGGCGAGGTAGTAGCCCTTCTCGCAGCCACCGGAACCATGGTCAGAAGCCATGGCGACGCAGTTCTCGGCACCGACAGCCTGGCCGATGGGACCCTCGGGCTTGGTCATGGCGTAGACGCGCACGCCCATGTCCTTCATCTTCTTGACGGCCTCGAGGACCTCGGGGGTGGTACCGGACTCGGAGGCGGTGAGCACGACGGACTTGTCGGTCATGCGCTTGTGGCCGGAGACGTTCCACTCGGCGGCGTGGATCAGGTAGACCTCCAGGTCGCGGTCGCCGAACTTGTTCATGAGGTACTCGAGCTGCATGAGCTCATCCCAGGTGCCACCGACACCCATCAGGAAGACGGCGTCGTAGCCCTCGTCGGCGACTTTGTCGGCGAGCGCGGTCATCTTCTTGCCGGTCTCGTAGAGTGCCTTGCCGTCCTCGAGATAGCCCTCCTGGTCGAAATTCATGATCTCGATCTTCTCGGTTTCCTTCATTTGCTTCTCCTTTCTGGGGTTGCCTTAACAATCCCCTATGCCAACGAGCGACAACGCCCGCCTACATTCCGTAACACTCAGCCGCTTTGGCCTTAAGCGTGTTGACCGATTCCTCGTAGCCCTCTGCCTTGACCTCCATTTGCTTGGAGACGGCATCGAGATACGGGTGAACATCCCACGAGTTCAGGCGCTCGGTGACCATTGCCGCCATCGTCTGGAAGAACACCAGGTTGGGAATCGCGGCGAGCAGCGGAGCCACCTGCGGCACCGTGATCTCGTGACCCTTGCCCTTGGGGTGCATGGTCAGCAGGACTGCCTTCTTGGTTACCTTCGACAGCGCGTCGGCGATAGTTGCCAGACGCTCCGACCCTCGAGGATCGTCGACGATAAACACCAGGTAGCCCGGGGTGATCTGCATCTCGGGACCATGGACGAACTCCTCGCCCTCGTGATGCATGGCCGGAATCTTAATGGTCTCGCTCAGCTTGAGCGCCGCCTCTTCGGCAACGCCATAGTTGGGGCCATTGCCCACAACCATGGCCGGAACGTGCTCCGACAACTCGAGCAGATGGTCTTGGACATATGCCTCGGCGGTCTTGCACATTGTGGCGTTGGCCTGGATCGCATCGTTCAGGTCGCTCAGGCGCTGAGCAACTGCATCGGCATCGAGCACACCCAGAGCCTGGCCGCCATAAATGCCAAAGAGAACTAGGTACTCGATGAGCGTTTGGACACCCAAGGTCACAAAGTCCACCGACTCGACGCCCACACCGTAGTCGAGAACGATATCGGCGTGCTCCTTAATGGGAGCCTCGACGTTTGCCGTAAGCGCAACCGCGGCCATATCGTTCGTGCGCATGTAATCGAGCGCCGCAATCGTGTTGGTCGAATAGCCGCTCTGAGAGATGGCAATGTTGAGCGCATTCTGAGGATAGGTATGCTCAAAATCGACGAAGGCCTCAGGCGTCACAACGGACACCTGCATCTGCAGTGCGTCTTGCAGATAATCGCGGACACAATCGGCGGCGTGACGGGACGAACCCGAAGCGACGATGCGCAGTGCACCAAAGGATGCGGACTGGAAAATATCGACGAGCTGGCCTACAAGCTCGGACGAACGCTCGAGGTTCTCGCCCATACGCACGTGGGCAAGCTGAACGTAATCGAGCATTTTCATCGTCTCACCTCGTAACAAATTATTAGTATTTGATACCAATCACAGTTACAGGTTACGGCTTTTTGATACCTATTTGCCGACTAATCTTTTCCCATCGGCGAACGGTTGATTTCGACCCCTGTAAGGTTGTATATACAGCCCGCTCATTGATCAAAATCGGTCAGCATTCCCAACCGTTATGCAAATGCACCAGCTAGTACGTATAGGTATATCCACCCGCATCGCCGCGGTTGAACGACTTGACGTACTCGATCGCCTGCCCACTTGCATCGTAGCTCACGCACTCCAACGTCAAGGCAAGGTCTCCTTGCTCCAAATCGAGCAAGCCTGCGTCGCGTGCTCCCAGCGCTTCGATATTGAGCTTTTCCTGCGCCATGACCGGCTTTCGCCCCAGCATCTCATAGGTCTCGTACAGACTGAAGACCGACACATCGATCTCTTCGATGGTTGGGAACAGCAGACAGGGGATAAGCGCCATCTCGATCGATACGGGGTCGCCGTTTACACAGTTAAGACGTCGAATGGAATAGAGCAGGTCATCCTCGGCAATGCCAAACAAATCGGCATAGTACGGTCCGGCGTAGCGCTTGGAGCGCGCGAGGATACGGACGGACGGCTCGCCTCCCGAGGCGCGGACCGATTCACGGAAGCCACCCGTACGCTCAAAAATAGCAGGCACTTTCTGCGCCACGAAGGCGCCCTTTCCGCGGACGCGACGAATCTGGCCGCGACGGACCAGCTCATCGACGGCACTTCGAATGGTCAGGCGCGTCGTGCCAAACTCGTCGGCAAGTTCATTTTCGGACGGAATCATCGAACCCGTGGGGTATATGCCGCGCTCGATACGTTCCTCAATGCGACGTCGAATGCGCATATAAACCGGAGTGGCATCTACTGTTTCAGCCATTGTTCACCTGCCACGCTCTTCTTGCCGTTCTTTTCGCCGTTATCGGCGAAGCGATACTTTGTGGGCAGAATTACCGATTTGCAATGTTCCACAAAACGCATGTCTTTATCAAACTCAATCGTGCTTTCGTAGAACACCGGCGTCCCCTCTTCTTGTTGGAGAAGCTCGGCCTCCTCGGCGTTCAAGCGCGAGATCGAGATATGCTCACGTCCATGCTCAACGCGCACGCCACCCTCTTTGAGCAAGACGTCATAGAGGCTCTCGTGCTCAAAATCATGGTCGGGAAGCGACGGACAAAGCGACAGGTTGACATGGGCCGTTTCGATTGACGCCGGCTCGCCCTCAATGAGACGGACGCGCTGCATGCGGAGCAAGGGAGCGCCTACGGCCACCCCAAGTTTGTCGGCAAGCGCCTCATCCGCCTCGACAGTCTCGGTGGAAACCAAGCGAGAAGAGGGGTGCAGGCCGGCAGTTCGCACGGCATCGGAAAAGTTGTACGTTTCCTGGAAGATATTTAGCGGTTTGGGAGGACACACATACGTACCCGATCCGCGGCGGCTCTCGAGCGTTCCGCACGAAATTAGACGCGTGATGCCAGCACGCAACGCCGTACGCGAAACGCCGATATCTTCGCACAGCACACGCTCGGCCGGCAGGCGATCGCCGCCGGCAAGCTGATGGTGCTGGATGTACCAAAGAATTCCCTCAACAGCACGATCTTTGGGGGGAATTGCATAAGATTCGCCTGCCATTGCACAGACTCCTCATTCAGAAACGTCTGTCACCAGAATTAGGCCAGCCCTCCCATGGCATCAAACTCGGCCTTGATTTTCTCGGCGACATTCCGATACGACTTATATAGGCTTGAATCGCGTTTGACTTCATCGGTCATAACGGGAATCTCTAATTTAGAAACCTCGTCTTTTCCCGTCTGGACCGCCACAACAACACCCATACCAAGACACATATTACGCTTGGCAGCGTTTATTTTTGCCGCCTTCGCGGGATTTGCCAGAATACGCTGGGCAAATTCCTGTTTTGAAGGCGTCTCGTCGGCCTCTGGATCGCCAGCCTCAGCCACCTCGCACTGCAGCACATCCGCATAATAAAAGATCTTCGGCTGCGCGCCACGCTGATGCACAGCCCACTTGCGACGCGTGGCATCCTGGTAGATAGCAGGCAAAAACGTAAACCGCGGCGGGTCCAAAATCGTATCGGTAATGGTAAACACACCGGGGTCAAAGGCATCCTGCGGGTTTTTCTTCTTGAACAGCCCCATATCAGCCTCCCGAACTAGCATTAAACAACTCAAGCCGAATATAGCACCAATTTCAAGCTAGCGCTTTACCATATCGGTGCGTGGCGTCTATGGCTCGCTCAGCGGGGCAATACGGGCGAGGGCCGGGGAGACATACTTTGTTTTGAGAAGTGGGCTTCGCGAACTTCTCAAAACAAAGTATGTCTCCCC
>NZ_CAAKNY010000008.1 GCF_901212495.1 Collinsella aerofaciens | reverse complement strand
TTGACGGTCCAACTTTTTGTCCGCAGTCCCGGTCTCATGCGGAAAGTGTGTCCCACTCTGGAGGCTCATTCCGGGATAGGCTTTCCGGCTGGGACTTCAAGCGGAAAGTCTGTCCCATTCTGAGCGTCTATTCTGGGCTGGACTTTCCGCCAGAGGCTTCAATGAATAAGCTCGGCGCAAGATCATGGCAGAATTCCATCGCCATCAACGCTCGTTTATCTAAAACGGACATGTCGTCTTATTTCGAGGCGTCTGACCAGACAAGGGCACCCGCATAGGTTGCGGGCGCCCTATTTGGTTGCGGGCAAACGGTCGAAATTGGCCGGCGAACGGTCTGCAGAGGACAATTCAAACGAAATATCATTCGTATAACCGAATATACGGACGTTTGTGATAACCTTGTTGTCGATCAAGGACGGCGACCGGCACCCCCTGTGCGGTCGCCACTTGATACATCCAGTGGAGACAACAGGAGGCAAACACTATGTACGTAACCCTGCGTGAAGTCCTGGCAGAGGCCAACCAGCTCAACATGGCCGTTGGCGCTTTCAACACTCACAACCTCGAGATGTGCCCGTCGATCATCCGCGTCGCAGCTCGCCTGCACACCCCCGTGATTATCCAGACCTCCGAGGGCACCGCTAGCTACGTTGGTCATCGCAACCTGGTTGCCGTGTGCGAGTCCATGGCCGAGGAGTACGGCGTGAACGTCGTTCTTCACCTTGATCACGCCAAGAACTTCGACGAGATCCGCAAGGCTCTCGAAGCTGGTTACAGCTCGGTGATGTTCGACGGTTCCGCGCTTCCCTTCAAGGAGAACATCCTTGGCACCAAGCGCATCGTCGAGATGGCTCAGGCTCATGGCGCTTCTGTCGAGGCCGAGCTCGGCACCGTTGGCGGTACCGAGGACGGCGTCGCCGTGGCCGATGCCGATGTGCGCTACACCGACCCCGAGCAGGCTGTTGAGTTTATCGAGAAGACTGGCATCGACGCGCTCGCCGTCGCTATCGGTACCAACCATGGTCAGTACAAGTCCAAGACCAACATCTCCTTCGATCAGCTCGAGAAGATCCGCGATGCCGTGAATGGTTTCCCCCTGGTTATCCACGGCGGCACCGGTGTTAAGGATGAGGACGTCCGTCACGTCATCGACCTGGGTATCCGCAAGTTCAATGTTGGCACCGATCTGCTCGTCAACTGGAACAAGACCTCCAAGCAGTGCTATGACGAGCTCAAGGAGAACGCCTCCAACCGTAACATGGTTATGCCTGCTCAGAAGGCCGTCGAAGAGGTTGTCGAGCACCGCATCAGCCTGTTCAAGAATATCGTCGCTTAGGGACGAGGCGCACCGATGCAGATTACGGAGATGCTCAAGCGCGAAAACGTTCGCCTTGCCGATTCTGTCGATTCCTGGCAGGACGCGATCAAACTTGCGATCGCCCCGCTCAGTGAGGGCGGTTACGTCGAGGATCGCTATGCGGATGAGATCATCCGCGCCACAAACGAGATGGGTCCCTACTACGTGCTCACCGAAGACGTCGCGCTGATTCACGGTCGCCCCGAAGACGGCTGCATTAAAGGTCAACTTGCCGTGACGGTCCTGAAGAAGCCCGTTAAGTTCTCGGAAGACAGCTTTGATGTTCGTCTCCTGGTCGCACTTGCGGCCGAGGATTCTAATTCTCATATCGAGGCCATGCAGGTACTTGCCGGCATCTTTATGGATGAAGACAAGATTGCGCAAATCGTCGCTTCAGATGACGCCGACGAGATTTATCAGGAATTTATGGGTGCGGCGGCGTAAAACAGTGCCGCTTGGTGCGGGCAAGTCCATGTATTCGCTCGCAATTAACCCGAGGTGGGGCGCGTGCCCCAAAAGGAAAGGAAATGAACATGGTCAAGATTTTGTGCTGCTGCGGCAATGGTCTTGGAAGCAGCTTTGCCTGCCAGATGGCTATTGAGCAGGTTATGAAGAAGCTCGGGGTTCAGTGCAAGATGGACCACGACAGTGTTTCCAGCGCCGCGGGTGCCTCCAAGGGCTTTGACATGATTGTTGCTGCCGAAAACTTCAAGACGCAGATCGAGAGCTACAACACCGGTCTTCCCTGCGTGTTCCTTAAGCGTCTTGTCGATAAGAAGGAAATCGAGGAGAAGTTGACTCCGGTGCTCAAGGAGATGGGCGTCCTAGAGTAAGGGTCTTTTCGCCTAGATTGATAGAAATGTACATGAAAAAAGGGGTGTACAACATGGCTGTTCTTGAGTTTATTATCAATAACATCCTGACGCAGGCCGCTGTTGTTATCGGTCTCGTCGCCTGCCTGGGCCTTGTGCTTCAGAAGAAGTCAGTCAACGACGTGCTGCTCGGCACGTTTAAGACGATGCTCGGCTTCCTTGTTCTGGCCGCTGGCTCAAGCGTCATGCAGGGCTCTCTTGCCTACTTTGGTGATATGTTCAACTCTGCCTTCGGCTTCAATGGCATGACCGCCGTCGTCGCTTCCATCGAGGGCATTAACGGTCAGGCAATGACCGACCTCGGCCTTGGTTCCGAGATCGCCATCTGCCTCGCTGGCATCTTCGTGGTGAACATCATCCTCGCTCGTTTCACCAAGTTTAAGTATGTGTTCCTGACTGGCCAGGCCCTTCTATGGGAGTCCACGCTCTGCGTCGTGTTCGCCTTCTTCTGCGGCATGCGCGGTATCCCCCTGATCGTCGTGAGCTCCATCGTCGGTGGTGCCTTCGCTACCCTCATGCCTGCCTTCGCTCAGCCCGTTGTCCGCAAGATCACCGAGTCCGATGACATAGCCCTGGGTCACTTCTGCACCTTTGGCTATATGTTCACCGCTCTTGTCGCGAGCATCACCAAGAAGCTCGCCGGCGGCAAGGAGTCCAAGTCCACCGAGGACCTCGAGATTCCGCAGTCCCTGTCCTTCCTCCAGGATACTTACGCTGCAGTCGGCCTGGTCATGATCGTTTTCTACCTGGTCGTCGCTGCTTTCGCTGGCCCCGCTGCTGCTGCTGACTACTGCGGCGCCACCAACTACATGGTCTACGCTTTCCTCCAGGCCATGCAGTTCGTCGTTGGTCTGTACGTCCTGCTCGCCGGCGTCCGCCTGCTGCTCGCCGAGCTCGTCCCTGCCTTCCAGGGCATCTCGATGAAGCTCGTTCCCGATGCACGCCCCGCTCTGGACTGCCCTGTTCTGTTCACCTATGCCCCTAATGCCGTTATCTTCGGCTTTGTGTTCACCACGCTTGGCTCGCTGATCGGCATGGCTATCACCGGCTTCATGGGCACCCTCGTCATCCCCGGCGTTATGTCCAACTTCTTCGCCGGCGGCACTGCTGGTATCTTCGGTAACGCCATCGACGGTCGTCGCGGCGCCATCATCGGCTGCATCTTCCACGGTATCTTCATCATGATCCTGCCTGCGCTCCTGTCCCCGATGCTCGCTCAGATTGGCTTCGTGAACATGACCTGCACCGACGTCGACACCGTCGTCACCGGCTTCTTCTTCATGGCCATCAAGTCCATCCTCGGTGTCTTTGGTATCGCATAAGGATTCTTGAAGCGCCTGACGAAGGTCCAAGTCTTTCTTTAAGGGGGTTGTTCCCGTGCCTGGTCCCCGGCAGGGGAACAACCCCTTTCGTTTATTACTGCTAGTGGAGGTTTCCAATGGGTTTGTTTGGATTTGGCAAGAAAAAGGAGAAGGTGGCCTCCGCTGCAGCCGAGACCGCACCCGTTCTCGATCGAGATGCCGTGCTCGACGCCGTTAAAACAAAGCATTCTGAGCTCGAGGGCAAGGAGGGCGTCGCTGTCGCAAACGTTCTAAACGAGATTGGCAAGCTTTATGCCGATGCCAACATGGTCGACGAGGCCGTCGAGGCATACGAGCAAAGCCTGGAAGTCAATCGCACGATGGGCAAGGCGTCTGCGGCACTGGTCAAGCTGTACAACAAGAAGCGTGCGGCTGCCGCCGAAGCGAAAGACGATGAGGCTATCAAGTATTACATGGACAAGGTTACCGAGATGCTTGCTATCTCCAAAGACCAGCTTCGTGGCAAATAATCGGGTAGTAGGAAGGGTCTCCTAGCATGGAAAAGACGCTGATTTTGCTTGCCGGGCCTCCGGCTACGGGCAAAACCGATTTAGCAGATCGCATCAAGGCTCGCCATACATCCGAGAGCTTTTTGAGCGTCTCGCTTGATGACGTTAAGGAAGAGTATTGGGATACGTACGGCTTTAACAATGCCGAGGAAAAGGCACAGGTTGATGCGAGCGCTCTTCAGGAGTGGTTCCGTCGCCTCGATGTCGCCATGGCGGATGGTCCGCAGATCATGTGCGATTATCCGTTCTCTGCCAAGCAGCACGACAGGCTCGCCGAGCTGGCAGACAAGAACGGCTACCGTGTGCTCACGATTCGTCTTGTCGCCGATCCCGTTATGATCAGCAAGCGCTATCGTGCTCGCGATCTTAAGCCGACGCGTCATCTTGCGCACATTGTGACGCATTATCACAAGGGCGATGTGCTCGAGGATCGTAGCAAGGGCGACGATCTGGTCGATCTGGATATCCTTGTCGACCGTATCAAGAACCGCGGCTATGATACGTTTGAACTGGGTCATACCATTGAGCTTGATGTGACCAATGTCGATACTGTTGACTATCCGGGCTTTTTGGCCAAGGTTGATGAGTATCTGGACGATCCTTCGTCGGTTGCCACCATCGCCGCCAAGGCTGGGGCAGAGCTTACTGATGAGAACCTCTGCTCGCGCATCGACTATACATTGCTTAAGCCGACGGCGACCTGGGATCAGATTGATGCCATTTGTGCCGAGGCATTCGAGTACGGTTGTGCCAGCGCATGCATCCCGCCTTCGTATATCGCCCGTGCCCACAAGGTCTATCCCGATCTTGCGCTTACCACGGTCGTCGCTTTCCCGCTTGGCTATATGACGAGCTCTGCGAAAGCCGCCGAAGCGGCCGATGCCTACGCCAACGGTGCCTCAGAAATCGACATGGTGATTGATCAGGGAATGGTCAAGGCCCGCGATTACCAGGCGATCGAGGACGATATTCGAGCTGTGCGCGAGGCCGTGCCCAATGCGACGCTCAAGGTCATTGTCGAAACGTGCTATCTGGCGCAGGAAACCAAAAGGCCAATCTGTCATGCCGTCGAGGCTGCCGGTGCAGACTTTATTAAGACGTCAACGGGCTTTGGCACGGCTGGCGCCCAGGTCGAGGATGTCTATCTGTTTGCTCAAGAGTTGGGCGGCCGGGTAAAGGTCAAGGCATCGGGCGGCGTGCGCACGAAAGAAGATCTTGCGCTTATGTCGGGCGCTGGTGCCGATCGTATCGGCGCGAGTGCCAGCCCGCGCAAGCTTTTCGGCACGCGCTAGAGGTAGCCTGGGGCATTCTTTGCATAAGGAATGCCCCAAAGCAATGGTGAGCTGATGAAGTATGCTCGGCTGGAATGAAATATGCGCGGACAGCGTTATCGATGTGTGTCTTTTGTTATTTTCAGTTAACATTTACTAAAAGACAGTACCTGATATCAAGGATTTAGAGAACTGGTCCAGATAGGGGAGGGATGATGGCCAATACGTCTGAGCTCGATTTTAGCGGCAAAGAGCAGCTGTATTCTCAGCTGTACGATATCCTGTTCCAGGGAATTACGAGCGGTGCCTACAAGATTGGCGACTACATTCCCTCCGAAAGCGATCTTATGAAGCGCTATGACGTTTCGCGTGCAACGGCGCGCAAAGCGATGGAACTGCTTTCTAATAATGGTTTGATTGAGAAGAAGCGCGGCCGCGGATCCGAGGTTATTGCCAACGTGCCGCTTAGCTCGCCCAAGCGTGTCTCGAGCTATATCAAAAAGAATGTGGACGAGTTTGCAGTGCCTCAAAAACGTTTGATTGAGTCTGGCGTTGTAACCATGCCTCAGCACGTTGCCCACGAGCTGGGCTTGGCCGAGGGCTCAAAGGCCTTTTGCCTTCGCCGCGTGCGCGTGTCGGGCGATCGCTCATTCTATTTGGAGACGATTTATTACGAAGACGGTTATGTTCCGCATATTGCGGAGCGCGACTTTTCCAAGGAATCGCTTCGCTCTTATCTCAATAACTCGTGCGATATTCGCTGGAGCCGTGTGAGCCAAAAGATTGGAGCTTGCGTTGCTACCGACGAGCAGGCCGAGCTTTTGGGCATCAGCGCCGGTGCTCCGCTGCTTAACATTACGAGGGTTTCTCATGATCAGCAGAATATGCCCCGTGAGTATGTGGAGTCGTTCTACCGCGCTGACCTCTACCACCTCGAGATCGAACTCGATTAAGGGGCTTGCCGTTCCGACTCTGACGCGCCACGCTTTTGACAAACAATTCAGTCCGTACATTTCTACATCATCATGTATGTAAGGAGTACATTATGGCAATCAAGGTATTTGCCGACGGTGCCAACCTCGAGGGCATGCTCGACATGGCCGAGAACGGTAACGTTCAGGGCTTTACGACTAATCCCTCGCTTATGAAGGCGGGCGGTGTGACTGATTACCGCGAGTTTGCTAAGACCGTGCTCGAGCACATTACCGATGTTTCGGTTTCCTTCGAGGTCTTTGCGGACGATGAAGTGGGCATGGAGGCCGAGGCTCGTGAGATTGCGACTTGGGCCGACAACGTCTATGTCAAGATTCCCGCACTCAACACCAAGGGCGAGTCGACGGCGGCGCTCGTTAAGCGCCTTTCTGCCGACGGCATCAAGGTAAACGTCACGACGATTTTTACTTCCAAGCAGGTCGATGAATTTGTTGACGCTGTTTCTGCTGAGACTCCGTCTATTATTTCGATTTTCGCCGGCCGTATTGCCGACACTGGTGTCGACCCGCTGCCGTTGATGGCCGAATCCGTCAAAAAGGCTGCGGCAAAGCCACTGTGTGAGGTGCTGTGGGCGTCTACTCGCGAGCTTCTGAATATCTACCAGGCCGAGTCCGTGGGGTGCCAAATCATTACCGTTCCCAACGGCATTCTGGCCAAACGCAAGAACGTCGGTAAGGACCTCATGGAGTACTCACTCGACACCGTTAAGGGTTTCGCGCGTGATATCGAAACACTTGGATTCCACATCCTGCCGTAACCGGACAAGCCGAGTTGTCTATATCGGTTGATAGCAGAAGGAGTAAGGGTCGTCGTTGCCTGTACGGCGGCGACTCGTAATGCCCCAAGTTGGCAAAGGCTTACGGCTTTTGGCGACCTGGGGCTTTCTTTGTTTTGGGGATGACATATTCCGTTAAGGTCTCCGGCGGAAAGCGCGTCCCGGAATTGCAGTCCAGAACGGGATGCGCTTTCCGGTTGAGGGCTCAAGCGGAAAGCGCATCCCAGTTTTCGGCTAGAAGGTGGGACGTGCTTTCCCTGTGTTTCCAAATGAATACGCTGTGAGCCGAGAGGGACGATTCTCCCCGCAAGCACTCTAGTATGCTAAAGTACCCAGAAGACCGGCGGAGCTATGCCGGTCTTCTGTTCTATACGAAGCACAGCATGAGGAGGCTCACCAGATGACGGCCACACCGTGGGGATTCCGGGACATATTGCCCGAGGAGGCTCAGGCGCGCGAGGAGATTGCGCTGACGGTGAAGGGCTGCTTCAGGGAGCATCATTACCTTCCGGTCGAAACGCCGCTGCTCGAGGACAAGGGTTCGCTCGAGGAGGGCGGCCGCATCGCGGATACGCCGTTCAAGCTCTTTGACGACGACGGCCGCCTGCTGGTGGTCCGTCCCGACAACACGCTGCCCATCGTGCGCCTGGTTTCGACCCGCATGCGTGCGGCCGACCTGCCCCTGCGGCTGCGCTACGAGGCACCGGTGGTCCGCGAGTGCCAGCGCAATGCCGGCGGTTCGCGCCAGTTTACGCAGCTGGGCTTTGAGCTCATCGGCGCGGGCGATACCGCAGGCGATGTCGAGATTGTCTCGCTGGTCGCCGAGGCCGTGCGTAAGCTCGCATTGCCCGATGCGCGCATTATCGCAGGTAGTGTGCGCCCGTTTAAGGAGCTGCTCGCGGCATGTGAGGATCGCGAGCTGGCTGCCGAGGCGCTGCGTTGCGTGCACGCCAACGACTTTGTGGGCCTCGACGCCCGCGTGGCGGAGAGCGCCGAGTCCGAGGCCGTTAAGGCTGCCATTAGCGAGCTGCCGCGCCTGCATGGCGGCGCCGAGGTGCTCGACCGCGTGGATGCGCTGTTGGCGGCTGCCGGTATCGTCGCACCGCTCACGCGTGAGCTGCGTGCTCTGGTTGAGGGCTTGGCTCCCGAGGACGCCCAGGTGCTGTCCTTCGACTTCTCCATCATGAATTCCTTCGATTACTACACCGGCCTGGTCTTTAAGGCCTACGCGGGTGGCCTGCCCGATCCGGTGGGCTCGGGCGGTCGCTACGACTCCATCTTTACCGGCGCGTTTGGCGACGGCATCGAGGTGCCGGCGGCGGGCTTCGCCTTTTCGCTCGAGCGCCTGGAGGCCGCGCGCACCTCGGCCGAGGACGCTGCCTCCGATGGCGACCATGCCGTGGGCCGTGGCGCCGAGGGCCCGCTGCGCATCGCCGTGCCCAAGGGCTCGCTCAAGGCCGACACGCTCGACGTGCTCGAGGCTGCGGGCTTGGATGTCTCTGAGCTGCGCGATCCCGGCCGCCACCTGATTGTGCGCGGTCGAGACACGCGCGCCGGCAAGGGCGCGGTCGGCGATATCGAGTTTGTCATCGTGCGCCCCAGCGACGCGCCGGCCTTTGTGGGCTGCGGCGGTGCCGACTGCGGCATCTGCGGCTGGGACTCGCTCATCGAGGCAGACCTCAACCTGCTGCAGCTGGTCGATCTGGGCTACGGCCTGTGCACCTTTATTGAGGCGGAGCCCGCATGGCGCGCCGGCCAGGCTGAGCGCAACTATGCCCGCCGCGGGTCGCTGCGCGTGGCCACCAAGTACCCGCGCATCGCGAGCGCCTGGTATGCCGAGCGCGGCGTGAATGCCGACATCGTTTCGCTGCACGGCAATATTGAGCTGGGCCCCATCGTCGGCATGACCGACCGCATCGTGGACATTACCGCCACGGGCGCCACGTTGCGCGACAACGACCTGGTCATCACCGGCCGCATCATGGATTGCACGGCCCGCTTCTTCGTCAACCCGGGTGCCGCGCGCCTGGATCCGCGCGTGCGCAACCTGGCCGATCGCCTGGCGGCCGCCGTGAAGGACAAGCATTTTGAGCCCGTCGCGGGCTCGGCACAATAGCGCGAGCGCGCACGGGCGCCCCCATGTCCGGGCCGCGGGCCGATTGGCACTGCTGCCCGGTCTCACGTTTCTCAAACGCAACCTCAACCGATAGGGGATACCGATATGAAGACCATCAAGCTTGCTCCCGGTGAGCGCCTCGTTACCAACCAGCTCAACCGCAAGGGCGTGCTGCCGCAAAACATCGTCGACGCTGCGCGCGATATCGTAGCCAACGTGCGCACCAACGGCGATGCCGCGGTGCGCGATTACTGCCAGCGTTTTGACGGTGTTGAGCTGCAGAGCTTCCGCCTTCCGCAGGAGCAGATCGATGCTGCGCTCGAGGGCCTCGACCCGGCCTTTGTCGCCGCGCTCGAGAAGGCCGCGCGCCAGATTCGCGAGTTCCACCAGCGCGAGGTCGAGCAGAGCTGGTTTACCACGCGCCCGGACGGCACGATGCTCGGCGTTAAGGTGACCCCGCTTGCCGCGGCCGGCATCTATGTGCCGGGCGGCCGTGCGCAGTATCCCTCCACCGTGCTCATGAACGCCATTCCGGCCAAGGTGGCCGGCGTCAAGCGCGTGGTCATGGTG
>NZ_CAAKNY010000007.1 GCF_901212495.1 Collinsella aerofaciens | reverse complement strand
GGAACTGCGGACGATTTCCTGGACCGTCACGCGGCCCTTCCCAGCGCGGCGCGGAACTCGGCCGGCGTGCGGCCGCCGAGCGCATCGCTGCGCCTCTCCGTATTGTAGCGGCCGATCCAGCCGCCGAGCTCCTCGATGAAGCGGGCGGGGGCCCAGCCCGTCCAGTCCCTGCCGTGCCAGAACTCCCTCTTGAGCAGGCCGAAGAAGCCCTCCATCGCCGCGTTGTCCGGGCTGCAGCCCTTGGCGGACATGCTCCTGGTGAGGCCGTGCCCCTCGCAGATCGAGATCCAGCCGGGCCAGCGGTAGTGCCCGCCGCGGTCGGAGTGGATGACGGGACCCTCGCCGGGCGCGAGCAGCGCGCAGGCGTCCTCGAGCGTCGAGTTGGCGAGCGCGGCGTCCGGGCGCTCGCCGGCCCTCCACGCCACGACCGAGGAGTCGAAGCAGTCCCTGATGGCCGACAGGTAGACCTTCCTGCCGGAGGGCAGCCTGAACTCGGTGATGTCGGTGAGCCACAGGAAGTTCGGCAGGGCCGAGCGGAAGTCGCGCCGCACGAGGTTCGGCGGGGCCGGCGTCGGCTCGCCCGCGTAGGAGCTGTAGGCCCTCCTCTTCCTCCTCATCCACCTGGGGACCAGGCTCTCCTCGCGCATGATGCGGCGGACGACCTTCTCCGAGGCGCGGACGGGCTCGTCGAGCTCGCGGAGCCTGCGCACCACGAAGCGGTAGCCGCGCGCGCCGTCGCCGTCCTCCAGGAACACGCGCCGCACGAGGGCCCTCAGCGGCGCCAGGCGGTCCGGCCTGGCGATCGCGCGCCGCTGGTAGTCATAGGAACTCCTCGATATCCTCAAGAAAGCGGTGAGTTCTCTCAAGGACCACTTCCCCGCAGGCCTCAGGCGGTCTATCACCAGGGTCTTCTCCCTGTTCGACATCCCGTCGAGGCTCGCGGCTTTTAAAACGTCGTTCACCGCCCTGAGGACGGCGTTCTCCAGGACGAGGCGCTCTATCAGGGCGTCCTTGTCGTCCGGGTCGATGTCGGGGTACACCGGACCGTCCCCGACGACCTTCGGCAGCTCCATCTTCGCGACCGCCCTCCCGACGGTTCCGCCCGCGGCCACGGACCTCGTCCAGCGCGCGACGGCGCTCTTGCTCGGCCCGTCGAGCTCCCGGGCTATCTCCCTGCACGAGAGCCCGGAGCGGCGGAGCTCCCCGGCCCTCTCTACTACGGCTCTACTGTATGTCATGCGGACTCCAAACCGGACCTTGACGGTCCAACTTTTTGTCCGCAGTCCC
>NZ_CAAKNY010000006.1 GCF_901212495.1 Collinsella aerofaciens | reverse complement strand
AAGTTGCGGTGGAATACGGACTGTTTTGCCTGGAATTAGGCAGATTTAGACCGTATTTCACCGCAACTCATAGTGGGATGGCGGTTGGCGATCTACCCTTGGGTAACCAATCGGTACCCGATACCCACGTGCGTTTGGATATAGCGCGGATGTGCGGGGTCGGACTCGATCTTCTTACGCAGCGTGCCCATAAAGACACGCAGGCTCGCCAGGTCGCTCTTAGTTGCCGTGCCCCAAATCTCGTGCAAGATAAACTGGTGCGTCAGCACCTTGTCGGCGTTATGGGCCAACAGGCACAGCAACTTGTACTCGATCGGCGTCAGGTGCAACTCCTCGCCATCCATCGTGGCGATGCCGGCATCAAAATCGATATGCAGCTCACCGGTATCGAACGAGCCCTCGGACGCACCCATGCCAACCTGCGCATACGAGAGGCGCCTGAGCGTCGTGCGAATACGAGCGAGCAGCTCCTCGACCGAAAACGGCTTGGTCAGATAGTCGTCGACGCCGGCATCGAGCGCGCGAATCTTGTCCGCGTCCTCGCTGCGCGCCGAGACCACGATGATCGGCATGCCCGACCATGCGCGCACCGACTCCACCACCTTGACGCCGTCCATATCGGGCAGACCCAGATCGAGCAGTACAATGCTCGGTGCCTGCGACGAGGCGGCGGCGATGGCGGCATGGGCGGTCTCCACAGCCATATGGCGCAAGCCGTGCGCCTCGAGCGCGGCAACGATAAGATTGCGGACGGCGGGGTCGTCCTCAACGACCAAGATGAGCGGTTTTACGGCAGAGTTCGGCACAGCGCTACTCCTTATCAAACGAAACGTCGGCGGCGGGAAGCTCAATCGTAAAGACCGAACCGTGCGGGTCCGCCGCGGCAACCTCTATGCTACCGCCATGTGCCAGCGCAATGGAGCGGCAGAGCGAAAGACCCAGGCCCACGCTGCGGTGGCTGTCGGCAAGACCGTGGTTGGCGGTGTAGAACGACTCAAAGATGCGCTCGCGATCCTCGGGCGCAATGCCCGGGCCGTCATCGGCCACCGAGCACGCCACGCATCCATCGTCGACGCCAATCGAAATCACGATATGCGAGCCTGCGGGCGTATAGGTGATGGCGTTATTCACCAGATTCACCACCAGCTGCACCATCAGACGCGCATCGACATTGACCAGCGCCGGCTCATCACACGCCACCACTTTAAGGTCGTGCTCGCGCACGGCCGGGTTCACATGGCGCAGCGCCTCCTCGACGATATCGTCCATGAGCTCGAGCGTCGTTGACAGATGCATGCCGCCGCCTTCGAGTTTGGTGATGGCGAGCAGGTTCTCGACGGTGGCGTTGAGCCATTGCGCATCAGAGCGAATGGACAGCAGCATGCTGCGGCGCGTCTGGGCATCGAGCACCGCAGTGCCGGTCGAGCCCTGGTCGAGCAGCACATCGGCGTTACCCGAGATACTGGTGAGCGGCGTGCGCAGATCATGCGAGATGGAGCGCAGCAGGTTGGCGCGCAGCTGCTCGTTCTTGGCGAGCACCGCCGCCTCCTCGCGGGCCTCCATGGCGCGGGCACGATCGAGTGCCAGCTCGCCTTCGCTCACGATAGCATCGGCAAGAGTCCGCTCCTCGGAGGACAGAGCATCGGACTCGGCGACAATAGCGAGCACCCCCACCACCGAGGCGGGATCGCCCGCACGTACCATGGTGTCGCCCGAGCGCACCGTCAGGTATATACCGTAGAACGCCGAGCCACCAAAGGTGGCGTCGAGCGGTGTTCCCACGTAGACCGAAGCCGAGAGCAGCGGCGGCATCTGGGGTGCCAGCTGATGCAGCGACGCGGCATCGCCCACGGCCGTATACGTCGCGCGCGGCAGCAGGTCATCGCCCTCGGCGTCGGCGCTGTACCACACGACCGGACAGCCCGAAAGACGCGCCAGCTGCGTAGCCACAGCATGCACAATCTGCTGCTCGTCGGCGCAGCGCTGCAACATGCGATTGGTCTCGAGCACCATCTGCGTGCGGCGATCGCTTGCCGCGGCCTGCGCCAGGGCGCGGCGCAGGGCCAGAGCGATCGAGCTTGACACGAGCGAGACCACGAACATGATGAAAAACATGCCCGGATGGATGTGGTCGATAAGCGTTAAGGAATAACGTGGCTCGATAAACAAAAAGTTGTAGAGCGAAACGGCGGCGGCAGAGCTCAGCAGACAGTACAGGCGGCTCCAGGTAAAAAATGCGCACAGCTGCACCGCAAGCACATACACAATCATGATGCTCGGGGCAAGACCGGGGCGGTCGAGCACCGCGCCGACAACCGTCGCGGCCGCGAGCAACCCCGCCACCACGCAGGTGTCGTACAGAGGGCCGCGCCGCGTCTGCGTCGAGCGCCTCCACCAAAAACTGTCGGCAAGATCGCCATCCGAGCGAACATCCATCGACACCGCGCCCTCCCTCAAAAACAAAAACCACCACGAAGGGGACAGGCACCTTTGTGGTGGTTTTCCCTCGTGGTGGTTCCTAGTGTAAAGCCTTTACAACCTGCGGTCGCTAGACAAACAGCACGTGCGCGAGCAGGGCACATACGCACGCTGCGGCAAATACCAACGCCACAACTGAGATCACGCGATCGGCAATATCCATGTTGGCTCGGTTCGTAAAGAACTGGTCCTCGGCGGCGTCGATACCCGCCTCGCGCACATCAAGTGTCCTTGCATCCATGTTTACCTCCCCGGCTTTCATTTCATCCATCGATGATCAACTCCGTGTAGCCCGCTGGCGACTACGGGCGCTCGTTGGGAGCCAGGCGCTGCATCTTGTTCACGGCCTTGAACTTGGTGAACAGCGGCACGTACTCAAAGCTCACGTTGGAGTTCTCTAGGCCGTACCAACGCGCGGGCGTGCCGGCGGCGCGGCGGATGATGTACTTGAGCGTAATGGCCGTGCGCTCGCTGGGCTCCACGTCGCTCTCGGGCGCCAGCAGCTTGCGGATCATGACGAACTTGAACGTACCGATGTTGCCCGGGTCCTTGTAGACCGAGTAGTCGTGCTTTTGCGGCGGCAGCTCACCGGTGGCGGCAAGGTCCTGAACGACCTGACGCAGGTAAGCATTGACGCGCTGGTTGACCTTATAGCCCAGGTACAGATGCACGCGGAAGACGTAGTCGGTATCGAACGTCTCGACCGAATAGGCAAACGTATACGGCTCGTCCATGGTCTCGACGTTCACGAACCACCAGGCGCGAGCGCGCTTGGGGTGCTTGTCCAAGATCGAGTAGACGATATCGCGGTCGATATAGTCGGTGTTAGTGTCCTTGGTCAGGTACACGATGTTGTCGCTCAGGCGCTCGTAACGGTCGTCGTCGCGCAGGCGCTTGAGCTGCGGCAGGTAGCTGCGCAGCGGCAGCAGCGTAAACTGGCGCTGCTCGACCGCCGTGCCGTTGTACCAGCACACCATGATGCTCATGATGAGCGCGGCCATAAGGATGGTGAAGTAGCCGCCATGGAAGAACTTGGTGAGCGAGCTCACAAAGAAGAAGCCCTCGAGCATGAGGAAGAATGCGACGAAGATCCACGGCGCAACCTTGAGCTTGCGCTCCACGTGCAGATAGAAGAAGAGCAGCAGCGTCGTGCACATCATGGTGAGCGTAATGGCCAGACCGTATGCGGCCTCCATGTGCGCCGAGTTCTGGAACAGCAGCACCACGATGACGCAGCCCACGAGCATGACGTTGTTGACCATGGGGATGTAGAGCTGGCCCTTGGTCTCGGCAGGATAGAAGACCTGCATGTGAGGCATGAGGTCCAGGCGGCTGGCCTCGGATACCAGCGAGAAGGCGCCGGTGATGAGAGCCTGCGAGGCAATGATGGCCGCGACGGTGGAAAGGCCGACGGCAAAGGGACGCAGGCCCGGGGCGAGCATCTGGTAGAAGGGGTTGAGGTCGGCGATACCCATGAGCTCCGGGTTGCCGGCGTTGTTGATGAGCCACGCGCCCTGGCCCATGTAGGACAGCAGCAGGCAGCACTTAACGAACGGCCAGGTAGCGTAGATATTGCCGCGCCCCACATGGCCCATGTCGGAGTAGAGCGCCTCGGCACCGGTGGTGGCGAGGAAGCAGCTGCCCAAGATCATGATGCCCGCATGGTTGTTGGGGCTCAGCAGAAAGCCGATGCCACGCAGCGGATTGAGGCACAGCAGCACCGTGGGATGCTGAAGGACAAAGAACAGGCCCGTACCGCCCAGGAACAAAAACCACAGCGTCATGATGGGACCAAAGGCGCGGCCGATCTTGGCCGTGCCGATGCGCTGCACCAAGAAGAGTACGATGATGATGGCGAGCGTGATGGCGACAACGCGGCCCTGGTCGTCACCGAGCACGGCATGAACCGCCGGGATGGTGCGTAGACCCTCGATAGCCGTAGTCACGGTAACGGCAGGCGTGAGGATGCCATCGGCGAGCAGCGCGGCGCCGCCCAGCATAGCGGGGATGATGAGCCACTTGCCACAACGCTTGACCAGGCTGTACAGGGCAAAGATGCCGCCTTCACCGTGGTTGTCGGCGCGAAGCGAGATCAGCACGTACTTGACGGTCGTCAGCAGCGTGACCGTCCACACGACAAGGGAGAGCGCGCCGAGCACGAACTCCTCCGTGACGCTTCCGATGCCGCCGTTGCCGGCGACGAGCGCCTTGGTTACATACATGGGGCTGGTGCCGATATCGCCATACACCACGCCCAGCGTGACGAGCATCGCCGAGATGCTCACAGGAATCGCAGCGTGCGAAGCTGCCTCCTTGGCCTTTTGTTCCATAAGCCGGTTTCCTCCCAACTTTAACGTTCGAGGGGATTATAGGTAATCGGCCCATGTTTGCATGGCACCGTTTTCCCAGCTAGACAAACATTTATACGGCCTTTAGGTCACCGCGGTGATATGGGATGCGACAAAGGGACAGTCCCTTTGTCGCATCCGTCATTTTCCAAGCCAGTTTTTGAACCACCATTCCATGGAGCGGCCCATCTCGGCCATAAAGGGACTGGTATGTTTGCGGGTGTAGATATCCACCACGCGCTCGCCCACCTCGCGGGCGTGCGGGCGAAACATCGCATCCATCTCGGCCACCTGCGCATCCATAGTCGCGGTATCCGCACGGCGGTAGCGCTCCTCGTGCACCAGGTTCACCACGGGATGCGCGATCGCCGGACGCTCCTTTCGGGGCGTGCCGATGATGAGCATCGACAGCGGCATGGTATAGGGCGGCAAATCCAGCAGCGCGGCAACTTCCTCGGCGTTCTCGATGACATCGCCGATATAGCAGCTCCCCAGTCCCAGGGCCTCGGCGGCAACCACGGCGTTTTGGGCGGCGATCACGGCATCCTGCGCCGCGATGGCAAAGTCGCCCAGACCCGGCGCACGACGGGGCGACTTGCCCGCGCGCTCTACAAACTCGGGCTCAAAGCAGCCCACATGCTCAAACAGATCGATCCACTTGGCATAGTCGACTACAAATATAAGTGCCCAGGGCGCCTTGGCGATCATGGGCTGATGGTCGCACAGGTCGGCCAGACGGTCCAGCCTGGCCTGCTCGCGAATGCTCACGATGGAATACATCATCATGGCGCCCGCCGACGGTGCGCGACTCGCCGCATGTAAGATCGCCGCCCGCTGCTCGTCGGTCACCGCTACGGGACGGTCGTTGTCATCGCGCGCAAAAGCGCGCGTGGACGAACGGTGCTCCAAAATGTCCAGCACCGCATTGCCCGTAGTCTCGACCGGATAGCCGCACGTATCCACGACCGCAGCTCCGTCGCCGCCCACGTCCGCCTTGCAACCCTGCTCACTCATCGCCCTACCCTCGCCATTTCTTTAAGGAGCCTTTACGTTTCCGTGTAATTCCCGTCCATTATCGCGCAGGTCGCCACTACATTGCGCAACACTGCCACATGCGCGCGTTAATATGGCTGGTTGTGTGCAGCCACCAAATGCGGCGCATAGCTTGGTAACAATCGGGTACCCCCCCCCGCTTTCGTAGGTTTTAAGTTTGTGAGGAGTCTGAGCATGTTTGCAGCCGCTATCTCGCTCGTCGGTCTTGCGGCGACCGTCCACTTTGTTTTATGTGAGATCAAGACCGTCAAGGCACAGTCGGGCACCGTTGCCAAGGGCGCTATCGCCTGGAGCGTCGCCTTCGGTCTGTTCCAGGTCTTTTTGACTATTTGGGGCGCCGTGGGCCTCGTCGCCCAAAACGAGCCGCTCGCCTTTGTGATGCTCATCCTGACCAATGCCATTCTCACCGGCTGCGCTTGGGCCAGCATCGCCCGCGACCGCATCGCCCCGCGCGTTTTCGCGTTCGCTGCTACCGACGCCCCCGCACCCACCGGCAAGCTCGCCCGCCTGCGCGGTGCCTTTGTGGGCCGCCCGCTCGTCGCCGCCGTCTTGTGCCTGCTGCTCGCCGGCGTCTTTGCGCTGCTGGGCATGGAGGTCTCGTCCAACCACGACTTTACCTGGGTCTACCCCCTGTGCATCCTGCTCGAGTGGGCCATCATCACCACGCTCATGACCGGCCTGTTCTTCCTATTCCAGCGCCACGGCGCAGCTCCCGCGGCCCTAGCCTTTGCCCTCTTTATCCTGGGCATTGCCGAGTTCTTCGTCATCACGTTTAAATCCATGCCCATCCAGCCGGGTGACCTTTCGGCCATCTCCACCGCCGCCGCGGTCGCCGGCAACGGCTACACCTTCTCGATCTCGCTGTTCTGCGTGTTGTCCATGGGCTTTACCGCCATCGCCATGCTGCTGTGCGAGTACGCCGGCCTGGCAGCACCGCACCGTCAGAAGGGTGCCGCCAACGCCAAGCGTATGCTGCTCACCAACCTGCTCGTGGCTGTGCTGTGCCTGGGCGGCGTGACCGCACATGTCACGCTCGTCGACTACTACAACACCCTCGGCATCACCGTCTACACCTGGCGTCCGCTCGAGAGCTACTGGCGCGAGGGCTACCTGCCCGCTTTCATTAGCGCAGCGCAGTCCATCAAGCCGCCCAAACCCGCCGACTACTCCGTCGACGATGCCAAGGCCACGCTCAAAAAGTACGCCAAGGCCTACGACAAGTCCGACGCCGCCAAGAGCAACGAGCGCACCGCCGCAAAGGAGCAGTTCGACAGCGAGAAGCCCACGGTCATCGCCATCATGAACGAGACTTTCTCGGACCTATCCATCTACCAGAACATGCACGCCGGCTACGAGGGTCCGCAGTACTTTAAGAGCCTGTCCAACTGCCTCAGCCGCGGCAAGCTCTACGTGAGCGCCTACGGCGGCGGCACCGCCAATACCGAGTTTGAGTTTATGACCGGTAACTCCATGGCCAACCTGGGGTCGGGCGTCTATCCCTATACCATCTACAACATGGAGACGACCGAGAATCTTGCCGAGCAGTTCAAGTCGCTCGGATATTCCACCACGGCCATGCACCCCAACCACGCCACCAACTGGAACCGCGAGAACGTCTATAAGGACTTTGGCTTTGACAAGTTCCTGTCCATCAACGATTTCCAGGGCGCCGATACCCTGCGCGGCATGGTGACCGACCAGGCGACCTACGACAAGATTCTGGAGCTGCTCGACCAGAACGCCGATCCGCAGTTCATCTTCGATGTGACCATGCAGAACCACTCGGGCTACGACACGGGTCTGGTGCCGGTTGACAAGCAGATGCACCTGAATATCGACACGACCGACCTGGACGCTAAGACCGTCGAGGACGGCACGCTCTCCGATGTCGACGAGTATGTCTCGTGCATCGAGCAGTCCGACCAGGCGTTACGCTACTTCCTCAACGCCCTGAGCAAGCTCGATCGCAAGGTGGTCGTGGTGTTCTGGGGCGATCACCAGCCGTTCTTCCCGTCCAAGTTCAATGACAAGTGGTTTACCGGCGAGGACGATGCCACGCACCAGGAACGTCTGTGGCAGACCGACTACATCATCTGGGCCAACTACGACGTTGCCGGTTGCAACCAGACGAGTGAGGTCGACGACCTGTCCACCAACTACCTGTCCACCCAGCTGATGCAGCTGATCGGCGCCCCGCTTTCCGACTATCAAAAGGCGCATATGACGCTGCGCGAGTCGCTGCCCGCCATCAACTCCGTGGGCTACGAGGACGCCAGCCTGCGCTGGGCGCTTTCCTCCAACGTCACCGGTGACGACGCCGCCGCCGCTGCCGCCACCAAGGCACGCGAGGATTACGCCAAGATGCAGTACTACGAGATGTTCCGCGACGGCAAGAACGTGTACACCGAGCACTTCCAGACCGAGGCCAACGAGACCGACCCCAACCTGGCGCCGGGTACAACCAAGATCAAGTAGCAGCACGTCTTAACTGGTTCGTCTGCCCGGGCGGCGCGGAACGTAAGGTTCCCTGCTCGGACAATCCCGCTCGCACGGAGAGCACATTAAGTGCTCTCCGGCTCGTGCGGAACTCGCGATGAACCTTACGTTCCGCGCCGCTCGGGCAGACGCCTCGGTGTTGAGGCGCGGCTTTTCATGAGAGCATCCGCAACATATATAAGTTGAAGGCCACGTCATGTGGCCTTTTTTGCATCCGGAAACCGTGTCCCAGAATTCACGTTCGGAGTGGGATGCAGTTTCCGCTTGAGGGCCTGTTGGGAAAGCGCATCCCACTTCAAGAGTAAATTCCGGGTCGCACTTTCCGCTAAGGCTCTCAACCGGAAAGTGCATCCCATTCCAAGCCTTAATTCCGGGACACAGTTTCCGAGAGCCCGCCCATCCGGAAAGCCCGTCCCACTCTGAATACATCCAGCGAGCGCATGCGAGCGTGCCGTCCAAGACGGCCTCGTCATCGGGGTGATATAAAATGTCACCCCAAACGCTTGCCACGGTTGCACCCACGAGTGTCAAGAAAAAAGCCTCGAGAATTTCGAGGCTTTCACACTTGTATTATAGGACGCTCGGCACCACGAGCAGCGAGCTACTCGCCCAGTACGGCCTTCTTGGCGGCTGCCGCCATATTGTCCAAATCCCCCTTAGTGGGATGGTCCTTTGCGGCGACCCAGTTGTCGAGCAGCAACTTAGCGCGGGCGTTGTCGGGATCCTGCTCGAGCATGGCCTCGTAGCGTTGCTTGACCGCGGGACCCATCTTGCCCTGGCACATTGCCCAGCCCACCAGCTCGGCATCATCGGCCAAATTGGAGGTCACACGATCGATAATCTGCTGGTAATATTTCTGATTGGCACCAAAACCGCAGGTACCAAACAGAAAGACGCGCTTGCCGTGCAAGGCGGAGAGCAACGCCGCGACCGAAGGCGTGCATGCGCCCTTGTCGCACCAAAAACCGACGAGCACCATGTCGGCCGCGCAGGCGCCCTGCGCCTCGAGTGCAACCTGATCTGCATCCGCATCGTCGCTCAACGCCGCGGCATGGACAAACTCGACACCCGCAGCCTGTAGGGCGCGCTTGATCGCGCCCGAAACCATCCTGGTATTACCGCTCTTGCTGTTGACCACCAAAGAGCACGTCATAGTCACGTTGCCTCGTTTCCCCCAAAACTAAAGCCACTAATGCAATTTATTAGATGAATATCTTAGTACTAACGTGGCAGATGTAAACCACCGTCTGCCGATTGATTCATTTGCCCCACGTCTTGCTTACTGGGCGAATTGGCTGCGGTAGAGCTCGGCGTAAAAGCCGCCTGTCGCGAGCAGTTCATCGTGCGTGCCGCGCTCGATAATCTCGCCATCGCGCATTACCAGGATGCAATCGGCGTTGCGAATCGTCGACAGGCGGTGTGCCACGACAAAGCTGGTGCGGCCAGCCATGAGCTCGTCGAATGCCGCCTGCACCTGCAGCTCGGTGCGGGTATCGATGCTCGAGGTCGCCTCGTCCAGCAGCAAGATGGCCGGGTCGGTGAGCATGACGCGCGCGATGCACAGCAGCTGTTTTTGACCCTGGCTAAACGTGCCGCCGCCCTCGCCGATCACCGTATCGTAGCCGCCTGGCAGCTGCACGATAAACTTATGCGCATGAGCGCGCTTGGCGGCCTCGACAATCTGCTCGCGCGTGGCATCGGGGCAACCGTAGGCAATGTTTTCGGCCACCGTGCCCTCAAACAGCCAGGTGTCCTGCAGCACCATGCCAAAGGCGCGGCGCAGGCTCGCACGCGTGTAGTCACGCGAGGAGCGACTATCGACCGCGATGCGCCCAGCATCGATATCGTAAAAGCGTAGCAGCAGGTTGATGAGCGTCGTCTTGCCACAGCCCGTGGGACCGACGAGGGCAATGCGCATACCGGGCTTGGCGTCGATGCAGATATCCTGCAACAGTTTGCGATCGGGCACATAGCTAAAGTCCACATGCTCAAACGAAACCTCGCCCTTCGGGGCGGCGAGTTCAATGGCATCCACAGCGTCGGGCTCCTGTTCGCACGCATCGAGCAACGCGAACATGCGGCGCGCCGAGGCGTACGCGGTCTGGATCTGCGTGATGACGTTCGTGACCTCGTTGAACGGCTTAGTGTACTGGTTGGCGTAGGACAGGAAGATCTGCACGCCGCCCACCGTGAGCGTCGCGGGCACGCCTGTGATCACGCCCGCGCAGCCGATCACGGCGACCACGGCGTAGATGATGTTATTGATAAAGCGCGTTCCGGGGTTGGAAAGCGAACCCATAAACTGCGCGCGCTCGCCCGCCGTATAGAGCTCGGCGTTGAGGACATCGAAGCGCTGTTGAGCGTGCGGGCCGTAGGCGAAGGCGTCCACGAGCTTTTGCTCACCCACATACTCCTCGATATGACCGCCGAGTTGGCCCTGGATGCGCTGTTGAGCAGTGAAGCTCTTATTGGAAAGCTTGGCGATGGCACCGGCCGCAAAGATGGAAAGCGGCGTGACGAGCACCACCACAAGCGTCATGGTCAGGTTGATGGAGAGCATAAATGCGAGCGTGCCAACGATGGTAATAGCGCCGGTAAAGAGCTGCGTAAAGCCCTGCAGCAGGCCGTCACCCACCTGATCGACGTCGTTGACCACACGGCTCATGAGGTCGCCGTGGGCATGGCCGTCGATAAAGCTGAGCGGCATACGGCTAAGTTTGTCGCTTGCCTCCACGCGCATGTCGCGCACCGTCTCGTAGGACAGGCGGTTGACGCAATAGCCTTGCAGCCACTGGAAGGCCGCGGCCCCCACCACGACGAGGGCGAGTTTGGTAACAAGCGGCAGCAAGGCGTCGAAGTCCACCTGACCCGCCGCGACGATGAGGTCGATGCCCTCGCCAATGAGGATGGGCGTGTAGAGCTGCAAGATCACCGAGATGGCGGCGCTCACAAACGACGCCGCAAACGAGACGCGGTGCGGACGGACGTAGCCCAGTAGGCGGCGAGTTACCACGCTCACGGGGTAGCGCTCGGGGTCGCCGGGCTGACGCGGGCCATCACCCAAGTCGCTGAGGCTATCGTTGCCGGACACGTTGGCCGTCATCGTGGCGACCGAACCGGAAGAAGTATACGGATTCATTTAGCAGCCCTCCTTTGCGCAAGTGGATTCCGGGGCAGCCGGGGCGGACGCGGGACTTGGGACGGACACGGGCGTCACGCTCCCCTGCTGACCCTCGAGCTCCTCGCGACGAAGCTGCGATTGGCAAATCTCGCGATAGAGTTGGCAGCTTGCGTACAGCTCGTCGTGCGTACCCAGGCCCGCGACCGAGCCGTGGTCGAGCACGCAGATCACGTCGGCATCGCGCACGGTCGAGACGCGCTGGCTCACGATCACCGTGGTCAGCGGGAGCCCGCCCGCGGCGGCACCGCGTACGCTGCGCTCGCGGATGGCGTGGCGAAGCGCCGCGTCGGTCTTAAAGTCGAGCGCCGAGGCGGAGTCATCCATAATCAGAATCTGCGGCGAGCCCACCAGGGCACGCGCAATGGTCAGGCGCTGGCGCTGACCGCCGCTGAAGTTCTTGCCTTCCGCCTCGACCGGGGCGTCGAGCCCCTGCGGCTTGTTGCGCACGAACTCGCTCGCTTGCGCCATATCGAGCGCCGCCCAGAGCTCCTCGTCGGTCGCCGACTCGTCACGCCAGGTCAGGTTGCTGCGGATGGTGCCGCTCACGAGCGACGCGCGCTGCGGGACGGTCGCAACCACGCGGCGCAGCTGATCGAGCGGCCAGGCTCGCACATCGGCACCCATTACGCTCACGCCGCCAGCGCCCGTGTCGTACAGGCGCGGGATGAGCGAGACGAGCGTCGACTTACCGCTACCCGTGCCGCCGATAATGCCGAGCGTTTTGCCCAGCGGCAGCTCCAGGGTCACGTCATTGACGGCGTTGGCGGCGCCCGCGCCAAAGGAGAAGCTCGCATGGCTCAAGCTCAGCGCGGGGACCGGAACAGCGTTGCCCATCGCGGTCGGCTCGGGCAGCGCAATCGGCTGGTTGCCCTCGTCGGTAATGCTCGGCACGCAATTGAGCACCTCGTTGAGACGCGACGCACTGGCGCTCGCCTTGGTAAAGACCACGACCAGGTTGGCGACATACACGATGGAGGTCAGGGTCTGCGTCATGTAGTTGACGAACGCCATGACCTGGCCCTGCGTGAGCTCGCCCACGTTGACCTGGACGCCGCCCACCCACAGGATGGCGCACACGCCCAGGTTCATCACCAAAAACGTGACGGGGTTGAGAATCGACGAGAGCTTGCCCACCGCGATTGCGACACGCGCCTGGTCATCGGCCGCCTGGGCAAAACGCCCACGCTCGTGACCCTCGCGCACAAACGCCCGGACCACGCGGGCGCCCGAAAGTCCCTCGCGGCAAATAAGCGCGATGCGATCGAGCTTTGCCTGCAGCTGTTTGTAGTACGGGATGCAGCGCGCCATGACAAACCAAAACACCAGGCCGATGGCGGGCGTGCAAATCAAAAAGATCATGCCGAGCTTAAGGTCGATGGCAAGGGCCGCGACCATGGAGCCCACCGCCAGGAAAGGCCAGCGGATGAGCATACGTACGCCCAGCGCCACGGCAAGCTGCACCTGGTTGACGTCGTTGGTAATGCGCGTGATGAGCGACGGCGTGCCAAAGCGATCGAGCTCAGCATAGCTCAGCTTGTTGATGTGCTTGTAGAGAGCGCCGCGAATGTCGGTGCCCATGCCCTGCGAGGTGAGCGCCGCCATCTTTTGGCAGACGAGCGTAAACGAGATGCCGATAACGGCCATGGCGGCGAGCACCATGCCGTAGTGGACGACGGCACTCACGTCGTGCGCACCGATACCTTTATCGATCATCTGGGCAATCACCAGCGGCGTCAGCAGGTCGAAGATCACTTCGATCAGCTTGCATGCAGGGCCAATCACCATATACCGGCGATACTTACCACCTAAACGCCTGAGCAGCTCAATCATAAAAAGGCGCTCCCTATCATCATCTCTATTCAATCTGATTCATGATAGTACGGAGAACCCTGGAGATGCGTAAGCAACTCGTTACAGATGTAGGGGCCTTGGTCACTAGAGCCCAAGGCACGTAGCCGTCGATGTTTTGGCAAAGCCAGCGAGCGCCACCCAAAGCGAACAAGTTGGCATGAAAAAGGCAAGG
>NZ_CAAKNY010000005.1 GCF_901212495.1 Collinsella aerofaciens | reverse complement strand
GCAAAAAACGTCGAATGTTGTGATGGTTTGAGGCGAGGTGAGGGGCACGGAGGGGTCAAAGCATCGTGCTCGAACGGGTTAATCCAACTCTTTTAAGCCATGCGCCAGCTGCCAGTACTCGCCGTGCAGGGCGAGCAGCTCTTCGTGCGTGCCGCGCTCGATGATGCGGCCGTGTTCGAGGACCATGATGGCATCGGCGTCGCGGACGGTGGACAGGCGGTGCGCGATCATAAACGTGGTGCGTCCGCGCATGATGCGGTCCATACCGCGCTCGATGAGCTTTTCGGTACGCGTGTCGATACTCGAAGTGGCCTCGTCCAGGATGAGCACCGGCGGATCGGCCACGGCAACGCGCGCGATGGCGAGCAGCTGGCGCTGACCCTGCGACAGGTTGGCGCCATCGGCCGTGACCGGCGTATCGTAGCCCCTAGGCAGGCGACGGATAAACGAATCCGCGCAGGCGGCCTCAGCAGCAGCGCGCACCTCCTCGTCGGTCGCGTCGAGTTTGCCAAAGCGGATGTTCTGCGCAATGGTGCCGCTAAACAGGTGCGTGTCCTGCAGCACAATGCCAAGCGACCCGCGCAGGCTGGCCTTGGCGATATGCTTGACGTCGATGCCGTCGTACGTGATCTCGCCGTCATCAACCTCGTAGAAGCGGTTGATGAGGTTGGTGATGGTCGTCTTTCCGGCGCCCGTCGAGCCCACAAACGCGATCTTTTGCCCCGGCTTGGCAAACAGGTTAAGGTCCGTGAGCACGCGGGTGCCCGGCACGTAGGAAAAGTCCACGGCATGGAAGCGCACGTCGCCGGCAAGCGGGACCAAGCCGCACGTGAGCTCGGTGCCGTCGGCAGCCACTGCGTGACCCGACTCATCAACGGCAGCCACATCATGCAAGTGCCCGTACGCTCCCACGCCCTGGCCCTCGGGAATCTTCCACGCCCACGCGGCATCACCCGTCTGCACCAGCTCCACGCGGCCCTCGTCCACCTCGGGCTCAAGATCCATGGCGGCAAACAAGCGCTCGGCGCCGGCCAACGCATTGAGCAAGAAGTTGCCCAGCTGCGTAAACTGGTTGATGGGCATGGCCGCCTGGCGCACAAAGACCAGGTAGCTCGCGAGCGCACCTACGTCGGCGAGTCCCTTGATGCAGAGCACGCCGCCCGCCACGGCGACGATGGCATAATTGACGTAGCCAATCACGACGGTCATGGGCACCATGGAGTTGGCATAGCTCACGGCGGCGGTGCCGGTGCGGCGAAGCTCGTCGTTGCGGCAGGTGAAGCCGGCGACATTCGCTGCCTCGCGGTTAAAGACCTTGATGACCTTTTGGCCCGAGACCATCTCTTCGATATATCCGTCCAGGTCGCCAAGCGATGCCTGCTGGGCGGCAAAGAAGCGCTTAGAGCGCGCACCCGAGTAGCGCGCATACAGCACAATGGCTGCATCGCACACGAGCGTGATAATCGTGAGCTGCCAGTTAAGGATGATGAGCATGGCCGTGGTGCCCACAACCTGAATGGCGGCCTGAATCACGTTGGCAAAACTGTTGTTGAGCGCCTCGGAGACGGTGTCGACGTCGTTGGTGAAAAAGCTCATGATGTCGCCCGAGCGCGTGCTGTCAAAATAACTGAGCGGCAGCGTCTGGATGTGCGCGAACAGGTCGCGGCGAATATCGGACACCACGCGTTGGGCCGCGCGCACCATGATCTGTGAGTAGCCCAGGGCCGAAAGCACGCCCGCGGCGTAGATGATCGCCGTCAGGATGACCTGCTTGGCGAGCAGTTCCTCCCCGCCCGTGGCCAAACCGTTAACGATGGGGCGAACCATGTAGGTGCCGGCGAGGCTCGCGATGGCGGCGACGGAGGCGAGCACGCCCACCACGAGCAACGAGAACTTGGCGTGACCCATGTAGGAGAGCAGGCGGCGCACAGTGCGCTTGAGGTCGGCCGGGCGCGCTTGGGCTGCGGTCTTAGGCATGGCGCTCACCCCCTTCCAAGGTCGATCCGCTGGGGACGGAGGAAAAAGGATCATTCGCGCAGCCATCGTCGCAGCCGTCGCCGGCGTCCGCGTTCCCCGCAAACTCCATCTGCGAGGCATAAATCTCCTGGTATATGTTGTCGCCCGCCAGCAGTTCCTCGTGCGTGCCCACGCCATGGACACGGCCGTCGTCCAACACCACAACGCGATCGGCATCCATGACGCTCGCGATGCGCTGGGCGATGATGAGCACGGTCGTATCGGGAATCCGAGCGATGTGCTCGCGAATCTTAGCGTCGGTCGCCATATCGACCGCGCTGGTGGAGTCATCAAAAATGAGCACGCGCGGATGCTTGAGCAGCGTGCGCGCGATGCACAGGCGCTGCTTCTGGCCACCCGAAACACCGGCGCCGCCTTGGCCCAGCTCGCCGTCCAGCCCGCCGATGCGATCAAGGAACTCGTCCACGCACGCCGCGCGGCAAGCCGCGAGAAGTTCATCGTCCGACGCCTGCGGATTGCCCCACTGCAGGTTCTCGCGCACGGTGCCCGTGAACAGCACATTCTTTTGCAGCACAATGCCCACGGCGTCACGTAGGGTCGCGAGGTCGTAGTCGCGCACGTCGCGTCCGCCCACAAGCACGGCGCCCTCGGTGGCGTCGTACAGGCGCGCAATCAGCTGCACAAGCGAGCTCTTGCCCGAGCCCGTACCGCCGAGGATGCCCACCGTCGAGCCGCTCTCGATGCGAAGGTCGATATGCTCGAGCACATCCTCGGCTGCATCCGCGCGATATTTAAAGGAAACGTCGCGAAACTCGATACTGCCGTCCGCTGGCGCCGCAGCCGCGAGGTCTCCCGCAGGGTTGGCGATAAAGGGCACCTCATCGAGCACCTCTGCGATACGGCCCACACTCGTGAGAGCGCGCGTGAGCAGCAAAAATACGTTGGAAATCATCATGAGCGAGTTCATGATCAGCAGCACGTAGCTCATAAAGCCCGTGAGCGAGCCCACGCCCAAGCGACCTTCGATGATCATGCGGCCGCCAATCCACAGGATCGAGACCGCGGCAACATACATCGAGAGTTGGAACACCGGCAGGTTGAGCACGGCGGTGCCGAAGGTCTTGGTCGCCGTGCCGGCGAGCTCGGTATTGACGGTGTCGAACTTGTCGCACTCGTGCTCGGCGCGCACATAAGCCTTCACGGCGCGCACGGCGGTAAGGTCCTCTTGCACCACGCCGTTGAGGTGGTCCATCGAGGACTGGAGTTGGCGGTAGAGCGGGCTCACGCGCACGGTAATGATACCGAGCACGATGGCGAGCATCGGCAGAATTACGGCAAAGACCGCCGCGAGCTCGCGCGAGAGCACGAAAGCGTAGACGAGGCCCATGACCAGATTTACCGGCCCGCGCACCATGGGGCGGAAGCCGTTGCCCACGGCGTTTTGAATCACGGTGATGTCGGTGGTCATGCGAGTGACAAGCGAGCTCGTCTCGTATTCATCAAGATTGCCGAAGGCGAGGGTCTGGATCTTGCGGTACTCCGCGGCGCGCAGGTTGGCGCCCAGCCCCGAGGCAACGCGGGCGGACGTGCGCGCATAGCCCAAGCCAAGTGCCAGCGAACATGCGGCGCACACCAGCATATACGCACCCTGCAAAAGCATGTAGTTGATGTCGCCCGCAGGCACGCCCACGTCGATGATATTTGCCATGATGACCGGAATAAACAGCTCGAGCGCCGTCTCGGCCGTCACAAAGAGCATGCCGAGTATGGCATCGCGTCGGTATGCCCCCAGATAGGAAAACAGAATCTTGAGATTGCGCACGCAGGTTCATCCCCCATCAAACGTTGTTCGCAAACCCACGTATTATGGCGCGCCGTGCGGCGGTGTCAAGTGTTGCGAAATCGATTTCTGCAAGGTTAGCGTAGGCTTCATGCTCGCAGGACGCGCCCCTGTATTCAATTGGAAATGAACGCGTGCGTGACTTTTTCGCCCCGCCGCCAACACAAACCTTGACTCTACAATCGTTGTAGGGTCTTCACTACACTGGTAGCTAAGCGAACCAAGCCAGACAGCCCCACCCATGGAACACGACTTCACACGCGGCAATATCCTTAAGACCATCGCGGTCTTTGCCCTGCCCTATATGCTCTCGTACTTTTTGCAGATGCTCTACGGCATGGCCGACCCGTACATGATGGGACAGTTTAGCGGTGCCGCCGGCATCACCGCCGTGGGCAACGGCGCACAGACGCTCTACATCATTACCGTGACGCTCGTGGGCCTAGTCGAGAAGATGATCAGCTTTTTGTTCATTGTGCCGAGTTCCATGGACGCCACCGTCAGCGCACTCACGGCATAAAACGCCGGCGCAGGCAAGGGCGCTCGCGCACGCCAGGTGCTCAGGTGCGCCATGACGATCTCGGTGGTGTACGGCTGCCTGATCACAGTGCTGATGTGGCTGGTGGCACCGGCGTTTATTGGCTTTTTTGCCAAGGGCCCAGCGGTGATCGCGGCCGGTACCGGCTATATGCACAGTTATATTTTCGATGCAATCTTTGCCGGCATCCACATTTGCTTTAGCGGCTTTTTCGCTGCGTATGGAAAGAGCTACATCGGCTTTGCGCACAACGTGCTGGCCGTGGCGCCCATTCGCGTGCCCGGTGCGTGGCTGCTGTCGAACGCCTATTCCGATACGTTGTTTCCCATGGGCATCGCCTCGCCATGCGGATCGATTTTGTCGGCAGTCATCTGTGTTGTCGCGTTTACCGTGCTCAACCGGCGCGGAGCTTTTGACAAGCTGGTGGCGTAGCGGGGCGGCACGAGCCTGGCGCCCTTCCCCACCCATTGAAAGGAGCGGTCCTATGCCCCCGAGTTTCGCTACGCCGTGCTGCGCGAACGCGTCAACCCTACCGACGCCTATGCGTTGGAGTGGCAGATTCGTCAACTGCAGAAGGGTCAGCACGAGACCTTTGTCTTTCTGGGCAACTTGGGCATTGGGATTAGCGCCGAGCACCTCGCCGCCGACGATTTTGATGGCTACGACGAGGTCTTCCTTCTGCTCGACGATACCGATGACTACCAGGGCGACGTCGAGACACGGCCCGCCGCGCATTGTCTGACCATTAGCTTCCGCGGCACGCACGGGCGAGCAGTCCCATGCTACGAGCAGCTGCTCGACTATATGCGCAAACATAACCTGGCGCCTGCCGGGCCCTCGCGCGAAATCGCCCTGATCGATGACATCATCAGCGACGACCCCGCAACCTACGTGACGCAGATCACGGTGCCGGTTACTGTGCTCGATTAAGAACCTCCCGGAAAGCTATGAAGTGCGGCTCAACTAACGAGCGTCGGCTACAGGAGGACTACCGCGCCGCAGACAGTCCCCGGTGTGGCGGTTTTACTCCTCCGGGATCGGAAACGCACGGATGAACTCTGCGGGCGAGAAGGTCTTGATGGTCGAGCGCACAAAAGCGGCGCGATCGCGCGTGATGATAAAGTCCACGCCGGCACGCTCGGCCATCGCACGGATACAGCCATCCTCGAAGTCCGGCTCATCGGAATAGGCGGAGGTAAAACAAGCTTCTTGGTCGAGAGGCTCTGCCGAGTAGCTCTTAAGGCAGTCGCGCACTACCTCGCGGGCGCGCGCCTCGCCGGCCTGTTTAGTGAGAATGTAATACGCGTCCTTGAGAGAGCAGGCCGAAACAACGCCCTCGATAAGCCCCACGTCAACAAGCCCCTTGACGGTTTGCGCCGCCCCATGCTCCGGCCGACCCGGAAGCACGCAATCGAGCAGAAAATTAGTATCGAGAAATGCCCTCATAGGTAGCGCTCCCTCGCGATGCGCTTTTCATCTTCAACCGTCATCGTATCGAGCGGCGTTCCCTTGGGCATTTTGGCTACGAGTTCGAGATACTCCCGATAGTCCTCATCCTCCGCGAGCATCTCACGAATCTCCTTCCAGGTGATCTTGGGATGCCACATCGTACCCAACTCGCGCTTGGGCTTGTCCGTGCCGCACGCCGGCTTTGCGCCCCCACGCTCCTGAGCAGCGTCATATTCCACCGCAACTGGGCCTTGATAGTCGAGTGGCACAATCTTGAACAACGGCTTGCTCCGCTTGAAGACCACAACCTCCTCGCCCTCATTGGCAACCTTTTCGGCCACCTGCGTAAGGTTCTGGCGCAGCTCCGAAAACGCGACGGTAACCATAGCGGCTCCTCTCAACATATATCTTCACTGTTGAGTATACACGTTATTGTTAATGTTCATATATATAAAGACCGCCACAATGGGGACAACCACCATTGTGAGGTCCCCCACTCTGCATGAATCTCTTATCGCTCCGGGACGGCACCAGTCCGCAGGATAGCCCTCATTGACGACATCATCAGCGACGGCCCCGCGACCTACGTAACCCAGATCACTATGCCGGTTACCCCATCCAAATAAGAAACGCCCGGAAGGCATCGTGCTTCCGGGTGGTTCTTCAATTTGGCTATCGATGCGCTAAGCCTGGGGCACCTCGCCGGTAGCTAAGATCTGCTCGAGTGCATCCTCATCCAGCACGGGTACACCCAGCTGCTCGGCCTTGGTAAGCTTGGAGCCCGCTTTGGGGCCGGCAACCAAGTAGCTCGTCTTCTTTGACACACTGCCCGAAACCTTGGCGCCGAGTACCTTGAGCGCCGCGCCTGCCTCATCGCGGGTGCGGTTGACGAGCGTGCCGGTGAGCACGAAGGTCAGACCCGCAAGCGGCCGCACGTCGGCGAGCTCGCCTGCTACGCCGGCATCGGCTGCGGCCTGTGCATGCGCGGCGCCCAAATCGACCTCGAGCGACAGGCCCGCTTGGCGCAGACGCTCCAGCACGGCAAGGTTTTCGGGCACGGCCAGGAACTGCTTAACGCTCGCCGCAATCTTGGGACCGATGCCCTCGCACTCGGCGATGTCCTCTTCGCTCGCCAAGATGAGCTTGTCAATCGACAGGAATCGCTCGGCGATGACCTCACCCACGCTCTTGCCCACGTGGCGGATGCCCAGGGCAAACAGCACGCGACCGAGCGGCTGGCTCTTGGACTTGTTGAGCTCGGCGATGATTTTCTCAGCCGTCTTAAGGCCTACCGGAATGGGGTCGCCCTTCTTGACGCCCTTTTTGCTGTTGGAGCTGGCATAGGTGCGGCCTGTGTCCAGGCCTGCGATGTCGTCGACTGTGAGCTGGTAGAAGTCCGCGACATCGTGGATCAGACCGGCGGCGATCATCTTGTCGACGATCTCGTCGCCCAGGCCGTCGACGTCCATGCAGCCGCGGCTCACCCAGTGGAGCAAGCGCTCCTTGAGCTGCGCGGGGCAGTCGATGGACACGCAGCGGTAGGCCACCTCGCCATCCTCGTGAACCACGGGGCTGCCGCACACGGGGCAGACCTCGGGCATGTGCCAGTCAACCGAATCAGCCGGGCGCTTATCGAGCACCGGGCCCACGACCTCGGGAATCACGTCGCCCGCCTTGTGCACGATGATGGTGTCGCCCTCGCGCACGTTTTTGCGACGGATCTCGTCGATGTTGTGCAGCGTGGCGCGCGCGATGGTGGAGCCGGCGACCGTCACCGGGTCGAACTCGGCGACCGGCGTGAGCACACCGGTGCGGCCCACCTGGATGCGAATTTCGCGCAGGACGGTCTGCTTTTCCTCGGGCGGGAACTTAAAGGCAATGGCCCATCGCGGTGCGCGGGCGGTAAAGCCCAGATCGAGCTGCTGCTGGAAGCTGTCAACCTTTACGACCACACCGTCGATGTCGTAGTTCAAGTCGCCACGGTGCTCGAGCGCCTGGGCACAGAACTCGTGAACCTCGGCCGGCGTGGCGCAGCGTGCCACGTTAGGGTTGACGCTAAAGCCGGCGCTGCGCAGCCAGTCCAGAAACTCGCGCTGGCTGTGAACGTGCAACGGGTCGGTATCGGCGATGGCGTAGATAAAGGTGGCCAGGTCGCGTCGTGCCGTGACCTTAGGATCCTTCTGACGCAGGCTACCGGCGGCAGCGTTGCGCGGGTTGGCGAAGGAGTCGCGGCCCTCGGCATCAGCCTCTTCATTCAGGCGAACAAAGCTGCCCTTGGGCATATAGACCTCGCCGCGTACTTCGATGGTACGCTCGCGGTCGGCGCCCATGTGGGTGAGCGCTGCCTCGGACAGATGCATGGGCACATCCTTGATGGTGCGCACGTTGAGCGATACGTCCTCGCCCGTGGTGCCGTCACCGCGCGTGGCGGCGCGTACGAAGGTGCCGTTTTGGTAGGTAAGCGCCACGCCCAGACCATCGATCTTAAGCTCGCAGGTATAGGTGACGCTACCGGCACCGAGGGCATCCTCAGTGCGCTGGAGCCATGCGTCGAGCTCGTCCAGATCCATGGCATCGTCCATGGAATACATGCGTGCCATGTGCGTGACCGGCGTAAACTGCTCGCTCACGTATCCGCCCACACGCTGGGTATAGCTGTCGGGCGTCACCAGGTCGGGATAGGCCGCCTCGATCTGCTGGAGCTCAACGAGCATTTTGTCAAAGGCGGCATCCGTGATCTCGGGCGCATCGAGCATGTAGTAGCGATAGGCGTGGTAATCGAGCTCGTGACGTAGCTCGGCCGCACGCGCCGCCGCCTGGGCACGGGCATCGGTCGGTGCGGTGGCTTCCGCGGTCGCAGGCGTTTTGGTATCGATGTCCACGCCGTCACCAAACAGGCTCGATTGCTCCATAGCGGCACTCCTTCGCTCGATTTCAAACGGATACAAGAGTACCACCGGTCGCAACGGGGCCGAATAGCGGTCTCAAACCGCACTGAATCGGCAGCCGCTGGACTGGGGTGGACAGTTAGTTCAGATACGTATAATTCTGCGAGCCTGGTCGTGTTCAGACGTCGCCATTCCAGCCAATTTGGCCGCCCCGGGGGCTGCACGACCGGCTCGTCCCCCTTCTAAACTCCCATCCGAACCCCTCCCCCATCCCAAAACAGCTCAAAACGCATGCTGAACCGCCTCGGGTTTATACGCATCTGAACTAACTGTCCAGACCATTCCGAACCAGGCCTCTTGTCAGCTCCATGTGATCCGTTTTCCTCCGTTCCCAACGGATCAATAAGAAAAGAGGGGGCTGTCCCGCGTTGGCGGGACAGCCCCCTCTGGCTTCGATATGTGTGGAGTGGCTCGTTAGTAACCCTGGCCGTAGCCTTGACTCTGGCCCTGCCCTTGCTTGCCCAGCAGTTCCTCTAGGTACTGGCGCAGCTGCTCATCGGTGATGCCGCCGTTGCCGGTGTCGGTCGCGCTGTCGTCCTGCTGCTGGTTCTGCAGCTTCTCATCGGAACCCAGCTCGACGGTGACCTTTTTCTCTTCCTTGCCGCGCATGAGCGTGATCTCGACCTTCTCGCCCACCTCGTGGCTGCTCAGCGCGATGATCAGGCCGTCGGCGCTCGTGATCTCGTCGTCGCCCAGCTTGGTGATGACGTCGCCCTCCTGGATACCGGCCTTGGCGGCGGGGCCATCCTCGACGACGCTCGCCACATACGCGCCACTATCGGTGCTCAGCTTGTTGGTGCGGGCGTTGAGCGCGTTGACGCTCGAAAGCGTGGCGCCCAGGTACGGATGCACCGGCGTCTTGCCGTCGATGATCTGGTCGGCAATGTTCTTGGCGTAGTCAACGGGAATAGCAAAGCCCACACCCGAGCTGGAGCCCGAATAGCTCTCGATAAGCGAGTTGATGCCAACCAGCTCACCATTGTCGTTAACGAGCGCGCCGCCGGAGTTGCCCGGGTTGATGGCAGCATCGGTCTGGATCATGTTGGCGTAGATGGTGTTGCCGCTGGTAGAGCTCATGGCCGTGGAGCGATAGAGCGCTGACACAATACCCGTGGAGACAGACTGCTCGTTGCCGAACGGCGAACCAATGGCCATGACCCACTCGCCAACGTTGAGCTTGGAGGAATCACCAATCTCAATCGGCGTGAGCTTGGAGGCGTCTGCATCCTTGAGCTTGATGACGGCCAGGTCGCTCGAGGCATCGTTGCCCACAAACTCGGCCTCGTAGGTGGTACCGTCGTCCATGGTCACCACGTACTGGTCGTAACCATCGACCACGTGGTTGTTGGTGAGGATGTGGCCTGCGGTATCGAGCACCACGCCCGAACCGACGCTGCCCGAGCTATCCGACTCATCAGCAGACTGCGAAAGCGAGCCATTCTGGCTACCGCTCGAAGTGGCGGTAATGGAGACCACGGAGGGCAGCGCCTTGGCAGAAACGGCCTCGGCCAGCGTGGTGTCCTCGGAGTCGATCGAAATCTTTTGCGTCGACGAACCCGAAGCACCCGCCGTCACGGCGTTCTTTCCGCCACCAATGTTGAGCGTGCCGCTCATAATGAGCGCGATGACCAGCAGGGCACCGCAGGCACAACCGGCAAGCGCCGTAATAAAGATCGGCAGCTTTTTGGTCTTGGTCTTGACCACCGTGTGCTTGTTTACAACCTGCTGACTGTCCAGCGGCTGGCCGGTCTGCGTGTCGTAGGCCTGCACATAGGGAATGTTGCTGTCGGCAGGCGTCGACTCCACCTGCACGCGCGGCTGCTGCTGAGTCTCGCCGGCATTGCCAACATCCTGGGGACGCTGGGAATCGTTCTCGCTCATAGCTGCGATCCTTTCGTCAAATAACCAAAGGCCCGCCAAACATGTGGCGGGCCATCATTGTTCATGTTGAGTTGTACCCCAATATGCGGGTGCACGTGTATGAGAACGCAATCTTTTAGGAAGGCTTAAGTTCTGTTGCAGGCCCGAAAGGAATCCACACCTGCGTCAAAACCACCACAACGATGCCTGCCCCCTTGCGGTGGAAATCTAGTCCTTAAACAGATAGCCAACGCCGCGGACGGTGGTGATGTGCGCCGCGATCTGCGGGCCCACCTTGGAGCGGATGCGTCGGATGTGCACGTCGACGGTGCGCGTGCCGCCGCAGTACTCAAAGCCCCACACGCGGTGCAGCAGCACCTCGCGGCTGTAGGCGCGGTTGGGATGCGTCGCCAAAAAGCTCAGCAGCGAGTACTCCATCAGCGTCAGGTCGATTGGCTCGTTATCGAGCGTCACCTGGTAGGTGGCCAAGTTGATCTCGAGGTTATCGATGTTGAGCACATCATCGGCGGTGACGGTCTCCTCCTCGCCCATCAGGCGCTGCGCGCGGGCCTTGAGCTCGTTGGGCGTCGCCGTTGGGCATACAAAGTCGGCATGCGCGTGATTGGGCAGGCGCAAGGTACCGAGCGCCTCGTCGTCGACAATCACCAGCATGGGGACACCGCCGCGATCGTCAAGCCACTTGGCAATCTGATCGATGCGGTCGCTGCGGATGCCATCGGAATCGAGGATCAGCAGGTCAAAGTCGTGCGCCGCAGTCGGCGAATCGGGAGTGGCCAGACTCACCTCGACGCCCAGGGTGGTCGTCAAGCTGCGGGCAAACTCGTGGAAGCGCGTCGTGCGCGCCATGAACAGGGCACTCTTTTCGGACATATCGGCCTCCAAAGAAATGAGCTCAATCGTACTGGAACAAGCCAGCGCGATTAGGAGTTCGCCAGATAATGCTTGATCTCCCACTCGGTGATCGTGGACTCAAACTTATGCCACTCGTCGCGCTTCTTTTTAAGGAAGAAGCCGTGGATGTGCTCGCCGAGGGCATCCTTCATAAACTGCGAGTCCTCAAAGACGTCGAGTGCCTCTTTAAGCGAGCGCGGCAGCGGCGTGTAGCCGGCCTCGAGCATCTGGCGGTCGGTGAGCTTGAGCGTCTCGGCCGTGGCCTCGGGCGGGAGCTCCAGCTTGCGTTCGATGCCGTCGAGTCCGGCCGCCAGCGTGACGGCGTTGACCAGGTACGGATTGGCCATGGGGTCGGGGCTGCGAAGCTCGATGCGCGTGGACAGCTGCTTGCCGGGCTTGTAGACCGGAATGCGGATCATGCTCGCGCGGTTGCGCAGGCCCCACGTGGCGTACTGCGGCACGGAGTCGCCGCCGGTAGTAATGCGCTTGTACGAGTTGACCGTAGGGTTGGTGATGGCGCTGATCTCGCGGGCATGCGCCAGGATGCCGGCCATGTAGTGCTTGGCGATATCGGAGAGGTGGTACTTCTCGTCGCCCTCGCCCCAAAAGACGTTGTTGCCGTCGTGGTCGAACAGCGACTGGCACAGGAACATAGCACTGCCGTCCTCGCCCGCCAACGGCTTGGGCATAAAGGAGGCGTGGCAACCGCTCTCGTAGGCCTGCTGCTTAATGATGAGTTTGGCCGTGGTGATGGCGTCGGACATGCTCAGGGCCTCGGCATGGCGCAGGCTCATGCCGTGCTGCGAGCGACCGGCGGCGTGGAAGGTGTACTCCACGGGCACGGACATTTTCTCGAGCGTGAGGACCGTGTTGCGGCGCAGGTCGCGGGCGGCATCGCTCACCGAAAGGTCAAAGTAACCCACGTTGTCGAGCGGCTCGGGCGTATGCTCGTCGGGGAAGTAATAGTACTCCAGCTCGGCGCCCACGTTGAGCAGGTAGCCGGCCTTCTCGGCCTTATAGAACATGCGGCGCAACGCATCGCGCGGATCGCCGGCGAAGGGCTTGCGGTCGGGGGTGCACACATCGCAGAACACGCGGGCAACGCCGTTATGGCTCGGACGCCACGGTAGGATCTGGAAGGTCGAGGCGTCGGGGAACGCGAGCATGTCGGCTTCCTCGGGCGTGGCAAAGCCCTCGATGGCGGAGCCGTCAAAGCCAATACCCTCCTCAAAAGCGACCTCGAGGTCCTCGGGGCTGATGGCAAAGTTTTTGAGGCGGCCGAGAATGTCGACAAACCACAGACGCACAAAGCGGATGTCACGCTGCTCTACGGAGCGGAGTACGTAATCGATGTTCTGCTGGTTCATGTCGCTCCCCTTTCTTTCGGGCGGGTTTCGACTGGTCTATATCGCAGATACTATCGCAGAAAAATGTTTCCGCAGGGTTAAAGCGTATCAAGCGCTCAAAAAACGTGTGCGAACAGGCAGGTGTGGCAAGTAACTATCGCTCGGATTCGGAGACAATTTACCTACAGGCTCGTTCCAGCGCAGGGAACTCCATCGTCACTGCATCCCAAACAACCGAGCGGTCGACATTGCCGTAATCATGCGCAAGATAATTTCTCATGCCGATAATTCCACGCCACTCAATTTCGGGATGAAGCCGCTGCGAGCGTTCCGACAGCTTGCCCGCTTCTTCCGTCACTCTAAGCGCACACATCAAAAGGGAGTCCGCCAACGCCCTCGTCCGCACGTCATTCGCATGCAGAAACTGGTCCTCAGTGATATCAAAAGCCTTGATGCGCTCGTTCATTTCAAAGATGGCTTCCAAAACCTCTTGGGCGCGAAGGCTATCTGACTTACGCGCGATCATAAAGGACCATTCCTTCGCGCTCGATTACCGCGGCAAAATCGTCATCAAGATAGTCACTCGAGACAAGGTCGACCTGCCTCCCGGTTTCTTTGCGCACCGCCTCGCCAAACGCCGACAGCGCGAAAAGACCAAATCCCTGCTCACGATCGACTTCGAGACGCAAGTCAATATCACTATCGGCATGCGCCTCGCCACGGGCATACGAGCCAAAAAGAATCACGGATTTGATGGCGGGGATTTGACTGGCCGCCTCGCGAACGGCGGACTCAATCTGAGCAGGGTCCAAAATACCCGCCGAGGCGCTTTCGCTCGCATAGCTTTTACCAAGTGAAGGAACAAACGGCAGCGAACGCTCGCGCAGCATCTGTCTCATAAACATATTGACCGCAACAGACGAAGTCATGCCAAGTTCTTCGCACAGCTCGGCAAATGAGTCTTTAATTGACGAGTCCACTCGCACACTCAGCACAGACGCAGTCATGGATACCTCCTGTATGACATTGTCTATATATTATCATACATACTAGCGTGAGGTCGAGGCGCGGTGTTCGATGTGGCCGGGGACCTCGATGCGCTTGGAGGTGAGCTTTGCGGCATCGCCCACCGTAGTGGTAACGACGTCGATGCGCTCGGAGAGAAGCTCGACTACGCGCTCGGCAATGGTGAGGGTGTCTTGCGCGGCCGTGGTCACGCCGCCAAAGAGCACGTGGTTCCAGGGGTAATCGTCAAACGTCGCGATCTTGAGACCCGCCGGCAACGAGGGTCCCAGCTGTGCCAGCGTCTCGGTCAGGCGCAGAAAGACCAGGCCGTTGACGGCAATGAGGCCGAGCTTTTTACCCGCATAGCCGCGGATGGTCTCGTCCAGGCGACTGACACCCGTGGCGCCACCGTCGGCCAGGGTGACGACCTCGCCGGCCAGGCCGCGGCGCGAGAGCTCGTCGGCAAACGCTTCGGCGCGCTCGCGACGCACGGGGCTGTCGTCGCTTGCCTCGGTGAGCAGGCACAGGCGCTCGCTGCCAGCAGCGGCCAAGGCGCCTACCAGGCCGGCAACCAGCTCGCGGTTGTTAGAGGTCACCAGATCGATGCCACCGGCGGCAACATCGCGGTCGAGCAGCACAACGGGCAGGCGCCCCGCGGCCGCGGCGATCGCCTTGTCGTTGCCTCCGCAGGTATTGACGACCAGGCCGTCCACGCCGGCATCGATAAGCCTGGTGAGCGACTCTGCTTCCTTAGCGGGATCGTTGCCGCTAATGGCCGTCATGAGCGAGCAGCCGCGCGCGGCGGCGCTGGCGGAAAGCCCTTCGAGCATGGCGCTGGAGAACGGGTTGGCGATGTCGGCCAAGATAACGCCGATGAGGTTGGTGCGCGAGCTGCGCAGATTGCGCGCGGCGGCACGCGGGCGATAGCCGGTGCGCTCGATGACCTCGGCAATGCGGGCACGGGTTTCCTCGGTCATCTGCCCGGGGCGGTTGTTGAGATAGCGCGAGACCGTGGCCGGGCTCACGCCCGCCTCGGCGGCAATGTCCTTAATCCTCATCTGCGCCATGGCGCACCCCGTTTCCCAATTGTCAGCAGCCTGAGCCATTTTAGGCATTTTTTTAAAAATCTCGCTTGCAAAACGTTGTAGGTGAGTATACTACAACTCGAAACGAAACCGATTTCGTAAACCGATTTCGGCAAGCGTTGGCACTGAGGTGCAAAGATGCACCCTACCATCTTGGCACCTCCGTGCCAACGCCATATCAAAGGTGTACGAACGAGTAAGAAGGAGCTGCGCGACCATGGGTAAAACGGTTCTTACCTTCGGCGAGATCATGATGAGGCTCTCGCCCAAAGACCATCTGCGCATTGAGCAGGCGACCGAGTTTGATGTCCGCTACGGCGGCGCCGAAGCCAACACCGCGCTTTCCCTGGCCTACCAGGGTGACAAGGCAGCTTACGTCTCCGTTGTCCCGGCCAACCGTCTGGGCGAGTGCGCCCTGCGTTCGCTGAAGGCCTACGACGTCGATACCTCGCGCGTCGTGCGCCAGGGCGACCGTCTTGGCTCCTATGTGTTTGAGGTCGGCGCCTCGCAGCGCGGCAACGGCTGCGTCTACGACCGCAAGTACTCTGCCATCAACATGGCCAAGCGCGACGTCTTTGACTGGGACGAGATCCTCAAGGGTGTCGATGTCTTCTACTTCTCCGGCGTGACGGCCGCTGTCTCCGACGAGATGGCCGCCGCCTGCAAGGATGCCCTCACCGCCTGCCGCGCCAAGGGCATCACCACTGTTTGCGATGTGAACTATCGCGGCAAGATGTGGTCGCCCGAGAAGTCGCAGGCCACCATGAAGGAGCTCCTGCCACTCGTCGACATCTGCATCGCCAACGACGAGGACGCACCCGCCGGCCTCGGCATGACCTGCGTCTCCGGCTCTCTTGCCCACGGCATCGAGGAGCGCGACACCTACGTCAAGATGGCCCGTCAGATCTGTGCCGAGTACGGCTGCAAGAAAGTCGCCTCGGTCGTCCGCAACATCTCCTGCGTCGAGCGCTCCATTTGGATGGGCATGCTCTTTGACGCCGAGAGCGGCGAGCACTGGTTCTCCCCTGCTCACGACGTGCACGTGCTCGAGGGCGTTGCCGCCGGCGATGCTTTTAACGCCGGCCTGGTCCATGCCCTCATCAATGACTTCGATCCGCAGGACGCCGTCAATTACGCCATCGCTGCCTCGATCCTCAAGCTCACCATCAAGGGCGATTCCAATCTGGTGACCGCCGACGAGATCGCCGCTGTGGCATCCGCCGCCGACGGTGGCACCCGCGTCGCCCGTTAATTCGTTCCCCATTCCGCGGGCTGCAGTTTCCCATACCCATACCTCTGCAGCCCGCTCCCCGATTTCTCCGGTCGGGCAAAACCACCAGTCCCATTCCGGTTTTGCCCGGCATTCCTTCACGACTGGCCTCGTAGCCGGTTCCGAAATTGCTTGTGACCCAAGCAGTGTCTCCGATAACCAATCCGGAACCGGCTCATGGCCAATCTTCTTTGGCAATCATGCGCCCGTGCGCGTCTCGCATCGAAAGGAACACCATGTTTGATCAGTTCTACACCACGCTTGAATCCCTGGGCATCGTGCCGGTCGTCGTCCTCGACAAGGTCGAGGACGCCGCACCGCTCGCCCACGCCCTTATGGCAGCCGGCATGAAGTCCGCCGAGGTCACCTTCCGCACCGCCTGCGCCGCCGAGTGCATCGCCGCTATGGCAGAAGCCGAGCCCGAGATGTGCGTTGGCGCCGGTACCGTCCTGAACGTCGAGCAGGTTGAGCAGGCCCGCGCCGCCGGTGCCAAGTTCATCGTCTCGCCGGGTTACAACGAGGACGTTGTAAAGCACTGCATCGACATCGACCTGCCTGTGCTGCCCGGCACCGTGACCCCCTCCGAGGTTACCGCCGCCGAGAACCTGGGCCTCAAGGTCACCAAGTTCTTCCCAGCGGCTCAGTACGGCGGCCTTAACACCATCAAGTCGCTCGCTGCCCCGTTTGTCGGCCACCGCTTTATGCCCACCGGTGGCGTGAGCACTGCCAACGTCGAGGAGTACCTGAGCTCCTCCGCCATCATCGCCTGTGGTGGCACCTGGATGGTCAAGCCCGCCCTGTTCGCCGACGGCGACTTCTCCCGGGTCGAGCAGATCGCCCGCGAGGCCATGAACGTGGTGCGCAAGGTTCGTCCCGCCAAGTAAACCAAGCTCTCTATCGTAAAGAGGACGCGCCCAACGTATCGGCCGCGTCCCCTTTTTGAATCGGCACGCAAAAGCCCCGTTCACCCGGCCTGCTTCCTTGGGTGAACGGGGCTTTCAACTATGGGAGCGCGACCGCGCTAGTCGAAAAACCCAAAGCAATCGTGCGCGTTGTTGTAGCAAACGTTCTCGACGGCCTGGCCCAGGTACTCCTCGTCCTCGGGCAGCTGACCGCGCTCGACCCACTCGCCGAGCAGCTGGCAAAGCACGCGACGGAAGTACTCATGCCGCGGATAGGACAGGAAGCTGCGGCTATCGGTAAGCATGCCGGTAAAGTTGGCAAGCAGACCCTGCTCGGCAAACATGGTGAGCTGCTTCTTCATGCCGCTGAACGTGTCGTTGAACCACCAGGCGTTACCGAACTGCATGCGCTGCTTAACACCGCCCTGGAAGGCGCCGCACAGGCTCGCGAGCGCCAGCCAATCGGAATCGTTAAGGCTGTAGACGATGACCTTGGGGAGCTTGCCGGCGAGCTGGGCTGCATCGAACAACGCCTTGAGCTGGTAGGTAAAGTCGGGCTGGGTGCCCACGGTGTCAAAGCCAGCATCCTTGCCGATAAGCTTAAAGTCGCGGGTAGAGTCGTTGCGGAAGCAGTTGCCGTGGATCTGCATGGTCCAACCGTGACGCTCGTACTCGCCCATAAGGAAAATTGTCATCGCGGTCTGGTACTTGCCGACCTCCTCGGCGCTAACGTCCTGACCGGCAAGACGCTTTGCCACGATAGCGGTAATCTCGTCCTCGGATGTCGGGTTGAAGAAGAACTCGTTGGCGCCATGGTCGGCAAGACGGCCGCCGACGCCATGGAAGCAGTCGACGCGCTGTGCGGCTGCGGCCTTGAGGCTCTCGTAATCCTTGACCTCGATGCCAGAGATCTCGGTGAGCGTCTTTGCGTAGTCAGCAAACGTGCCAAGGTCGATGCCGAGCAAATCGTCGGGGCGGAACGTCGGCAAGACCTTAAAGCCGTTCTCCTGCTCCTCGACAGCCAGCAGCTTGTGCCACTTGAGGTCGCTCGCCGGGTTGTCGGTCGTGCAGATGCACTTGACGTTGAACTTCCTGATGAGGCCCTTGGCGGAAAACTCGGGCTTGGCGATCTGCTCGTTGGCGGCGTCCCAGATGGCCTTGGCGTTCTTCTGGTTGATGGTGAGATCGATACCAAAGACGCGACGAAGCTCGGCGTGACTCCACTCAAAGATGGGATTTCCCGGAGCGGCCTCGACGACCTTCACGAACTCGAGGTACTTGGTGTAGGCATCCCCGTCGCCAGTGATGTACCTCTCGTCCGTGCCGTTGGCGCGCAGCAGACGCCACTTGTAGTGATCACCCGCACCATGGTCGTAGAGCCAAACCTCGGTGAGGTTCTCAAAATGCTTGTCCTCGTAAATCTGCTGAGGATCGAGATGGCAGTGGTAGTCGATAATCGGCATCTTCTCTGCATGGTCGTGGAAGAGCTTCTTGGCCCAATCCGTCGTCAGCAGAAAGTCATCGTTCAACAGCATGGGCTACTCGCCCGCCTTATAGTTATCGCTGCACTTATCGAGGGACTCCCACACGCCGTTGATGTAAGCAATGCCGAGGGCTCGGTCGTACAGGCCGTAGCCCGGGCGTCCCGTCTCGCCCCAGATCATGCGACCGTGGTCGGGGCGCATATAGCCGTCGAAGCCGTTCTTGTGCAGAATGCTCATCATGCGAACCAGATCGAGCGAACCGTACTCTGTGGGGTGGGGTGCCTCGTAAAAGTCCTTGTTACCGGGAACCTCGGGGCTGATGTACTTGATGTTGCGCATGTGGACAAAGTGGATGCGTCCGCGCGCGGAGAACTCGCCAAGGATGTCGTAGACGTTGTTTGCAGGATCCTCGGCAATGGAACCGCAGCAGAGCGTGATGCCGTTATAGGGCGTGTCGACGGCATTGCAAAGCCAATCGAGATCTTCGCGGTTCTTGATAATGCGGGGCAAGCCAAAGATCGAGTACGGAGGATCGTCGGGATGAATGGCCATCTTGACGTCGCAGCGCTCACAGGTGGGCATAATCGCCTTAAGGAAATAGACCAGGTTCTCGCGCAGCTTATCCTCATTGACCTCTTTGTAGGCGTCGAGCAGCGCACGCACCTGGCCCAGACGCTCGGGCTCCCAACCGGGCAGTGTGAAGTCGCCCGAGCCACCGGCCACACGGTCGATAATCTCCTGCGGGTCATCGGGGATGTTCTTTTTTACGAAAGCGAGCGTCTTGGAGCCGTCGGAAAGGGTGTAGTCAAGGTCGGATTTGACCCAATCGAACACCGGCATGAAGTTATAGCAGATGCACTTGATGCCCTCGGCAGCAAGGTTCTCAATCGTCTGCTTGTAGGCCTCGATGTGCGCGTCGCGCGTGGGCAGTCCGATCTTGATGTCGTCGGACACGTTGACCGACTCAATGCACTCGAGCTTGAGCCCGGCGGCCTCGATCTGCTCGCGCAGGGCCCGGATGCGCTCGCGCGGCCAGACCTCCCCTGCCGGGATGTCGAAGAGGGTTCCCACGATGCCATGGCATCCGGGAATCTGCGCTATCTGCTGCAGGGTGATTTTCTCGGAATCAGATCCGTACCAGCGAAAACTAAGTTGCATGTTTATCTTTCCTTAACTGCGTGTGTGGCTGCACCGGGGCTTACAGATACTCATGAATCGTGGCGTGCACGGCACCCGGTCCGGCGAGCATCTCGAGCAGATAGCCCTCGATCTTCTCGCCAAGACCCACCTCGTAAAGGTCAAGGGTGAAAATCTCTTTGTTGGAGAGGATCGGCGCGGCGGCCGTATGGACGGTGCCGGCATCGGCGTCTCCCAGCTTAAGGCTGGCGATGTAGCCCTGGAGCTCGGTAAGCAACGGGTCGGGGCTGCAAGCAAACGCCTTACCCTCATCATCGACGCCCATGAGGTAGCGCAACCATCCGGCAATCGTGAGGGGGATATACGTGAGACCGCTTACGCTCTTGCCGGCCGCAAGATAGGAATTGAGCGTATGACCGTAGCGGATGGCGACCTTCTGTGAAGTATCCGTGGCGATACGCTGCGGGGCATCCGGCAGCGATTTGTTGACCAGACGCTCGCCTACGAGCTCGTCGATAAAGGACTTGGGGTCGATGACCTTGGGATCGACCACCACGGGCAGGTCCTCGTCGTAACCGAGGTGATGAATGAGCGAGGAGAGATCGGCATCCTCCATCTCGGCCCAGATGCGATCGTAGCCGAGCAGACAGCCGAAAACGGCAAGGCAGGTGTGAAGCGGGTTGAGGCAGGCCGTGACCTTCATGGTATCGGCCTTCTCAGCCGTGTCGCGGTCGCACATGATTACGCCGCCCTCCTCGAGCGCCGGACGCCCGTTGGGGAACGAGTCCTCGATCACGAGGTAATGGCAGGCCTCGGTGTTGGCGAAGCCAGCGAAGGTGGGGCCGGATGTCTTGATGAGGTCAAGGTCGCTCCAGCCCTGCTCGCGGAGGATCTCCTCCGTCTCGGGCGAGGGGTTGGGGGTAATGCGGTCGATCATGGACCAGGGGAAGCTCACACGCGACTCGTCGGAAACGTAATCGACAAAATCCTGCGACACGCAGCCGTGGTCGCGCCAGCCCTCGGCGACAGTGAGGACCGCCTCGCGGAAACGGCGACCGTTCTGGGAGAAGTTGTCGGTCGAGACCATGGCGATGGGCGCCGCGCCGGCGTTGAAACGCGCGAACAGCAGCGCGCATACGATGCCCATGGTGCTCGCGGCGGCATCGGGGCCGGCTTCGAGCTCGGCCTTGACGCAGGGCAGCAGCTCGCCCGCGGCGCCGCGCAGGCCGTAGCCCTTCTCGGTGATGGTGAAGGTCGCCAGTTCGAGCTCATCGCTCTCGAAGTAGCGCTTGGTGCGCGCGAGATCCTCGGGGCGCTGGGCGTTGGCGAAGACGCCGCCCGCCGTAATGGCGAGCACGCGCTCGTCGAGCATGCCGTCGGCGTTCATGACCACCTGCAGGATGTCGTTGTTGTAGGGTGCGTAGACCTCGTCAAGCGTGAAGGGGCGGAAGGTCTCCGCCACGACAACGCCGCGGTCAAGCAGGCCCTTGTTCGCGAGCTCCTGCGCAATCTGCGCATGGAACGCACGGTAGAGGTTGCCGCCACCAAAATGGATCCAACGGGGCTGCTCGATACCGGCGGCACGCACGGCGTCCACGTCGTAACGGGGAAACTCGACACCCATCTGGGCAAGCTCCTCGGTATCGTCCTTCCAATGTTTGAGTGAGACCATGCGGTCCTCCTTGCTGATACGTCACGGCACGGTCGCCGTGCGTGTATTTGTTTACGCCGAGCGCACGGTTCGCAACGCACGCCAAAGGCGGCAGCCCCGGAGAGCCACCGCCTCGTTATCTATCTGATGGGCAGGACCCCGAGCGGCGCTTAGGCCTTGTAATCAAAGTCCGGGACCTCATGCCAGCGCTCACGGAAGAAGTGGGCGGCCAGCTTAGGCTTGCGATCGCGCGTGAACAGGCCCTTCTTGTTGCCCTGGACACGCAGGAGGCTCTGACTCGTGGCGAAGTCGGCAAAGTTCCAGACCTGCTCGCCCACCACGCAGGGGTAGTCGTCCATGACGGCGAGGTTGGCCTTGTAGTAGTCGACCTGGTACTCCTCGGTGTACATGACGGGCGTCGTGTCATGCATGCCGGCGACCGTGTCGGCGCCGAACTCGGTGAAGATGATCGGCTTACCGAGCTTAGCCCACTCGTCGAGCTCCGCGCGCATGGCCTTGAACGGGGCGACGAGATTGGGGCCGCCAAAGTACCAGCCGTAGTAGCGGTTGAGGCAGATGGCGTCGGAGAGCTTGGCCGAGCAGTCGGTCACGGCCGTGGTGCCCTGGACGCTCACGAGCGTGCAGGGACGCTTTTGCGGGTCGAGCTCGCGGGCGAGGTCATAGAGCGGCTTGAAGTAGTCGTAGGCACCCTCGGCCGAGGAATCGGGCTCGTTGGCGATGCTCCACATGACCACGCAGGCATGGTTCTTGTCGCGGGCGACGAGGTCGCGGATGACCTGTTTGTGGGCCTCCTGCGTCTGGACGCCGTGCTCGGGGTCGAAGGTCGTGATCTTCTCGCCGCCAAAGTTGGCGCCGCCGCCAAACTGCAGATTGACGCCCACGGCCGTGGTCTCGTCGATCACGACGATGCCCTCGGCGTCGCACAGGCGCATCATCTCCTCACTGTAGGGGTAGTGACTCGTGCGGAAGCTGTTCGCGCCCTGCCATTTCATGAGCGAGAGGTCCTTGACGTTCATGGGCATGTTCTCGCCGCGGCCCGTGGGGAAGGTGTCCTCGTGCTTGCCGTAGCCCTTGAAGTAGAACGGACGGCCGTTGATGAGGAACTTGGTGCCCTTGACGCGCACGGTACGCACGCCATAGGGAAGCTCGTAGACATCCTCGCCGAAGGTGACCTTCACCCGGTAGAGGTAGGCGGCACCCGGCTGCCAGAGGGTGACCTGGTCAAGCTTGAGCTCACCCTCGAGACCCTCGCCCTCGGCGACCTTGACACCCTGCACGTCAAACATCTCGACCTTGCAGGCAGCGTCGCCGGTGGCGGCAACCTTATAGGAGACCGTCGCGGAGGGAGCATCGGTCGTTTCGCCCTGGACATCGGCCACGAGCTCGACGTCATCGATGTGCTCGGCCGGGGTAGTGTAGATGTAGACCGGGCGCGTGATGCCGGCGTAGTTGAAGAAGTCGAAGTTGGGGTTGTTGACCTTCTTCTTGGGAGCGTCTTCCGTGGCGTCGCCCATGCCGCCGAGCAAACCGCTCATCATGTTGGCCTTGCCGCCCACGGGCAGCGTGGTGTAGTCGATCACGTTGTCGACGGCGACGGTGAGCAGGTTGTCGCCCGGCTCGAGGTAGTCGTTGATCTGGACCTCGAAGGGAAGGAAGCCACAGACGTGCTCGCAGACGAGCTTGCCGTTGAGGTAGACCTTGGCGTGGTGGGTGACGGCGGAGAAGCGCAGCATCACGCGCTGGCTGCGGACAAACTCCGGCACGGCGATGGCGCGCTGATAGAACGCCCAGCCGCAGAAGTCACGGAAGTCGATGCCCTCCTTGAGGTCGTTGTAGGAGGCGGGGACAGGCATCGTCATGGCGTCGGCGAGCGGCGCGTCGAACCACTTGCTCTCGAAAGCACTGCCGTCATCGAGCTTGAAGTCCCAGATGCCGTCGAGGCTCTCGACGAAACGGGACGCGGTCTGCTGAGGATAGAGCATCTTTGTTGCCTTTCTATCTTGCGGGCGAAGGGTGAACGGCCCGGAGAGGGATGAACCGCTCACCCTCCCACCCTATTGAAGACGGTTTATTTGGTTGCCGCGGCGGCGTTCTCGGCGTTTGCCTTGAGCATGGCGGCGTTGTTGTTGACGCGTTTCTTGTCGAGCGGGTACAGGAAGAGGAAGATGAAGAGCATGGCGATCATGAAAACGCCCGGCACCAGAACGGCAAGATTGTAGATACCGTCGACCGTGGCCTGAGTCTGGACCGCCGTAGCGCCAGCCTGATATCCCACAAAGGTCAGTGCGGCACCGGAGAGGGAGCCGGCGAGCGCCTGGCCCACCTTGCGGCAGAAGGAATAGACGGAATAGCAGGTCGCGTCTTCGCGAACACCCGTCTGAACCTGAATGTCATCAATGACATCAGTCACAAGTGCATAGACAACCAGGTTGAACATACCCAAGCCGGCACCGGCAATGCAGTTCAAGACAAGAAACACGACGGGGTTATGCGTATGAAGCACGAACATCGTGAGGCAGGCGGCCCCGGCAAGCCCGGACCCCAGCATGGCAACGCCCTTGCGACCCAAAGCACGGGTGAGTTTCTTGATGAACGGGGCGACGATAAACGTCACGGCGACACCGAGCAGATTGGCTATCGAAAGCATAGCGGAGTCACGGAAGTAGTCGGCAAAGAGGTACATGAGTATCTGGTTCATGAACATCATAGCGAGCAGGAAGCAAACGGCTCCCACGCACAGGCCAATCATCGCACGACTCGAAAGCGCCGACTTGATCATGGCAAACACGTTGCGACGGTCCTCTTCGGCATTCGCGTTATGATGGTCCTGCGGCTTGACGCGCTCAATCGTGTTCTTATAACAAAGGAAGTAGCAGGCCATGGCCGCGATACCGAAGACAATAGCAACGATACCGAAAATCTGGCTCCCCTCGCCACCGCGGATGACCTGAGCGCCCGAGGCGTCCTTGACATAAATGACAAGCGGCGTCACCACGCCGATAACCAGGTTGGCAAGCGTGCTGCCGACGGTGCGGTACGTAGAGAGCGAAGCACGGTCATCAGGCTCTCCCGAGACGAGCGACGCCATCGAGCTGTACGGAATGTTGACGCAGGAATACAGGATGCCCCAAATAATATAGGTCGCGAACATATAGACGATCTTGACGGGCATCGCGGCGTTCACGCAGAACGATTGGTACATAAGAATGGAAAAGAGCACCGCGGGGGCCGCCATCTTCATCATGACCGAACGATACTTGCCACCCTTACCGGGGTTGACACGATCGACCACGATGCCGACGGTAACATCGGCGAATGCATCAATCACGCGAGCGACGAGGAACAATATGCCGACGATCGCACCCGGAACTCCCATCACCTTGGTATAGAAGACCATCAAAAACGAACTGGCGAACAGGAACATGAAGTCGTTACCAAAGTCGCCGAACATATAACCGAACTTGTCGCGTATGCCAAACGGTCGCACGCTCTTTGACTGTGCTGTATCAGCCATCGCTACCGCCTTTCCCTACAAAAGACTTGCTTTACTTGGTGCTAACTGATGCATTAGTTATTTAGCAATTGACATGTTAGATTTATGGGCTGTTTTCGTCTATTAGCTCGGTTGTTTTCTCTGTAAACGGCTTTATCTGTTGGTTAAACGGCTTTTATTTGCACATGTAGCTTATCTAGTCTAGAATAATAAATTTTCTGACACGTTAGATTTCTTCTTTTTAGCCGAATCTGACTTAGAAGCCCACCCATAACATTGAACTTGTAGTGCGTTAGAAAAGCGGCACTAATGCGTTAAAATGAGGAACAACGATTCAAACATCCCTTTTTAGCTGGTAAAAGAGCACTTCATGTCGCAAACAAAGTCTCCTATGAGCCTTCAGGAACAGGCCTATCTGACCCTCCGTTCCAAGATCATCTACGCGGACCTCGAACCCGGTACGCGCCTTTCGGCCGTGGGACTCGAAAAAGAGACCGGCATCGGCCGCACGCCGATCCGCGAGTCCTTCGTGCGCCTGCGCGAGCAGGAGCTCGTCGAGACGCGCCCCAAGAGCGGCACCTACGTGTCCAAGATCGATATGGAGCGCGCGGAGAACGCATGCTTCTTGCGCGAGAAGCTCGAACGGAGCGTCCTCATCAAATGCTGTAGCATCGCGACGGACGAGCAAATCGCGGAGCTCGATGGCATCCTCGCGGAATCCGAGGCGCTCGAATACAGCGACTACCGTCGCTTCTTCGACCTGGACAACCTGTTCCACGAGACGTGCTTCGAGATCGCCGGGCGTCACATGCTATGGGAGTGGATGGGGAGTGTCAACACCCATTTCGAGCGTTTTCGTTGGCTGCGCGCCCGCTCACAAGAGATCGACTGGGGGCCGATCCGCAAGCAGCACCGCCAGATGCTCCAGGCCGTCAAGACCGGCAACACCGACGAGGCGAGCTACCTCGCGGCCTCACACCTGCACCTCATGCCCGAAGAGCAGGGCCCGGTGATTGCCCTGAACCCGGATTACTTCAAGACCGGCAGCGAACAGGAATAGTCAACGAGGGTCAGAGCGTGCGGCAGCACCCCGTCCTCGAAAAATAAGGGGGCCTTTTGCCCCCGCTGGGAATGAAGGGGTGCTTTCTCCCTGTTAGGCCTCTGATAAAGGCTTCATCAGGAACATGAGCCCCCCCCCCTCAATCCCAGAAGGCACAAAAGGCCTCTTCAATCTCAGGATGCCCGTTCGTATGTTGTCGCCCGACCGACCCCGTGCCTTACGATCACTCCCCGGTCGAGGAGCGCCGCCAAAGCGTAGACACGGCTGAGCCCCGTCTCTCGCTCGATCTCCCCACGTGGCAGAATCTGTCCACCCGTCAGCGCCTTGAGCACCTGCAGCTCCTCAGCCGAGTCTTCGAACGCATCGACAACAGGGCGCGTGACCGTCACCATTCCGTCGCGCACGACGCGATGTATCTGCATCTGGTCTACAACCGCAACATGATTGCGAAGGGCGCGCAGACAGATAGGTAGCCGTTCGCGACAGTCACAGCTGCCGGCACTGCGCACGTCACATTTTGGTATGTCAAAAATGTGACGTGTCACATCAAAAATTACAATGGCACTTGATTTTTGATTTGAACCTATATTCGGCAAAGGGAGGGCAGCCATGGAGAGCAGTCTTTACCTTCAAAGAACCGAATTAACCTGCGACAGCGATGAGCTGCCCCCACTGCGCACACGATTCCTTGCCCTGGCGCTCACCATCGCGCTTGCCCTCGCCTGCATCTTCTCCCCCATTGCCGTAGCGCACGAAATGCACCACGACTGCACAGGCGTCGGTTGCGTAACGTGCGCAGAAATGGCCGGCAACCTTTCACTCGCGCAGCGCGGATCGGTGCCCCACAACCCCATAGCCATCGTATCGCTCCTGATAATCTATGCCGTCGCCATCATCGGCGTTGAGTATGCCTCATATGCCCCCGTCACGCTCGTCTCTCTTAAGGTGCGCCTGGACGATTAACGGCCCAAAACAATCGAACACACCTGAACGTTCGCGAGCGCATGCCGCTAGCGGCATGCGCTCTCACCCCATTGTTTTGGAGCAAACCTATGTACAATCGGATCTTTAAGCGTCGCCCTCGGCGTCGCCTCACCCGTCGCCACTGTCTTATGACGTGTATCGGAGCAGCACTCGTGTTCTCCGTGCTAGGACTCACTGCCTGCGGCGGCAACACCTCAGCACAGACCGGCGGCGCTGACACGGCCTCCGACACCGTCAACGTCGTAGCAAGTTTTTATCCCATGGCAGACTTCGCGCAAAAAGTCGGAGGAAGCCATGTCAAGGTGACCAACCTGGTTCCCGCGGGAACCGAGCCGCACGAGTGGGAGCCCAGCCCCAGCGATGTCAGGCAAATCCAGGCGTCCGATGTCTTTATCTACAATGGTGCCGACATGGAGGGCTGGGTTGATGACACCCTTGAGTCAATCGACACGTCTAAAACGACCGTCTGCAAGGCTTCCGACGGCATCACGCTGCGCATGGCAGACAAAGAAGACGAGTCCGCAGGCGAGCACGAACACGCAGGCGAGCACGACCCGCACGTGTGGTTGAGCCCCAAAAACGCCAAGGCCGAACTCAAGAATATCGAGCGGGCACTTATTAAGGCCGACCCCGACAACAAGGCCGATTACCAGGCGAACTACAAAAAATATGCTGAGAAGTTCGACGAACTCGACGAGCAGTACCAAAATGAACTCAGCAAGGTAAAAGGCCGCTCCGTCGTCGTTTCGCACGAGGCCTACGGCTATCTGTGTGACGAGTTCGGTCTCACGCAGATGCCCATCACCGGCATGGACGCCGAGGGCGAGCCCAACGCCAAGACCATGGCGCAGATCGTCCAGTTCATCAAGGACAACAACGTCAAGACGGTCTTTGGCGAGGACCTGGTTTCCCAGAAGGTCGCCAAGACCATCGCCGACGAAACCGGCGCTGAGTGCGTGCAGCTCAACCCGGTCGAGGGCTTGACGGATAAGCAACTCGAGGCTGGCGAGGACTACCTCACCGTCATGCGGGATAACCTTGACAAGCTCGTCAAGGCACTTAATCAAGAGTAAGGGGATAGCACTGTGAAGATGAGCATGAAGAACCTAAAGAGCTGGATGGCCGAGCACCCCTACCCCCGTACGCTTGCGGCGATCGCCGGCGCGTCGATTTGCTCGACGCTCGCCCTCGAACTTCCGTCCAACCATGAGCTGTGGAACATGCGGCCCGGCCCGGCTCTTTTGGAGCTCATGCTCATCTTCTGTTTCCTGAGCCTGTTGTTCTATCTGCCACGTCGCCGGAAGACCCCCGCGATCCTTGGCGTTGTGGCGTTTGCCGCCATCGGTATCGCTGAATACTTCGTCATCACGTTCAAATCGATGCCCATCCAACCGGGCGACTTGTTCGCGCTTTCCACGGCCGCCACGGTCGCCGGCAGCTACACCTACGAGCTGAGCGGCTATTGCTTCTTGGGACTTGCCGCGGCAGCAATCGGCATTGTGCTCATCGCCCGCATCCCGCGCGCCATATGCGAACGCCCGCCCCGCCGCGATAACCAAACCGAGAAATCCGAGCGCAAAACCAAGCTGCCGCTCTCGGTCGACCGCCGCACCGCACTCGTTGCCGGCGCCGTGCTGGCTGGGCAGGCCATGATCAGCTACTACGATACCCTCGGCATCAAGCTGCACACGTGGAAGCCACTCGACAGCTACTACAGCCAAGGATTCCTGCCCACCTTCATCTCTAGCGCGCAGAAGATGGTCCCGCCCAAACCCAAGCATTACGACGGACGCGACACGGCCGCGCTCATCAAGCGCATGGCTGGTCGCTGGAACCGCGGCATCCACGGTGTCGCCAACGTCGACCGCGCCGCCGCCGTGGCGCAGTTCGAGCAGCTCAAGCCATCTGTCATCTGCATCATGAACGAGTCGTTCGCCGACCTCTCGATTTTCAACGGCCTGGGCTGCGACTATCGGGGACCCGAACGCTTCAAGGCTATCGATGACGCGATCATGCAGGGTGTGAGCTACATGAGTGCCTTTGGCGCGGGCACCTGCAACAGCGAGTTTGAGTTTTTGACCGGTCACTCGATGGCATACCTGGGCGCCGGTGTGTACCCCTTCATGACGTATAACTTAGCCCCCACCGAGAACCTCGCGCGTCAGTTCAAGAAGCTCGGGTATCGCGCGGTGGCCATGCATCCCAACCACGCCACCAACTGGAACCGTGAGAACGTATTTGCCGACATGGGCTTTGACGAGTTTCTTTCCATCGAGGATTTCACCGGCGCGCCTCAGCTCTGCCGCAAGGTGACCGATGCGGCGACATATGACAAGTGCCTCGAGGTGCTGCGACAGAACAACGAGCCCATCTTTATCCATGACGTAACCATGCAGAATCACTCGGCCTACGATACCGGGCTGGTTCCCGCCGACCAGCAAGTGCATCTAAACCTAAGCGGCATCGAGGATAAAGTCGTCACGTGGACAAATGAGTATTGCTCCCTGATGGAAGCCTCGGATAAAGCATTTGCCGACTTTTTGGACCAGCTGCGCGAGCTCGACCGTCCCGTCGTCGTAGTGATGTACGGCGACCACCAGCCGTTCTTTACCGACCGCTACAACGACCTCTACTTCACCGACGAGGACGAGGCGACGCACACCGAGCGCATCTGGCAGACGCGCTACGTGGTATGGGCCAATTACGACGTGGCCGGCAATGCCCAGACCAGCGAAACACTGGATACAAGCATCGATAACGTGGGGGCTCTCGCCCTCAACGCCATAGGAGCTCCGCTCACGGCATACCAGCGTGCGCGCCTGCAAAATCGCAAGAACATGCCGAGCATCAACGTGGTCGGCAAACAGGATGCAAGCGGAACGTGGCATGTCCCCGAAGCCGAGGATATGCCGAGCAAACTGCACGAGGCCGACGATCGTCTCGAGCGCATGCAGTACCGAAAGCTCTTCGATCACGGTGGCTCCGTCTTCACGGCGCACAAGCAGACCGCCGCAAACGAGACCGACCCCAATGCAACGCCAGGCGAGGGGGCCTAACTATGGAGACGCCCATCGAGATTTGCGATCTTTCGTTTTCGTATGGTTCTGTCCCCGTTCTTGCCCATTGCTCGTTGATCACTGCCCATGGTCAAGCCGTGATTCTCTCGGGAGAGAATGGGGCCGGCAAGTCCACGCTCCTCAAATTGGCGCTTGGCGAATTGGTCCCCCAGCAAGGCGATGCCCTCCTCTTTGGGACACCCGCGCACTCGTTTACCGATTGGCATCGCGTTGGCTACGTCCCCCAGCGCGCCGGCGGTTCCTACGACCGGTTTCCCGCGACGGTGGCCGAGATTGTCGCCGCCAACCGCTATGCACTCGGGCGCAGCCAGCGTCGAGAATCGCACACCGCCGCGCTGCGAGCCCTCGAGCTTGTGGGGCTCACCGACCATGCTGACTCGCTCATTGGCGAGCTTTCGGGCGGCCAGCAACAGCGGGCGCTTTTGGCTCGCGCGCTGGTGAATAATCCAGAACTCCTCGTGCTCGATGAACCCACCAGCGGACTCGACCGTTCGAGCGTCAACGAGTTTATCGAGGTCATGGACGCCCTTATGCGCGACCCGAATCGCACCATTCTTATGGTGAGCCATGATCTCGAACGACTTGAGGGTCTCGAGGCCGACCGCATTGTCTTATCCCAAGGAGTTATCCATCATGCTTGACATGCTTCAGTATGCCTTTATGCAGCGGGCGTTCCTGAGCGGCATCGTACTGGGTGTCGCGATTCCGCTTGTGGGAGTCATCGTGGTGCTCAAGCGCCTCTCGATGATCGGCGATACATTGAGTCATGCCTCGCTTGCTGGCGTGGCGGGCGGCCCCATCGCCGGCATCAACCCCGTCGCAGGCGCCACCGTGGCATGTCTTGCAGCTGCCTGCTTCGTCGAGATGATTCGCAAGCGGCTCGAAAGCCACGGAGACCTTGCTATTGCCATTGTTATGGCCGCTGGAGTCGGACTTGCCGGCGTATTGTCCGGATTTGTGCCGAACTCGTCTACGTTCTCGAGTTTTCTCTTTGGCAGTATCGTCACGGTCGACAACTCCGAGCTTGCAGGCGTCATGGTCGTCGGCTTAGGCATTATCGCCTATTGCCTTTTGTTTTCGCGTGAACTCTTTTGGGTGGCACTTGATGAGCGTGCGGCTCGTATCGCCGGCGTGCGTACGCGTATTATCAATGTGAGCTTTATCTTTATCTGCGCACTCGCCATTTCCATCGCAGCACGCACCGTAGGCGCCCTGATCGTGAGCTCCATGATGACGGTGCCGGTCGCCTGTGCACTTACCGTTGCTCGCAGCTGGCGGCAGACATGCATTGTGAGCTCGTCCGTGGGGCTTATATCTGTCTTGGCAGGACTCACCATCTCTTATATCTGGGGGCTTAAGCCCGGCGGCACCATCGTGCTCACGCAGGTCGCCATATTGGTCGTGCTGGTCATATGGCGTGTGGTCAGACAAAATGAGCGCAATTGAACGATTACCGTGCATGGCAACGAGCGCCCGGGCACCATATTCGAACACAAACATGCTCGCCCAGAACAAATGGGAACCCAGAGCATTCGACAAGCAACGATAAGCTCATTTTCAATCCAGCAAGAAGTCCACCCGCTGAAAGAAGCCGTTTTTGGCCAACCAGCACACCACTAAGAAACGTGTCACATCAACGACATCGCCAAGGTCAAGGAGATTTTGGGGCCTCTAATCGCACGGTTTATTGCAGCTAACGCAAGCGGCCGCCGCCCCGTATACGGGACGGCG
>NZ_CAAKNY010000004.1 GCF_901212495.1 Collinsella aerofaciens | reverse complement strand
TTTTGCCAAAAACGGGAAAAGCATCGAATGTTGTGATGGTTTTTCTGCCGCTCGACCGGGCGGAAACGCTTTCTTACGCACGAAGGTGTGCGGGCCCGTGGGCAGGGGAATAAGGTTGGTTATCCGACTCCATTGGAGGGCTCATGGACCTGCCGATCGTCCTGTCCCATAAGACTGCCTGGCTGTATCACAACGTGGCGCGCCCGTCCGAGCCACTCTCGCGAGCAAGCGGCCTATACGATGAGGATTCGCCTGCTAACGAGGCGGAGCCGACCGCGAGCCTGCCCAAATTGGGACTCGATGCCAAGGGGCTGAGGGCTTCAACGGCAGTTGGGATCGTTACCGACTATCTGGTTTCGCTTGGTATTCCACGAGAAGAGCTCGACCATATCGACACACTCGTCAACTTCGATTTTGAGCGCTCGACGCCGGCGGGATTTAGGTGCCACGTGTTTGGCGCGCCGGTACCTCCAGACCATCTTATCGAGGTAGCAGAGGGCCTTCTGGCGGTTGATGAGGCCATGTGCTTTGTCCAAGCGGGTTCGTGGATGAGCGAGCCCGAACAGCTGGAATATGGCTACGAAATCTGCGCCCGATACCATTTGAATCATCTGTCGACAGGCGATTATATCGAGATGGGGCAGAGGTATACCGTTGCCGACTTGATTGCATATTGCAATGAGAACCGATCTCGTCAGGGGGCTGTACGCGCGGCCGCCGTGCTCAAGCGCGTGCACGATGGCGTGCGGTCGCCCATGGAGACGGCCACCGCAATCATGGTCGTAGCAAAACGTTCCCAGGGAGGGCTGGGATACGCCAAGATCGAGCTCAACCATCGGGTCGATGTTCCCAACGAGTTCAAGCATCTCGCAAAGGCCGGGTATTTCGAGATCGACGTATATGCGCCTGCAAGCGGTACGGGGATTGAATACAACGGCTCGCACCATCTTGATAAACAGCGCAGCGCGTTGGATGCGGAGCGTATGACCGTGCTGGGCGCGCTGGGCTTTAGGATGATCGTCCTCACCGGGACTCAGTTTGCCCATCAGCTGCAATTGCATCGGGCGATGAACGCCATCGCGCTCGCTATGGGCCTCAAGTGCGACCGAAGCGAAGCGTTCCAAAAGCGGCAGAACGACCTGCGAGAATTTGTGATTCGGCACTGGGACGGCGGCCTTTAGGGGCGTTTCGGCCCTTCTACAGGATGCCGCAGGCAGGCAAACCATCACAACATTCGACGTTTTTTGC
>NZ_CAAKNY010000003.1 GCF_901212495.1 Collinsella aerofaciens | reverse complement strand
GGCCGCGCCGGGGATTTCCGGCGCGGCCCGCTTAGTATCGCGCTTAGATTCGCAAGGTTGCGGCAGCCAGCGGCCTACTTTGCGTCGTAGGCCTCGGCGTCCCACCAGTCGAGCTGGGCGATGTTGTCGCGGATGTGCTGGCAGCTCTTGTGGAAGCCCTCGAGCTCGTGCTCGGAAAGGTCCAGCGTGTAGACCTCCTCGACGCCCTCGGCACCGATCACGCACGGCAGGGAGGTGAAGATGCCCTCCTCGCTATATTGGCCGGTCATGAGCGTGGAGGCGGAAAGCACGGCGTGCTCGTTGTGCAGTACGGCGGCGCAGACGCGCGCGGCGGAGTTGGCGACGGCGTACTCGGTGCACTGCTTGCCCTGGTAGGTTACGTAGCCGCCCTTGCGTGCAAGCTCCTCGACCTCCATGTGGTCAAAGGCGTACTTGTCGGGGTTCTCGGCCTGGAGCTCGTTGAGGCTCTTGCCGGCGATGGTCGCGGCCTTAAAGGCGGCCAGCTGGCTAAAGCCGTGCTCGCCGATCATGTAGGCGTCGATGGACTTGGGGCTCACGCCGACCTTCTTGGAGATCTCGGTGCGCAGGCGGGCGGAGTCCAGGCCGCAGCCCGAGCCGATGATCTTCTTGGGATCGTAGCCGGTCAGATGCCACAGCTCGGTGCACACGACGTCGCAGGGGTTGGAGATGCTCACAAAGATGCCGTCGAAGCCGGCGTCGACGATACGTTTGGCAAAGGTGCGGGCGGCGTCGGTGGTAAAGAACAGCTCACCGTCGCGGTTGCCGGCGGCCAGCGCGACCTTGCCGGCGGCGTTGACGATGACGTCGCAGCAGGCTAGCTCCTCGTAGTGGTCGTAGCAGTTGACGATCTTGGTGTTGTACGGGACAAACGAAAGGGAGTCGCGCAGGTCCTGGACCTCGGACGTCACCTTGGCCTCGTTGATATCGCACAGGTACAGCTCGTCGGCAATGCCCTGCATAAGCAGGCTGTTGGCGACATGTGCTCCTACGTGGCCCTGGCCGACCACACCGATCTTACGCGTCTGGTACATATGAGTATCCTTTCGGCCGAGTTTTTCGCGTCGAACCATTGTAGCGTCCTGCCGTCACTTTGCTGGGCTAAAGCGAAGTAGATTTTTGGGATATACCTTAATCTCTACTTTTGGAGTGATTTGGGCCGCTGACGGCATCGCTGGGCGATGTACTCGCGCGGATAGGGCTGCTCGTTGTACCATAGCTGCAACTGACTCGTAAGGAGCATCCATGCCCATTCGCATTCCCGACGCCCTCCCTGCCGCCGCGCAGCTCGAGAGCGAGAACATCTTTGTCATGACCGAGTACCGCGCACTGCATCAGGACATCCGTCCGCTGCGCGTGCTCATCCTCAACCTCATGCCCACCAAGATCGCCACCGAGACGCAGATCATGCGCAAGCTCTCCAACACGCCGGTGCAGGTGGAGGTGGATCTGCTGCGTACCAAGACGCACGAGGCCACGCACGTGAGTGCCGGCCACCTGGAGACGTTCTACCGCACGTTCGACGACATCCGCGATATCCACTACGACGGCCTGATTATCACGGGCGCGCCGGTGGAGCAGATGCCGTTCGAGGAGGTCGACTACTGGCCCGAACTCTGCCAAATAATGGACTGGTCTACCACGCACGTACACTCTACACTGCACATTTGCTGGGGCGCGCAGGCCGGCCTGTACCATCATTACGGTATCCAGAAGTATGACCTGCCGGCAAAGGCGAGCGGCGTGTTCGAGCATTATCTGGTGAAGCCGCAAAGCCCGCTGGTCCGCGGCTTCGATGACCGCTTCTATGCCGTGCATTCGCGCAACACCGATGTACGCCGCGAGGACGTGGAGGCCGAGCCGCAGCTTGAGGTCGTGGCCGTGTCCGACGAGGTGGGCCTGTACATTGTCAAGTCGACCGACAGCCGCCGCTTTTTTGTCTTTGGCCATCCCGAGTACGATACCGACACGCTGCGCCTGGAGTACGAGCGCGACGTGAAGCGCGGACTCAACCCTCAGGTGCCGGCGCATTACTTCCCGGGCGACGATCCAGCCGCCGAGCCGCGCAACGTCTGGCGCAGCCAGGCTCAGCTGCTCTACACCAACTGGCTCAACTACTACGTCTACCAGACCACGCCCTACGACCTGGCCCGCGCCGGCGAGGAGCACTAGGCTGTCGGGAGGGACGCTGGCATTTAGGCGCTGACGATGTTGGGCAGCGGCAGGTCGTGGGCTTCGGTGGGAACGTGATCGACGCGCTGTTCGTCAAAGGCGATGCCGACGATTTGGCATGCGGGCGAGAGCATGGGAAGGTAGCGGTCGTAGCAGCCCCCGCCGTAGCCCAGGCGCGCGCCGGTGCGGTCGAAAGCCACGAGCGGCACGACAACCATGTCGAGCTCGGCGGCGGGCACGATGGGGCAGCGATTGCTGTCGATATCCGTAGCCGCGAAGGCCCACGTGGGATGAGCGATAAACGGAGTCGTGGATACATCGCCGGCGGCGACCGTTCGCATGCACATGCGCTGGCCGCATGCGGCGGCGTCGCTTGCCGAGAGCATGCACGGATAGGCTACGCGCCAGCCGCGCGCGGCGGCCGCAGCGGCAAACGCGGCAGGGTCGACTTCGGAATCCATGGCGGCATAGACGGCAACGGTGCGTTGGCCCGCAGTGCCGCTGGACTCCATCAGCTCAACAAGCCGCGCGCATACAACAGCAGACTTCGCTGCCCGAACATCCAAGTCAATCGCATTGCGCCGGGCAATCACCGCCCGCCGCAACTCAGCCTTATCCATCACAGCCTCATCTCCCAAACCTTCCAAAAAGGGACAGGTTTATTTTGGC
>NZ_CAAKNY010000002.1 GCF_901212495.1 Collinsella aerofaciens | reverse complement strand
CGCGTGGATGCCCTCGGAGAGCCAAAGCGATCCGTTTTCCTCTGCCCCCGGGGGATCATTTGGGGGGTTAGAGCTCCAGGGCGAGGGTGACGGGGCAGTGGTCGCTGCCGAAGATGTCGCCGCGGATGCCGGTGTCGCGTACGTTGCCGGCGATTGCGTCACTTATCAGGAAGTAGTCGATGCGCCAGCCTGCGTTGTTCTTGCGGGCATTAAAGCGGTAGCTCCACCAGCTGTAGACGCCCTCGACGTCTGGATTGGCCGCGCGCCAGGTGTCGGTAAAGCCGGCGTCGAGCAGCTCGGTAAACTTGCCGCGCTCCTCGTCCGAAAAGCCTGCGTTGCCGCGGTTGGACTTGGGGTTCTTAAGGTCGATCTCCTCGTGAGCCACGTTAAAGTCGCCGCAGGTTACGACGGGCTTGCCGGTTTCGCGCTCAAGCGCGCTCAAAAAGCCGCGATAGGCATCGTCCCAGGCCATGCGTACATCGATGCGCGCGAGCTCGTTTTGGGCGTTGGGCGTATAGACGTCGACAAACCAAAACTTGTCGAACTCGAGCGCGCAGACGCGGCCCTCGGTTGCGGCTTGGGCGACGAGCTCGGCCGCCTCGCCCTCGCTGGCGTAGGGCAGCAGTGCATCGGCGCGCAGCACGCGCAGCGGCTCCTTGCGGCTAAAGACCGCGGTGCCCGAGTAGCCCTTGCGCTGGGCGTAGCTCCAGGTTTGGTGATAGCCGGGCAGATCGATATCGACCTGGTCCTCCTGCAGCTTGGTCTCTTGCAGCGCCAGGATATCGACATTGAGCTCCTGTGCGATCTGGATAAAGCTCGGGTCTTTTTTGAGCACGGCGCGCAGGCCGTTGACGTTCCACGAGGCGAACGTGTAAGTCTGAGACATGGTGTCCTTTCGACGGGGTTGGCAGGCTTAAGATTAGCGCAACAGGGGCGGGGCGGAGTCCGCGAGTGATAGCGCGATCGCCGCCGTCCCGGAGACACGGGCGGAGGACATATATGACGCAGACAATATCGGACCCCAAACAGGCCTCCGCCGCGCTGGCGGAGCTGTTCGAAACCCATAGCCACGTGGTCTTCTTTGGCGGCGCGGGCGTTTCCACGGCAAGCGGCATTCCCGATTTCCGCAGCGTGGACGGTCTGTATCACCAGCGGTTTTCCTATCCGCCCGAGACTATGCTCTCGCACAGCTTTTACGAGACGCATCCGGCGGAGTTTTTCGACTTCTACCGGACCAAGATGATCGCGCTGGGCGCCAAGCCCAACCACTGCCACGCCAAGCTGGCGGAGCTGGAGCGCGCCGGCAAGCTCGACGCCGTGGTGACTCAAAACATCGATGGCCTGCATCGGGCGGCTGGTTCACGGCACGTGTTTGAGCTGCATGGCTCGGTCCACCGCAATATCTGCCAGACGTGCGGCGCGGTCTACAGCGCCGAATGGATTTGCGCGCGCGAGCACGAGGATGCCGCGGGCGTGCCCGTGTGCCCTGCGTGCGGCGGTCGCATCAAGCCCGATGTGGTCCTCTACGAAGAACCGCTCGATGAGCGTGTGCTTACCGGCGCCGTTGCTGCTATCGCCGCATCCGACGCACTCGTCGTGGGCGGAACCTCGCTCGTAGTGTATCCGGCGGCGGGTCTCACGCGTTACTTTACTGGCGATGCGCTGGCCATTTGCAATTTGGCGCCCACCGATCAGGATGCAAATGCCGACCTGCTGATTTCTTGCGACATCGCGGCCGCGTTTGCATTCTAGCCCGCGCGCGCGGATACAATAGAAAGACTGATTGCAAAGCGACCCCGCCGCCTGTGCCCGAGCGCGGCGACGTGGGCATTTTAGGAGGATGTTCATGGCGAACGACAGCAAGACATGGCGGTGCGGAAAGTACGAGCTCAGCTTTGACCGTCCGCGTATCATGGGCGTCCTCAACGTGACGCCCGATTCGTTTAGCGACGGCGGTGAGCACTTTGACCAGGATGCCGCTATCGAGTACGGCCTGGCGATGCTCGATGCCGGCGCCGACATCATCGACGTGGGCGGTGAGTCCACGCGCCCCGGCTTTACCCCGGTCAACCCCGACGAGGAGGCGCGTCGCGTGCTGCCCGTCGTGCGCGCGCTCGCCAAAGAGGGTGCCATCGTCTCGATCGATACGCGTCATGTGGCGGTTGCCAAGGCGGCGGTGCGCTGTGGTGCTTCGATTGTCAACGACGTGACGGGCTTCACCGATCCCAAGATGGTTGAGTTCGTTAAGACGAGCACCTGCGGCGTTATCGTAATGCACGCCGGCGAGGTTGCCGCACCCGCACGCACGCACGCGACGGTGCAGCTCGATACCTCGGCTGCGGCGTTTGTTGCCGAGAAGGCACGCGAAGCGGCTGTCGAGGCCGCGCGCGAGGCCGAGAAGCCGGCCCGTCGCCGTCGCGGCAAGTTGCTGGGCGAGCCCAAGGTTGAAGCCAAGCTTCCGGGCGGTGTGGTGCAGCCCTCGCTGCCGCTTGGCGAATCGGAGCCCGCGCCCGAGTCCGAGCCAGAGACGCCGGCTGCCGAGCAGGCTGCCCCTGCCGCCGCTGCGCCCGAGACCGTGCCCGCAGCTACCGAAGCCGCACCAGAGCCCAGCGACCACCTGGCCGCCATGATGCGCCGCAGTGCCCGCCGTGAGGAAGCCTATGTGCCCACTTCGCAGCTCCGCCGCTTTACCCTGCCCGATTCTGCGCCCATCATGCGCCGCGTCATGGGCTTTCTGTCCGACCAGGCCCGCACGCTCATCCATGCCGGCGTGTCGCGCGACCGTATCTGCATCGATCCCGGCCCGGGCTTTGGCAAGACGGCCAACGAAGACATCGTCATCCAGCGCGAGACCGCCAAGATGGCGTCGCTGGGCTATCCGCTCATGTGCGCCGTGTCGCGCAAGCGCTTTGTGGGTGCCGTCTCGGGCGTGACCCAGGCCGCCGCGCGCGATGCCGCCACGTTTGGTGTGTGCCTGGGCGCCATCCAGGCCGGCGCCAACATCGTGCGCGTGCACGACGTCGCTGGCTTTGCGCAGTTCCTGAACGGTTACTGGGCTGTCGCCGAGCCGCAACCGCGTCGTGCGTTTGTGGCCGTGGGTTCCAACCTGGGGCATCGTTGCGACAACATCCGCGCCGCGCGCAACATGATTGCCGAGATTCCGCTCACCTGTGTGTCCAACTGTTCGCGCATCTACGAGAGCGAGCCGGCTTACGAGACACGCCAGGACACGTTTGCCAACGCCATCATCGAGATCAAGACCGAGCTGGCTCCGCTGGTGCTGCTTGACGAGCTCATGAAGATTGAGGCCGAGCTGGGCCGTGACCGCTCCAAAAAGGCCAAGGCAAACGGCCCGCGCACCATCGACTTGGACCTGCTGTGGATGGACGGCGAGACCCACGGCGGCAAGAAGCTGCGCCTGCCGCATCCGCTGATCGGCGAGCGAGACTTTGTGCTGGTGCCGCTCGAGGATCTGATGCACGACCCGGCGCGGTTCTTCCGCTACAACGGCGTCGAGGTCAAGGAGCCCGAGGATCGCGTGGGCCATATCGTTGGCGAATTGGGGCGTATGTAGATGATCGAGATGAATGCTGTTGCCGCCGGTGCCGAGCTCGACGCGGCGCGTGACGCGGGCCGCGAGGGCATGTCCGCGGGCTGGTGCGCGTGGAGCGCGGGCGACGCTTCGCTGACGTTTTCGCTGGTTGTGCGTCCGGATGTGAATATGCACGCCTTCCACGGCCTGCCGTTTGTGGCCGCAATGGGCATGATGGACGCGTTTGCGGGCACGGCCGCAACGCCGGGTCTGGGGCTTGCCGGCAAAGTGGGCATCCAATGGCCGAGTGACATCGTGTGCGGCGCGCCTGCGTTTGAGACGTCGCTCGCGCGCGTCGCCGTCAACGGCGGTGTCGGTGCCGCGGGCATGTTTGCCGCGGTGACGGTGGATGTTGAGCGTGCGGCGCTGGGCGAGCTCGGCGTGGACGTGGCTGACGCAGCGCTGGTCGAGGCACTGGCCGCGGCGGTGCTCGCTCGCGTTGACGCCTGGGCGGTTGCCGCCAACACACCACAGGGCGCTGCCGGCCCGCTGGCCCCGGTGCTGGGTGAGTACTTCGACATGGTGCCGCTGCTGGGCCGTCAGGTCGCGGCGGTGTCGCCCAGCGGCCTGCCGCTTGCGGTCGGCGTGTTTGCGGGCCTGGACATCTGGGGCCGCGCGACCATTAAGACCGACGCTGGCGAGCAGGAGTTTCCGCCCGAGGCTGTGCGGATTCGCGGGCTGTAACGAGAGATGTCCGCGCTCAAAGATGACGATGACAACAGAAGCTCTCCTCGGATTGCTCCGGGGAGGGCTTTCGTGTGACTGCGGGGCGACATCTTAATTCTATTCCTCAAAATTGAATATTTTTCATTTTTGAGGAATAGGAAACATGCACGATATCGCTGTGCTGGGCGTATTCGAGGAATCTCTATTCCTCATAATTGAAAATATTTCAGTTTTGAGGAATAGGCTTGGCGAACGTTTTCGGGGGCTGTGGCATCGGGCGTGCTCGACTTAAGCCCCTGCTCTATCCCAGTTCCTGCATGCGGCGGTAGATTTCGCAGATGCCTTTGATGGTGAGCTGTCCGTCGACCACGTCGAAGGCGTCGGTCGAATCGGCGACGATGCTAGCGAGGCCGCCCGTGGCGATAACGGTGGCGTCCTCGCGCCCCAGCTCGCGCTTCATGCGCGCGACCAAGCCCTCGGCCATGGCGGCGGCGCCCACCACGGCGCCGACCTTGATGCACTCCTCGGTATCGCGGCCGATGGCGTGCTCGGGCGCCTCGAGCGGCACGCTGGCGAGCTTGGCGGCACGGGCGGCAAGCGCGTCCATGGAGATGCGGATGCCCGGTGCGATCGCTCCGCCAATGTAATAGCCGTCCTCGTCGATGACATCGATATTGGTTGCGGTGCCAAAGTCCACCACGATCGCCGGCGCGCCGTAGAAGGTCTCAGCCGCGACGGCGTTGGCGATGCGGTCGGCACCAACGGCCTGGGGGCGCGCTGCGCGCAGTTTGGTCACCGCGGCCGTCTGTGGCCCGATGACGATGGCGTCCGCGGCAATGCGGTCGGCCACGGCGTGCCATTCGCGCGAGAGCTGCGGCACCACGCCGGCAAAGGCGATCGCGTCGACCGCGCCGAGCGAGAGGTCGTACATCTTAAAGAAGCCCATCAGCCGCACGTGGATCTCGTCGGCGGTATAGGAGCGGTCGGTGGGCATACGCCACGACTGCACCAGCTCGTTTCCGTCAAACAGGCCCATGGCCGTCTGCGTGTTTCCCATATCGATAGCGAGCAGCATGTCTACTCCCGGTGTTGGCATAAAAGGACGCGCACCATTGTATACGCGCCGTCGACGGCGCTCGGCTGTGATCCGTTGACGGTGATACTGGCTGAGGGGTTTTAAATATGAAGGAATTATGCTCTACGAGATTTTCCTTGCCGTTTACCGAACTCCCGCTTAATATTCTTTCTTGCGCACATGAGGCGCCCAGACATTGCGGGGTGGAGCAGTCTGGTAGCTCGCCGGGCTCATAACCCGGAGGTCGTAGGTTCAAATCCTGCCCCCGCGACCAAGAACTTGCAGCTCGTCGGCCTAGCCGGCGAGCTTTTTTGTTATCTGACGACCATGTTTTCGGCACGGTTTTCAACCTCTCAAACAAAATCTCGATCTGTAACGCGTAGACCCGATTTGGACGGTTAGATGTTACAGATCGAGATTTTCCGGCAGCCGGCCCTCGTTTGTCTAAATCTGTAACACGAGGGACGGATTTTGCCGAGTAGCTGTTACAGGTTGAGATTTTGTTGTTGCTCTCCTTTATGAGTGAATCTTGACTCTTTTTATTATGTGAGGCGGACGGGCTATCGATAATCACGGGCCGGATGGATTGACTTGTCGATTGATAGACTCCAATTGGAAGGAGCTGCGACGACCCTTAACGATCCTTAACTAGAAACAGTGACGTCTTAAAAACAATAAAGGGGGCCGCTATGTAGGGGCCGTCTATACGATGCCTTTGACTTACACTTCTTTATGGAGCCATGTAAGGAGGCGGCAATGCAGCAACCCATCGCGACAAACGATGTGATTCTTTTTTCCACCCTCAGGGAGAATCAATATTTCGATCGAAAGAGCGCCCGCAAGGATGACAAGGAGATTGCGAAGCATATTAGTGCATTCGCCAACTCGGCGGGAGGCAAGCTCGTTATCGGTATCGAGGATAATGGTGAGGTAACGGGCTTCAAGCGTAACGGCGCGCGCGACATTGAGAAATTCGAGCGCGCTGCGCTCACGACTTGCACGCCAACCCCTATTGTCCGCAAAGACCGAATCCCCGTGGTCAATTCTTCGGGCGAGGAGGACTTCGTTCTCGTTTTGGACATCGATGCCTCGACCAACCACTCTGTTGCTCGCGTGAGCGACGGCGAGGTTTTCTTGCGGCAGGACGACAAGAGCGTGAGGCTCAGCCGCGAACAGGTATTTGCCCTCGAGTACGATAAGGGGCAGAGAATCTTCGAGGACGAGCTTGTTGAGGATTCCTCCCTAGATGACGTGGACCATGAAGTGCTTGATCGCTACAAAGGGATTCTTGGAACCGAAGTTTCCGACGAGCAGGTCCTTAGAAGTCGTCGTTTTATGCGTGACGAAAAGCTGACCGTTGCTGGAGCCCTGCTATTCGCGCTGGATCCGTCCGCGATGATGCCACAGGCGCGAGTCCGTGTCCTGCGCTACGACGGCGTCAAAATGGAGACGGGCGAGCGTCTCAACATCACGAAAGAACGAAGCTTCTGTGGGCCGCTGCCTAAGGTGATCCAAGACGCCTACGAACTCACCTCGAGCATGCTCCGCGAATTTCAGTTCCTGGGGCCCGACGGGAAATTCCAGACCGTGCCTGAGTATCCTGAGTTCGCCTGGTTCGAGGGCTTGGTCAACGCGGTGACACATCGCGACTACTCGTTCCGCGGCGACTACATCCGGGTCTCGATGTTCGACGACCGTTTGGAAATCATCAGTCCAGGCGCGCTTCCCAATATCGTGACGCTCGACAACATGAGGACCACTCGTTACTCGCGCAACCCACGCATCGCGCGCACGCTGGTTGAATTTGGTTGGGTTCGGGAGCTAAACGAGGGCGTCAAGCGCATTTATACCGAGATGCAAAACTCTCTGCTCAATGATCCGGTCTACACGGAACCTGATGGGGCAAGGGTTCAGCTAACGCTTGAGAACAATATCGTTGCCAGAACCGTAAGGAGAAGCGAGGCTCTCGAGGACAAGGTATCACCGGAGGTGATCGCCTCATTGGGGGAGTATGAGCTCGCCGCCATCAGGTTGGCCTTTGCGAACGGAAGGGTGACAGCAAGGGAGCTTGCAGCGCACATCGGGAGAAATCGCCGCACAGCAAGCCGGGTGCTTGGTAAGTTAATTGAGGAAGACGGGCTGCTCGAATGGCACGGCTCATCCCATAACGACCCAAAACAGTTCTACACGATAAGGTAAGGTGGTCGATCTATTTCGCACCTCTGTCGCAGTAATGTCGCACCTCTGTCGCAGTGGCTTCGATGACGCGTGGATATAGTCCCTCGGCAAATCTCAAACAAAATCTCAATCTGTAACGGGTAGGGGTCAAAAGCGGGCCTAGATGTTACGGATTGAGATTGTTGAGGATGGGCTGAGGGGAATGTCTTGATCTGTAACACGTGGGGCCGTTTTTGGCCGATAGATGTTACAGAACGAGATTTTTCGGCAGCCGGGCTCCGTTTATCTGAATCTGTGACACGAGGGACGGATTTTGCCGGGTAGCTGTTACAGATTTAGATGTTCTAGCAGGCGGGTTTGGTTTGTCTCGATCTGTAACAAGTAGGGGTCAAAAGTGGGCCTAGATGTTACAGATTGAGATTTTCCGCCGGGACGGTTTTGGTTTGTCTCGATCTGTAACAGTAAGACCCGGTTTTGCTGAGTAACTGTTACAGATCGAGACAAACCGACGGGCTGCCCCGCCCCATCTACCTGCCGTTACCTGCTATCCGCCGATTTCCGTTGTGCTGCTGTACTCCCATGCCATATCCTCTAGACAACTACGCGGCACCATCGCCGCCGCGCCTACAAGAGAGGAATGTCCATGACCGCACCTGCATCCAAGCTGCTCCAGCCCATTACGGTTGGCCCCCTTGAGCTTAAGAACCGCATTATGTTCCCGCCGCTGACCACTGGCTACGAGGAGCGCGACGGTTCCATCGGCGAGCGCAGCCTGGCCTTTTACGAGCGCCTGGCCCGTGGCGGCGTGAGCTACATCGTCATCGGCGACGTCGCTCCCGTCATGACCGCAAGCCCCACGCCCAAGCTGGCAGCCGACGCCCAGATCCCCACGTTTAAGGCGCTGGCCGACGCCGTCCACAAGCACGGGGCCAAGGTTGCGCTGCAGCTGTTCCACCCCGAGTACGACGTGCCCGGGGTCGGCCGCATGGTCATGGGTTCCATGGCTGCCGCCAAGGCCGCGCAGGAGGCCAAGGCCGCCGGCGACGAGGAGACCTTTGCCGCCAAGATGGCCGAGTCCAGCGAGATCCGCAAGCAGGCCTACGCCAAGCTGCACCACGATATGCAGCACTTTGTGAACGAGGCGAGTGTGGAGCAGCTCACCCAGATCAAGGAGGCCATCGCTGCCTCGGCTGCCCGCGCGCAGCAGGCCGGCATCGACGCCATCGAGGTCCACGGCGATCGTCTGGTGGGTTCGCTGTGCTCGGCCATCCTCAACCAGCGCACCGACGAGTACGGCGGCTCGTTCGAGAACCGCGCCCGCTACGCGCTGGAGGTCGTCGCCGCCATTAAGAAAGCCGCACCGCAGTTGATGGTGGAGTACAAGCTCCCCGTGATTATGGAGAACCCCGACGGCACGCCGCGCGGCAAGGGCGGCCTGCTGCCCGATGAGGCCTGCGAGTTTGCCAAGCTGCTCGAGGGCGCGGGCATCGATATGATCCAGGTCGCGCAGGCAAACCACACCGGCAACATGGGCGACACCATTCCGCCCATGGGCGCCATGCCCTACAACTGGACGCTGCCTGTTGCCGAGCGCGTCAAGGCCCTGGTCTCCGTGCCGGTGGCAACCGTCGGCCGCGTGGTTTCGGTCGAGGCCGGCGAGAAGATTCTGGAAGACGGCGCGGCCGACATCATCGCCTATGGCCGCTCGCTCATGTGCGACCCCGACATTGCGCTGAAGGCCGCCACGGGTGAGCCCATCCGCGAATGCCTCAACTGCAACAAGGGCTGCGTCGACGCGATTCAAAACCGCAAGTACATCTCGTGCGTGCTCAATGCCGAGAACGGCGACGAGGCGACCATCGCCATCAAGCCGGGCGAGGGCGACAAGAAGATCGCCGTGGTGGGCGGCGGTATTGCCGGCCTGGAGGCCGCGCGCGTGGCGGCCAAGCGCGGCTACGATGTGACCGTCTACGAGGCGAGCGATCATCTGGGCGGCCAGATTGTGCTGGCGGCCGCGCCTCCGCGCAAGGACGAGATCATGCGCTCGGTCGAGTACTACGAGAAGATTCTGCCTGGCCTGGGCGTGAAGGTTGAGCTCAACTATGCCGCTGCCGCTGAGGACCTCAACGCCGCCGACGCCGCGATTGTGGCCGTGGGCGCGCACGACGTGGTCATCCCCGTTCCGGGTGCCGACTCGGAGAAGGTCGTCTCGAGCTGGGACGTGCTGGCCGGCAAGGTGGAGCTCAGCGGCCGCGTCGCCGTCATTGGCGGTGGCCTGGTGGGCACCGAGACTGCCGAGTATCTGCTGCAGCACGGCTGCGAGGTGGCGATCGTCGAGATGCTCGACAAGATTGCCGCGGGCGAGTCCGAGACCATTCTGCCGCTGATTATGAGCGACTTTGCCGGGCACAACGTGGAGCAGCACGTGAGGACCCGCCTGACCGCCATTACCGACGAGGGCGTGGAGGCCATTCGCACCACCGAGGACGGCGCCGAGGAGCCGGTGAAGATCGCCTGCGATTACGTGGTGATGGCCGTGGGTTCCAAGGCCAATGCGTTTGACCTGGACGGCGTGACGGTGCCCGTGACCTGCGTGGGCGACTGCTCGGGCGAGCGCACCGCCGACATTGCGAGCGCCATTCGCACGGCATATCACGCGGCCAACGAGCTGTAGTTGAACATCGCGGCCAGGCGGGGGGCGGTAGCACGGATCCGCCTGGGCCGACTGCATCCCGTCGGGTGTCAACCGGGGCGGGGCCTGCAAGCGCAGCAGGTCCCGCCCCGGTTTTGTGCGAGGAGGCAGGCGAGCTTAAACGCGCCCTTAACCTCATCTTCACCTCAAATGAAGCAAAGATGAGGTTAAGATGAGGCAAAGTTTGAATGGACGTACGAACCGTTGCGCGAACAATGCGCGCACGGTTGAGTGGGCAGGGAGTGCCGTATCGGTGCTCCCCGCCCTTTTGCCAATAAGAGCGCCCCTGACCAGCGGGTTCAGAAAATCCGAATCTTTAGAACATGAAAATCCGAATTATATGAACATGAAAATTCGAATCGCAACCACCCAAAAATCCGAATTTGCTACAGTGGAATAGAAGGATCAGAAAGCAGGACCTGGAAATCTGCGGGGGTGGCTCATGGCGGGCGAGAGGCTACATCGGGACGGATACATCCCACGTATCGTGGATTCGCAAATCGAACGCTACCTTCGTGTCTTTGGCGCGGTCGAGATTGCAGGCACCAAGTGGTGTGGCAAGACGTGGGCCGCGCTTGAGCACGGGGCGTCCGTCTCGTATGTCGACGAGAATCTCGACCTCGCGCGTGCCGACCCGGCGATGATGTTGCTGGGAGACCGTCCACATATTATCGATGAGTGGCAGCGCGTTCCCCAGATTTGGGACTACGTTAGACATGAGGTCGACCGTGCCCGGACTACGCGCGGCGCCTATATCCTCACGGGTTCTGCCACGCCTGCGTTTGGCTCAAAGGCGGAGGCGCCCGCGCATAGTGGAGCCGGCCGCATCGGCCGCGTCCGCATGCACCCCATGACGCTTGCCGAGACAGGTGAGTCCAACGGCAAGGTGAGCCTGGCGGGCTTGTTTGAGCATCGTTTTGAGCCCTGCCGGTGCGATGGCGATACGCCGGGGCTTGTCGAAGCCGCTTGCCGCGGCGGCTGGCCCGAGGCGATCGATATGGTTTCGGCTGACGCCCAGCTCATCGCCCGCGAATATCTCAACACTACGTTTTCGAGCAGCTTCCCGGCGGTTGGTCTCGACCCCGATATTGCTCGTCGAGTCTCCGCATCGATCGCGCGCAATCTGGGACAGGCGACCACGTATAAAACGATTCTTATGGATATGTTCGGTGCCGAGGAGGAACCCGCAGCGTTTGCCGACGAGACCAAGGTGCGCAGGTACCTGGATGCCCTCAAAGGCATGTTCATTCTCGAGGAGGTCCCCGGTTGGGTTCCCGCCGCGCGCGACAAACGACGCTTTACCGTCAAACCCAAGCGCTATCTGGCAGATCCGAGCCTTGCCTGCGCCTTGCTGGGTATGTCCTTGCAGGCGCTGCTTGCCGACTGGCAGACATTTGGTCTGGTGTTTGAGAATTTGGTCATACGCGACCTTTCGGTCTACGCACGGTCGCTCGACCTGCTGGATAGTACGCCCGTGCGCTATTATCGCGACGATTCGGGCCTTGAATGCGATGCCATCGTGCAACTAGCCGATGGACGGTGGGCCGCCTTTGAGATTAAGGTGAGCGAAGATAAGGCGAGCGCCGGCGTCGAGAGCCTCAAGCGCGTTCGCAAGAAGGTCTGTGGAAATCCTCGTTCACGCACACGCGAACCGGAGTTTATGGCCGTGATTGTGGGGGTGGGTGAGTACGCCCGCGAGGTCGAGGACGGTATCTACGTGATACCCGTGCGCGCGTTGGGGTGTTAAGGGGACGGTGCGTCGTGCGTCCGCTGCCCGGTGCTACAGATTGGTGCAAGGGGGTCAGGTTACTTTACACCAAGGGCTCGACTTTTAAGACACCATTAAGGCTTGCGTTATGGAACGAACCGCAGGTCAATGCTATTCTTTTACCTTATCGTACGGTGTTGTATTCTGCCTGAATTCTCTACCTGCGAGCAATGGATTGAGCACGACCAAGCCGAAAGGATGGCACGCCTGCAAGCAGGGCAAACGTAAGCAATGAGTGGCATGGACCGACATAGCGAGCTCCAGCGGCACAAGACAGCGGCCGAGTACCGTCAAGCTGCCGACGAGCACGTGCGGACCCTCAAGGATTTCTGGAAGGATTTCCTAGTGAGTGGTCTGTTTGTGCTGGCCGCCATCGTCGCTATCTTTGCGTGCCTGGCCTGGTTTGCCGCGAACAATCGGGTGAGCGCCACGGGGAGTACGATCGGGGCGAAGGCGGATCGGTACACCCTAACTGCCGCGGGCGAGGGCAAACCTGACGCGCACGTGGGCTATTACGAGCGCACGGCCGAGGAAAAGCATGCTATCGCCGGCCTGGATACGGCCGATGGCATGACCGTGACGCTCGGCTCCAACCTGAACAACGAGACTGCGGGCTCTCTGTACCCGGGTGCTCGCGGCAAGATTACGTTTACGGTGACGCCGCACACGGATAACCTCGGCGATATCACGATCAACCTGTCCCGCATACTTAAGGCCAAGGGCAATATCTATGAGGAAGCTGATGGCAATCTGTCGGATGATGCGAGTACGCTGCTCAGCCTGGTAAAAGGCCACTTGCTGTTCTTTACGAGCTGCAAGAACGGCTATTACTCGGACCGCGTGGTTGATAGCAAGATCGAGATTCACAAGAGCGAATTTTGCGAAAACGGCGATGTGACCAAGCCAACGAACAAGTCCGTCACTATCAATCTGTACTGGGTATGGCCGGAGTACTTCCAAAACTTTGTCCTTACGGGCAACACGAATTACTACAAGAATCTGTTTGCGGCGCCGACGGACGGCAAGAATCCTGACTACGTCGCCCTGCAAGCGGATATGAACAAGAACAAAGTGAACTACTTCTTCGGCGCAGCAGGTGGCAAGGAGGCCGCCAGCGCTCCTACGGTTTCGACCAGCATGACCTCCAGCGATACCGCCATCTGCTCGGCGCTGTACAACAATGCGGACGAGCAGATTGGCGATAAGGTCAAATACATCCAACTTAGAATGAGCGCTCAGGAGGGCGTAAGCTCATGAGTACCATGCAAACGCGCCTCGACGACGCCCACAAATGGATAGAAAGCCATCGCGCACAAGCCCTTGCGGTCTTGGTGCTCTTGGCGGCAATCGTTCTCATCGTCGGTCTGTCACTTTCGTGGTTTGTGGGAAGCAAAAGCCTGTCTACGGTGGGAAAAATTCAAACACCGGCACAGCTTAAGGTGCTGGGTCCCAACCAGACGACCATTGAGCCCATCGAGATTTCGTATGACGAGTCGCGAGGCGATGCAAAGAACGCTGACGGCACGGTGACCGTCCGACGCGCGTTTTGCGTGCAGAGCGACAATGACGATGACCCCGGCGCTGGCCAGGCGTTTGAGCTGCAGGTTGCCAATACCACGAATATCACGGGGCTGACAATCAACGTATACCGCGTGAAGGTCAACGACCCGTCGGCCCCGAGGGGCGATGTGGTCGGCCTCGACGGGCTCAACCGCACCTACTCATGGAGTAAGAAGGGCACCCCGATTGCGTTTACTTTTATTAACTCCGCGGACGGGACAGGCGCGTTGGCTAAAGAGCTTGAGGCAAATGATCCAACGTACGGTACTTATAAAAGTGTCCAGAAAAACGCTCGCCCGCTCTATCGATATCACACATTCCAAAAAGCCGATCTGGACGGTTGGAATGGTACGAAAGCCAACGCCGCCACGAACTTCATCATCGAGTGTACGTGGAATCCAGGCGTTGTGACCACAGGTAGTACCAAGGTTTCAAATGTCAAAGAGACCGACATGGTGTACCTAATCGCTCGCGGCACGAACGCCAACTAATAGCAGGAAGGGAGGGGCACCAGATGAGCAAAGACAAGAACGAGCAAAATGAAATCGCAAGGCCTGTTGGCAAACACTTTGCGCAGGTTGATGATTCTAAGGCGAAGTCTTGCTTGGTGGAGTCGGCGCCCCCTGTTACCAAAGTGCGCAAGCGTCTGTGGGCGGTTGCGGTGCTGCTGTGCGCTATCGCGATTGCGACGGGTACTTACCTTACCTACACGGCCTTTTTGGCGGGCGACTTCCTTAAGTCGGTTGCTGTTTCGGGCACGTCGCAGGCGCTGTTTGCCTCGGACATGCTTGCGGGTTACACAAACGAGAGCCTGGATGACGGGGAGATTGCCGTCCGAAGCGTCGTCGTCGACACCGATACGGGTAAGAAAACCTGCTCCTTTACCTTCCGCATTTACAACCATCTGTTGGGCGACAAGAACAAGGTTAATGACAAGGATGTCAATGCGACACTGAGCGTGAGGGCGACGGGCACGACGGGTACTTGGAGTGTTAACGGTACACCCGCGCTGACGACGAGCGGCCCGGTCGATCTTTCCTTCCCTGCCAACAAGGCAACCATGTATACCTATACGGTTACGTTTGACAAAGATGACCTCAACACAGCGTCCTTCACGGTCAAGGCCAAGGTCGGCCCCGACAGCCCCGGAACCAACCTTAAATGGCTCGCGGCCAAGATTGCGCCTGCCGAGCGCGCGGAGGTAACGGCCTCGGGCGTTTCGGGCGAGTGTGTCGATAAAGGCAAGAACATTGGCAGCTTTGACGCCTACAACTATCGCGTGACCGTTACAGGTTCCCCAACAAAAGTCAAGCTTATATGGGGCGATAAGGTTGAGCTTGACCCGTTTTTTGTGATGAATCATTCCGGCGCGACCGAAAATAAAAGTGACAGGTCGGTCACGTTCACCATGAATCCCGGGTCGGAGATTATTACCTTCTACCGTGCGAAGGATGCACCCGGCAACTGGGGCGACATCGTTGTAGAGTGCAAGGCCGCGTAGAACAAGCCGCAAGCATAGATTTTGAGACCCCGCACGGGCCATGAGATAGAACGAGGTAGGATCAGATGAGAACGGCAAAGCGCATAACAACCGCATGCCTGACTGCAATCATGATTTTCCAGGCGCTCGCGCCCTCCACAGAGGTGTTCGCGCAAGAGCTCGACGCCGTTATGGAGGCGTCTGTCTCCGCCGCGCGTGCCGCGGGCAAGACGGCGCGCTCCGTACAGGATGCCGTGGCCACCGCGCTGCAAGATGCCGACCAGGCTACCTCTGATGACACCGCGGCGACCCCGGGCGCCGATACGGGCACTACCGAGGACGGCAACGGCTCAACCAACGCCGGCGAGTCGCAGGATTCCACGACCGATGGAGCCGGCGGTGGCGCTGCCTCAACGGAAGGCGACGCATCCCAAGACGATGCAACTGCCGATGACGGTACCACCGACGAAGAGCAGATGAATGACGCGGACGCAGATGCCGCTGCACAGGCAAACACCACGTATGAGTACAGCACGGTTGATAAGCTGAAAGACGCTATTGGTGATGCCAATGTTACTGTCGAAGGCGATAAGGTAACCAAAGTCACCATTGGAACCAGCGAGGATCTGATTAAGCTCTCCAACGTCGATCCCGCCATTTACCAGGATGCGGCTCTCACGAAGGGCGGCGCGACGGGATCGGGCCTCAATCTATGTAACACGGTGACGGCGGCTGACGGTAAGGCCCTTTCCTTCTTGGGCCTTGGTGCCCAGAACACGCCTTTTAAGGGGAGCTTTGACTTGGGGACCTCTCCTATCGTTTTAAATAGGCCCCTGTTTAATAATGTTGAGCTGTCCACGGATATGACGCTTGCGCTCACTTGGGAGGGTACGACCAGCGATCCCGTTGTTGCGACGACGATTAACGGCGGGCACCATAAGCTGGCAGTTGACATCACTGCGGCCACCCTGTCTTCGCCGCTTTTGGGTTCCGTGTCGGGAGAACTCAGACTCGACGTGAACTATGCGGCGAAAGGCAACGAGACCCTTGCCATTAATATCCAATCTAAAACCGATAATGCTGGCCTGCTTGTGAATACTCTTGCAGATGCTGCGTCTCTTTCCGTTGAGAAGCTAGCGCTTCCGGGCACTTACAGTGGGGACCCGACTATCCAGACGACCAAGGACGGTACAAGCGCTGGCGGACTTATCGGCGTCTGCGGCAACGGCGCGACCGTGGCCATTAACGGCAATATTGACCTCTCTGCTTTTAGCGTCAAAGGCAGGGCTGCTAGCGGCGGTCTTATCGGTAAGGCAGCCCACCTCACGCTCGCCATTGCTGCTGACGTAACAATTAAACCGGCGCGCGGCGTTGGCGATGAGGGCAGCGCTTGTTCTGGCGGCATCATCGGCGACGTGAGCTTTGCGCGGGGATTTACCGTTAAGCCCAACATGTTCGACTTAGGCGACCTTGTGACGCTTGGTGCGTCTCAGCGCGCCGGCGCCCTCTTTGGCGTGGCGGATATTTCTACTGGCGACATCGTGGTGTAGGGCGGAACGTATAAGAGCAAGCTCGCCTCAGGAAAAGGTGGCGGTGTTAGCGGCAGCTACGGCGGCCTTGTCGGCAAGGTGTTCGCGATGGCTACGGGCGTCGATGGGGCGCTGCGCGCCTTTGTTGTTGAAAAGGATGCAGATAAGAAAACGTGCTCAATTGCGTTTGACCTTGCGAGCGAGCTGTCCGACGCAGGCGGCGTTGTTGGCTATGTTGGCGATAGTGCGAATCCCAACTCGCAGCCTGTTGCTGTCGTGCTTAACGGCGTGACGGTTGCGTGCAAGGGAGACGCTTCGGCGCGAACGGATACCGGAAAGTTCGGTGGCGCCGTGGGTGTTGTCGACACGCGCAACGCGCTCGACGTGCGTGACTTTACGCTTACAAGTGATAAGGCCATTGGTGGTGCAGTAAAGAATCGTGCAGCTGGCATTGCGGGCTCCGCATGGAATGCCGTAATCAAGTTCAGCGGCATCACGGACCTGTCGGGCGCAAGTTTTGCCGAGAACGCCACGACGGGCCAGCTTGTATACGAAAACAATAACGCTCTGATCTTTGCTGTCGGCGATGGCTCTAACGGCAACGTAGCCGACGAAGGCACTACGGGTTGGACCTACAAGCGCAGCAACAAGGCCTCGAAGACGGATGACATCGCGACCTACGGCGAGGTTATTCGCCTGGGCGATAGTTTTATTACGCTTGATCCCAGCACTCATAAGCTGACCTTGCCGGCATCGTTGGCGCAGACCAACGGTGCCTACGCCCTAACCACAGCTGAGGATTTCGCCAAGCTTGCGATTACTTGGCAAACCAACGGCTACTACTCGATGGTTAACGGCGTTACCGAAAAAAATCTGAATGGCCTACAGTCCTCGACCATTACGGTGAACGGCACAATTGACCTCGCCGGCACAGGTCTGACGGGCTTCACGCAGGACCGCGCAAGCAATTCGCAAGTTTTCTCGGGTGCGTTGAATGGAGACGGTACGATCAAACTTGCCGTCGGCGAGGCGTACGGCAAGCGCGGGAACGCCCCTCTGGGCGCCGACGACATCAGTGCCGGCAACGGCAAAATCTACCGCCACGGCCGCCTGGGCTTGTTCGCAGCAATCAACGGCGCAACCGTCTCCAACGTCACCATCGCGGGCTCAATGAAGTTCGATAACGGCGTGGGCATTGATGCCGGATCGCTTGCGGGTACCGTTGCGGGTGGTCTGACGCTGTCTGGTGCAACGTGCAAAACGAATATCGCGTGCGATGATACGTTGGCTAATGATGTGAACGTTGGTGGAATTGCGGGCAGCGTGTCGGCAGCTTCCACGGTTACGCTTCAGGGTAACAGCAAGGCCCAAGCGACCATCACTGCGGCTAGAACGCTTAACGGCAATATGCGCGTTGGTGGCGCCGTCGGCTATGTGAGCGACTATGCCTCGACATTCAATGTTGCGGGCCTCGAAGTCGGCGGCGAAATCAAAACCGGCGATTGCGCCGGCGGCAAGATCGCCCAGGTCGGCGGTCTTATCGGCTGCATCGCACAGAGTGCCTACAATGCAGGGGAAATAGTCGGCTCAGCTGATAAGTATGTGAACATTTCGGGCCTTTCATTCAGCGCGTTCAAGATGAAAGTCGGTAGGAACGGTGATGCGCTCAAGGGCACCGGTGGCCTTTTGGGCTACAGCTGGGGCAAAACTACCGTTACCATTGGCAATACTGCCGTGAACAACAGCGACAGCACCTATGCCCTCAAAACTTCTAACGACACGACTGTAACTGCAAACGACTCTACCGAGGTCGGCGGCCTCGTATACGCAGCCAGTGGTCACTGGATTATCAACAACTACGCCATCGATCTCTCGGGCACAACCATTCATGCAGACGCCGCCCAGACGCTCGGCGTTCTGGTTTGTCGTGGCTGCAAGGTGGATAATAAGACGACATATGGCGTCGAGAACTACATAGGTCTGTACTTGGAGGACAGGGCTTATTGGGAGACCGCCTATAGGGTGCCCAGCGGCGAGGGGTCCATCGTTGCGCCGGGTGTAACGTCTTTCGATGAATGGGTTGGCAGCGGTGTAAAACCAAACAAAGGCAGCAAACTCATGGACGCCGACTGGAACACGGTCGTTTCGCTGCACACGCAGAATGACAAGCTGGACATGGACGGCGATGCCACACATGACAACAGCTACCGGAACCGCTCGACTTTCGGCCAAAGTCACAAAACGAACGGCAATACCCGCTACTTCTACAACCTCGACAGAGCCTATGATAGGTGTAAAGGCGGCTTTAGCGGCGGCCAAATCAATACAGCGGACAAGCTGCTCTTATGGTCTGCTTTCTGCTATGCTCCCGCCGGTATTCGTTCGACAATCGTTCCCGATGGTACGACAGGGCTTGATGGTTCCATAACCATAACCGGCACAATCGATTTGGCCGGCTACAGCTACTATCCTACTCAACCGATCGGAAACGTGACGGTTAATAATGCGGCCATCACCTTCTATTACTCCGAGATCAAGGCCGAGCAGAATGGCAACAAGCTAAACTCCGATGCCACCCAGCACGAGAACATGCACTGCGGTCTTTTTCGAACGGTGGCAAACGGCGATCTCACGGTAAATCGTGTCACTTTGGGTGGTACCGTTGGGCCCGTTATCAATGACGCAAAGAGCTCTACTGACGCTATTGGCGCGGGCGGAAGCTCATCGGGCGCACTCGTGTGCCGCTACGTGTATGGGTCCAGCGACGGCAATGGCACCAAGATTAGAAAGATCTCAATCGACGGCCTTACGCTCAACAATCTGATTGTCGACGGCGCCAACAGCGCCACGGACGCTAACGCCTATATGCCTCTGCTCATCAACGAGATGTAGAAGTACGTGAGCCTGAACGCGAAGAACATCAAGACTACTGGGTACACGAGTGGCACCAAGGCGGCTACGTCGCTGTTCGGAAAGCTTGGTGTAGGCAGTGAGGCCGATCAGGTGACGGCAAAGTTTGAGCGAATCAGCTTGCCCAGCCAAAATGGCAATATGATTTTCACCCATGCGAGCCTGCTGGAGAGCTTTGGCTACAAAAGTACGGGCACGGGCTCTGCGGATTACACCTTTACTAAGGCCGATGCCAATGCCGGAATGGTGACGTACGGAAGCGAAATCGATGCAAAGGGTAAGGAATACTCCGGCAAGCAGCTTTGGTATTACGACGAAGCGACGTATGACACCCCTAATGGTTTGGTGAAGGCTGGGGATAAGACGGCGAATGTCGATGCCCCCGTGTTTGGTGACTTCCTTCCTTATGTTTATAAGGGAAAAGCCGACGAGCCTGGCGTTCAGTACCACGAAATTAGGGTCAACCAGCGCATTCCAAAGCTGGTAACGGGATGTGGTACCTACGGCGATCCTTATTCCGTCACAAACGCGGCGGAGATGAATGCCATTGCCAACTACATTAATAACATGACGGCGCTTGATGGCTGGGAGGTCACCATTGTCGCCGACCAGGGTAGGCTCTGCACGCGCCGCAGCAGCGATCACTCGACCAACAATGAGGTTACGTACGTCTACAAGCAGGCGAACGGTACCGATAATAAATGGGAGAAGAAGACCGGAGACGCGTCGACCGATTCCACACCGACGCTGAGCGACGAAACCATGCACCGCTATATGCAGAGCGCGTATTACAGCATCGAGCCTGCTGAGGGCAATACGATCACTCTCGACGGCGCATCATTTGGCGGTTTTGGAAATAGAGCCAACCCGTTTAGGGGCGTCATCGTTGGTAACCTTGGCAGTGATCATAAAAACGCAACCATCAAGATAGCGAATAACGAGGGCTCGCTTCGCGGCCTTATTCCCTATAGCTACGGCAGCGTTGTGCGCAGCCTCAACATCAACTATGTGAACGCGCAGGCGACTATTACGTATTCCGCCAAGGATTCCGACGGCGTTCCGACGGCGTTTTTTGGTGGCGTTATCGGCTGCATCCTTGGCGGCGACAACATTATCGATGGTGCGGTCGTGAATGGGACAACGGCCGATAACCCCACAACCGGCTTTACGGTTGCCGGTGGCGGAACTAAGCCATATCTTGTTCCCATCGGCGGTTACGTCGGCGCCATCGCGGGCGGCGGTGTGATCTTCCGCAAGATGTCGGGGGCATCTTGGCGCGCTGGAACCAGCAACAAATCGCAGGGTCTTGGAACGGGTAACTTCCGGCTGTACGACAACCCTTACGTTGGTCGCGTGATTGATGGCTATGCCTTTAGCGAGGGCTGTAAGGTTGAAAACGGTGACGCTAACTACAAGATTAACGAGCTCAACGTGAACGACACCGGCTGCGTAACCACAGTCGATACGTATAAGAAATACAGCTGGAATGTCAGTCGGCAAAACAACAATGCTCCGCAAACCACAGTCAAAGATTCACAGGGCCTGCTCGTGCTGTCTGCCATCATCAATAGCGGTGCGGGCGCTGGTGCTGCTCACACCGATGTGGCGGAAGGCGGCAAAGGCACGTATCGCGGGTCGCATGCATATGAGGGCAGTAGCGTCCATGGTGATATTCCCTCAACGGGATACAAGTTCGGAAATGAGCGGTATGGTAAGGTTCGCAACGCGAGCTACACTGCGGTTGGAAAGCCTGCCGATGTTGCGGCGGGCGATTTCGAGATCTCGATCAATGACGATCTTAAGGCGCCGGGTAACCAGGCATACCAAGGCGCATTAGACGGCCGAGACGGAGAAGATGTTAATTCGCCCTATTTGGTGAAGAAATATGCAACCGATTGGCGCACGGGCTATGTGTGCGCGATGGGCGTTTGCGGCATGGATCTGAAGTTTGAGCAGGGCGTGCTGCCCTATGACATGAGGGATTATGGCTCGGGTTTCTTGGGCCTTTCGGGCCGCTATTACTCAAATGCATGTGCGACCGACAAAAAGGTCAATGATAAAGATTTCATTACTCCCGGTATCGCCACTGTTAGCGGCAACGGCGCAACAATCAAAGTGTCGAACAACACGCGCGAATACGTGGATGACGACTACTGTGTGGCGGGCGTAGGTGGCCTGTTCAGCACTATCAAGTTCTACTCGAGTGCATTCAATAAAGGAAGCGTCGAAGCAAATGGCAACGCAAACGTAAACAATCTCAACTTCAACGACTGCAATATTTCGCTTGCCTATGTATCTTTGAGTGGGAAAGAGCAATCCAAGTCGACGAGCAATACAAAAAGCAGTTGGGTGGGGGCTGGCTGCCTTGCGGGCTCAACTGCAAATCAGGGAGGCTCGGACGGGGTCGCCTATGGCGTGTTCAAAAATGTAAGCATTTCTGACAGCGCTGTATCTGGAGGCTGCATGGCCGGTGGCCTCATCGGAAGTGCCGGCCTTATGAAACGTAGTACCGATGGCGCCAACGGTTCGATTGTGAATTACGGAGGAACATCCTCTCCAGTGCAGCTTTATGACTGCTCATACAGTGGAATTGCCGTTAGCGCACGTTCAAATGCTGCCGGATTTGTAGGATATATCAATTCGGGCACCTGCGGCATGTGGGTGTCGAAAGACAAAACCGTTGCCGATAGTTCGACTATTTACGTTGTTGAGAAGGCAGGCGATTCGCAGGATACGGGCAGCACTGCTGGAGGCATCTTCGGCCTTACGGGAGGTGCTCTAGTTGTGAATACCGGGCAGGGCGAAAATGCGAGCCAGGTGGCAACGATCAAAGATGTGTCCCTTGTTGTTAACCACAAGGCGCTTGGCGTGGGCGGAATTGCGGGACGCACGGTAACCTATGCTTCTAATATTAATCGCGTTAAGGTGACATCAACCAATCAGGCCTCGGAAGAAGCGCCCACTTACTTTGGCTCTTTGCACGCGGTGGCAAATACTGTCAATTCGTATGCCACAAGCACGGGAGGCATTATTGGATCGACAGGAAATAACGTGACACTTAATTCTTGTACGGTTGAAAAGATTCGCATGGGCGTAACCGAGCATGCTGGTGGCCTTGTGGGGGCAACATCAAATGGAAACACGCTGAGTGTCAACAATATCACTGTCGATGGCGTGCAATTTGATGGCGCTCGTTGTGGCGGCATCCTTGGAAACTGCCAAGGCCAGGGTGCAACCAATGTTATCGTTACGAATGCGACCGTGCGGAACTGCTCGTTCGGAACGCTTAATTCAACGTGGAGCCATAGTGATGGAAACCTGAGAAATCATTCCGGTGGCATTGTCGGTGCCGCTTCCGGCACAATTAAGATTGCTAACGTTCTAATTCGCGAAAACGATTTTAAGCAGCCGGGCGGTCAGGGCTTCTTGTTGGGCGATACCGCGCAGTATGCGGCTGACTTCAAAGGCCTCTACGCCGCGGGCGTCGATATCATACTTAAGGATCGGTCTGACAATTCTGCGGCTCAAAAACCGATTAAGTATTTCAATGACAGCGCCGTCGCCAACGTAAACAAGAAGTCGTATATCGCGTTTGGTGACTATAATGACACGCTTACTAATGACACGCATACTGAGTCGGAAACGAGCAAAACGCTGTACGGCGCTGATGCGGCCGACAGCACGACTGCAGCTGTTTCGCCCTACGTGACCACGAGCCCCGTGAGCAAGCTGGCGGTGCGTGCCTCCGACAACGACACCACCGATCGTTATCTGTTCGGTGACGGTGTGAACGTTTCTGGTGCATCGACTATCCAGGATGAAGCGAGGAAGAATGTCACCGGCCGCTACACCTACACCAACATCGGCGGCATCGATAAAGATGGCGCCTATCAAAATACCTCGAACTACTCATCCTCCAGTGCCGGTAAGTTCAGCGCGAACAATGACACCAATTCCGCGCAGGTAAGCAGCGACCCCGATGTCCTTGTTCTTTCGGGCAACGACTCGGATACCGTTAAGGACTATCTCAACATTGTTACCAACGGTGGTTATTCGGATGCGCTGCGCCTGAACGCAGGAGGATCGCACGTTTCGGCAACGGTCGACGTGTTCCAGCTCAAGAACGGTGTCTTTGTAAAGCAAACCAATGTTGCCGACCAGGCGCTCGACGTTAAGGGCAGCGGATCTTCTTTGTCGATCAGTGCTAACTCCAACTGGGATAACGGCAAGGGCCGCTTCAACCTGCTCACCGTCACCTTTACCGAGGCCGGCCAGAGCTACAAGGTTATGGTGCCCATCATCGTCAAGCGCGTGCTCGAGATTAACTTTACGGCAACGTATTCCGAGGGCTCGAACTTCAACAGCGCCGACTACAGCACCAAGTACGACAAGCACGTGCTCATTAGCAGCGGCGAGACTATGACGGGCTATCTTACCTGGGCATACAACAAGGCGTATGCCCAGGAGACGGAGTATGGCTGGAATACGCACCTGGCAAGCGGCGGCGACATGAGGCCGCTTAACAAGCGCATTGAGTTCGGCGGAAAAAAGGGGGCGCTGCCTGTGGGCGCGCAGCTGACGCTCGTGGATATGGCGCACAATAACAAGGAATATCACTACACGGTGCCCGAGGGAGGATCCTGCGCATCGGTTGCGCTGACGGACTTTGAGGACTCCAGCGGAAATCACTATACGGAGCAGTGGCTCAGCGAGACCATGGGCGCGACGGCAACAGAAGCGGACGACGGCACGTGGGTTAAGCTGACTAATAAGGAGAAGGGCGAGAAGACCGAAGCCGAACTAGCCGGTATTGCTGGCGCGAAGATCGGCAACGACTACTACCGCGTAAAGACCGATACGGATAAGAAACCGTTCTACAGCTTGACGGTTCCCAAGAAGAAGGCCGGCGAGCAGCCCAAGAGTGAGAGCTTCTATCTTGTTGTTCGCACGCCAAAGGGCTCGGCCAGCGTCAACGGATATACCGGTACATCGGTTAAGACAAGCGTGAACACGCATCTTAACTACACGCTTCGTAATAAAGATGAGACGAAGGACTCGCACGAGAACACCGCCTCGACGTATAGCGTTGCCACGAACTTCCAGCATAATTTGGTGGACAACAAATCGGGCACCAACCAGATGGCCGTGAGAGGAACGACCTATCGGCTGGATATGGATGTGGACGACACCGTCACGTTTGGCGAGCAGGAATATACGACTACCGATGCGCTGTACTACCAGCTGGATTCTTCGCTCGTGAACTACCAGGGCAGCGGCGCTGCGGGCGCGCATGGCTACCCGACTGGAACCCAGGGCACGTATTCGTTCTACGTGATGGTGGGGAACAACTACTACACGTGGGATGGTTCTAAGTGGACTGATGCCGGCACGACGGAAACGCCGGCGATTGCTGCCAAAGACTGGTCTGCAACGGGCGGCGACATGTCGCTTGTGCTTGCCGATGCTAACGGTAATGCCATCGATCTCTCCGGCATTCGCGAGATTGCCAAGAGTCATGGCAGCAAGTTCACCATCACCATGAATGCGACTCTAACCATGACGGAGCCTGCGTGCCAGGCTGGTATTATCGCTTCGCAGAATAGCGGCAGAGATAAGTACACAAAGCCAAACTACCGTGCGTACCTCTCTACGCATGCTGACACGCTCAGCACCAGTAGCAACTCGGCATACAATGATGGTCGCGCTGGATACTACCGCATGGATGTGGGCTCATCGACTATTGCGCTCGAGGCTTCAAAGAAGTCGCAGCTGGGCATCAACATCGATGACCTCAAGTCCGCCGACGGCGAGATCGCTCTGGTGGGGACGTATGATTTCTCCAAGCTCGCGGGCGCCGAGGCCATGATCTCCAACGCCAGCACGGTGAAGTACACGCTGAGCTTGGAGAAACGCCAGAATGATGGCAGTTATGCTGCGGTCGATAACATCTCAAGCTACATTACGGTGCTCGGTAGCGACAAGTTGGTTACCGGCTCTTTGAGCGCCGATGGCAAGAACTACGTATTTACTGATAGCAAGGGGAATGGCGGCGCGTTCGCCACGCGCGACGGCAATAGCCTTGCCTTTAAGCATGCCTTCCGCGTTAAGGTGAACACCGATGTTGAGAAGGCAGGGCGGACCTATGCAAACTACCGCTTGGTGCTTACGGCACGCATGACCGGCAACGGTGTCGAGGACAAGCCGGCCAACGTCAGCAACCTCACCGGCTATGCGAACTCCGACTACGTGACGTACACGCTGGCGCGCATCAACACTGAGGGCATTCCCCACGAGGCCAAGACCAACTAGCTATGCAAGGGGGCGGCAACCACCCGGTTGCCGCCCCCCTTCTTGCTCGTGCGGACTCGCTGACGACCTCTCTGGACAGTTAGTTCAAATACGTATAAATCCAGACCCCGGTAGACGCTCCTGACGCACGTTTTGAAGCAATAAGCAGCCCAAAACTACGATTTGGTGGCCGAATGGACTCGATTTACATGCGAATGATCGCCGGCGGGCCCTCTCAGGGGGCCGGGGTGCAGCTTCGGCGCCGTCAAAAAATACGTATCTGAACTAACTGTCCATCCGCCGTCGGAGGAAGGTGTTTCCGCTTCTCACTAGCTTTCCAGCTTTCCACTTAACTTGCCACCTAAGGTGGAAAGCTGGGAAGTGAGCTGGGAAGCTGGAAAGCAAGTGGAAAGCTGACAAAGTGGATGCGGGTTGACGAGGGGTTATAATTACCCTCCAGCATGGAACTGCCAAACGGGTACCAATTTAGTCGACAGGCTTTCGCCGTTCAGCCGTGCGCTAACCACCAGCGTAAATAAATGCTAAAAAATATCCGCAAATTGCTCTAAATGCCCAGATAGCAAAATTGCGATTTTCAATTAACTGCTACGCGCAAACAGCAAAATGCTACTATCTAACATGAACGTGAGAAAACAGGTAAACGTTTAGGGCTAAGAAGTGGCAGGTATGTCAGAGGCAACAAGGACTCGCACGCATGCGCCCGAGGTTAGGCAGCGCGCCGTCGAGGTCCTCCAAGAGGGGGTCGGTCATCGTGCCCTCGCCGCGGAGCTCGGCATTCCCCAGGCCACGGCTCGTCAGTGGGCTCGCGCATATGCCGTGGGTGGTGCCGACGCCGTGCTCAACGCGGGCTCGCATCACCGCACGTATTCGTATGACGTCAAGCTTGCCGTGGTAAAGGATCGTCTGGAAAACGGCCTGACGGTTCGCGAGGCAATGATCAAGCACAAGATTCCCAGCGAGTCTTCGGTCAAGGCTTGGTGTCGTCAGTATCGCGATGGCGGCGAGGCCGCACTGGTCGATAAGCCGCGCGGTCGCAAGCCGCGCGTTAAGCAGGCAGAGTAGCAAGAGGGTGCGCCCACAGGGGCGCATTTTTCTTGCCGCGCCAACCTTTTGGACCGCCGCGAGCCTACTGGAACATCCTCCAAAGTGGTTAATAAACCGCGCTCAGTGGCCCGCGCGCTCGTCGCTGCGATAGGGGGAGCGTCGCCTCTCTACTCCAGAGCGGACGTGCCCCTACCCCGTACGCCTAAAACGCCCCAGTTGACCGAAAACCCGCCGCTGCCACTCCTCAGCTGAGCTATAACGTTAAACAATTGCAGCGTTTTTGCATGGGGAAGTGATGGTATGACATTGCTGTATTTCCTTACCCTGTTTCCGCTGGTACCGGCGCTGGGCATGCTGCTCGCGCGCGGTGACCGCGCCCGCGATGCGGTGGGACTCATAGGCGCCGGCATCATTATGGCGGTGACGGTTGTAGTCGCCGTTTTATTCTTTTGCGCGGGCCCGCAGAGCTTCGAGGTGGCACCGGGCACCTCGCACGTGCTCTCGATCATCAGCTCCGCCATCGATGTCATCCTGTGCGCCGTCATCCTGTACAACGCGCGCAAATTTAAGAGCACGCTCGCCACGGTGCCCGGCGTGGTGCAGCTGGTGGGCTCGGTTGCCTTTGCGGCCATGACGTTGCCCGCGGCCGAGGTCGTCACCGCCACCCCGCTCTACCTGGACTACATGAGTGTGATCATGGTGCTTGCCGTCGGCATCGTCGGCAGCCTGATCTGCGTGTACGCCCTGGGCTACATGAAGGACTTCCAGGTCCACGATGAGCACGAGGCGGCGCTGCGCGGACGGACCGCGCCCGACCGTCGCCCGCAGTTTCTGGCGCTCATGTTCCTGTTCCTCTCGGCCATGTTCGTCATCGTGACGAGTGATAACCTGGAGTGGTTGTTCTGCGGCTGGGAAATCACCACCGTGTGCTCGTTCCTTATGATTGGCTATACGCGCACGCCCGAAGCCATCAAAAACGCCTTTACCCAGATCATCCTCAACATGCTGGGCGGCATCGCGTTTTTGGCCGGACTCATGTACCTGCACGTTAACGGCATGCCGCTGACCATCTCGGGCATGATCGAGCTTTCCGGCGCCGGTACCGCGCAGTCCGCGCTGCTGGTGATGCCGGTCGTCCTGCTGTCGCTCGCCGCACTCACCAAGGCCGCACAGATGCCGTTCCACACTTGGCTGCTCGGTGCCATGGTTGCCCCCACGCCCACGAGTGCCCTGCTGCACTCGTCAACCATGGTCAAAGCCGGTGTGTTCCTGATGGTCAAGCTGAGCCCGCTCTATGCCATCTATCCCGTGACCGGCTTTATGGTCACGAGTGTGGGTGCCATCACGTTTTTGCTCGCCGCCCTTATGGCGATCTCACAGAGCAACGCCAAACGCGTGCTCGCGTATTCCACCATTTCCAACCTGGGCCTCATCAGCGCCTGCTTGGGTGTCGGCGCGCCCGAGGCCGTATGGGCGGCCATCTTCCTGATCCTGTTCCACACGGTGGCCAAGTCGCTGCTGTTCCTGTGCGTGGGCACGGCCGAGCATCATATCGGCAGCCGCAATATCGAGGACATAGACGGTATGTTCAGCCGCATGCCGCGCCTGACGCGCCTGATGATGCTGGGCATCATGGGCATGTTCGTGGCGCCGTTTGGCATGCTCGTGTCCAAGTGGGGTGCCCTGGTGGCGTTCGCGCAGACCGGCAATGTGCTCATGATCATGGTACTTGCCTTTGGCTCGGCCGCGACGTTCTTCTTCTGGGGTAAATGGCTGGCCAAGCTTTCGGGCGTCGACCCCACGGCTCAAAACGTTGAGGTCAATGTCCATAAGACCGAATGGATAGCGCTCAACACCATCGCCGCGCTACTGATTCTGTGCTGTGTGGCCTTCCCGCTCATCTCGAGCGGTCTGGTGTCGCCTTACCTGGCCATGGTGTTTGGCCGCGTGCCGTACGTTATTGGCAAGGACGCCATGTATCTGATGGTGGTCATCGTGGCGTTTATCGCCGTGGTGCTGCTGACGTCGTTCCGCGTGAGCAACAAACCGCACGTAAACGTATATCTTTCGGGTGTGGGAACCGACAATTACCGCCATTTCCGCGGCTCGATGGGTCACGAGGTAAAGGCCGAAAAGCGCAATTGGTACCTGGAGGACGCTCTTGGCGAGAAGCGCATTGGCCCCGCGGGTAGCGTCGTGTGCTGCGCCATTATCCTGTTTGCACTGCTGTGCTGCGCGTGGATTGGACCCGAGCGGCTTGCCATGAGCGCGCCCTCGGTGCTGCGCGGCAAGTATTTCGAAGGCTCGGGTGTCGTGGGCATCTTTATAGGCACCGTGGCGTTTGCCCTGGTCGCGCCGCTTGTGGGTGGCCTGATCGACGGCGTTGACCGCAAACTTTCGGCCCGCATGCAGGGCCGCGTGGGCCCGCGCTTGCTGCAACCGTTCTACGATGTTGCCAAGCTCCTGCGCAAGGCCCCCGCCAGCGTAAACACCATGGACGATACCTATATGGCATGTGCGCTCATCTTTACCGTGGTAGGCGGCGGCATCTTTGTGTCGGGTTCCAACACGCTGCTGTGCGCCTTCATGGTGACGCTCGCCGCGATCTTTGTGGTGCTGGCGTCCGCCTCGACGCAAAGCCCGTTTGCGCAGGTCGGTGCCGACCGCGAGCTACTGCAGGTTATGAGCTACGAGCCCGCCGTTCTGCTGATGAGCGTGGGCCTGTATCTCGCTACCGATAGCTTCGATTCCATCGCCGTGACGGGGCAGTCGACCCCCATCATCATGTACAGCGCGCCCATTTTCCTTGCGCTGCTCGCGGTGCTTACCATCAAGCTGCGCAAGTCGCCGTTTGACCTTTCGTACTCGCATCACGCGCATCAGGAGATCGTCCAGGGCGTCGCCACCGAGATGAGCGGCGGCACGCTGGCCAAGATGACCCTCATGCACTGGTGCGAGACCGTGCTGTTTTTGATGTGGGTGGGCATGTTCTTTGTCTGGGATAACCCGGTGAGCTGGGTCGTTGCCCTGGTCGTGATGGCCGCGACGTATTTTGTCGAGGTGCTGATCGATAACACCTTCGCCCGCAGCACCTGGCGCAGCTGCTTTAAGCTCGGCTGGGGCGTGGCGCTGGTGTTTGGCCTGCTCAACCTTATGCCCATCCTCGTCGACGTGTTTATTTAGGAGGCGGCATCCATGGATCATAAAATGTCGCGCTCGCCGTGGGTTATTCATTACGACGGCTCGAGCTGCAACGGATGCGATATCGAGGTGCTGGCCTCGCTCACGCCGCTGTTCGATGCGGAGCGCTTTGGTGTGGTCAACACCGGCAACCCCAAGCACGCGGATATCTTTTTGGTGACGGGTTCGGTCAACGCGCAGAACCTGCCCGTCGTGCGCCAGATCTACAACCAGATGCTCGAGCCCAAGTGTGTGGTGGCGTGCGGTATCTGCGCGTGCTCAGGTGGCGTGTTCCGCGATGCCTACAACGTGATCGGCGGCGTGGACCGCGCGATTCCCGTGGACGTGTACGCGCCCGGGTGCGCCATTCGTCCCGAGACCGTGATCGATGCCATCGTGGAGGCGTGCGGCATCCTTGATCAGAAGGAGGCCGTGATGCGTGCTGGCGGCGATCCGCTTACCGTGGGCGGCGCCGCAACCTGGGACGGTGGCGTTGAGCTGAGCGACGACGGGTTTGTAGCTGCTGCGGGCGCCGGGGCCGGTGTCGACGCAGGCACGGCTGACGGTGTGCCCGCCGCTGCAAAGGAGGCCGAGTAATGCAAAAGGCAATCTATACCACCGTCGGGATCGACGAGCTCCTGGCGCATGTGCAGGCGCTCAAGGGTGCCGGCGCGCGCTTTGTGCAGATGCATGCCGAGCGCTGTGTGGACGACGGATCGTATCGCCTGGTCTATACGTTTATCAATGTTCGTGCTGCTCAGGAGCATATTGCACAGGACGGCAGCTATGCGATTGAGAACCTGGTAGTCGAGGGCATCGACCAATATCAGGAGATTCCGTCCATCAGCTCGTATTATCCGGCGGTGTTCCCGTTTGAAAATGAGGCCCACGACCTGTTTGGTCTTGCCATTACCGACATGCAGATTGACTTTAAGGGCTTTTTTTACCAGGTCTCGACTGCCGAACCCATGAGCGTTATCACACCCGAGGTGAAAGCCGCGCGTGAGAAGGCCATGAAGGTCCGCGCCGCCGCCGAGGCCAAAGCGCGCAAGGCTGCTGCCGAGAAGGTCGCCGCTGCGGCTGCGGGGGAGGGCGCCGCGGGTGTCGGCGATGCTGCGAGCGTTGCTGCCGTCCAGCCCGCTGCGGCTGCCGGCTCCGATGCTCAGCATGACGAGGCTGCTGAGAAGGCCGCGCTCAAGGCTGCTGAGATGGAGGCAAAGCTTGCCGCCATGGATCCCGAGAAAGCGGCCAAGGTCCGCGCGGCGCTTGCCGCCAAGGCCGCCCGCGACAAGCAGAAAAAGGAGGCATAGGGTCCATGGCACATCGCTCCGTTATTCCGTTTGGCCCGCAGCACCCGGTGCTGCCCGAGCCGCTTCACTTGGACCTAGTGCTCGAGGACGACCGCGTCATCGAGGCAATTCCTCAGATCGGCTTTGTGCACCGCGGACTCGAGAAGCTCACCGAAAAGCGCGACATGCACCAGTTTGGCTACATCGCCGAGCGCATCTGCGGTATCTGCGCCGTGGGTCATAGCTGCGGCTATGCCAGCGCCTGCGAGCGTATGCTCGACATCGAGGTGCCCGGCCGCGTGCAGTATATCCGCACCATTTTGCATGAGCTTTCGCGCATTCACTCGCATCTGCTGTGGCTGGGCCTGCTCGCCGATGCCTTTGGCTTCGAGGCGCTGTTCTACCGTTCGTGGACGCTGCGCGAGCAGATTCTCAAGATCTTCGAGAGTACGTGCGGCGGCCGCGTGATTCTGTCGATCAACGAGATCGGCGGCCTTAAGCACGACATCGAGGACTCCGAGCTGGCGGGTATTGTCCGGACGCTCGATGCCATGCGTCCCGACTACGAGGCCCTCGTGCATACGTTTTTGGATGACGACAGCTGCGGCGAGCGCCTGCACGGCGTGGGCGTGATCAGCAAGAAGGACGCGCTGGATCTGTCGATGGTCGGCCCGTTCGGGCGCGCCTCGGGCGTGGATTACGACGTGCGCATGTTCGGCGACGGTGCCTATGCGGATCTGGCCGCGTTTGAGCCCATCGTGGCGACCGACGGCGACTGCTATGCCCGCTGCCAGGTGCGTTGCGCCGAGGTCACGCAGGCCATGGACATCATCAAGGAGCTTGTGGGCAAGATCCCGCACGACGGTATCGGCGGGCGCACCAAGCTTACGCCGGCCGACGGCGCTCGCGGCGAGGTTGTGATTGAGCAGCCGCGCGGCGAGGCGTATTACTATGTGCGCGGCAACGGCACCAAGAACCTGGACCGTTTTCGCGTGCGAACGCCGACGTCGCAAAACCTAGCGGGTCTGACGCATGCGCTGCAGGGCGTGCTCCTTGCCAACGTGCCCATGATTATCCTGGCCATCGACCCCTGCATTAGCTGCACGGAAAGGTAGGCGCGGCATGAGTTTGCTGACATTTGCCAAGACGGCCTTGGGTTCTATGGTCAAGCAGCCGGTCACGGTGTGCTATCCGCAGGAGAAGCTGGCGGCGCCCGAGCGCCTGCGCGGGCATATCGTCAATGACATGGACGCGTGCATCTGCTGCGGCATGTGCGCACGTCGCTGTCCGGCGGGCGCGCTCGTGGTCGATCGCAAGCGCGGCACCTGGTCGATCGACCCGTACGCTTGCGTGGTGTGCGGCGAATGCATCGAAAGCTGCCCCAAGCGCTGCCTGAGTATGGACACCGCCCGCACCCCGGTCGCGGCGGACAAGACTCCCACGGTAGAAACCAAACCGGAATAGCGCTGGAATAGAGCTGGAACAGGGGCCGGCGGGGCAAAAATGCCCCACCGGCCCCACGTTTGAGCGTGCGGTCAGGCCACCGCGAACAAAACTATGCCGGTTTACGGGGCTGGATTGCGAACCCTCGACCATACCGAAAATCGCGAAATTAAAACCGCAGGTAGACGGTCTGCCATTTTTCAAAAATAGCGGGTATGGATGAGGGTTCTGACTCCAGCCCCGTAAACCGGCATAGTTTTGAAATGACATTAAATCGGTGGCAGCAATGGGACTAAGTAATCAGTAGTGTTTGTCCCGTTTTCTTAAGATTTGGGACAAATAAATCTGATTAATTTGTCCCGCCGGATTGCTGGGCCGGTGGCTATCCGCGCAGGTAGGCAATGGCGATTTGGGTGCGGTTGCGTAGGCCCATTTTGGCCAGGATCGAGCTGATGTGGTTTCGCACGGTGCCTTCGCCCATATAGGCGGTGGCGGCAATCTCCTTGTTGTCGAGTCCGCGGGCGATGAGCTCGGCGACCTCGAACTCGCGGTCGGTCAGGCCGGCAAAGGCTGCGGGCCGGCGGGGCGTGCCGGCCTCAACATCCGTTCCATCAAAATCGATATCCTCGATCGCCTTGCCCTCGAGTACGCGTTTGCCATTCATGACCTGCGTCAACGCTGGCGGAATGGCGGCGACATCGGTTTTGATCAGATAGCCGCGGGCACCCAGTTTGAGCGCCGACACAATGTACTCGTCATCCGAAAACGTGGTCAGGAACACCACGCGTGCCGTGGGGTCGTACTCGAGGATCTCGCGGGCCGCCGAAAGGCCGTCGCGCCCCGGCATCTGAATGTCGAGCAGCGCGATGTCGGGTGCGCGCTCGGTGTAGAGCGCCACCGCGTCGTTGCCGTTGGCGCCGGTACCCACCACCTCGATCTGCGGCTGGGCACCCAGGATAATCTTGAGCGAATCGACCACCAGGCGGTCATCGTCGACGACTATGAGCCTCATCGGGCGTCATCTCCTTGCTGTTTGGGAACAGTGGCAAACACACGCCAGCCGCCGGCGCCGGCGCGCGGCCCGGCGGTAAAGGTCCCGCCAAGCGCCTCGACGCGTTCGCGCATGGAGCCGAGCCCCATGCCTTCTGCGATGCCTCGGCTGTTTGTCTTGGTCGCTCCCGTTCCGTCGTCGGAAACGACGAGCTGGTAAAACGACGGATGTTCCATGCACCGCACGGTAACGTTCTGAGCACGGGCGTGACGCATGGTGTTGGAGAGCGCCTCGCGCAGGATCGCCGCAAAGCAATTGGCGACGTTGGCGGGTGCATGCTCGGCCAAAACCTCAAGCTCAATCTGCGGACCGCCGTCCGAGCGCGCGCCTTCAACAATGCGTTCGAGCTGCACGGAAAGGTCGACGGCGTTGTCGTTGAGCGCATGGACGCTGGCGCGTACGAGCTGGAGCGCCTCATCGACCGTGCGTTTGACATCGGCGAAATCGGCGGCGACGCCGGGTTCATTGGCGTGGACCACGCACAGGGCTTCGGCCTGCAGTGAGGCGCGCGTGAGCTGGTGCCCGACGTTATCGTGAATCTCGCGCGCGATGCGGGCGCGTTCGGCGAGTGTCGCGAGCTCGACTTCGTAGTCCTGGCGGTCCGCAAGATCGCGGTTGCGCGCCTCCAATGCCAGGGCTCGTTCCTGCAGCTCGTCGCGGGTGCGGCGCATACGCTCCTGCTCGCGCTCCAGCTGGGCGGTGCGCAGCGATAGTAAGGTGGCGGCGACCGAAAGGATGGCGGTCAGCAGCAGCGCGCGGGCGGGAAGCGTGCCCGCGCGATAATCCGCAACGAGCGCGAAGACAAAAGTGGTGGCCACGCCCAGTGCGGGCCATGCGTGCTCGCGGCGCACATGCTGCGCGATGTCGTAGAAGGCGAGGGGCGCAAACGGCACAAAGGACGGCACAAAGACGGCCGCGATGATGTAAGCGTAGCTCACGGCCTCGTTCGCACGGCGGGCGCGGTTTCCCTGCACGACTTCGGCCAGTGCGGCGATGACAACGCCAAGGCAAAACGCCGCGACCAAGCGAGCATCCACAGCAAGGCCCAAGGCGGCCGCGATGCAGCACGCCAGCACGATCGATTTGTCGAATAGCCTGTTCATACGGGTATTGTACGCGATGGCGCGCGTGGGGGAGGCGCCGTCAGGAGCAACCGTGACATTTGTCACAGCAAGGGGACCGCGACTAAATCTCGCCGACAATCATTTCACCTGAGCATTTTTGATAGTTGTATCTATCATTTTTGCTAGATACAGCTATTATTTTTGCTAGATAGATTTATCAAAAAGAGGCTCTAGGTGTATAGGCGCAAGATATCGACCGTGTTACAGCAAAGACTCATGGGGCCGCGTTCCTTTATTCAGGTGGTTATGGGCCCCAGACAAACTGGCAAGACCACGGCCATCAAGCAGGCGGTCAAGGCTTGCGGGCTTCCGTGTCGCGTGGCGAGTGCCGACTCGTCGCGCGAGCTCGCGGGGGATTGGATCGACCTTGAGTGGCGCCAGGCTCGGCAGCTGACAAGTAATGGTTCGCGTGCCATCCTCGTGCTCGACGAGATACAAAAAGTTACGGGTTGGTCCGAGACGGTCAAGGCCCTGTGGGACGAAGACTCTTGGAACGACACCAAGCTTCTCGTGGTGCTGTTCGGTTCGTCGAGCTTGCTTCTCGGCAGTGGGCTGACCGAATCGCTTGCGGGGCGATTTGAGCTACTGCGTTCGACGCATTGGAGTCTCTCCGAGATGTCCGAGGCGTTTGGCTATAGCTTCGAGGATTATCTGATGTTTGGCGGGTATCCGGGTGCCGCGATTCTCAAGAGCGATGTCAATCGTTGGCGAGAGTATATGCGCGATTCGATCGTGGAATCGACGATTTCGCGTGACGTATTGCAGATGGAGGACGTACGCAAGCCGGCGCTCATGCGAGCCCTCTTTGAGCTGGGTGCGCAGTATTCGGCGCAGGAGATATCGTATCGAAAACTGCTGGGGCAGCTCGACGATAAGGGAAACACTGATACCGTGCGTCATTATCTTGACCTGCTGTCCAAGGCGGGCATGATGAGCGGGTTGCAAAAATACGACGCCAAACAGGTGAGGTCGAGGGCAAGCTCGCCGCGACTGCTTGTGCATGATCCCTCATTAATGTTCTCGATGTGGCGCGGGGCGGGTGACTTGTTGGCTGATTCTGCCCTGCGAGGGCATTTGGTCGAAACTGCGGTGGGCGCCCGGCTCATCGCGCGTGCTCAAACAGAAGGCTTTGAGCTGTATTGGTGGCGTGAGGGTAATCTCGAGGTGGACTTTGTGGCGAAGCGCGGCGATGACGCCCTTGCGGCGATCGAGGTTAAAAGCGGCCGCGTGTCCAAGAGCGGTATGACTGAGTTTTTGGCGCAGAACCCTCAGGCGAAGCCGATGATTGTGGGCGATCGTAACGTTTCGGTTGAGCAGTTCTTGCGGGATGAGGTGGAGCTGTTTTAGCTAGTGATTGCTACGGCGCGGACGGGTCAAAGTGATCAGAAATGCAGGCCCCACTTACTTAAGATTTGGGACAAACACATCTGATTGCTTTGTCCCGTGGCGATGCCGGTTCTGTTGGCGCTGCACTCGTGACAAAGCTCACTGGTGCGCGCCGGCGGCTCCTGCGATGATGCAGCCGTACCAGACCACGACCGACAGAAGGGCTTCCTCATGACAGACATCGTCCATGTCGAAAACCTCGTCAAGCGCTATGACGATCTTATTGCGCTCGACCACTTTAACCTGAGCATCGCTCCCGGCGAGATCTTTGGCCTGCTGGGCCCCAACGGCTCGGGCAAGACCACGTCCATCAACTGCATTTTGCAGCTGCTCGCCTACGACAAAGGCACCATCGAGCTGTTCGGCGAGCCCATGACGCCCACGCGTTATGACCTCAAGCGTCGCATCGGCGTGGTCCCGCAGCAAGTTGCGGTGTTCAACGAGCTCACGGTGCGCGAGAACATCGACTATTTCTGCAGCCTTTACGTCAGCGACCGCAAGCGCCGCCGCGCGCTGGTGGACGAGGCGATCGACTTTGTCGGGCTGGGCGACTTTGCCAAGTTTCGCCCCGGTAAGCTCTCGGGCGGTCTGGCGCGCCGGCTCAACATTGCCTGCGGTATCGCGCACAAGCCCGAGCTCATCTTTTTTGACGAGCCCACGGTGGCGGTCGACCCCCAGAGCCGCAACGCCATCCTGGGGGGCATCTGCCGCCTGCGCGACGAGGGCGCTACGGTGGTGTATACCAGCCATTACATGGAGGAAGTCGAGCAGATTTGCAGCCGCATCATGATCATGGACGGCGGGCGCGTGCTGGCGCAGGGCACCAACGACGAGCTCAAGCGCATGATTCAGATGGGCGAGCGCGTGACCGTCGAGGTCGGCGCCGTCGAGCCCGCCACGGTCGAGCGACTGCGCGCCCTCGAGCACGTGCTTTCGGTTGAGCTGTCCGACGGCGAGCTCGTCTGCACCTGCGAAGCGAGCCCGCACAATCTGGTTGACATCCTCGACACGTTGCGCGCCGCCGACGTGGCGCTCGGCCGCGTATGGAGCGAACCGCCGACCCTCAACGACGTGTTTCTCGAGATCACCGGCCGCGAGCTGCGCGACTAGGGGGCGGCCATGTTCAACACCATCATCACCACGGTCAAGACGCTGCTGCGCCGGCCGAGCACGTGGGTCTGGAGCGCGGTCTTTCCCATCGCGCTTTCCACGATGTTTATGTTTATGTTTGTGAACCTCAGCTCCGACGGTAAGATCGACCCGGTGCCGGTTGCCGTCGTGGCGGACGAGGCCTGGGACGCTTCGACCTTTAAGGACGTTGCGACGTCGCTTGCCAAGGAAGGTGACGACCAGCTGCTCGATGTGAGCGAGTACAAAGATTTGGCAGCCGCGCGCAAAGCACTCAAGGCCGGCGAGGTCGCGGGCATCTATACGGTCGACGATGCGGGCGCACCCAGGCTCACGTTGCTTTCGAGTTATGACAGCTCGCGTGCGACGTCGGTGCTCGCCGACCGCAGCATTCTGGAGACGGTGGCAAGCTCGTATACGCAAAATGCCGAGCTCATGCGCCAGATTGCCCAGGACAACCCGGCGGCGCTTACCGATCCGGAGGCGGTTGCGCGCGCCCTATCGCTCGAGGGCGGCGCCCGTCGCGTGAGCCTTACGCGCACCACGCCCGACGCTACGACCATCTACTATTTCGCACTCTTTGGCCTGGTCGCGATGATGTCTGCTGAGTTTGCCGCTTTGAGCGTCGTCGATTTGCAGCCCAATCTGTCCGGCCTCGGCACGCGTCGCTGCGTGGGCGGCCTTTCCAAGACGGCGTCGCTGGCCGGCATCTTTGTGGGATCATGGCTGGTCTCCTTTGCCTCGATAGCGGTTGCGATCGGCTACGTGCGCCTGGTGGTCGGTGTCGACTTTGGCGGGCGCGAGGGGCTGTGCCTGGTAGGTGGCGCTGTGTCCGCGCTAGCCGCCACGGGCTTGGGGCTCTTTGTGGGCACGCTTCCCGTTAAGGGCGGCAAGGCGTCCAAGTCCGGCATCCTCACGGGCTTTGCCACCACGTGCGCCCTGTTCGCCGGCCTCTACGGCGTGCCGGCGATGGGACTTGCCGACGACGTCGCCCGCGCCTGCCCGGCCGAGTGCTGGCTCAATCCTGTCAAGCTCATCTGCGACATGTTCAACCGTCTGTATTTCTTTGAGGATCTGGGACCCTTTGCCGTTCGCGCCGGCGCGCTGGTCCTCATGGCCCTGGTGTTTGTCACCGCCGCATCGCTAATCTTTGGAAGGAGCCGCTATGAGCACCTTTAAGACTGCGCTTCGCATGGCGCTCGCGCACCCGCTCTACCTGCTCATCTATACGGTGTTTCTTTCACTGCTGGGTGTGTTTATCGCGGCATCGGTGAGCTCGAACTCGTCGCAGCTCACCGACTACAAGCCTTGCGATGCCAACGTGGTCGTGGTCGACCGCGACGACAGCGATCTTTCGCGGGCGCTTACCAAGCACTTGGGGTCGCGCTTTGACCTGGTCACGGGCGTCGGCGACGACACATACGATCTTGCGGACGCGCTCTCCAAGAGCAACGGCGCCAAGGGTCACGCCGATTGCGTGTTCTTTATCCCGGAGGGGTTTGAGGACGACCTGATCGCGGCCGCCCGTGCGGGGGAGGCCCTGCCCAAACTCGACGTGACCTACGGCTCCGGCACCATGGCGGCAGCGCTTTCGTCTGCCGAGGCCTCGCGGTGGATCTCGCTCGCGGGGGCTGCGGCGGCCCTGGAGCCCGTCGCCTCTAACGGCAGTGTCGCCAAGGCCGCTGAGCATGCCGCCGCCAAGCGTGCCGAGGTCGAGATTGAGCGGGTCAAGGTCGACTCGACTGCCGCCGCCACACTCGAGTCGTATTTCAACTTTGGTGCGTACGCGATCATCTCGTCGGTCATCGTGTCGGTGGGGCTGGTGCTTTCGGGCATGAACGAGCCCGAGCGCGTGCGTCGTATGGATGCCGGCCCAATCCCCGAGCGCCGGCGTTCGCTTGCCGTGTTCGCGGCCGCCGCCGTGCTCACCGTCTGTATCTGGCTTGTGTCGAGCATGATGGGCGTCGTGGGCTTTGCCGGCGCGGTTGCCGAGGTCGGTGTGGGTCGCGTGTGCCTGGCGCTGGCGGCGACGTTTGCCCTGGCGTGCACGCCGCTGGCCGTTGGCTTTGCCCTTTCGAGCCTGGGTGCGCGCGAAGAGCTGCTCAACGGTGTGGGCAACCTGCTTGGCTTGCTCATGACGTTTTTGGGCGGTGCCTGGATGCCGCTTTCGATGATGGGCTCGGCCGTGCAGACCGTGGCGCACTTTGTGCCGACATATTGGGTGAGCGACGCGATCAACAAGGCGCTTGCCTCGGATTTGACGTCTGCCGTGTTGGGCGACATCGCCTGCGACCTGGGCATCACGGTGCTCTTTGCCGCCGCCATCGCCGCCGTAGGCCTCGCCCTCTCACACGCCAAATCCCGCGCCTAGCCGTCTAGCCATCGGGGCACTCATTGGGGACAGACTTAAACGACCAAGAGTAGTCATTGGGGACAGACTTAAACGACCAGCCATCGGGGACAGTCTTTGCCGATTCGCCGGTCTGCCGGTCGGGTTGGCAAAGACTGTCCCAATATGCCGGCCTTTGGGGACATTTCTTTCCTGCCGGCAGTTAGGGACTGTCCCCAAGTGCCGGCAGGAAAGGAACGTCCCCAGCTGCCGGGTGGCGAAAGAGTGTCCCCCAACAGCTAGTCGTTTAAGAACGTCCCCAACGACTA
>NZ_CAAKNY010000001.1 GCF_901212495.1 Collinsella aerofaciens | reverse complement strand
CATTGGGGACGTTCTTTAATGACTAGTCGTCGGGGACACTCTTTGCGAGCGGCAGAAAAGGACCGTCCCAAACTGCCGGCAAAAAAGGAACATCCCCAAGTGCCGGCCGTTGGGGACAGTCCCCAAGTGCTGAGTTTTCGCAAGACTGTCCCACATGGCTAGTCGTTTAAGCACGTCCCCAATGACTACTCTGTGGTGTCGTCCTTGGGGAGTTGGGGAAACACGGCGTTTTTGGGCATGGAAACCTTGGTAAGCGAGGTGAGCTTTTTGCTCAATGCCGTGTCCGTCTTGACCAGGTCGCTGAGCGTCACGATCTTGTAGCCGTCGGCGACAAGGCCATCGATAATCTGCGGCAGCGCCTCGAGCGTCTGCTCGACACACTCATCGCTATCGGTGAGCAGCACAATATTGCCCGGCGTCACCGAGTCGAGCACGGTCGATACTTGCTCGTCAGCGCCGTTGAGCAGCCAGTCGCCCGAATCGATATTCCACGAAACCACGGCGGACACCAGGTCCATCGAGTCGATCCAGTTTTGCTCGTCAAACGCGGCGTAGGGAGCACGCAGCAACATCGTCTCGACGCCGGTCGCCGACTTAATCGCTTCGGTGCCCTTCGTGATCTGCTTGCGTACCGTCTCGCGATCCTCGCCCTTGAGCGAATCATCGCTGTAGCTGTTGGAGCCGATCTCGCACCCGGCATCGACAATCGCTTTGGCAGGAGCGGGCGAGGCTTCCGCGGCATCGCCCGAAAGGAAGAATGTCGCCGTGACGCCCTTTTCCTTGAGCACCTGCAAGATCTGCTTGGTCGCACCGCTCGGACCCTCGTCAAATGTCAGGGCCACGTACTTTTCGTTGCCCTTGGGCGCTACGCTTGCGCACTCGACTACGCAGTCGGTGGCGGGCACGACCTCGCCGCGGTCCTGCGTCTTGCCCGACTGCTCGCCGACCCATACCTCAGAGCGGCCCCGAACACCCCAGGTTTTGACGTACTCAATGGCACCCGTGCCCTCGACCTTAAGCTTTGGCTCGACAGTCTTGGCCTGGACCTCGTGCTTTTCGTACGCGTTGCGGCCGTCCTTAACCGTCACCTTCTCCCCACCCGTAAGCTCGCGACTATCCCATTTGCCTTGCTTCACGCGCTTGCCGTCGACCTTCACCGACAGCTTTTCGCCGCCATGGCGCTTGAGCACGCTGTCGTCGACGGCCAGCAGATCGCCGGCATCGTACGTTTCGGTCAGGCTTTGATCGTCGATAAGATTCTGCAACGTAGAGCCCACGCGCACCGCGGTCTTTTGCCCGTTGAGTTCCACGTCCACGCTGCGGTTGACGTAGCCCACGACGGCAGCGATAAACAGCACGAGCGCGCAACCCACGGCGATGAGCGCATAGGGCAGGTGGGACGGTCGGCGCGGCGAGCGCCCGTTGCCGATGCGCGCACTGCGATCGCTAAACCCACGGCTATGGTTGAGGTACATCGCGCCGGGCTTACGGCGACGTTGACGCTGACCGCTGGGCAGCTGCCCCAGGTCGCGGCGCGCCGTCGGACGCGCACCTGAGCGCCCGTTTAAGTTAGATCCGTTTTGGCGCATGTGCGCTCCCCCATAAACACAGCGAGCCGGAGCAACATGTCTCCGGCTCGCCTCCCATCATTTGGTACGTCGCTATTTGCTAGCTTTTGACGAGCTCCCGCTCGCCTTTTGATATTCGTCCTTAAAGGCCTTGAACATACCGCGCGTCTTGCCGAGCTGCTTGCCCAGTGCACGGCTGCCCTTGTCCACGGCAACCGATCCCTTGTCATCGAGCACCTTGGCGCCCTTCTTGACCTTATCGCCCACCACGACACCGGCCTCGGCAGCCCTGGCGGCCACGCCGCCCGAATACCCGAGCGCCTTGACCTCGTCCGAGACAATCATCGCGCCGTTCTCGTAGCCGCGCAACATCGTCGGCGGCACCTGCGTGTCGCCCACCAGCACGCTCGAAGCGGCACCGGCGGTCACGTAGAACATCTGCACAATACCCGAGCGCGGCTTGAACTCAACGTCCGAGCAGTAGCCCACGACATCGCCCGATTCCGTGCGCACATCCATACCAACCCAGATGATGCAATCGTCCAGGTTGATATCGAGGCGCTTGGCTGCGGCGGCATCATAGGTGCCCTTGACGTCGTCGACCGCGACAGCACCCTCATAGACGCCGATGGCATCGAGGGCCACAAAGCGGTCGGGGCGCTCGATCATGCCCGCGATATCGGACTGGCGGACCATAAAGCCCACCACGCGCGTGCCGCCCGGGGTAAAGACGGGAAAGTGAATCTTGCCGAGCTTTTTAGGGCTGCGCGGCGTGCCGTCCTTTTTGGTGCGCTTGTCTTCGGCAGGCTTGCGATAAACCTTGACGCCGACAAAATCCCCTGCGCGCATTATGCCTCGGTCGAGGGCTCCGTGGCCTCGGTGTCAGCCTCAGTGACGTTCTCGACCACGACGTCGGCAGCGGGCGTCACGTTGCCGCCCGAGATGGCGTTGTTGAGCTGCTCGCGAAGCTGATCCATGCGCTCGCGGGCCAGGTCGACCTTGGCGCGCAGGTCATCGGTCTTGGCGTCGACCATCGGACCAAAGTCGTTGACCGCGGCGCGGGCCTCCTCGGCACCGTGCTCGTAGGTGTCACGCATGTTGTCCCAGGCATCGTTGGCGATATCGGCGGCCATGGCGCGAGTCTCGGCACCCGAGCGCGGGGCCAGAGCAACGCCGATGATAGCGCCGGCGGCAGCACCAAAGAGCGCACCGGAGACAAAGCTGAAAGTCTTTCCCATGATCATTCCTCTCCTGCGGGCACCTCGATGCCCACCGTTTGAATGCTGTCCATTATACCCGCAGCGCAACACTTGCCGTCGCGCTCATCTGCGTACGGTAAAAGCGCAGGAACATGATGGTGATAAGTGAGCGAACCTACTCCTGCGGCATGGCCGGCATGGCCACCGTGGCGGCCGGGTCTTCGCCGGCGCCGTCAACGAGCGGCAGGTTGCCCTCGTGCGCCGAGCCGGACGGAGCCGTTGCCGCACCACCAAAGACGGCCGCGGGGGCCTCGTGGTTCTCGGCGACCGCACCCTCGGTATCGATTGGCATCTGCGGCTCGTCGTCAAAGCTCGGGACGCCTTGGGGCTCCGCAGACTCGGGCTCAGCAGGCGCCTCGGCAACAGGCTCAGTGTCGGCGTCGGCAGGAGCGTCGCCCTCGGGCGCATCCTCGGCCACGTCCTCGCCGTTCGCAGCGGCGACGGCCTCGTGCGGGTCCTTGCCCTCGGCCTCGGCGCGCATGCCCAGCACCAGGTTGCGCAGGCCCGCGACCGTGCCTTCCACGTCGGGGGCCGGCTGGTCGGCGTGCAGGTACGCCCAGTCCATCATAAAGGTCGCCGACGACAGCGCGCCAATGGCCAGCGCGTCATCGGGACACGAAAGCTCGACCTCAAAGACACGCTCGTCATGCTCGCTCACGCGCGTGCGACCGCACGAGATGCTGCCGGCAAGACCGGTCTCGTTCATGAGCTCGACCGTCACGTGCTCCAGCAGGTGGCAAAGCTCGGTCTGGCCCATGCAGTCCTGGAACTCGCGACCCGAATCGCCCAGGCACAGATGCTTGGCAATCGCGGGTACCAGGTAGTACACGCGCGCCGTGGCCTCGATATCCTCCGAGGTCATGAGCGGCATGCCGGGGTTCACCAGCACGTGCGCACAAATCTTGTCCTCGCTGACGGTGACCTTAAGGATGTTGAACAGGCCTGCCATAACTCTCCCCTACTCGTCCTTGCCCTACTCGTCGCCGTCGTGCGGATCCGCAGAGCCCGCACCCGACGCCGCCGGCTTCTCTGCCGCGGGCTCGGAATCCTTCTTATCGGTTTCGGCCGGAGCGATCACGCGAATGAGCGAGATGCGCTGGCCACGCATCGACTGTACCTTGAACTTGAACCCTGCGACCTCAAACACCTCTCCGATGTCGGGCACCGAGTCGCAAAGCTCCAAAATCCAGCCGGCGATGGTCTCATAATCATCGCTTTCCTCGAGCGGCCAACCAAGCTCAATCGCGTCATCGCACGAAAA